>NZ_JBWDNW010000003.1:0-420186 GCF_056269405.1 Paenibacillus sp. J2L1-98 | reverse complement strand
GTGCTGGCAACTAAGATCAAGGGTTGCGCTCGTTGCGGGACTTAACCCAACATCTCACGACACGAGCTGACGACAACCATGCACCACCTGTCTCCTCTGTCCCGAAGGAAAGCCCTATCTCTAGAGCGGTCAGAGGGATGTCAAGACCTGGTAAGGTTCTTCGCGTTGCTTCGAATTAAACCACATACTCCACTGCTTGTGCGGGTCCCCGTCAATTCCTTTGAGTTTCAGTCTTGCGACCGTACTCCCCAGGCGGAATGCTTAATGTGTTAACTTCGGCACCAAGGGTATTGAAACCCCTAACACCTAGCATTCATCGTTTACGGCGTGGACTACCAGGGTATCTAATCCTGTTTGCTCCCCACGCTTTCGCGCCTCAGCGTCAGTTACAGCCCAGAAAGTCGCCTTCGCCACTGGTGTTCCTCCACATCTCTACGCATTTCACCGCTACACGTGGAATTCCACTTTCCTCTTCTGCACTCAAGCTTTGCAGTTTCCATTGCGACTTGGGGTTGAGCCCCAAGTTTAAACAACAGACTTACAAGGCCGCCTGCGCGCGCTTTACGCCCAATAATTCCGGACAACGCTTGCCCCCTACGTATTACCGCGGCTGCTGGCACGTAGTTAGCCGGGGCTTTCTTCTCAGGTACCGTCACCTTGGGAGCAGTTACTCTCCCAAGCATTCTTCCCTGGCAACAGAGCTTTACGATCCGAAAACCTTCATCACTCACGCGGCGTTGCTCCGTCAGACTTTCGTCCATTGCGGAAGATTCCCTACTGCTGCCTCCCGTAGGAGTCTGGGCCGTGTCTCAGTCCCAGTGTGGCCGATCACCCTCTCAGGTCGGCTACGCATCGTCGCCTTGGTGAGCCGTTACCTCACCAACTAGCTAATGCGCCGCGGGTCCATCTGTAAGTGATAGATTGCTCCATCTTTCCCGGTTCGGTCATGCGACCAAACCGCGTATCCGGTATTAGCATCCGTTTCCGGATGTTATCCCAGTCTTACAGGCAGGTTACCCACGTGTTACTCACCCGTCCGCCGCTAATCTTGTCCCGAAGGACAAGATCCGCTCGACTTGCATGTATTAGGCACGCCGCCAGCGTTCGTCCTGAGCCAGGATCAAACTCTCCAAATTGGTGTTTGACTTGCTCATTACTTGTTATCGCTTTTTCGCTTATCCCGAAGGATTTGCGAGGCAGTTACTACTCGTTGTTCAGTTTTCAAAGAGCAATCTGTTCTTTCGTTTGGTTCGCTTGTTTTGCTTGTCGTCCGCGTGTTTCTCTCGGCCGGAATTAGAATATACCATGCTATCGTCTAATTGGTCAAGCTTTTATTCAAAAAAAGTTTAAAACATTTATTAATAACATTTTGCAGCATGTAAAACCTATATATTAACCTTTGTCTCTTACTAAATAATCATATGAACCAACTTTATCCTGCTTTGCAAATGTTATAAACTAAAAGCAGCAACGCCACATATGGAGGAGGGAGCTTTAAAATGTCTTTAACAGAAATGGACCGTATCCAAGCGCTTCTGCCTCAGTGGCTAGAATCGAGCCGGCAGCAATGCGGGTACGGCAAGGTAGCTTCCTATATTCCCGAATTGTCGAATTCGCCTATAGGCGCATTAGGTATTCATATCATGGATGCGCAAGGACAATCGGCCTCGGCCGGCGATACCGGGCTATCCTTCACGATGCAAAGTATTTCCAAAGTATTTACGCTCATTCTCGCGCTTATGGACAATGGCGAAGACGTGGTGTTTGATAAAGTCGGCATGGAGCCTACCGGCGACAATTTTAACTCCATGCTTAAGCTTGAGCTTGTGCAGCCGGGGATTCCTTTTAATCCCCTTATTAACGCGGGCGCAATTGCCATTTCATCGTTGATAGCAGGCAGCAATCCAGCGGAAAAATCGGCTCGCGTTCTGGATTTCCTTCGTCAACTTTCTAATAATAGTTCGCTGAGCTATGATCTTGACGTATACCGCTCCGAAAAAGATACGGCTAATCTAAACCGGTCGATGGCTTATTTTCTAAAAGATAACGGAGTGCTGCAGGGACAGGTAGAGGATGTCCTCGACGTTTATTTCCGCCACTGCTCCGTAAGCGTGACATGCGCTGATTTGGCGCAAATGGCTTTGGTGCTTGCGCATAACGGTAAAAACCCGCTGAACGGGGAAGAGCTAATTCCCCGCCGCTACGTTCAAATCGCCAAAACGTTCATGATCACTTGCGGCATGTATAACGCATCTGGAGAGTTTGCCATCCAAGTCGGCCTGCCTGCCAAAAGCGGCGTATCCGGCGGCATCTTAACGATGGTTCCAGACCGGTACGGCATCGGGCTGGTAGGTCCGTCCTTGAACCGGAAAGGAAACAGTATTGCCGGCGTCGCACTTCTGGAGGCCATATCCCAAGAGTTTGACTGGAGCTTGTTCTAAACAGATCTATTCAAATTGAACGGTCATTCGAAAGGCCGCTACCCAAAATTAACTGGAGAAATTCCAGCAAAATGATGCTGTCGCGCACATAGGGCAACATTAGCAGCAGCTTTTACCGTTTCATTCACATGGCTGTGCGCCAGCCGGCCTCTAGCTCATCTCTCCGTTGACAGCCGGCGTTCCCAATACTTTTCGCCGTCTTAGCCGCTAAGCTCACTGTAGCGCTTCTAATTTAAACAACAAGAGGATCGGCCTTCAGAGCATTTCGCTCCCGGCCGATCCTCTCGTTCTTGTTTCGCCTTACTGCTGCTGATGATTGATCAATTTAACATTTTTGTTTAAAACGAAAAACTGCTCCGCCTTCTCACGATGATCATCGGTTATTTGACCGCTAATAGCCTTGTATGCAATCAACACGGCTGTTGCATCATCAACAAAACCGGCTACCGGCAAAAAATCGGGAATAAGATCGATTGGCAATATCCAATACGCCAAGGCGCCTATCGCCGTAACCTTAGCCGAAAGCGGCGTTTTCGGATCGGCTGAGCAGTAGTACAGCGTTACGACTTCCTTCGCGAACGGAACCTTCGCAGCATGCCGCTTCACCTTTGCCCAAAAGCCTTCTTCCACGTACTTCGCTTGCTTCTCATGGTCACCGATTTTTGCGACCCACTTATTAATGTCGACTTCCTCTGGCAAGCTCGTTTGATTATTTATGTCGAGCGAGGTCTCAAGTTCCTTATTAGAAACCGTATACGGAACAGTCTCTTCAATCAGCTTCGTACCGCAAGAGGAGCAATCCGCAACCATTATACTGGACGAATCGACTTCGTTGTTGTATCCACAGTTTGCGCATTGGGCAGTAGTCATTCATCCCACCTCCTTGTTTATACCTACATATACTCTCCATCCCTAAAAATAGTTGCACAATCGTTACGGCTTATTGCTGTTACTTTGTCGCCGATTCACTTACTTCGTATAAGCCATTGTTTAGCTGACCTTTGACGAGCGAGCTATAAAAGCCCTTCCGCTCCAGCAGCTGCACATGGGAGCCTTTCTCGATGATGGCGCCATCCTGCAGCACCACAATTTGATCCGCTTGCTGGATGGTGTTAAGCCGATGGGCGATGACGAAGCTCGTTCTGCCATGCATCAGCCGCTGAAGCGCCTCTTGAATTTTGATTTCAGTGACGGTATCTATACTGCTTGTTGCCTCATCCAGCACTAGAATCGAGGGATTGGCAAGTATCGCTCTTGCAATAGCCAGCAATTGCTTCTGTCCTTGGCTAATGCCGCTGCCGTCCGGCTTAAGAATAGCGCTGTAGCCATCCTTCTGACGTACAATAAAGGAATGCGCATTTGCGAGTCTCGCGGCCTCTTCTACCTCTTCATCCGTCGCATCGAGCTTGCCATAACGAATATTTTCGAGGATCGTACCTTCGAAAAGAAATGGATCCTGCAGCACGAAGGCCATATGCGATCGCAAATTTTCACGTTTAATCGTTCGGCTGTCATATCCGTCGATCATGATGCTCCCAGAGCTCGGATCATAAAATCTGCATAGTAACTGAATAAGCGTCGTCTTGCCAGCCCCGGTCGGACCAACAAGCGCAATCGTCTCTCCCGGAGCTGCATGGAAGCTTACATCGCTGATTGTGGCTGCCCGTCCCTCATATGAAAACATTACTTTATCAAATACGACGCTGCCCCTCACCTCTGCGAGCTCGCGGGCAGCGCCCTCATCCTTCCGCTCCTCTTCTTCGGCAAGGACGTCGAACACCCGCTCCGCGCCGGCTACCGCCGAGAGCAGCGTATTCCACTGATTAGCCAGATCATTAAGCGGACGTGTGAACTGTCTTGAGTACTCCGCGAAAATAACGATAACACCTACCGTAATCGAATCATTCAAAACAAAGATAGCTCCGATGCCGGCAATAATGGCAAAGCTTAAGTTGTTGAGCCCGTTCATCAGCTTCGGAATGAAACCCGATATCGCCTGCGCCCAGAAGCCGGATACGCGAATACGTTCATTGCGCTCCCTGAACGCGGATATCACCGTCTGCTCCTGAGAGAAGGCCTTCACGATGCGCTGTCCGGACAGCGTCTCTTCGATATATCCGTTCAGATCGCCAAGATTACGCTGCTGAGCCTTGAACAGCCGGCCGGTTTGCTTCGTAATCCATTTCATTCCGTACAGCATAAGCGGTACAACGAGAAACGTAAGCAAAGTTAAGAGCGGACTGAGCGAAAGCATAACGCTTACGGTGCCTATGAGCAGAAGCGCGCTTGAAAAAACTTGAATGACCGAGCTATTTAATGATGAGCTTACATTGTCAATATCGTTCGTTACCCGGCTCATCAGCTCTCCATGCTGGCGCCTGCTGAAATAAGGGATAGGCAGACGGTGCAAATGCTCAAACAATTGAACCCGCATAAGGTAAACGGTTTTCTGCGATATGGAGATCATCCAAATGCTTTGCAGCCACATCGTAATGGAATGAAGCGCATAAACGACTGCCATCCCGATTAGAAAGACAACAAACCCGCTCCCCCGGTTCATCAAAAAATGATCAATCGCGGTCCCGGCTAAATAGGGACCCAGCAATGAAAAACCGGAGCTCAGCATAACCATGACAATGACAGCCGCCAATTTCCCTTTGTAGGCAATCAAATAACTCCACATTTGCTTCAGGGTCCGGGACGAATTTTTAGCTCTAGGCTTGCGCTTCCCTTTATCGCCTGCTGTCTGCCCCTCTGCCGCCGCTTCCACGGCTGCTTCCGTTCTTCGATAACGGAAAGGCTCTATTAATGATTTAAGCACGGGAAACACCTTCCTTCCCGAACTGCGATTCATAAATTTTTTGATACAGGCTTGACTCCCGGATCAGCTGCTCATGCTTTCCTTGCGCTAGCAACCGGCCTTCATCAAGCAGGAGAATGGAATCGGCTGAAACTGTAGAGCTAATTTTTTGCGTAATGAGGAAAGTTGTGCATTTCAATTGCTTAAGTGCCTGCAGCAGCGCCGCTTCCGTCTGGACATCCAAGGCACTCGTGCTGTCGTCAAGCAGTAAAATGACCGGCTTCCTTACGAGTGCCCTCGCTATCGTCAAACGCTGCTTCTGCCCGCCGGACAGATTGACGCCCTTTTGCCCAACGATCGTATCGTATTGCTCGGGCAGCTTCATAATCGTGTCATGGATTTGCGCCAGCTTGGCCGCTTCGATAATTTCTTCGAGCGTGGCGTCCTCCTTGCCCCAGCGGATGTTTTGCTCAACCGTGCCCGTGAACAGCATGATTTCTTGAGGCACATATCCAATCTCCTTGCGCAGCTGTCTAAGCTTCATTAAGCGATTATCTATCCCATCAACGCGTATTTCACCCGACTGCACATCGTATAGCCGCGGGATAAGCTGAACAAGGGACGATTTGCCTGAGCCCGTCGCTCCCATAATCGCGATCGTCTCGCCAGGCTTCGCCGAGAAGGAAATATGATCCAGTACACGTTGATCGGAATCCGGGTATTGAAAAGAGACGTTATCAAAGGAAACTTGGCCATCGCGAGGCTTAGCTGCTTCTTCGCTGCCCGCCGTATCCGTTAAATCGATATCCGTCAGAACGACCTCTTCCATTCTTTGCGCCGATGCGCGTGCCCTTGAGAAGCTGACCACAATCATCGACATTATCGACAAAGCTGCAGTCGTCCTAGTCGCATAGTTGACGATCGCAATCACTTCGCCGACGGTTGCGCCGCTCGTATCAAGCTCGATGCGGCCGTACCATAGCACGGCCATGACGCTCGCATTCATTACAAGCAGCACGATTGGCATCGTTGCCTCCGTCAAGCGAAGCGCAGCTACGGTGCGGTCCATCAACTGCAAGCTCGAGCGAGCAAAGCGCCCCGATTCATGCTGCATCCGAACGAACACCCGAACGATCCGCATCCCGATCAAATTTTGCTGCATGACGCCGTTCACTTGATCCAGCTGCTGCTGCACAGAGCGAAACAATCCCTCGCCCTTCTTAAGCACCCATAAGAGAAAAATCCCGAGAAACGGGATGACGGCAGCAAGCCAGACCGCCAGCTTCGGCTGTACGATAAATGCCATTACGATGCTTCCGACTACGAGCAGCGGAGCACGGAGCATAATTCGCAGTCCCATGAATACCGTATTTTGCAGCTGCATGACGTCGTTCGTAAGTCTGGTAATAAGCGAGGATTCCGGAAAACGATTAAAGTTTGCGAATGAGAACGATTGGACCTTGTCATAAAGGCGCTCCCTTACATCAAAGCCAAAGCTCTGACTAACATGAGAGGCGTAGAAGGAGCTGAGTATGCCTGCTGCAAAAGCAAAGATGGAGCAGCCGATCAAAACGCCGCCCCATTTTAAGACAACCTGCAAATTATTGTTCACGATACCGTCATCTATAATTTTTGAGATAATATAAGGCTGCAGCAGTTCCACCATCAACTCCACAAGCATGAGCAGCAGAGCTGCATAGGCAGCAAACCGGTATTTTTTGAGAAAGATGAACATGGTCAGCATCTTTGTTCCTCCGAGTAATAATGGCTTATATTAGCTTTCCTACTCTCTATATCAACTTGAATCCAAATGAAGCAGCTAAACTGCCTTACACGCTGCGCGCATCCTCGTAAAATACACGGAACATAATGTCATGGTTGTAGTTGCCGAAGCCTTTGCCGTACAAGGTTAAACCGCCAACGTGTACGGCATCCTCCTTCACGCTGATACGGAAGGTCCAAAAGTTGCGATCGAGCCCGATCTCGCCGATACCAACGGACGACATGCGCTGTCCGTCGATTAACGTGCCATCCTCTTGTATGCGGATAACCTTCAGCAGACCGTATTGGTTAACGCGATCCCCCCACCAGGCCGGTGAAAACCGCCCTCTCACCTCACCGTAATCGCCGGGGCTCGTCCACATCCCGATATCCATCCCGTTAAGCGAAAAATCAATGTCCGAGGGCCAATTCTCATTTACGCCGGGCGCTTCGGAGCCCAGCTCGAGCGTAATTTCCAGCGCCACGGGACGCTGTCCCGAAAGCAAATAGTTCGGCACCTTGTATTCCACGTAGCCTTTACCGAACCACAAAATTCCGGCATTCATCCGCTCCGGCTCCAAGAAGAAGCGCGGATCGTCAAATTGTCCGATCAGCTTGTCGACCGTAGCAATGCCGCAGGTCGGAAACACCTCAAATTGTGTATAATGTCCGACAGGCACGCTGACATCATGCACCTTCTTCACATCCGGCGTCGGATGCGGCAGCTCAATCGCAATGGAGCGTTCCGCGAGCGTGCAAATTTTGTGCGTCCCCCCTTGCTTGCGAACCATCTTCGTCTGAACGATTCCTGCTTTCTCCAGCTTGCGGACATGCATCGTTACGATCGCACTGCTTAAACCAATGGCCTCGGCCAGCTCCTTTACATTCATCATGTTCGAGGCAAGCAGATTAATAATCGAGAGCCTTACCGGACTAGCCAGCGCTTCGTATAAGGGCAGCCAAGCTTCGTCTGTATTTGCATGTATCATCGTCGTCTCCTCCTATCTCTCTATTGTATAATAATAGAAGGGCATCCCAAAAGCCGCAAATGCGGCTTCCGGATACCCTCTTTCGTTTCTCTTATAGTTTTATGCGAATAACGTTCCACGATGCTTTGCCCAGCGTCGCTTGAATTTTTCCGCTGCCATCGATAGCGGCGTTGCCTGACGTATGAGGCGTTACGCGGTTAGGCGCTTCTGCCGTGTTCGTCATTTTCAAATCCTCATGCTCAAGCACAATATGCTCGATCACCCGGAAAGCGCCGAAACTGCGGAGATCGATTTCGAAAGGCAGCGCTTCATCGATATTACGGTTAACCGCAAAAATCGTCACTTCCTCTTTCTCCTCATGATGAACCGCTACTGTCTCCAGGTAAGGAACGTCGGTAAAATCTTTCGAATCATATTTCGGCGATTTGACGAGCGGCACCAGCACCGTACCGCGGCCAAAAATGCTGGCGTGCATGTACGGATAGTAGATCGTCTGCTTCCAGGCAGGACCGCCGTTTTGCGTCATGATTGGTGCAATAACGTTAACCAATTGGGCGATACAAGCCATTTTCACGCGGTCAGCACGCTTCAGCATACTGATCAGCATGCATCCGACAACAAGCGCATCCTCATGATTATATACGTCTTCAAGCTGAGGCGGAGCAATTTGCCAAGGGTCAAGCTGTTTATCTTGCGCATGCGAATGGAACCATACGTTCCACTCATCAAAAGATAGATTAATTTTTTTCTTGCCGCGTTTTTTCGCTTGGACGTAATCGCAGGTTGAGATAACCGTGTTAATATAAGAATCCATACTCATGGATTGCGCAAGGAAGTTTTTCGTATCGTTGTGCGGATTTCCATAATATTGATGAATCGAAACATAATCCACGGTGTCATAAGCCAAATCCAAAACCGTCGATTCCCATTCCGGGAATGTAGGCATTCCGATATGCGAGCTTCCGCAGGCTACAAGCTCTATCGTCGGATCGACCCAACGCATCGCTTTACCCGTTTCGTTAGCGAGGCGTCCGTATTCTACCGACGTTTTATGTCCGATTTGCCAAGGTCCGTCCATTTCATTGCCCAGACACCAGGTTTTCACATTATGCGGGTCTTTGTACCCGTGTTGGATACGAAGATCACTCCAATAAGAGCCGGACTTATGGTTCGAATATTCTATCAGGTTACGTGCATCATCGATGCCGCGAGTACCGAGGTTTACGGCCATCATCGCATCCGTGTTAACCTTTTTACACCAGTCCATAAATTCATTAAAGCCGATCCAGTTTGGTTCAACTGTCCGCCAAGCAAGCTCAAGCCTCTTTGGACGCTTGTCTACAGGACCGACACCATCCTCCCAATTGTAACCGGATACAAAATTTCCTCCCGGGTATCGGACGATTGGCACATCAAGTCCCCTTACAAGCTCAAGCACATCGGAACGAAAGCCCTGCTCATCTGCCTCAGGATGATCCGCTTCATAAATACCTCCGTATACGGCGCGCCCAAGATGCTCTATAAATGAACCGTATATGCGTTTATCTACTTCACCGACTTGAAAATCCTTATCCACGATCATTGATGCTTTGTCTGCCATGCTTATCCACCTCGTCATAGAATTAATAGATTCATTAATTAATAAGACATTCATTAACATGCAATCTTATTATCATTAAACTACAGGTTATAGATTAATTCAAGTATTAATTTTGTGCATATTGAAATAATACATTTATTAATTCAAAGACTATGAAATTGATCTGCCCAAACTTATAAGACTACGAATTGATTACATCCTCGAAAATAGTACAATATTCCTAAAAATGATCATTTGTTTCTTGAGTTAGGCCTCTTTTTAGACTACTATGGAACTATAAGACAATCCCATAGTTTCAAGACTACGGCAGGAGTTGAGAGTATGAGTAGTACTACACGCTCATTAGAAGAAGCAGCCGACCATATTATTGACACCCTGAAGCATTTTCTTAAAGTAGATATACTATTGGTCTCGACAATCGACGGTATGGAAAGCAGTATAATTCGGGCATTCAACCGTCATGAGGATTGGATGCAAAACAGCGGGCGCTTACCCTTGCTGCAAAGCTATTGCAGCCTCGTTCTGAAGCAAGCCGCTCCCATACTCAGCATCCCTAACATACTCGAAGATAAGCGGACTGTCTCTCTACCGATCACTAATCAGCTTGGAGCAGCTTCGTTTGTTGGCATCGTTGTAAAAACAACTGATCATTTGCCTGTGGGTGCCATATGCGCATTTAATAGCGAGCCAATTTATTTGGATGAACGGCAGCATGGCTTCCTCGCATCTATGGCCGCATTTTTGGGTTATATTTTTGACTTAGAAAATGCCAGTGTTACAGATAGCTTAACCGGTTTATTTAACCGGCGTTATTTGTCCCATCTGTACCAGAACGCCCCGGACAAGCAGTTTAGCGTGATGTTCATCGACATCGATGACTTCAAGGAGGTCAACGATTCTTTCGGTCATGACTTTGGCGATCTTCTGCTGCTCCAAATTGCCTCCAGGCTCAAACAAAGTGTCCGAAAAACCGACATCCTCGTAAGGTATGGCGGAGATGAATTCGTTATTTGCTTTCAGCATCTGGTTGATAACCATGATATTGATTTTGTCGCCGGAAAAATTAAAGATTCCATTACCGAGCCGTTCTCCATCCATGGACGTATCATTCGCGTATCAGCAAGCATCGGCATTAGCTCCACGCATGGCTCAGGCGCCCGGCTGAAAGAGCTGATCAGCGACGCTGACCAGGCTATGTACGGTATTAAGCAAACTGAAAAAAACCTTTGAGAATGCCTGTCCCAGCTAGGAGATGATGCTCCAAGCGGCGGCACTCAAAGGTTTTTTAATTTTCCGCAACGAGTTGGATATGCATTTCGCATATCGTCCTCCTTATTTACTTAATACCAGCCTAAGCTCCACAGTAAGATTGTTTTCCGTGTCCATAACGACCGTATGCGGATTTTTCATACCGAAATCACCAAATGTGACAACCGTGCTTGCCTCAAGCTTCAAAAAGCCCTGATCGTAAATCGTTTGTCCCGTAAATACGACTTCCTTCGTAATTCCCTTCACGGTTAAATCGCCTGTAATGCTCACATCGTACGCCTCGCCAGATTTCCATTCTGCCGGAAGGCCTTCAAAGGAAGTTACGTTGAAGGTTGCATTCGGGAACTGCGCAGTATCTAAGTATTCGGCTTCCGAAATATGCTGATCTCTTTGAGAATTTCCGGAGTCCATGCTCGTTACATCAACTGTGCCCTCAGCCTTCGTTTGAGCAGGATCGGCCGAGTTGATTGTCCATGAGCCCATCACCTTATCAAGTTCGTAATTCACCGTGTCTCTTGAGGTTGTAACCGAAAAATAAACCTTCGAATCTGAGCCGATCGTCCATGTTCCGTCTACTCCGGCCGCCTCACCCGCACTCGCTCCGCTTGATTCATTACCAGCACCCGAAGCTGTTTCCGTTGTCGTGCCTTCTCCAGCATTGCCAGCCACCTCTGTGCCGCTATCTTCAGCCGGAGACTGTGCAATGACACTTTCAATTTCCACATGATTGCCTGTCAAACCATCATACACATAGTAAACGGCTCCGCTAATAACGATCAGAATAGCAGCTGCTGTTATGATTATTTTTTTATTTATCATCTCAAACCCTCCTCAATTTGTCGTGATTGCTAGTCGACTTCGAACCCGGATGCTTATCCAATATCGCTAGCATAAAGGAAAGTTCTGAGAATAATCTGAATGGAGGCTTAAATGAAGATGAAAATAAATCATTTTTGAGAATGACGGGGCCATATGCCGCATACCGTCATAACCTTGGCCACTCGCTCATAAACATGGTATGAATCGTATTTCCAATTGCGGAGGGATGACGGATGACCCAGGATGAGATTCGCGCGCTGGAGCGATCCATCGATGAAATAACGGAAATCGCGCAAGGCTTTGGGCTCGATTTTTACCAAATGCGATACGAGATTTGTCCTGCAGATATCATTTATACGTTTGGCGCTTACGGTATGCCGACAAGATTTAGTCACTGGAGCTTTGGAAAAACGTTCAATAAAATGAAGCTTCAATACGATTTCGGTCTTAGTAAGATTTATGAGCTCGTCATTAATTCAAACCCCTGCTACGCTTTCCTTCTTGAAGGCAATTCTCTGATCCAAAACAAGCTTATCGTCGCTCACGTGCTCGCGCACTGCGATTTTTTCAAAAACAACGCCCGCTTCGGTGTAACGAACCGCAACATGGTCGAGAGCATGTCCGCAACGGCCGATCGCATCCATCAATATGAAATGGACCATGGCACGGAGGCCGTCGAGAAATTTATTGATGCGATTCTCGCCATCCAGGAGCATGTCGACCCGACGCTCATTAAGCCCTATCAGCTGGATAAAAAGAGATATATTGAAATGGTGCAAAAAGACAGCGAGCGTTCCGAGTGGAATATTCCAGCATCCAAGTATGATGATATCTGGGATTTAGATCCGGAGCGAACGGCCACCGCAGCGTCGGCTGCTGCATCCCAGGCAGCCGATGCCAAACGGTTCCCGCCTAGGCCGGAAAAAGATGTCGTATGGTTCATCGAGGAGTACTCACCAACCTTAGAGGATTGGCAGCGTGATATTTTATCGATGCTGAGAGATGAAATGCTCTATTTCTGGCCGCAAATCGAGACGAAAATCATGAACGAAGGCTGGGCTTCGTACTGGCATCAGCGGATTATCCGCGAGCTTGACCTGAGCAGCGAAGAAACGATTGAATTCGCCAAGCTGAACTCCTCCGTTGTACAGCCGTCTCGGCACAGCCTGAATCCTTATTATTTAGGATTAAAAATATTCGAGGACATCGAGCGCCGCTGGGATCACCCAACGAAAGAGGAACAGGCACGCTTCGGGCGCGTCCCTGGCAAAGGAAGAGACAAAATATTTGAGGTTCGGGAACTGGATTCAGACACTTCTTTCCTTCGCAATTATTTAACGAAGGAGTTGGTTAAGGATCTCGACCTCTATATCTTCGAGAAGAAAGGTCCCGAGTGGAAAATTACCGATAAATCATGGGAAAACATCCGTGAACAGCTCGTCTATTCCAAGGTGAACGGCGGTTTTCCCAGCCTGATGGTGAAAGATGGAGATTTCAACCGCGTTGGAGAGCTCTACCTGATCCATGAATACGAAGGTATGGAATTAGACCTCAAATACGTCGAGCGTACTCTGCCTTATGTCGTTCAGCTGTGGGGTAAAAACGTTCATCTGGAAACGTTCGTCGAGGATAAGAAGATCGTGTTCAGCTGCGACGGGAAGAAGACGAGCAGGAAGTTTGTATAGACTTTCAAAAATCGATCTAAAGAAGTTATATAAACGAATCATCACCTTAAAAGGAGTTTGAACTTTACCCCGCAAGAAGATCACTTTGAAAAAAGTGAATCTCTTGCGGGGCATATAAATTGAACTTCTCATTGAAGTCCTTCAAAGCGGTGGAAGGCGACAGCACTTCTGCTGCACGATCAGCATGTCCTCCTGCGTTCATCTATTTCTATTTCTTCTCTGTCAACAAACGAACAGGCCCGAGCAGCCCGCTTGGCTCCTGCTGCATGAAACGGGAGAAGAAATCCTGCTGCTCCTTCGCGAGCGTATTCGTAATCTCGATCATTAGCTTGTTCATTCCTTGTCGAACTGAGCTTCCTATATCAAAGCGGTAGGGCAAGCAAAGCTTGACACCTAATCGCTTTCCATTCATCCATACCTCTGCCGTTTCGAACGCATCTCCTAGGTCTAGATAGATAGGTTGTGCTGCATCAAACCATTCAAAGTCAAGCTCGTATCGGATCGTACCGGAGAACCTTTGAAGCAGCTCTGGGTGACTCATGCTTCTCAGATGCTCCAAGCTGCCCCACGCCAAGAAATCGGGATATTGCTCGGCGGTTGCTGTAGCGACTTTCCAATTGCCTTCTAACAAAATGAAGTCATTTACAACATCAGAGACGCTGTCTGCCATACGTAATCCCTTCGGAAGATGCTCACCTGTAATGATAACAACCGACTCATAAGGACTGAGGTTTATCGCCACCTGCAACCCGCTCTTAACGAGTTTCGCTTCAAGCGCTGTAACCGTATTATCGAACGCATTGTAGATGACTGCCTGAGCATACCCGGGAATAACGACTCTTGTGCTGATCTTGTCATACGGATGCTCATTAAAAAATAGATACACATGACAGTCCGGATGCTCATAATGATAGTTTCTTAAGTAAGGGTGAGCGCCTCCGACCTCAATCTCGTATAAGCCAAGCTTCTTCAAACTAATTGCAAGCTCTTGTAAGGCAACGACATGCACATTCGCATGAAGCGATAAATGCTCTAGGATGACAGTGCTATCCATCCCTTCGCTGGAACGACTCGGAAGCGCGTCCACCCAAATAACGGGCAAGCCTTTGTCAGCCATGGCGTATAGCTTTTCCAGCAATCGGATTGGAAGCGCCTCCGCATAAGGAACGACGACGCAACCGTATTCCTCTGCTGCAAGTGCAAGCCTGCCTTCCGATATAGCCGCATCGGTGATAATGCTGTCCGCCGGCACCACATCGCAATCAATTTGCGCTTGAAGCAGCATCTTGACCGGCTTCTGGAACAGCATGCTTGCTCCCGACCATTCCGCTTCTGCGTGATAGAGAACCGCAGCGGTTGCGCGGTGTACCCCGCCTGATAATAAATGGCAAAGCCGGTTCGTATAACGGTTAAGCTCTGCGTAATAGCGGTATTGCGGATTGCGGCCGCGTGCATAAAAGTGAGGAGGACAGTCCTGATCGGGAAAATCCTTCTGGGAAAAGGCATGCGGCACGAATGTATTAATACCTCGAACCAGCATATGATCCGTCAGCCATTTCATCAGTTTAAGCCCCTCGCTCCAACCATAAGCTCCAAAAATCTCGCACATTGCTCTTCCCTTCTTCTTCGGGTCGATATGCGCCAATGAGGAGCCCAGCTTCGCTAAGCCATAATGAAAAAACTCGCTGTCCGTATTTCCGGCAATCCAGGAGAAGGGCGTATCATCAAATCCAGGCATAATTTGGTGTAATACAACATCAATGCCCGACATATCCTGGCCCCACATAGAACGAAAAAAATGCCCTGGTCCACAGCCGAGACGGGCATGAACATTATTGTCTTCAATAATATGGCCGATATATTCCACACCGCGCTCTCTGCACCATTGCCCAAGCTTTCCGCTGAAATGCTGTGCATACAGCTTGCTGACCACATTCATATAAATGTATCTTGCAGTGGCTGTCTTTTCCCCGCTATCGTGCCATAAAAGAGGTAGATAAGGCTTGAAAGATTCATCTAATTCAGCGTCCAAAATCGTTATCATATCGTTACGCCAAGGCAGCACGACACGCTGCATGCCCGGAACCGATGTAAAGTCATACATATTATGATCATTGTAAAAGCCGGGCTCGTCTGAGAAAAAACCGGCAAACGTCTGTCCAAAATCGGCTTGGTACCTATCGTAATAAACCTCATATATCGCATCAATCAATACTTGAGTCGATTCGGATACGATCGGATTAATATACTCCCGCTTCGTGCTGTCCGCACCTTCCGATGTTTCCACCATAATGCAGATACTCCAGAAGCCGTCCGGCACATCCCAATAGAGTACATCCTGACTAATATATGCCTCTACATCGATCGGCTCGCCTATCAAGGCTCCGCTGCCCTGTTCACGATTTACCGCAAAAGCCGCTACGAGGACATCTCCTTCTTGCAGCCACGGCTTGATCAGGAATGATACATCCTTCATTGGACCGACCGCATCGATACGACGCTCCCCTAGAAATCTCCGTCTTAGCTGCGGAGCCGCATCTTTCATACGCCCAGCGGCATGTCCAGTCGGGAAATGGTCATCGTCAAAAACCCACACCCGCATTCCGCGACTCCTGGCCTCATCCATAATGATGTCGATATCCTTCCACCAACCCGGTCCTAGAAAATCGGGATGCGGCCTGGACTCGATGCACACCGCCTTGATTCCAGATTCGTCGATCCTAGCCAGTTCCTCTCGAATGACCGCCTCTTCCTCGCCTCTCTGCCAAAGGAAAGGGAGGAGATAATTGCCCCCTTTACCTGCCAATAGTTCCTGCAGCCTTGAGCTCATTGCATTCACCTCTTCTAATCCGCATCCATTATCGGAATATAATCAAATCGGTCAAAATATGCAGGGGCCTTACAAGCCATTCCGTTCCCCGTTGCGTACAATCCAAAATAAACGCCAGTAAATCCGCCAGCCACTTCTGTTGCAAGGTACCCGCATTCTGCCTTCCCCGCTACCTGCGTCTCCTTACCTTGTGAAGCGAATGTAAAGCTATAATATTTGGAATCGGCTTCGATTCCAAGAATGATGCTTGAATCGGAATACTCACTTACAAACTCCACCTTCCACAACGAGCCAATACGGCGACGGAATAGAACACATCTTTTACCGTCACGAAGGGATAGAGCGATCTCATAATGAAATTGCTCATTCATATAAACGGTAAGACCCGCTTCTTCCCCCTCTTCACGAGGCTCAAATTCCAACAAAGTGGAGACCGAGCATTCGAAGTGTTGCTGCCGCCGTCCCACAAATGCAGGAGAATCCTCTTCGTTCAAGGTGATCTCGGAGCCGTGTAAGGTCAGCCATCCGGCACGCTCTGCAAGCGACCAGCATCCGTCGTATGGGTTTCGTAGAAAGTTCCAGGTTGGAGCGAGGTTGGTTTCGTTAAAATCATCTCTTTCACACCATCGCTCCCCTTGCTTTAGAGAAAGCGTACCAGCATCCATTAGTTGACTGATCATTCCCTTCTCTCCAATCGAAGGCCATTTATCCTCCGACCAATGAACGGGGGCTAGAAAAGTCTCCCTCCCCAGATGGTGGTGATACGGATAACCAATCGGCCGTATGCCCAGACAGACCGCCCACCAGCTTCCGTCTTCCATCTGAACCAAATCGGCATGACCGGTTGCTTGAATATCACTTTTGCAGCTGCGATGGGTCAAAATCGGGTTTCCGGGATTACTCTCGAACGGGCCGTAAGGTGAATCACTCCTCGCAATCGTGACCATGTGGCCATATTCAGTTCCACCCTCGGAAATCATGAGATAATACTTGCCGAATATCCGATAGAGGTGAGGCCCTTCCGGAAAAGCACCTCCCGTTCCGCTCCAGATACATCGACGGGGCGAAAGCAGCTCACCCGTTTCGAGATCGATTTCAGCCTGATAGATCCCGGCTGTATCACCGTTGCCAAAGCCTCCGGTTCCGGTAATGTATACCTTACCGTCTTCGTCGAACAGGAGGGAGGGATCGATGCCCTCCCAATCCAGCCATACAGGCTCAGACCAAGGCCCTTCAGCCTTATCGGACATAACAAAGAAGTTTTTCCCTGCTGTTACATTTGTAGTAATCATATAAAACCGGTCATTGTGATGCCGCAGCGTTGGAGCGAATATACCTGCCGAGCTTCCAGTCTGATGTAGGGGCAGCTGACTCTCCCGTGTCAGGCAATGTCCAATTTGTCGCCAATTCACCAAATCCTCGCTGCGGAAGATTGGAACACCCGGAAAGTATTCGAAGGAGCTGGTCACCAAATAAAAATCAGATCCCACTCTGCAAATGCTCGGATCCGGATGGAACCCGCTTATTATCGGATTTCGAAAGTTCATAGCATGATCCTCCCTAATGGTTTATCATTCTCGTCGTTATTCCTCAGCAACCGGTGTATACTCACCCTTTTACGGCACCGATTGTTATCCCTTTTACAAAATACTTTTGGAAAAACGGATAGGCTATCAGTATGGGTAAGACACCAATGACGGCAATAGCCATCCGCACAGTTGCGCTCGGCAGTGCCTCCAAACCTTGACTGGCATTCGTGCTCAAGCTGCCGTTAGTAAGGAATTGGATATCCGTAAGTATCCGGTTAAGAATATTTTGAATGCTGAACAGTTTGGGATCGTTCAAATAAACAAGTCCGTTAAACCAATCGTTCCAGTAGCCGATCGTCTGAAACAATCCTATCGTTGCCATAATAGGAAGCGATAACGGCATAACGATAGATCGGAAAGTTCTGAATTCGCCCGCACCGTCGATATAGGCGGATTCTAGCACTGCAACAGGTATGGAAGTCTTGAAGAAGGTTCTCATCAGCAGGACATTGAAACCATTCATAAGCAAGCCCGGGACGATCAAAGCCCACAACGTATTTTTAATATCCAGATACTGTGTATAAATTAGATAGGTCGGGACAAGTCCTCCGTTAAACAGCAGGGTGAAAAACACGAAGAACGCCAATAGATTATGATGCGGAATGTCCCGCCGGGACAAGGGATAGGCTAGCAGAGAAGTAATGATCAGACTGGCGGTCGTTCCGATCAGCGTAACCAACACTGTTACGCCATAGGCACGTAAAATTTGCTCCTGTTGGTTCCATAAGTACACATAGGCGGTACCGCTTAATTGTGACGGAAAGAACGAATATCCGTTCTGAATAATTATTTTCTCATCCGTTATGGAGGAGATAAACAGAAGAACGAACGGGACTATGCAAGCAGCGGCTACAACAATCATGATAAGATGGCCTGTCCATTGCCACACGCGATTCTCAATATTCATCTTATATACACTCCCTTCTAGAATAAGGCATTATCTTTATTTATTTTGCGAACGAGGTAATTGGACAAGAGCACCAGCACGAAACCTACAAGCGATTGATACAAGCCAGCCGCTGACGACATTCCGATATCCCCAAGTTGCATCAATCCGCGGTATACATAGGTATCTATTACGTTTGTCGTATCACTCAAGGCGCCTGCATCCATCGGCACTTGGTAGAACAAGCCGAAATCCGAATAAAAAATCCGTCCGATTGCCAGCAGTGTCATCATTGTGATGACCGGCGAGATCAGAGGCAGCGTAATCGCCCGGATTTGCTGCCATTTCGTAGCTCCATCAAGAGTCGCTGCCTCATAATATTCCTGATCGATGCCAATTATCGCCGCCAGGTACACAACGCATAGGAAACCTGCACTCTTCCAAACATGAACGAAATTCAGAATATAGGGCCAGTACTTCGCTTCGCTGTACCAGGAAATCTCACTCATCCCCAGCATCGGCAGTACCGTTTTGTTCATGAAACCCGTCTCGATACTGAGCATCGCGTAGACAAGGTAACTTACGATAACCATTGAGATCAAGTATGGCAATAACACAACGCTCTGATAGAATCTTGCCATAAACTTGTTTTTGACTTCATTTAGCAATATTGCAATTCCTACAGCGACGACCAAATTGACTGCAATAAAGCCGCCATTGTATAACAGCGTATTACGGGTAATGATGTATGCGTCTCTTGTCTTAAATAAATATTCGAAGTTACTGAAGCCAATCCAGTCGCTTCCGAGTATCCCCTTAGCAAAATTGACATCCTTAAAAGCAATAATGAGTCCGAACATCGGCAAATAATTGTTGAGTACCAAATAGAGCACTCCCGGCAGCATCATCAGAAACAGCGGAGCATATCTTGCATACTTCCTAATAAATGCACTCTTCTTTGTCTGTTCCATCCTAAGATCCCTTCCTTATCCTTCAGCTTGTGCGTTGCACTGTGTTTATACCTTTATGATAGATTAACCAGAGGGGGCCAACTACCGCTCCGCCGACCTTTTACTTGCGCTTTTACGACAAGCTTTCACGGTTGAAGGATAAGTATAAGCAACTTCGCCGTCCTCAACTTGCCATGGACTTGTTACGACGACTAGAGCCCGTGAATAAAGAAAAACAGGGCATCTAAGTCGACAAAATCAACTTAAAAACCCTGTTTTTTTCGGATACAACAAAACATCGCCTATCCCGATCTAATGAACGAACCAGTTTAATTATTTATTGCTAGCCCAAGCGTCTAATTGTTTCTGTTTCTCGGCAATAATCTTGTCGATACCTGCGGCCTTAAGCTTGGCAATAAAATCTGGAAGCGTCTTATCTGGATCAAGCGTCCCGGTTTCAAGCCCCAGCTTATTCTGATTCACTACATTCACAACGGCTGCATATTCCGTCTTGACCGAAGTGGTATCGAATGTAAAACCAAGTGCTTTGGATTTAATCGCAGACTTGTTAAACTCGTCCAGTTTGTTCCAGATACCCGGATCGTCACCTTCGAATGTATGCGAAAGGAACTGATTACCGAACAACCAACCCATATTCAAGTTGTAACCGCTGTTCGACGCGTCAACACCATCCGGATATTTAATGACATTATCCGTAGCCGTCTTCACATAATGTTTGCCCTCGATACCCCAATCGAACAGGTTAATGATTGGCTTATCAGAATACATAAGGTTCAGAAACTGCATAGCTCTCTCCGGATTGCTGGAGTTGCGCGGTATTGCCCACATAATATTCGTTACGGTTTCGGTTTTAGCTAGAGGTTCGGTCAGATTCGCCCTTACGATCTCCGTTCCTGTCAATCGGCTTTCTTGCGACTCAATCCCCGGCTTAAGGTTAGCTACATACGCAAGTGTCCTTTGACCCTTGATTAAATCCCCGATGCTTTCCTTGTTCGTAGCTGCATCTTTAAGAATATACCCCGCATTGTACCAGCCTCTCACACGCTTCACGAGCTCCGCATATTGCGGCGTTTCGTACCAATTGACAACCTTTAGATCCGATCCATTGTTCAAAAGAACACCAAAGGAGTCACCTAGCTTGTCGATATCTCCCATCAAATAATCAACAATGGAGTTACCCGCAGATCCAGGAGCAATAACAGCCGTATTCGGCTCTCCCGCTTTAATAGTTTTCATGGCTGCTTCCAAATCATCAAGCGATCTCATTGCGCCCATATCGATGTTGTACTTATCCGCGATATCTTTACGCATTAAAACGCCATAGTTTACCGCTAGATCGCGGATACTCGGTATACCGTAAATTTTACCGCCGATATTACTTGCTTTCATAAATTCTTCGCCTACAGCGCTCTTAATATCTTGCCCGTATTGAGAGACCAGATCATCCAGTGGAAGCAGTTGACCCTTTGCTACCTGAGGACCGTAGCCGAACGTGGGACTGGAGCCTGTAACGATCAGATCTAGCTTCTCATTACTCGTCAGCATAAGATTCATTTGTTGATTCCATGAGCCGATCGCTATCGGCAGCAGCTTTACGGTCGCGTTAATCTTTTCCTGCGCAAGCTTGCTAATTTCCGCCTGCACTTGCTCAATGTCCGCTGGCGTGTTGCCGAATGTGATGAACGCAATTGTTAACTCATACGGCGTTTCATTCGATTTGTTTGCTTCGTTAGACGCAGCAGGAGCGGAACTTTCATTGCCCTTGTTGGTATTTCCGTTATTTGCACTGTTCGAACCGCAAGCGCCAAGCAACAGGCTTAACGCCAAAATCATACTAAACCAACCCACCCGTTTTCTCATGTTACTCCCCCGTTACTATAATAGGTTTGGATTCGGTGGCCACGTACTGGTTTGTATCAGCCACTGAACCTAACTTGATTGTATACAAGTCCGATACGTATAACTGCTCTAAATCCGACTTTTCAATATGCACAATCCGACTTTATTCGCTTGCAGATTCAGACGCGCCGGTATGTCGATAATCCAAGGGGTTCTTACCTGTATGCTTCTTAAAGATTCTTGAAAAGTGAGAAAAATTGGAGTATCCAACATGCGCTGCTACAGCGCTTACAGACAACTCCGAATGGAGAAGCAAATTTTTCGCCAAATTCAAGCGCTCTCGTAAAATATACTCGGAAATGCCCAGCCCGGTTTCCTTCTTGAAAATTCGTGTCAAATAGTCCGGATTCAGAAACACATGGTTCGCAATGTCCTCTCGCAACAGCTCCTTATTCTTGTTCAACTCAATGTAGGCAATAACGCGATCTACGACGGTTTGCGTCTCTTCTACCGTCTTGGCATACTCCGTGGACTTCCACAAAATATGCTTGATCCACACAAGCATGTCCATGAGTGAACGAGTCGCTTGTTGCGAAAGCTCCATAGAAACCGAATCATTTAACAGTTGATGAGCCCGAATCCCCTTCATCTGAAATATAGAATAGACCATTTGTAATAGATCCTGATGAAATTGATGAAGCAGGTTAGCATCCAGACAATCCGCACGTACTTGATTATCCAAATAACCTGCAATCTTGGAAATCAATTTATCTGTTTCCCCATCCTTTAACAACACGGCCCAGACGCTCATATTCGGCATATTGAACGTATTGGATGATGGAAAGCGCCCGTCTAACACGAACACTTTGTTATCTAGTGCGACATTATCTCTCTCTGCAGCAGCCAGCTTATCAGCCATAGCTGACAATTCATGAGCATGTACCATCTTCCCGACATAACAGGAAAGATCGCAATAGAAATAGGTGTTGCAAGTGGAAATATATGAAGCACATCCGGCTTTGATCGCCGCTAGATCAAGATCCACGCCAATTTCTACGGAAATTAACGCAATGAGCTTTCCTTTTCCACGCTGAATCAGGTGTCCAATCTTTCCTTGCTCCAGAATCGCTTCATTCGCCGCATTGCGCAGGGCAAATTCCATTATTTTCTCATCGCGCACCGACAGATACTTATGCCATCTCTGAATGCTGATGAGTACCGGTAAATAACGAGCGCCTTCGAGATAAGGAAGATTACGGTCAGCTGCAGCTTTGCGAATGGCAGCTTCATTAGAAGAAATAGTCTGATTTAATATATCAAGCCAGAACTGTTCAGTCAGAAGCGGCTGCTGCTGGAACCAGTATTGACCGTAACGGCTAAACTCTGTAAGTTCATTGTTCGTGTTGATTTTATTAATCGCTTTGATGATAACCTTCTCGAGTTCCGCATATGGGATTGGCTTAAGGATATAGTCCAGACTTCCTAATTGCATAGCTTGCTTAGCATATTCGAAATCCGCATGGCAGGTCAGGAAAACCGATTCTGTATGTGGATAATGCTTCCTGACCCAAGTCAGCAGTTCAAGACCGCTGCCTTGCGGCATCTCAATATCGCACAGCATAATATCGATGGGGTGGTTGTCATATACTTCCTTTGCCTGACGAATATTATATGCCGCATAGAGCGATGTAACTTGGAGCTTCTCCCAATCAATCGCGGATTCAATGCCTTTGACCGCATGAACCTCATCATCAACGATAAGTAATGAATACATGTCAACGCTCCTTCCTCTTCTAGCCGTTATGCTCTTGAAGCGGCAACAGAATGACCACGCTAGCCCCGCCAGTTTTTCTATTCATAAATGCGATACTCGCTTGTCCATTATAAAGCAGGGCTAGACGCTGCTGCACATTCCATATTCCGATATGCTCTCCCTGTTCGTTCGTCATTCTGCCCCCCTCGTTCAACTTGCTTAAAATATCTTCCGGAAATCCTTTCCCGGTATCCTCTATCACTGCGCGTATATATGGACTTCCTCCCGTATCTAACAGATCGATTCGAATGATGATCTCAATCGGCCCATCCAACGTCATCGCATGTTTTACGGTATTCTCCACGAACGACTGAATGAAAAGCGGAGGCACGCTAGTTTCGAGAAGAAAGTCAGGCACCTCAATCCGTCCGCAAAGACTATTCGGATATCGCAATTCCTGAATGCGAATATAGTTACGGGTATGATCGAGCTCCTGCCTAAGCTGAACGAAATTCAGATTGGTCCGGAACATATATCGGAAATAGGTAACAAGACACAAGGACAATTCTTGAATAAGCTCGAAGTTTTTCGTTTGGGCCAAGCTAAACATAATGTTTAATGAATTCATGAAGAAATGCGGATTGATTTGAAGCTGCAGATGCTGAAGCTCTGCTTTCTGCTTGTTTAGCTGCTCCTCATAGACATTCGCGTGAAGCTGCTGTATTTGGGCCATCATCTTATTGAAGGTTTCATTAACAATTTGGAACTCATCAACACCTGCAGATTGATTTATCCGAACGTCCATATTGCCTTCTTTGATTCGCTTCATTACCATCAGGATACGGTTCAGTGGAATCAGAATCATTTTTCTCAAAAGCAAAGAACCGACCGGTAAAATGATAAGAGAACAGATGGAAACAAACATAATAATTTTTCTCAGGTAAGGTAGATTCTCCAATATTTTCTCATCGGGAATGACGGCTAGTAGGTTAATGTTACCTTTTCTTGATTTGGCACCCACGAGTAAATACCGACTATTGCTTCCTGTTAAATAATAATTGTCCAGATCCCGATCCAATTCGATACCATTCTCGCGAATAAAATCAGCCTCCGTCAGCGGAACCCCATGATCCGTCGATAACAGCGATCTGCCCTTTTCTCCAAGATCGATTAAGCCCAACGCGCCGACCAAACGCTTCGTATTGACCCAGCTTCCGATATAGCTGTCACCCGATTTGAAAATATGAAACAAATAAAAGGATTGGCCAATTTGCTTCACGTACCAGCTCTTGCTGCCGATAGAATCGCCGTCCGGGCTATCATGCAATAGATTCGTCAGATATTCCTGAATTTCCGCTCTTTCTTTGAAAGTGCCTACCTGACGATATGCACTTATATAATCATGTCTGCTCACCGAATAAACAAAGAAAGCATCAATAGATTTATAAATCGGAATTTTCTCAGTCAGCTTACTGAACAAACTGAGCTTAGCCATGTTGTAATCCTGGTCGGATACAGGCAGCCCCATGACTAGCAAATCCGTGTCGATTGCAACTAAATTGTTCAGATACTGATCAACGTCTTCTAAATTTATGTCGATTTGGTCCATATATAGGGTCAACATGTTTTTGTTTGAGCCTGCCACCTGATTCCGTACGACATTAATAGAATAAAAGCTGTTATACAGCAACAAGGCAATCAATGGCAAAGTAACGGCTAATACGCTAATGGCCAATCTCGTACGTATGGAGCGCCAAGACCATTCCTTAAAAAAACCTTTCACAGGCATGCCTCCCTCATCCCTTTATTATACAGCAAAAGAAGACAGGCCTATTCTTACTCTCCCGTCTTCTTTGGTATATCAATGGTATGCCAAATCTCATCAAACCCTTGTCATTACCATTTTTCCTCATATTTATAAGCTTCAATGATCAACGCCGAAGCGCTTCTCTTTATGGATATAAGGTAACTGTTTCAAAGCATAATCCCCCCTGTCATGTTGTGAGTCGGCATCTTTCGGACAATCGCAACCAATCTATAAACCTATCTTCAATCTTAAAGCCTCCAAACGCGCACGACCGCTCTTGAACCGACTTTCCACTATTAATTTAACGACTTTTTATTTCTCCTTTTTATTTCTCCCGATCGGGCAAATGTAAAAAAGAGAATCAGAAATTTATTTGGCTATTTATCTATTTATCTCTCTCCCATGACAAGGAGCTCTCAAATGGAGGCTCCGATTTTTTTTGTGAAAATCATTATTTCAATTGAATAGCCCTTTCGAGTCATCCGCTTCCTGCAGCGACAACGTTATAATAAATGAGATTTTTATTATTACTGGAACGGGGTTAACAATATGAGTGCTATGCCATTAGAGAAGTTGAACACATCTGAGCCCGAATTGAAAAGCAAAGCCTCTACAGGATTGCGTCAAGCCATTTACCAATCCGTATGGAGATGGCATTTTTATGCAGGTATTATTTTCGCGCCTTTTTTAATTATTTTAGCGTTCAGCGGTGCCGTTTATTTATTTAAGCCGCAAATTGAGGGATATCTGTATAAGGATATGCTGACGGTTCGCGAGGTCGGAACGACACCGCTGTCACCTGAGGACATTATGGAGAAAACGGTTAAAGCTTATCCGGGCACCACGATTTCCTCCATTACGCTCAGCGACAAGCCAGATTCCAGTTACAAAATGTCAGTCAAACGCAATGAAACCTCTACTACAATGTACGTTGATCCTTACACAGGCAATGTGCTGGGCATGATTAACAGCGACAAAACATTCACCGCGTTTTTCAAAAAGCTGCATAGCGAGCTTGTTGTTGGCGGGACGTTTGCCAATCGGCTTGTTGAGCTTGCTGCATGCTGGGCAATCATCCTGCTGTTGACAGGCTTATATTTGTGGTGGCCGCGAAACAAATCAGCCATATGGGGAACCATTCTCCCAAGGCTCAGCAAGCCGGGAAGCCGCCTCTTCTGGCGCGATCTGCATGCCGTACCCGCATTCTGGCTCTCCCTTGTGCTGCTTGCGATCATAGCCAGCGGTTTGCCTTGGTCGGGCATTATGGGCGGGCAAATTGATAAGCTGGCAAATTCGACGAATACGAACGCCCCTCCCTTCGCATACAGCTTCGGTGAAAAACCAGAGTCGGTGACCGTCGCCAAGGATATTGCAGAGGATTTGCCATGGGCAGCTGAGAATCTTCCTGTCCCAGCTTCCGCAAGCGGAGGCTATATACGGTTAAGCGTCAACGATATTGAAACAATCGCTAATCAAAAGGACGTTCTAAAGCCATACACGATCACAATGCCAAAAGGTGAGACTGGAGTATTCACCGTCTCGACCTCACATACGAAGCCCGGTAACAACGCTACACTTCACTTAGATCAATATAGCGGCGCAGTTTTGACGGATGTCCGCTTTGCAGATTACGGGATCATGGCCAAAACTATTTCGTACGGCATAGCCTTCCATGAAGGAAGACTCTTTGGTCTTGCCAATCAATTGCTCGGACTCGTTGCATGCTTGGGGTTGATCTTGGTAGCTTTGAGCTCTTATGTAATGTGGCGCAAACGCAAGCCTGAAGGTAAGCTTGGCGCTCCAGCCAAACCGAAGAGTAATAAAATAACGATTGGCGTGCTTCTCATCATGCTTGTATGCGGAGCAATCATGCCGCTAGTCGGTCTGTCCATTCTTGTCGTACTTTTGCTTGATCTATTCATCCTCCGCAGAATAAAGCCGCTTCGGCACTGGTTCTCGGTATAAAGCTAAGGAGAATGTAATTATGAAAATAAATATTCATCGCTTGGCAGTATGGGCATGGCCGCTGCTTCTTGCCGCTTTGCTGTGCGGCTGCACCGCGAGGGCAGCTGCAACTGACGAGAGCGGGCTTCCGCCACATCTAACCGTTAATCTGCATTTGCCCGCGAAGCTTGAGACGGGTGCCCAAAGCGTTTTTTCCGTAGAAGTTTTGAAGGGCGGCAAGCCGCTGGAGAATGCCGATAAAGCCGAATTTATCATTTGGCCAGAGGGCAAGAAGGGCGCTTCCGTAACGGTAAAAGCAACCGAAACGTCTCCAGGCGTTTATACGGTCTCTCACACGATCACAGATGAAGGGCTTTACGTAGTGCAGTCGCGAATCAGCGCAGCCAACGAACAGGTTATGCCGGCCAAAAGCTTCGCCATTGGAGCAGCTGCCATCGAACGGCTTGCTCTGCTGGAAAGTGCAACAGAAACCGGTGCCGCCGCTGCTGCTAAAAGCAAACATCATTGAATTGACGCCAAATCCCCCCGCCCTGATCAGGACGGGGGGATTTGGCGGTTCACGCCTCTGAACACGATATCTTTGCCGTTCAGCTGCGGAAGCGAAGACTGTATGTCTGCTCTCGATTTTCCACATGATGAATATTCGCTTGAATATTAGCCTTCCAGCCGTCATTCTCCCATATCGGTGTAAAAGCAATTCGTTCTCTAAAGACCATCATCATCTACTCGTGAAAATCCAGTCCGGAACGAACCTCTTTAACGTAACCGGTCCGAATGACAAAATCGCCAAAATGCTCGCCCGCCATTCGCTCTTTCGCATATCTATGGACAATAGGAGTAAGGATTTCCATTATCCTCTGCTCATTCACATTTTCCTCATAGAGCTTGCTCATCCGCTCTCCTGCAAAGCCTGCCCCCAGATAAAGATTGTACCTGCCAGGGGATTTGCCGATCAGCGCAATTTCCCCCAGAACGGGACGTGCGCATCCATTCGGGCAGCCGGTCATGCGGATGACGATCTCTTCCTCATGCAGGCCGGCCTCATCCAATACCGTCTCTATCTTTTCCAGCAATGCCGGCAAATAGCGTTCAGCTTCAGCCATCGCCAGCCCGCAAGTAGGCAGCGACACACATGACATCGCATTTCGCCGCAGCGCGGAGTGACGGACGCCATCGCTCAACCTGTACTTCTCCACCAGTTCCATCACGTTCGGTTTATCTTTACTGGATACATTGGCAATAATGAGATTCTGGTTCGCAGTCAGCCGGAAGTCGCCCTTATGAATTTTGGCGATTTCCCGCAATCCGGTCATTAACGGGTAATCCTCCTGATCCTTAATTCGTCCGTTCATAATAAAGAGAGTCAAATGCCATTGATCGTCGCTTCCCTTTACCCAGCCATAGCGGTCACCGTGGTGATCAAATTGATAGGGGCGAGCGTTTTCCAGTTCCCACCCCATTCGGTCATTCAGCATCTGGATAAACCAGGCATATCCGAACCGGTCGATTGTATATTTGAACCTGGCATTTTTCCGTATCGAACGGTTGCCATAGTCCCGCTGAATCATGACGGTCTTCTCTGCCACATCTATAACCTGCTCGGGCCTGCAAAAACCGATGACCTGTGACAGCTGCGGATAGGTTGTCTTGTCGCCATGCGTCATGCCCATTCCTCCGCCGACAGCCACATTGAAGCCCTGTAATTTCCCGTTTTCTACAATGGCAATAAAGCCAAGATCCTGAGAAAAAATATCGATATCGTTAGAAGGCGGAACGGCAATCCCGATCTTAAACTTGCGGGGCAAGTATGCAGGCCCGTAAATCGGCTCTACCAAACTCCCCTGCATGCTGTCGACCACTTTCTTATCATCAATCCAAATCTCGTGATACGCAGGTGTTCGCGGCGATAAATGGTTGCTGAGTGCCCACGCCCACCCGTAAACCTCCATATGAATATCAGACTGATAGGGGTTCGGATTGCACATGACATTGCGATTAACATCCCCGCAAGCAGCCCTGGTCGTCATCAACGTGTCGTTGACCTCCCGTATCGTCTTCCTCAGGTTCCATTTTAAAATACCATGAAGCTGAAACGATTGCCGCGTCGTCAGCCTTAACGTACCGTTCCCATGCCGGCATGCCAATTGATCCAAAACCAAATACTGCTCCGGCGAAGCAACGCCGCCGGGAGCCAGGACACGCAGCATGAACTGGTAAGCCGGTTCCAGCTTCTTTTTCTCGCGCTCATTGCGTTGATCCCGGTCATCCTGCATATAGCTGCCGTGAAATTTAAGCAGCCGGTTATCGTCCTCCGGTATTGAGCCCGTAATCGGGTCACGCAAAGAGTCGTAAATCGTGCCACGCAAATACTCACTTCCGCGTTTAATGTGCTCAACCTCGCTTGGAGGTCCTCCCGGAGGAGCCACCTTAGGCGGTGTTACCGGAACGGTCTCTAGAACCCCCTCGGATACCGTATCTTGTATGACACTTATTTGATCCTTCGCCATATCGACTAACTCCTTCCACTCTGTGCCCGCACACTGCCAGCCGCGCAGCTGCTTATTGAATGACTGCTTAATGTCTATCATAAAAGAAATGGTATAAATACAACCCATCCAAACCGGCAGAAATTACGGCCCTCCATTTTAAGCCGAATGCCGCGAACAAGAAACGGCGGACACAAAAAGAGACCACATGGAGTATACAACTCACATGTGGCCCCTGACGCGCGGGAGTTTAAAGACCGTTACATTTTTCACCTATGCCTATCCCCGCAGCGGATTGTATCCGCAATAGGACAGTCTCCTCTCAGCCGTCAATCCGCTCTGCGAAGCCTCCATGCCTTGCTTCGAAAATCCCCCATGAGAAGATCGGCCGGTACGCGGAGTCCGGCATGCATGAGTTCATCACCGCCGAACACATCGCCGTCGTCCAACCGGTACAGGGCATCCGGATTCAATCCCTTCAGCCGTAAAGTACGGAACCCCGGGTTCGGCTGAGCCAGCACCTTGTAATAAAAGGCCAAAGCTTCTGAACCGTCTTCGGAAATGAACATCCAGGCCGCTTCATTGCCCTCGAACGGATTGAGCAGCCGGTAAAAATCACCGAACTGTACCATTCTTCGGACCTCTTTATAGAAAGCGACTTGATCTTTAACCATTTGTTCTTCCTGCTCCGAAAAGGTTGTCAAATCCAGCTCATACCCGAAAACGCCGGATAATGCCACATTCCCCCTTGTTTCGAGCGGCGTCACTCGGCCAACTTGATGATTCGGGACATCCGAAACATGCGCTCCCATTGAGCTCACTGGATAAACAAGGCTTGTGCCGTACTGGATTTTCAGTCTGCTGATGGCATCGGAGTTGTCGCTGGTCCAGGTTTGCGGCATGTAGTAAAGCATCCCGGGGTCGAAGCGTCCGCCGCCGCTGGAGCAGCTTTCAAAGAGCACATGCGGGAAAGCCGTCGTAAGTTCTTCCATCACCCGGTACAGCCCTAACATATAGCGGTGCGCGGTTTCCCTCTGACGTTCCGGAGGAAGCAATGCGGAGCCGATTTCGGTCATATGGCGGTTCATATCCCATTTCACATACGTAATCGGGGCACTGTTAAGCACATCCGATAACATTCCGATAATGGCATCACAGACATCGCGGCGGGAAAAATCAAGCACGAGCTGATAACGTCCCGTCGAACGTGGACGCTCAGCAGCATGGATGACCCAATCCGGATGATTCCGGTAGAGGTCGCTGTCCTCGTTCACCATTTCAGGCTCGAACCACAGACCGAATTGTAAGCCTAGCTTATTAATCCGTTTACCCAAGTCATCCAGGCCGCCCGGAAGTTTATTCTGATTAACAAACCAATCGCCAAGCGAGCTGGTGTCATCATCGCGCTTACCGAACCATCCGTCGTCCAAGACGAACAATTCAATACCGAGGTCTTTACCTTTGGCTGCGATTTGTTCGATTTTATCCGCATTGAAATCAAAATAGGTCGCTTCCCAGTTATTGATGAGAACAGGCCTTTCTTTGTCACGGAATTCCCCTCTGCACAGTCTGGCACGGTAGAGTCTGTGATAAGTTCTGGACATCCCGCCCAAGCCTTCGTCTGAATACACCATCACGGCTTCAGGCGTTTGGAAGCTTTCGCCTTGCTCCAGGAGCCAAGCAAAGTCAAACGGATTGATTCCGATGGAGACACGGGTCGTATCGTATTGATCAACTTCTACATTGGCAAGAAAATTCCCGCTGTATACAAGGTTGAAGCCGTAGACTTCGCCGGAGTCTTCGCCGGCATCGCGGCGGAGAAGCGCCAAAAACGGATTATGCTGGGGACTGCTTGCCCCCCGCTTGCTATCGACTGATTGCATTCCTTTTTGGAGCGGCCTTTTGATCACATTGCGTTCATTCGACCATCCTCCGGACAGATGGAGCATTTCATACTCCGCATCGCCAAAATCGACGTTCATGCTGGAAGCCCGAAGCAAGCTCAGCTTTTCTGCGCCTTCATTAATGAACCGGACCGAGCGCGTAATCGCGTCCCCTTGTTCAAACACGGAGTAAGAGAGGACGACGACCAAATCTAGAACGTTATCTCTAAGCTCGATCTCAAGCGTATCGGCTTCGTTTTCATTCTCCACATACGTTGCCGGCAAGCCTTCCAATCCGGGTTTTCCCTTCATAATCCGATGGGAATGCACACGCAAATCGGTAGTCGTCGACCCGGACGCCTGTTGAATTTGATACGCTGGCGTTCGGAAGTCGCTCGTGCCGTAGCCTGGATACTCCTGAGTCAGCGTATCGAGTGAGAATGTACTCTCTTTCCGATGCGGATACGGGTTTGGAGATAACGGACGGTCAATGGAAACCAAAGGATTCGAATCCCGGAACCGGCTGATTTTCTTTCCCCAATACCGGTGTGCTAAATAGCCGTCCCTTACGACTTCTAAAACATAGCTTGTTTTGTTAGTTGCCAGATGAAATATTTTCCGCTCTTCGTCGTAAAGTATGGACACGCAAAAATCCTCCCTTATTTCATTACGATCAGACTATCCTTTAACCGCTCCCGAAGCGAGACCGGAGATGAACCAGCGCTGCATAAACAAATACATCATCGTGGCAGGCAACGCGGCAAGAAGAGAGCCCGCTGCTACCCAGCCGATCCGATTGGCATTCGGTCCGAAGAAGGACGCAAGCGCTACTGTCACCGTACGCATTTCAACTTTTTGCAGGAAAAATACCGAGAACTGATAGTCGTTCCAAATACCGACCCCCGTCATAATGAGAACCGTCGCCGTCACCGGCTTGAGCAGGGGCAAAATCATTTTGAAAAACAGCATAAACCGGCTCATGCCGTCCATCATCGCCGCTTCATCCAACTCCCTCGGTATCGAACTGATAAACCCGGTATACAGGAAAATGGTCATCGGCAAACTGAACGTCACATGCAGCAGTACGATTCCCCAATACGTGTTCATCCCGTGGATGTCGATAAAAAATTGATATAACGGAACAAGGATCGTCAGCGGCGGTACAATGAGTGTTGAAATAAACAGCAGGTAGACAAATTTGTTCAGCTTCGTCTGAAAACGCGAGAGCGGATAAGCTGCACACGCTCCGATTAGAATAATCCCCATTAGAGATAAGAACGTAATGACGGCGTTATTCATAAAGGCCCGCCCGAGATCAGCACCTTCCCATGCGCTGGTGAAATTGCTCCAATCCAACGATTTAGGAAAACTCCATTTGGAGCTAAGGTCGCTCATAGGCTTGAACGAGGTCGTGATCAGCAGATAGAACGGAAGAATATGAATGAGTCCGATGAGGACGGACAGTACGATCGAAAGCTTATGATTTGTTTTCATGCTTGGATCTCCTTCCTGCGGAAATAAATCAAAGCAGCGATACTAATGATAGCAATCATGAAAAACATCAGATTGCCGATCGCGGCCGCATAACCTGCATCCTGAGCACCGAAGTAGGTTTTATACATCATCGTGGACAGCGACTGCGACGCGAAGCCCGGACCGCCTTTCGTAAGCGCGATTATGACATCGAATAGCTTAAGCCCTCCGATCAAATTGAGAACGATGTTAATCGTAATGGAAGGTGCAAGCAGCGGAAGCGTAACATTAAAAAACTTTGTGAGCGAGCTCGCTCCATCGATGGAGGCCGCTTCGTAATAATCCTTCGAAATCGATTGCAAACCGGCTAAATAGATCACCATTGCAATGCCGAGATACTGGAATGTGTTCACGAAGGTGATAATAAAGATGTTGATTTGAGGATCGGCCAGTAAATTTACCGGCTTATCTGCGAATAAAAGGATGATATCATTAAGGGCCCCACCCCGGTATTGAAAAAAGAAGTACCAGATGTAACCCATGATGAGCGGACTCACGATTACCGGTAAATAAACGATTGTGCGGGTCAAACCGCGGGTCCGGATGCTTTGGTTGAGCAGCAAAGCGTACAACAGTCCGATCAAATTTTGAAAAAATGTGCTTCCCACCCCATAGATGAGCGTGTTGCGTATAACGGTACCAATATTTTTATCCTCCAGCATCCGGGCGTAATTATCAAATCCGACCCAGCTGTACGTTGGATTAAATCCATCCCAGTTCGTAAAGGAAACCTTAATCCCCTCGAAGAACGGGTAATAAATAAACAATGCAAATAAAAGCAACGCCGGGACATACATAAGGTTTAGCGAAAAAGTCGAATTACGTATCGGGCGCATAATTTGATTCCTTTCTTATAGAGGTGATAGAAGGGGCTTTGGGAGCCCCTTCTGCCAATCCAACGTTCATTTATTTCTGTTGAGCCTTCAAGCGTTCAACTTCTTGTTTGTAGACTTGAGAAGAATCTTCCGGCGTCAACTCACCGCCAAGAATTTGGGAAGACGTCGTTTGCATAACATCCCACATCCCGCTTGGCAGATAGACACGGTCGAAATAAGGGAAGACGCGAATGTCTTTGTACATGTCATAATATTCGGTGTATATGCCGAGATCCGGCGTGATTCCATTCATAGCCGTCGGCGTTCCCGATGCTTCCGAGATCCGCTTCAGGTTTTCCGGTTTTGCAAAGAAATTAATGACGTCTTTGGATGCTTCCAGATTCTTCCCATCTTTCCAGGCAGACATCGTGAAACGCTCGCCTCCGGAGAACGTAGGTGTATCGCCAGGCACAATGGCCGGAACCGGCATGATGCCTACTTTCACTTCAGGATTGATTTTCAATGCATCCGGTACAAAGCCTGGCGCAGTAAAGGAGAATGCAATTTTGCCTTCAGCGAACAGCTGCGGACGGTCTGTCTCACGTATTGTTAATACATCTTCACTCATCAAACCTTTATCGTACATTTCTTTGAATTTCGCCGCTAGCGGCGTCCAATTGTTCCAATCAAAACTTCCATCTAGTAAGGCTTTAGCATGGTTCTCCTGCGCGCTAATCAACAAAGGAGTCGCGAAATAATCAAAGAATTGAGCTAGCGAACCCGCGTCGGTCGCGGAGAAGAAGAACGGAATGACTTCTCCCTTGCTTTCTGTCTTGATTTTCTCGCCGGCAGCAATCAATTCATCCATCGTCTTAGGCACTTCAATGCCGTATTTTTCTAGTACATCCTTATTATAAGTAAGACCATCCTTCGCTGCATTCAGCGGAAGAGTGTAAACCATGCCTTTATCGTCCGTTACAATTGGTTTCATCGCATCGGATAGATTTCCAACCCATTCCTGATCTGACAGATCCGCAACGAAATTGCCGTAACGGACTTGGGACCAGCCATGCGTATCGAAAAGATCCGGCATATCCTTCGCAGCCATTTTCATTTTCAGGACGTTCTCGTAGTCGTTCCCAGGAAATTGCCATTCGAACTTAACGTTCGGATTTTCTTTAGAGTAGGCGTCTCCGATTTCTTTCATTACACTCTGCGTGCCTTGGTCATTCGTCGTACTGTAAACCGTCAGCGTTATTTTTTCCCCGTTTTTATTTGCATCGGTATTTTCCCCGCCATTGACAGCCGGTTCAGTCTCGTTGCCGCCTTTATTCGACGAACAGCCCGAAACAATCAAAGTAAGAATAAGGATACATAACAACGATAGCGTTTTCATATTTTTCATAAATAGAAATGCCTCCTAATTAGTAAATTCCTTTACACTTAGAATAAGGATTTGACGGTACATTACCCATCGCCTATACTTGATCTTGAAACAAATTTTCCTTTTTTGGACTCCTTCGTGGGAGTCTCTTTTTTTATTTTTTTTCTTGACTTGGCGGCATTCCATCCCCCCGCCGATTTGTGCACGAATCCCCTCATCACGCCAGGCAGCACCTCCTCTCATCTCGATACAAATTAAGCGCCGCAGCTCTCGCGAACGATAAGCTTAGTCGGGATCACGGCCTTGATTGGAATAGATCTGCCGTTAATGCGCTCCATCAGCAGATTAACCGCCGTCCTGCCCATTTGTTCCGTGAATATTTTGACCGTTGTTAACGGCACGCTTACGAAGGATGCCATTTCAATGTCATTGAAGCCGATGAGCGCCACCTGCTGAGGAACCGGGATATCCTCCTCCTGGAGTGCTTTCAGTGCGCCAATGGCAAGCGGGTCACTTGCTATGAAAAACGCTTGCGGAAGGTTCCCCTGCTTAATCGCCGCTTTCATTAGGCGATATCCTTCCGGAATGGAAAATTCTCCCAAATGAACATCTTCAGAGCGGAATAATCCTTTCTCCTCCAATATCCTTTCGTAGTTCAGCCGGCGTTGTTCCACGATATCCGTCTTATCCCCATTCAGCCGATGGACATGCTCCCTGCCTCCTATAAATCCAATTCTCTCGTACCCCTTCTGAAATAGATGATCAAGCACCTTTTCAGTGGCCTGCCTGAAATCGGAAACGACAGCATCATAACGCTCTTCATCCGGCGAGTGGTTGACGAAGACGACCCTATCATCCCGGGTGAATATTCGGCCTATTAAGTCGGAAGCCACTCCGATAACAATCAAACCGTCGAGTTCGTTTAAATCGTTTTCCGGCAGCTGTCCGTTCAGTCGATAAACCTTAAAGACTTCTATGCCCAGTTCGAGCAGCTGCTTTTCAATTCCTTGACGGATCGAATGGAAATAGGAATCCTCGAACTCGATTTCGGGTGGACACCATACCAGAAGACCGATCCCGGCTTTCTCCGTCCTCTGCTTCTCCGGCAAGTTCTTTTTCTTCCTTCTTGAGAGATCATAATGTAACTTTTGCGCAACCGAGAATACTCTAGTTCTCGTTTCGTCGGATACCGAAAGGGTATGGTCTTCGTTAAGCACTCTGGACACGGTAGCCGCGGACACTTTGGCTTCGAGAGCAATATCTCTTATCGTTGACATGATCTATATCCCCACTAACTTGTAATGACTTTTTTGTTTACTAATGTTTACTAATGTCTACAAATTAATTTTATCAATAAAACGCTTTCAATGTCAATATCATTCTTGATTAAACAGAAAATTAATCTAGGAAATTCGATTTTTGCATAATACCAACTTTTATCAGGTTCAAGTAGTTGTTTTTATGAATAATGTTTAGTAAACATTATTCATGAATCAAGTAAACTTCCCGAGCGTATTCCGATGTCTTTCAGCCGGTTTGGACGCCATACATCTCGTCACAACTCCGTATTTTCCAACCGGGATTGGAACTTCAGGTCACAAGGACCTGCCGCAGAGGCGGCGATCCTATGACAGCCTGTCATTTCATTATCTTGCTGTTACATTCCTGAAGCCGTACAATCGTCTATGTTTGGGGTTATACTGTTCGTGGGGGTGAGCGAAAGTGGGAAACAAATTGAATTCGCCGATCTATTGGACAATTTTAACGTATGAGAATTGGAATATGCACATCGCGGCTGCTACGGAAGGACTTTGCTATGTCGGCTCTCAGAATCGCTTATTGGATGAATTGGCAGACTGGTCTGCCGCCCGGTTTCCGGGCAGCATGCTGATTCGGGATGATGCGCAGCTCCAGCCCTATGCTGACGAGCTTATCGAATATTTGCAGGGTTCGCGCAAAAGCTTTACTATGCCCTTCGATTTTTACGGAACGCCTTTTCAATTGGCCGTGTGGAACGCGCTTTGCACCATTCCATATGGGCAAACCAAATCTTACTCGGATATTGCCGAGCAGATTCAAAAACCGGCCGCGGTTCGCGCAGTCGGCGCCGCTATTGGCGCAAATCCCATGTTGATTACCGTTCCTTGTCATCGCGTGATCGGGAAAAACGGCACTTTAACCGGCTATCGCGGCGGCATGGACATGAAAACGAAGCTGTTGCAATTGGAGCGGAGCGCTGTACTTTCTGATAGCGGATTACAGCATGCCTGATCGTCTCGCAGAACGTATTGCGAATCTGGATTGGCAGCGAAACAGCCTATCATTTGTAAAAAACAAATGTATAGGCTGCTTGTTCTTCTTTTTATTATCGCTTCATGCTGCGAATCATTTTTTTAGCAGCATGATCCACACGGTAAGACTCTGTAATTTTTTGCAAAGCTTTGTTGTATGTGAAATCATCCAATGAATTGTTCTTCAAATAATGCATCGTAGGCCCAGGAAGCTTTACATAGCAGATCGATATGGCCCATGCAACCGCCATCTTGACATAGTAGCCTTCGCGCTCAACGTTATCGAGCAACGGTAAAACTCTGCCAATATATTCATCATCAATATAAAAATCAATCAGCATCACTACTCCGAAACGGATCTCATATTCTTTATAAGACGATAAATAAGGCTGCAAAAAATCCCACACTTGCTCCCTGTTCGTTTTAGTGAATTTTAATCCCGTACAAAAACTGTCGCATACAGACCAATTATCTATTTTGGGAACAAAATCAGCTGCATAGCGCAAAATTTCCTCAACATCCGTTTTCGCATAACCGATAACCATCCCCTGCAGCATAATCTCCTCGAAGTATTCACTTTCCGCCTCCTGCAGGTAGCTGCGCCAATCACCCCTTGCCAATTTTTTGGCCAGCTTACGCAGCTCGGGCAGCCGAACGCCCAGTACATTATTAATATTTGGAATAAGTGCCGCAGCAAATTTTTGATAATCCTCATCAACCAACGCTATTATCTGTTCCCTTATCGTCTTTTCCCGCATTTTCACCTTAACTCCCTTATTCAATTGAAATTTCCCACAAGTAGATGGATGCAATTGAACCGTATGGCGAATATCGGAGCCGGTATTGCTCAAACTGCTCTTTTGTAATAGAACGAAGATTATACAATTTCATCATGCCCCGGCGAATGGCAATATCTCCCCAGCTGACGACGTCACGGCGCTCCATTGCATTGATTAGCAGCATTTCCGCTGTCCATCTGCCCACTCCGTTTAAAGTCATCAGCTTTTTAATTACCTCTGCATCGGTTAAGTCATGCAGATCATCCAAATTAAATTCACCTTGTTTAATCGTATCGGCAATTTTTTTAATGCAAGCTGCTTTTTTCATCGTCATACCACATTTTTGAATATGCTCAGCAGTCTGCATGGCCATATTATGCGGAGATATTTCACCTAATCGCTCCTGCATCCTTGCCCAAATCGTGTGGACGGCCTTCACGGAAATGAGTTGGCCTACAATAGCATAGACGAGCGCGGTGAACAAATCAGGAATCACGACACGCTCTACCTTCCCCATTCGCATCATAGAGGCTCCAAGCGTTTCATCTACGCTTTTTAAATAATTTATTTCTTCCTGCCCATAGTCAAAATACTTTGTTTTCACTGTTTGCATTCCACTCCCCCACCCTGCCATGAAGTTAATCACATAGTAAGTAATATACCTCACCGTCATACATTTGTACGGATAATCGAATATAAGAGCAAGATAGCGATATAGAGAAGAATACTTCCGAGTGGAATGCGATAAATTGCAGGAGAACATACGAAGAAAAGCCCGTAACCTGAAGTCCCGAAACGGAAACTGCAGATACACAGGCCAAGCAGAATTTCATGGATACCGCCCGGGGTGTCAGGTCGTTGCCTTTTGCAAAAGCTCCACATCAAGTTCGTAATTTTTCCGCTCGATAGGCTCATTGTTGATTAAGCGGATCAAATAGTCCGCCGCAGTTTTGCCCATTGAGTAGATTTGTTGAGATATCGTCGTAATTTCAGGATAAACCATATCCATTCGAATCCCGTCGAAGCCGATTAGCTTCACTTGCTCCGGCACAGCAGCTCCCAGCTCCATTAACGCCTTCAAGGCTCCGGCGGCCATCAGATCATTGCCTGCAAACACGCCGTCCAAATCAGGATGCTGTTTATAAATTTCCTTCATCGCCTCATAACCGCCTGCAACATTGAAGTTGCCGTAACCAATCAGACTTGGCACAAACCACGGTAAATCTCTGCACGAATTCTCATAAGCAAGCGTCCTTTCCCTGGAGGAATGCACATGCGCGGGACCGGAAATATGAGCAATCTTGCGGCAGCCGCCAGATAGAAGATGCTGTACCGCCATCTCGCCGCCATGACGGTTAGCGGCCGTAACCGAAAGGATCGGATAACCAGAAAAGGATTTATCGATGGCTACAATCGGAATGGAACGGTCCTGCAAGGCAATGATCTGCTCGGGAAGAACCGTATAGGACGAAATAATAATGCCGTCGATTTGTTTGTTAATAAGCGTTTCCATATACTTCTTCTCTTTGTCCGGATTATTGTCCGTATTGCACAGCACGAGCGTATAACCGTGAGCCGCTGCGGCATCCTCGGCTGCTCGGGCTATTTCGGGGAAAAACGGGTTTAAAATGTCTGGCACCATTAACGCGACAGCTCCGGTTTTTTTGCCTGCTAAGCTTCTTGCAATATTATTAGGCTTATAATTCAGCTTTTGGATCGCAGACATGACGGCTGTCTCCGCTTCCTTGCTGACATAGCCGCTTTGATTAAGCAGGCGGGATACAGTGGCGACGGACACGCCGGCCAGCTTGCTGACATCTTTAATTGTAGTCATAAATAACAAAATCCTTTCAGCCTGCCCGATTAGGGCTCCATTTCCATAAAACGCTCTACTTCAGCCCGCAGCGGCATTCCGCTTTGAGCGCCAAGCTTGGTTACCGACAATGCACTGGCAGCGACTGCAAACCTCACCGCCTCCTCCAACGCCAAACCTTCGCTCAGCCTAACGGCTAATGCGCCGTTAAAGGTATCCCCTGCTCCGGTCGTATCGACTGCTTCTACCTTTCTCCCCGGCTGCTGCTTGATCTGACCGTCATTTGTTTTGTAAAATGCGCCCTTGCTGCCGCCGGTCATGACAATACGATGCGGATACAGCTCAATCAGCTGCTCATACGTACGTTCCTGCTTGTCGTCCAAGCCCAGCAGTATCGCAAGTTCGTATTCGTTCGGCGTAATAATATGAATCATCTCCAGCAGCTCCTTAGGCAGCTTGACGGCGGGAGCAGGATTTAAAATAACCGGAACGCCCAGCTGACTAGCCAGCTTAATAGATGCCTCGACTGTAACGAATGGAATTTCCTGCTGCAGCAGCACCATATCCGAGCCCGCAATGATTTCCTTCAAGGACAAAACATCGTCTGGCAGCAGACAGTGGTTTGCGCCGGGCACAACAATAATTCGGTTATCGTTGTCGCATACGGTAATCGCAGCTACGCCTGTAGTAATATGAGGAACCGTTTTCACATTCTTCGTATCAACGCTTTCCTTCTCCAAAGCTTCCAAAAGCTGCTTGCCGAAAGAATCCCCGCCAACGCATCCGACCATCGTCACATGTGCGCCGAGACGTGCGCATGCAACTGCCTGATTAGCCCCTTTCCCGCCAGTAAAGCTGGAGAAAACGCTGCCAAATATCGTCTCGCCTTGATTTGGCATAATATCCGTTTCTGTAACCATATCTATATTCATGCTTCCTATAACCGTAATTTTCGGCTTGTTCATTTGCTGCACCTCTTTGTTCGCATTATATTTTCATATCAGATGTGTAATCGGTTACACATCACTTTTTATTATTTTATAGCCCGTATTTACGATTGTCAACCGGAAAAATAGGCGCATAGAAAAACAGGAATGGCAGGCCAGCGTCAAAATTGAGACGCCAGTCTGCCATTCCTTTAATCAAACGATAATATCCCATTCGTATTCAAGCTCAATCAGGATCCGGAAGCCCCGTACAAACTGCCGTTCTATCAATCGTTACCGCAGCGGAGCGGTTACCGTTTCGCCGATATTCCGGATAATAATAGCTACGTCATTAGCTAATGTTTTAAGGGGATGCCCATTTGTCATACTGACGTTAAGTGACTTTATTTTTTGATGGATACGTCCTTCAGAAGTTACATGAATGTTATACTCCGGATATTGGCCTTTTAAGGCAGCGTAAACCTGCTTTTCAATGATTGCTTTTTTACCCGTATTATCCACATCAAGACCGACTATCGCATCATTTTTATGAATAACGACAGTAGCCTTGCTTACTCCCGGTACTTTATCAGCGCGATTCGCTAGCTGCTTTGCGCTTCTCGAAGGATTCGCCAGGTTTCCTCTGTAATCCAGCGTATCCATTCGGTTATCGAACTTATTCACCCGATTGTCCGTAATGTTGTCCCGGTATGGCATTGACTTCGATTCGATGCGGTTTTTTACACGGACCGCATTTTCTTTCGCCGTATAGCCTTGTCCGCATGCTGACATTGAAAGACCTAAGGCAACAACCATTAACGAAACAACGACGGGCTTGATCTGTTTATGCACACTTAACACCTCCTGTTTAATGATTATAAGATTAACTAAACGCAAGTAATCATACGTGGCAAAAGCAGCTAAATACCCCCAAATTGCTTTGACAAAATGAAAAGAACAGTTGCCCGCAAACTGAAATTGCGGATTACTGTTCTTTTTATTTTTGCCTATTCATCTATTAGTCCTCAATATTTCTTACATCGACAGTTACATGCAGCACTTGCTCGCCTGTACCTCTATAAACTCCCTTTACGGGTACGATATCCTTATAATCGCGTCCATGTCCCAGCTTCACATACCGCTCGCCGACAGGGTCGACATTCGTCGGATCAAAGCTGCACCAGCCAAGCCCCGGCACGAAAGCTTCAACCCAAGCATGCGACGCCTGCTCAAAGTCCGCGCTTCCGCCCTGCAAATCACCGACAAAGTGATACCCGCTCACATATCTGGCTGGAATACCGGTCGCCCTGCAGCTTGCGATCATCAAATGCGCAAAGTCCTGGCACACGCCGCGCTTGCTCAAGAACATGTCTGATGTTTTGGTTTTAACATCAGTCGCTTCCGGGTCATAAATAAATTCGGTGCGAATTTTCGTTGATAAAGCGCTCAGCCAGTCCAACACGCTGGCTTGGCCACTTTCATCAAACTCAGAAATTTCACGGGCAAATAGCTCCACTTCAGTCGTTACGGCCGTATATTCCGTCGTCAGCAAAAATTCTGTAAAACGGTTGGCCGCATCCTCCGTCCCCAGCCATTTCCACGCCTGCTCCGGCGTTCGCTTGCTTAAATATTGCGCGCGCTCCTCGGGCGAAGGAGCCTGCTTCGTTACAACAATCATAGATGTGCGTATCGTGAGCCGCTTATGCGGTCCGTTCACCGAGAAGGCATGCACCCGGTTGCCGAAATAATCCTCATAGGTGAATAAAGAGGCATTCGGCTCAATAGCGATCGCTTGCTGATAGCAGGACTGTCTTTCATTCGTGCTCGGAGTCAGCCTAATTTCATTGACACTGTCCGTAACCGTATCCGCGTACTCGTATTGCGTCACATGTGAAATACTCAACTTCATGCGCTTGCCTCCCCCATGCGAAAAAAGGTTTTAGCGAATGCGAGCCCAAGCTGCTGGCATGCGTCAAGCAAATGCGCAACGATCGTTCCGCCCCGGTCGATAACCATATCCTCCCGCTCCAAGCACGCTAAATCCGCCTTTACCTTGCTGACTTGGCGAATTACACGTTCATGCGCCGTCCGCAGCTGCTTATCCTGCAGCTCGATATTCCGCATATGATCATCAAGCGTATGGAGAGCAAAATGAAGGGAACGGGGAAAGGCGCCATTGAGCACGACAAATTCAACGATTGATTCGACGGAAATGCCGTCCGCATAATATCTGCGGAACGCCTGATAGCCGCTCACGGAACGCAATACAGCCTGTAAATACGGATAAGCGTTCGCGCTGTTCCAGCCCTCGCCGCTTGCCGCATTGCCTACCGCTTTAATGATGCGCAGCGTATTCTCCGAGCGCTCCAAATATCGGCCGCATTCGATGAAATGCCATTCGTTCTCTCTCGGCATTACGGATTGGCTGACGCCTTGAAACAATGCCGTCCATTCCTTAATCCTTCCGAAGAACAAATGCGGAGACTCACGCAGCAGATCATCCGGCTGCTTCTCGCGCAGCCACAAATAGAACGCATTCGTCGCATCCCACATTTCGCTCGGCACCTTCTCGCGCAGCGTTCGCAGGTTGCCGCGAGCATGGCTGACGCATGAAACCAGCGAATTCGAATTATCACGATCCAGCGTCGTATAAAAGAGCACATCCCGTTCATTATAGCTGCCGTACTGCTGTTCATAGGCTTCCCGGCTGCCTAAGGCATCGACGATTCTCGCCCATTTTGAGCTGGACTCGGTCACATCGCCCTCCGGCTTTCCTTCCATGTTCATTGCTGTATCTTCAACCTGAAGATGATAATGAACATCAATTAGCCTAGCATGATTTTCAGCACGTTCCATATAACGTCCAATCCAAAATAATGCCTCTGCATTCCGGTTCAGCATAGCATTCCCTCCTTATAATTATCGATTAAGCACCCACGTATCCTTAACTCCGCCGCCCTGTGAAGAGTTGACGACAAGCGAACCCTCTTTCATCGCAACACGCGTTAAGCCTCCCGGAATGACATGCGTCTCCTCTCCCATTAATGCAAAAGCGCGTAAATCAATATGACGAGGCGTCATGGCTCCATCAACCATAACCGGAGCGCGTGACAGCTTCATCGTCGTCTGTGCGATATAACGCCCCGGTTCACGCTTTATAGCTTCAGCAAATGCTTGAATCTCTTTAGAGGTAGCGCTAGGTCCTATCAGCATGCCGTAACCGCCAGACAGCGAAGTTTCCTTCACAACGAGCTGATCCAAATGATCCAGCACGTAATCACGCTCTTCCTTACGCGACAAAATGTACGTAGGAACGTTGTGCAAAATGGGCTCTTCTCCCAAATAGTAACGGATCATATCCGGAACATACGCATATACTGCCTTGTCATCCGCTACTCCTGTACCCGGCGCATTCGCAATGGCTACGTTTCCGGCGCGATAAGCATTCATTAAACCCGGTACGCCCAGAACGGAATCCGGCTGAAAGGCAAGAGGATCCAGAAAATCATCATCGATGCGGCGGTAAATGACGTCGACCTGACGAAGTCCGCGCAAATCGCGCAAATAGATCTTATGGTCTTTGTACACGAGATCTCTGCCTTCAACGAGGTGGATGCCCATTTGCTGCGCTAAAAAGGTATGCTCGTAATACGCGGAATTATAAGCACCTGGCGTAAGCAGAACGATAAGCGGATCACGTTTCCCGTTAGGAGAGAGGGCGCGGAGCGAGCTTAAAAAACAATTTAAGCTGCGGTCAATACTCTGTACTGAACTCGATAAATATAAATCGTGGAACAACTCATTCATTAACGTTCTACCCTTAAAGAGGTAAGAAAAGCCTGATGGAGACCGCAAATTATCCTCCAGCACATAATAACGGCCTTTCTCGTCACGAATCAAATCAATGCCTGATGCTGTAATATATACACCGCCAGGAACATGTAGACCCGCCATTTCCGGACGGAAATAAGTATTTGAAACGATCATCTTCCGGGGAATGATGCCGTCAGCCACAATTCGCTGTCCGTGATAAACGTCATGGACGAAAGCGTTCAAAGCACGAATCCGCTGTCGCACGCCCCGATCTACCCCCTCCCATTCATGCCTCGGAATAACGCGGGGAATAAAATCGAACGGAATCGTTCGCTCGAGGGGTTCATTTTGAGCTCCGCTGTACAGCGTGAACGTAATACCCTCCTCCATCATTCTTTGGTTAATGGCATTTTGACGGATTGCAAGCTCTGCCGGTTTCATTCTTCCGAATACACGATGAACAGTGTCATAGTGAGCGCGAACAGACAAGTCCTTGTCGAACATTTCATCGTAAAATGTTTGTGAATCGTAATATTGCGTTTGTGACTGTTTGGCCGTCGACATGACAACCGCCTCCTCCATGATGGGCGCTGCACCAATTTAGTACAAGTTGGTTAAACATTTGATCATTTATGTTATATTCATGTCAAAAAACTTAACAATTATAACTGGAATGCATCTTAATGTTAGGAATATCATACTAAAATCTGAATATTGTGTCAACTTATATAACATGAAAGCAGGAACCCTCACCTGAGAGAATTCCTGCTTTTTCTAAGCTGCGTTTTATTCTAGGATTGATTTAATTGCTGTAAATCCTTCGTAACCTTATCGACCATTTGAACGAACGATGCAAGCTCCTGCGAGCGGGCAGCCTGGTTTCGCGCTTCGACCGATGTTTGCTCTGATTCATGACGTACGGCGGACAGCTTCTTGTCAATCTCATCAAGCTTCGACTGTATCCCTTCAAGCGCATTTCGCGAGGAGGCGGCAAGCTTGCGCACTTCATTCGCAACAACCTCGAAGCCCCGCCCATTTTCTCCAGCTCTAGCCGCTTCGATCGCGGCATTAAGCCCAAGCAGATGCGTCTGATCCGACAATCCGCGAATTAATGTGCCCATGTCATTAATACCGTCAAGCTCCTCACGAAGCTCTCCTAATAGTGTATGCGTCTTATCCTGGGATTGCGAGGTTGAAATCGCGGTAGCCGCAATAGATTGAGCACCCTCGTCCAATTCGAACATAAGTGAAGCCAGCTCCTGCACCGCGCTCGTAACAGTTGCCAGCATCGCCCGACGGTTGTCCGCAAGATCCTGAATTTTCTGCTGCTCATGCCGGTTGTAGGCTTCAAGCACGAATTGCGAATCCAGATTAAACAATTTCGTCAAAGCATGTACCACTTCCTGCCACCCGTCAGGAAGAACTCTCTGAAGCACATTCGTCGAAATGTCCAGATATGTCATATATGTACCCAAATACCAATCGGTCGTTAATCCGATTCGTGAATGGACGGCGCCTATCTTTATACGATTCTCAATATAAGCTTGATCGATTACCCCTTCGGTAAGCGACATGTAGTACCAGCGCTGTGTTTCCTTCAGCCGTTCAATGGTGCTTACATTCGAAATAATCGCAACTAATTCCGGCTGCTGGCCGACACTGTCATAAAATCTGTCTACCACTTCACCGACAATCCGCTGAAAAATAGGCTCTGCTCTGTGATGCCCGTGTATTCAAGCTGTCTCTTGCGTTCTGCTGATACTTTAATCAAATAGTCCGACTCCTTCAGTGTATAGTAGACAACTATCACCTATTATATCGGAAAACATACATGAAACAGTATTGACATACAAAATCTTTTTAAACCCCGGAGCAGTAAGAAAAGCCGATAGACATTTGTCTATCAGCTTTTCTCCTGTCCATGCAGACAAATTAACGGTTCAGCAGACTTCCTACATAACGCAGCAGTTCATTCGAGCATACTTTGCAGTAACCATGCTCATCCATAAGCCGCTTCGTCACTTCATTTATCCGCTTCAATTGGCTCTCATCCGGCGTCTTGGTGGAAGTCGTAATTTTGACGATATCCTTCAGGTCGGCGAACAGCTTTTTCTCTACAGCCTCACGCAAACGCTCGTGACTCGTAAAATCGAACTTTTTCCCTTTTCGTGAATACGACGAAATGCGGATCAGTATCTCTTCGCGGAATGCTTTTTTCGCATTTTCGGAAACGCCGATTTGCTCCTCAATCGAACGCATTAAGCGCTCGTCTGGATCCATCTCCTCCCCGGTTAACGGATCTTTGATTTTGGCCCAGTTGCAATAAGATTCAATGTTATCCAGGTAGTTTTCAAACAAGGTGCGGGCAGACTCCTCATAGGAATATACAAATGCCTTCTGGATTTCCTTCTTCGCCAGCAGATCGTATTCTTTGCGCGCGACCGAGATGAAATTTAAGTACCGCTCACGCTCTTCCTTCGTGATAGAAGGATGGTGATCCAGTCCTTCCTTGAGGGCACGCAGCACGTCAAGCGCATTGATGCATTGTGTATCCTGCTTAATCAGCGCACTGGAGATTCGGTTAATAACGTAGCGCGGATCAATGCCCGTCATGCCTTCCTCCAGGTATTCATTTTGCATCTCCTTCAAATCCGCTTCCTTGAAGCCTTCTACTTCCTCGCCGTCGTACATCCGCATCTTCTTCACTAAGTCCATGCCTTGCTTCTTTGTTTCCTTAAGCCTTGTCAGGATCGAGAAGATAGCAGCCGCACGCAGCGCGTGAGGGGCAATATGAATATGGCGCATGTCGCTTTGAGCGATAAGCTTCTTATAGATCTTTTCTTCATCCGTAACCCTCAAATTGTAAGGAATCGGCATGACGATCATTCTGGAATGCAGCGCCTCGTTTTTCTTGTTGCTGATAAACGATTTGTACTCCGATTCATTCGTATGCGCAATAATGAGCTCATCGGCGCTTATTAAAGCGAAGCGGCCAGCCTTAAAGTTGCCCTCCTGCGTCAGCGAGAGCAGATTCCACAAAAATTTCTCATCGCATTTCAGCATCTCTTGAAACTCCATCAGTCCGCGATTCGCTTTGTTAAGCTCACCGTCAAACCGATAGGCGCGCGGATCGGATTCGGAACCGTACTCTGTTATAGTTGAAAAATCGATGCTTCCCGTAAGATCGGCTATATCCTGCGATTTCGGGTCGGATGGACTGAACGTGCCGATTCCGACGCGGTTATCCTCCGAAATAAACACACGCTCAACGAGTACGTTTTCAATATCGCCATAGTATTCCGTCTGCAGCCTCATTTGGCACGAAGGACAAAGGTTTCCTTCAATTCGGACAGCGAGCTCCTTCTCAATATCAGAGCGAAGCTCATGGGGGATAAGATGCAGCGGATCCTCGTGCATCGGGCAGCCTTTAATCGCATAAACGGCTCCACGTTCGGTTCTGGAGAAACGCTCAAGCCCTTTTTTGAGCATCGTGACAATGGTTGACTTCCCTCCGCTAACAGGCCCCATCAATAACAATATCCGTTTTCGAACCTCAAGCCTGCGAGCCGAAGAATGGAAGTACTCCTCAACCAGCTTCTCCACCGCACGATCCAAACCAAAAATTTCTTGATCAAAAAATTTATACTGCTTGTGACCTCCTACGTCTTCTACCCCGTGAGATTCAATCATTTCATAAACGCGTGAATGTGCAGTCATGGCCGGGGACGGGTCCTTCCCGAGCAATTCAATATACTCCTTGAATGTTCCTGTCCATGCGAGCTTCTCGCTCTCAGCCTGATACTCCGATATTCGCTTGAAAATGTCCATACCGTGCCTCCTCCCATCGCTTCCGCATTCCATTAATCGTTCTACGCCCGGGATTTGTCTCTAGACGCTCTATCAAGTGGTGCTAACTTTTATTGAGGTATTACATTCCTATGCTTATTCAGGGAGATAATTGCACACTATTTTTGTCCTTCATCCATCAAAATACGACAAGCTCACAAAATCCTTTGCTATAATGGGGGCATAAGCTTCGTTAGGACCGATTGGAGAGGAGAAACTAAACGTGGCAGTTGTACGCGAAGAAGAGCTTTACAATCCTATAAAAAAGTACTACGAGCAGCTTGGCTTTACTGTAAAAAGCGAGGTGCTTCATTGCGATTTGGTCGCAGTTCATCCAGACAGCGCCGAGACGATAATTGTCGAAATGAAAAAAACGTTCAACCTCGCCTTGCTTTTGCAAGGGGTTGAACGTCTGCGTTTGAATAGCCAAGTCGTGCTTGCCGTTGAACGGAACCGAAAGAAAAGCGGCGCCCATAACCAGCGCTTCGGTGATTTGACTGAGCTTTGCCGGATGCTGGGCCTTGGGTTCATGACCGTTACGTTCTATAAAACAAAGCCGCCGGTCATCGAGCTGCTCTGCCAGCCGGGCGATCCGCCTCAGCGTGGCGTTAGGCGCAAGAAGCAGGCGCAGCTGCTCACCGAATTCAGAGAGCGCAGCGGCGATTATAACGTCGGCGGCAGCACCGGGCGCAAGCTCGTTACCGCCTACCGCGAGAAGGCGCTCCGCTGCGCCTACGCTCTTCATACATCAGGTCCGCTGGCTCCAAGTCAGGTGGCCTCCATTACTGGATACAGACGCAGCGGCGAAACGCTGCGCAACAATTATTACGGCTGGTTCGATCGTATCGCCCGGGGTAAATACAGCCTTCGTCCGGAAGGCGCGGCTGCATTATCCGAATACGGCAATGTGATAGCCGAATGGGTCTCGTCCGTCAGCTCCGCGCCGTAAATTCGCCAAGCGCCTCTACGAAGCGCTCAACGCCTTGCTTTGTACGCGCTCCTGTATTGTACGTATAGTTCAGTCTGGCGGTGTTGCGCTGCGGATTATCGGCATAGAACGAGCTGCCCGGCACGAACGCAACCCCCTTCTGGACCGCACACCGAAGGAGCGCCTCTGCGTCAAGACCGTCAGGCAGCTCTAGCCATAGGAACATGCCGCCTTTCGGCTTCACCCACGTGACATCCCTCAGACCCTGCCTCTTCAGAAGCTCATGCATTTCAAGCATCCGCTCACCGTATGATTTGGAAATAAGCCGTATATGATCATCCAGTTTAAAGCCTGAAAGCAGCTGGCTCAAAATTTGCTGATCGATCGCGCTCGAATGGAGGTCAGCCGCTTGCTTAGCTTTTGCCACCATTCCGATTACGCTGCTATCCCCGATTGCCCATCCCGTTCGAAGTGCAGGCGCTACCGTTTTGGAGAATGTGCTTGTATAGAAGACGGTTCCGCGCTCCACTTGACCATCAAGCGCCAGCAGCGTCGGGAATTGCTCGTTATCATCGAATTTAATATCCCCATAGGGATCATCTTCTATGATTGGCATTTGATTTTGTTTGCACAGGGCGAGCAGTTTCTTCCTCCGCTCCACGCTCCATACACGACCCGTCGGATTTCCAAACGTCGGCACCGCATAGAGCAGCTTCGGACGATGCTCGCGAATGAGCCGCTCCGCATCCTCAGGAATAATACCATTCTCGTCGCTCTCCGCCGCTATCACCTTTAATCCATGCAGCGCGAACACCTGCAGGCTTGCCAAGTAAGTGGGCTTCTCGACCAGCACGGCGTCTCCAGGCTCCGTAAGTACGCCAATCAGCAAATCTATCGCTTGCTGCGAGCCTGTCGTCAAAATCATTTGTTCCGGGTTTACATGCATTTGCTTGGCCGCCATCCGCTCACAAAGCTGCTCACGCAGCGGCAAGTACCCTTCCGTTAAGCCGTATTGCAAAGCGCTTGCTCCTGCCGCAAAAACGCGGTCAGCCGCTTCACGCACCGCCTGTACCGGGAAAAGCTCCTCTGCGGGTAGACCTCCGGCAAACGAGATCATATCTTTCCCTTGCGTCAGCTTCAAAATATCTCTGACTGCTGACGACTTTAGCTGTGATACTCTGGATGAAAAACGATAATTCATATTGTATGCTCCTCCTTGCAAGCTTAAAGGCTCGCTATGCTCATACTCTCTATGTTAACAATGTGTTCACAACTTTTAAAGTTTTCTTTTTAGCTGACGTTGGTTATAATAAAGACAGCATGCTTGGAGGTGTCCCACAGATGAACTTTATTATTGTCATGACTGTGTTAGCATTGTTCATTACGGCGATGTTGACCAGCTCCTACAATGAAGACAAAACAAAAGGACTATAAGCCTGCTAGTTAGAGCTTATGGCAAGCGTAGACGACTCCAGCCCAGCATTTGGCATCTATTCGTTACGCTATGAAATATAAGGCAGTATAAGTTTGAAGCTTATACTGCCTTATATTTTCAAACAAAGGAAGCTTCCCGTTGAGCGCATGCGCTCAACACGGGAAGCTTCTTTTCGTTAAAATAGCAGACCAAACGATAGTTAGCTTGGCAGCTCTGCCATTTCTTCCATACATACGCTACAAACGTAGCGATCTTTGAAATCACGAACTTCAACCATAGAACCGCAAAAAACGCATTTTGGACGGTAACGCTCCAAAATAATATGGTCACCTTGGACGAAAATTTCAACGGGATCGCCCTCGTTCATCAAATAACGTTTACGTAATGATTTTGGAAGTACAATTCGGCCGAGTTGGTCCACTTTCCTTACTACACCTGCTGGTTTCATCACTTTCACCTCTTCTGTGTCTGGTTTCGCAAGTCATCTCTGAGAAACCTCTGCGTATAGTGTTTCGATGGTACTTCGGCTTTTCCTTCCTAATTTCATAATTTCTTAATATCCTGCAATAAATCTTCATTTTCAGACAAATAAATTCCATAAAATTACAAATACTGTAACTTTTCTTAATCAAGTCCTGGAAAATCATTTTGTCTAAGCGCTTCATACACGATGATTGCTGCAGAATTGGACAAATTAAGTGATCGCACTGTATTTGTCATCGGCATTCGAATACAGGTTTCCAAATTCGCATCTATAAGCTCCTGCGGCAACCCTTTCGTTTCTTTGCCAAATACGAAGAAATCGCCATCCCGGTATTTGAATTGTGAATACTGCTTAGTCGCTTTTGTACTCGCATAGAAAAAACGACCTTCCGGATAGCTGGCAAGCACCTCTTCGAAGGAATCATGATACTCAATATGAACCGAATGCCAGTAATCAAGTCCCGCCCTCTTCAAGGTACGGTCATCCGTATCAAAACCAAGCGGTCTTACTAAATGCAAATGCGTGCCGGTTGCAGCACAGGTACGTGAAATGTTGCCTGTGTTTGCCGGAATTTCCGGTTCTACCAATACGATATGAAATGGCATAGCTGTCTATCTCACCTCTCATTTTGCCTATTATACACGAAAACGCTCAATATTTTTACACCCACTTTACGTACCGTTAATCTCAAGCATAATTTCCACCTTCATAATAGGAATCATAAGAGGCGGAAACACATGGAGGAGAGCTGAACAATGCGAAAAAAGATTTTGGTCGTGGATGATGAGCCATCAATTTCGATGTTGATTGAATTTAATTTAAAGCTGGCAGGCTATGATGTGCGTTGCGTTGGTGATGGTGAAGCTGTATTCGACATGCTAAAGCCTTTTCGTCCTGATTTAATTGTTCTAGACCTCATGCTGCCAAAAATGGACGGGATTCAAGTTTGCCGCGAGCTGCGCAAGCAAAGCAATGCAGTACCGATCGTAATGCTCACCGCGCTTCAAGACGTGACAGATAAAATAGCCGGACTCGATAATGGAGCCGATGATTATATGACGAAGCCTTTTAGCCCGCAAGAGCTTGTGTCTCGCATTCAAGCCATCCTGCGCCGCGTTCAATCGCTGCCTGGCATCGCAGACGATACCGCCTTCGACATCGGCCGTTTGAACGTCAGGGTCGAACAGCGCGAAGTATTCATCGAAGGCAAGCCCGTTGAGCTGACGCCAAAGGAATTCGAACTGCTATTGTTCCTCTGCCGTCACAAAGGGAAAGTGCTCAGCCGCCAGCAGCTGCTGCACGGGGTTTGGGATTATCATTTCCTTGGCGATACCCGAATCGTCGACGTGCATATCAGCCATCTGCGTGACAAAATCGAGAAAAACGCACGCACACCTGAATACATCATGACCGTGCGCAATGTTGGTTACAAGCTTAATGGACCTCATGCAGCCGAGAGCTCAGTTGCGCAAGCATAGATGCCTTACAGCTCAAACGAATATATTCATGCATTTCAACAAACGAAAACCGCCCTGCCCTTCATTTTCAGAAGGTGAGGGCGGTTTTTTCTACCCCTGCTATTTCATTGAAAAGGGGCAAATGGCTTATTAACCGTTCCGTTTTTGGAAATCGATCATGAACTGCGCAAGCGCCTGGCAGCTTTCCAGCGGCACAGCGTTATAGGTTGAAGCCCGCAGACCGCCGACATCGCGATGTCCCTTCAAGCCTACGAAACCTTCCTTCTCCGATTCTTTAATGAACAGCTTCTCCAGCTCTTCGCTGTGAATGCGGAATGTAATGTTCATGTTAGAACGGCTTTGAAGCTGCGCACAGCCCAGGTAGAAGCCGCTGCTTTGATCGATTGCGTCATAGATGAACTTCGTTTTGTCCCGGTTGTATTGCTCAAGCTGAGCAACTCCGCCTTTGTTTTTGATCCATTGAAGCACCAGATTCACCATGTATACCGAGAAAGACGGCGGCGTGTTATAGAGCGAGCTGCTCTTCGCATGCGTTTCGTAACGGAACATGGCCGGAATTGTTTTCGGGCTTTCTTTGACTAGATCGTCACGGATGATGACAACGGTAACCCCCGATGGTCCCAGGTTTTTTTGAGCGCCCGCATAAATAACGCCGAATTTGCTTACGTCAATAGGTCTGCTCAAGATGTCGCTGGACATATCGGCGATAAGCGGTATATCGCCGGTATCCGGGAACTCATTGAATTGCGTTCCGCCGATCGTTTCATTCGAAGTAAGGTGAAGATAGGAAGCGTTGCTTGGAACTTCAATTTCGGACATTGTCGGCATACGCATAAACTTGTCGGATTCCGTCGAAGCAGCTATTACCGTTTCTCCGACAAGTTTCGCTTCTTTCAGCGCTTTTTCAGCCCAAGCTCCTGTCATGACGTAAGCACCCGGTTTACCAGGACGAAGCAGGTTTAGCGGAAGCATTGCAAATTGTGTGCTTGCGCCGCCTTGCAATAAAAGCACATGATAATTGTCGGGAATGCCGAACAGTTCGCGAAGCAAGGCTTGCGATTCATTGTTTACCTGCTCGTACAATGCGCTCCGGTGAGACATTTCCATAATGGACATCCCAGCACCCTTATAATCGACAAATTGCTCCTGTGCTTGCTTCAGTACCTCAAGTGGTATTGCGGCTGGTCCTGCATTAAAATTAAACGCTCTAGTCATCTTCGGATACCCACCTCTGTTTCTTTATATATGATATGGTTATGATAGCAATTTTGAAGAGCCGCATCAAGTGTATTCCACATTTTCAAAAAACAAAAAGTCGAACGTATGTCGAATTGCTGACAACAAACATTCGGTTTTTATTCATAATTCCTTCACAATCAATAAAAAAAACGGGTCCTGTAAGGACCCGTTTCGTATAAATCCTAACGATTGGATTAGCAATCGTAGTAAAGGCTGAACTCATGCGGATGAATACGGATTGCAACTGCTTTAGCTTCTTGACGTTTGATTGCTACATAGTTCTCGATAAACTCTTTCGTGAACACGCCGCTTTCAGTCAAGAAATCGGAATCAGCTTCAAGAGCGCTAAGCGCTTCGTCAAGCGTTCCAGGAACGCTGCGAATTTCTTTTTTCTCTTCTTCAGGCAATTCGTAAATGTTTTTGTCGAAAGGACCGTAGCCAAGAGCAACCGGATCAAGTTTACGCTTGATGCCGTCCAAACCAGCAAGCAGCATCGCTGCAAATGCAAGGTAAGGGTTAGCAGTGTTATCCGGTGTACGGAACTCAATACGGCAACCTTTAGGCGTTACAGCTGCAATCGGAATACGGATCGCTGCAGAACGGTTACCTTTGGAGAATACAAGGTTAACTGGCGCTTCATAACCAGGCACCAAACGTTTGAACGAGTTCGTGCTTGGGTTAGTGATAGCGATCAAAGCCGGTGCGTGGTAAAGCACGCCGCCGATGTAGTGCATAGCCAATTCGCTAAGGTTTGCATACGCGCCTTTGTCGTAGAACATAGGCTCGTCGCCGTTGAAGATAGAAGTATGAACGTGCATACCGCTACCATTGTCACCAAATAGTGGCTTCGGCATGAAAGTAGCCGTTTTGCCATATTGGCGAGCAGTGTTATGAATGATATATTTGAATTTCATCAGGTTGTCAGCTGTTTTTGTCAACGTGTCGAAACGGAAGTTAATTTCCGCTTGACCAGCTGTTGCAACTTCATGGTGATGACGTTCAACGCGAAGGCCCGATTCTTGCAAGAGGCGAACCATTTCGCTACGGATGTCTTGTTGGGAGTCAACCGGAGCTACTGGAACGTAACCGCCTTTAACTGGTACTTTAGAACCAAGGTTTCCGCCTTCTTCTTTACGGTTCGTGTTCCAGCCAGCTTCCTCGGATTCAACCACGTAAGAAGAAGCGTTCATTGAGCTTTCATAGCGAACTTCGTCGAAAATGAAGAACTCAGGCTCAGGTGCGAAAAATGCTGTCGTACCGATGCCAGTTGTTTGAAGATATTCTTCAGCCTTTTGAGCGATGCTGCGCGGATCGCGGTCATAGCGTTCGCCTTCAGGTGTATGGATATTACACATAACGTTCAGTGTAGGGTGATCAGTGAAAGGGTCGATAAATACAGACTCAGTGTCTGGGATCATAACCATATCGGAATTCTCGATACCACGGAAACCGTGGATGGAAGAACCGTCAAACGCTACCCCATTTACAAAAGTATCAGCGTCAACCTCAGCTGCAGGCAGAGTGATGTGGTGTGCATGACCAAGAAGGTCCACGAAGCGGAAATCGACAAACTGAATGCTGTTTTCTTTAATATTGTCCAAAACATTTTGAACTGACATTAATAATTTCCTCCATTTCCGAACATTAGCGTAGTGTTGAACAGGTATTGTTCAATTATTGCTCCAAATCCATGACGTTATTATAAAACTAGCCTTCAAGCTCCGTCAATAGCTATGTAAGGTATTTTTTGCGGGTATGTGAGCTATACTTACAAGTTTGTACAGTTGTTCACAATTACTCCTTAATAGGTAATGAAAAGCCCCGCAGCCCTTGAATAATGTAGTCTTTACAGCTTTCTGCAAATATATAATTGTAAAAAATCACAAGCATAAAAAAAAGCTTTGCCATCGCAGGATGACAAAGCTTTTTTCGCTTGCTGGATTAGATTTTCCATTCCTTAAAGGCTTCTGCAGGCGCTTTAGGCGTATCGAATTGTTTGCCAACAATCGGAGCAAGCTGCTCCAGATCCTTCAAAAGATTAGCGAATTGATCCGGGAATAGCGATTGTACGCCGTCGCCGGTCATCGAGTTGTCCGGATCGGTATGCATTTCTACGATCAACCCGTTCGCTCCCGCAGCTACAGATGCTTTGGACATTGGCTCTACCAGCTCGCGGCGGCCTGTGCCGTGGCTCGGATCAGAAATAACCGGCAGATGGCTGAGCGATTGAAGCACTGGAATAGCCGACAAATCGAGCGTGTTGCGCGTGTAAGTCTCGAACGTTCGGATTCCGCGCTCGCAAAGCATAACATTCGGATTGCCGCCTGCCAGAATGTATTCAGCAGCATTCAAAAACTCATCATAGGTTGAGCTGAATCCGCGCTTCAGAAGCACTGGCGTTTGAATCGTGCCCAGCTTGCGAAGCAAGTCAAAGTTCTGCATGTTGCGTGTACCGACTTGAAGGATGTCGGCATATTCCGCGCAAACGTCCACATACTCCGGCGTCATGACCTCCGTAATCGTCAGAAGCCCGTGCTTCCTGCCTGCTTCCGCCATCATGACGAGACCTTCAACACCTACACCTTGGAAGCTGTAAGGCCCTGTACGAGGCTTGAACGCGCCGCCGCGAAGCACTTGGCCGCCGGCCGCTTTAACTAGACGGGCGATCTCATCGATTTGTTCCGGAGTCTCAACCGCACACGGGCCGCCCATAATCACGAGGTTGCTTCCGCCGATTTTCACACCTTTAATATCGATAACTGTATCGTCGGGATGGAAGTCGCGGCTTGCAAGCTTGTAGGACTTCGAAATTTTGATAACATTTTCTACACCCTTCATCTGACGCAAATGCTCAGCAAGCGTTGGCGCGGCTTGTCCGATGATTCCGATAACGGTACGGTCGGTACCTCTTGACACATGCGCCTGTACGCCGGCTCTTTCAATATGGGCAACAATTTCAGTAATGCGTTCTTCAGCAATGTTTGAATTAGTAATAACGATCATGGGGATCACTCCTTGAAATTTTTGTAAAAGTAAAGCTTACTTCGTAAGTTTTCGCTTGATTTTGTATTCGCACTTCAACGCTTATACGCTTTATAGCTTTTATGCTTCGTAGCTTCTACGCTTTTAATCACTAAAGTAAATATACAAGAGAAGAGCCTATCCGTCAACCCATCACATGAAAAAAAATGAGGAAAAACTTACTCGCCGTGCAAACCGCCTCACGGAGAATACGTTCCGCCTCACTTTTGGGGTAAACGATTTATTCAGTCTTCTCTGCTGTTGCCGTTGCGGAATCCGTATTTGTTGACTTAATCCGGACGTTAGGAAGCAGCTTATTCATATTCACGGTACGACGGATTTCCCATGTATCCGGATTGTTATGATCATATTGCTCCAGGTATGTGATTACCTCTTTAGTCAGCGGCGTCGGGGTAGAAGCGCCGGACGTAACGGCAACACGGTCAACACCTTTGAGCCACTCCTGCTCGATCTCAGACACATCGGATACCCGGTAGGCTTTAACACCGGCAATTTCCTCGGACACCTGGGCAAGGCGGTTGGAGTTGTTGCTTCTTGGATCTCCGACGACGATACACAGCTGCGCTTCGCCAGCCTGCTCCGCAACCGCTTCCTGCCGGACCTGCGTGGCCATGCAGATCTCGTTATGAACCTCCGCTGCAGGATAGCGCACAAGTAGCCGGCTAATAATATGGCGAATATCCCATTGCGACATCGTCGTTTGGTTCGTTATGATGATGCGCCCTTCCGGTATGTTAAGTGAAGCGATCTCCTCTTCACGCTCGATAAGATGCACCTGCTCTGGCGCAACTCCAATTGCGCCCTCCGGCTCGGGATGACCCTTCTTGCCAATATAAATAATATGATATCCATCCGCCGACTTCTCCCGGATTAAATCATGTGTTCTCGTAACATCCGGACAAGTTGCATCAACGACAGACAATCCTTTTTCACGGGCGCGCTGACGAACCTCCGGCGATACGCCATGCGCAGTGAAAATGACAGTGCCGCTGTCAATTTGATCCAAAATATCGAGACGATTAGCGCCATCAAGCGTAATGACGCCCTCCTGCTCGAATGCTTCCGTTACATGCGCATTATGGACGATCATGCCTAATATATAGATGGGCCGCGGCAGCTCCAAATTTTTGGCTGTCTGCAAAGCCAGCACCATCGCATCAACGACGCCATAGCAATAGCCGCGCGGTGATATTCTAACAATTTCCATTACTTGCACCTGCTTTCTGACCGGATATGCGTATAAATGATCATTCCTGTATTTCATCCGTTGCTACTATTATAGACGAATGAGACGTGTCAGAAAAGGTTATCGGCAGCCAGATTGTAAACTTCGTTCCATTTCCCTCGCGGGTCGTCACTTCCACGGAGCCCTGATGCTCGTCAATGATCCATTTGGCAATCGATAAGCCGAGACCTGTACCGACCGTTACCCCCCTCGATTCATCCGCCCTGTAGAAGCGGTCGAAGATATGGGGTATCTCCTTTGGATTCATTCCGATGCCGGTATCTTCGATAACAAAACCGACTTGCCGTTCTCTCCTTAATGCGCTCAGTTCAATCATGCCCTCAGGCGTATACTTGAAAGCATTTTCGATGAAAATAAACAGCAGCTGCTGCAAATAATTGTGGTTCGCGTTTACGCGTACGCCCTCCAGAGCGGACAGATCGCCCACTTTCCACTCAGCTGTACGCGGAAGGAGCTGCGCTCTGCGCACGACCTCTTCCGTAAGCGGCAGCAGGTCGAGCGGCGTCTTCTCCATCATATAACCCGCATCGGCTCTGGCGAGCGCAAGCAGGTCGTTCACAAGCGTACTCATCCGCTTCGCCTCGGCGGAAATATCGCTCATCGCTTCCTTCGAAAGCTCAAAGCGCTCGGTATCAAGTGGCAGCCAATCTCCTGTCTCAGCATCCCGGTTCGTCTCCCGAATCTTCGTCCACATCCGCTCCAGCAACTCGATATTGCCGCGTATCGTCGTCAGCGGCGTTCGCAGCTCATGCGAAGCATCGGAGACAAATCTGCGCTGTGCCTTATACGCCTCATCAAGCTCATTGTATGCCATTTCCAGACGGGAGAGCATCACGTTAAGCGTGCTGACGAGCCGCCCGATTTCATCCTTCGGTCCCATCGCCGGAATTCGCACGCTCAGATCAGACCCGTTTTCAATTTGCTCCGTTGCGCGAATCACACGTTCAATCGGACGTAGCGCTTGACGGGCAATGAATAATCCTACAGTAAAGGCAATGAATACAACGACTAGCGAGGAAAAAATTAATATCGTGCGAAGACCGCCCAGAAATTTTTCCTCGTTATAAGAAAATACGCCCACCTGCACTAATCCTACTAAGCTATGATCTTTGTCCAAATAAACAGGCCGTTGGTATGTGAGCATGGCATATTTGTTATTGTTTATTACGACGTGGGTTTTAACAAAACGTTTTTTGGGGTTAGTCTTCGCCTCGGGATACGGGATGACAAATTCATATGGAAAGTTGTTTGATTGCTTAATAGCGCCTTCCTTATAATTAACCAATTGGACAAGCATATCCTTTTTGTCAATGCGGAACTGCGGACCAACGATTAAATCCAGCTTCTGATCCAAAAAATTTGTTGCACCGATAACATCGATTTTACTATCCTGAACCCGGATCTGCTCTTTAATTTCCGCATAGGTGTTCCAATTTACGAAAAAATAAATACAAATGCCAAAAACAACCATAGTTACAGCAAGCAACCCCGAATACCAAAGCGTTAGTCTAAGCCGGATGGACATAATTTTATCCTGCCTCTCCGCGAAGCACATAGCCGGTGCCGCGAACCGTCTGAATAAGCCGGTTTCTGCCTCCGTCCTCTACCTTCTGGCGCAGCATCGCGATGTACACCTCCAGCACATTCGATTCACCGCTAAAGTCATAGCCCCAGATTTTCTCCATGATCGCATCGCGCGTAAGCACGCGGCGCGGATTTTGCATGAACAGGAGAAGCAAATCATATTCCTTGGACGTAAGCTCAATCCGGCGTCCGGAGCGTACAGCCTCCCTGGCGTCCATATCCAATATTAAATCCTCATAAAGCAGCTGATTGGCGGATTGCTCGATTTTATCCGCTTTGCGGCGCAGCAAAGCGCGCGCCCGGGCTAACAGCTCCTCAAGCGCAAACGGCTTGACCAAATAATCATCGGCGCCAAGGTCTAGTCCCTTCACGCGGTCAATAACATCATCCTTGGCGGTCAGCATCATAATCGGTACCGTACTGCCGCTCTCGCGCACGCGGCGGCAAACTTCCCAGCCGTCCACCTGCGGCATCATGACATCGAGAATAAGCAGGTCCGGTTCAGTCTTGAGCAGCACCTTCAGCCCTTCCATTCCATTTGCCGCCGTCGTTACCTCATACCCTTCAAATGCTAAGCTTCTCCGAAGCAAAGAAATAATTTTATCATCGTCATCCACCACTACAATATGCTGCCTCATCTTTTTATCCCCCTCTATTTGCAACAAAAAGCGCAGAGCCTGCTGTCTCTCTGCGCTTTTCATTTCTTTCAATCTCGTTCAGCTTTATTGAGCGCCAAGCGTATTCTTGTCACCAATCTCCACTTGCAGCTTCATTTCGCTTCCTTTGCGAACGATATTCAGCTCGATCTTATCGCCGACTTTCTTCGCTTGTATCGCTGTAATAAGAGCTTGCGTATTCTCATGTTTTTTGCCGTCGATACCCGCAATGACATCGAATTGCTGCAGACCTGCCAAGTAAGCCGGAGAATTATAGTATACATTGCGCACAATTGAGCCTTCCACTTTGTCCATGCCTAACTGTTTCGCAATTTCCTCTGTTACATCCTGCAGCTCAGCCCCAATGTAAGGAGCAGCCGGCTTAGGAATCGTTGTGTTATTTTTCAAATTATCCAGTACTTCCTGAATCGTGCTCGTCGGGATCGCAAAGCCGATGCCTTGCGCCTGCGAGCTGACTGCCGTATTAATACCTACGACCTCGCCGTTCACGTTCAGAAGCGGACCGCCGGAATTACCAGGGTTAATGGACGCATCCGTTTGCAGCAAATGTTCGTATTTGCGCTCGCCTTGCGTATCTTGAATATCGATTGGACGCTCCTTCGCGCTCAGCACGCCAACGGTTACCGTGTGGTCGAAGCCGTAAGGGTTACCGATCGCAACTACCCAGTCGCCAATATTGATATTATCAGAGTTGCCAAGCGGAAGCGTTGGAAACGCTTTGTCGCCGGTTATCTTAATTACAGCCAGATCCAAATCATAGCTGGAACCGAGCAATTCAGCAGTAAACGGCTTGTCATAGCCTTGAACGACAACTTTGATTTGATCCGAATCACCAACCACATGCTGATTGGTCAAAATGTATCCCGTCGATTCGAAGAAAAATCCGGTACCAATGCCCGACTGCTGCATTTGGCCTTCCTCATTCTTTTGTCCTGCTTCCGGCTGTGACGTACCCGGGTAGTCATCGCCAAAAAATTGGCGGAAAAACGAATCGTCGAGCATGCTGCCGCTGTTGCTGCGTTTTGCCGTGTTCACATACGTTTCAATTTTGACTACGGCCGGGCTTGCTGTCTCGAATAAATGAGCGATATTATCCGGTCTGGCGGCTACCGTTGATGCTGAACCCGAGCCGCTAGTCCCAGTATTGGAAGTGGACGCTGAACCCGAGCCGTTCGATTGCGTATTTGATGCTAACGCTTGCTCTTTCGTAAACCAGTTATTTAAATCCGCTGTATACATTAAAGAACCTACAAGGATGACGCCTGCAAGAAACGATGCGAATACCGCTTTAAAGGACGTCCGGCGCGGCTCCCGTACTTGCCAAGCCCCTTTAGCGGACTGCGATGAAGGAGTAAAGGATCGAATTGGCGATTGTTGAGACGGTCTTGGCGCTGCCTGCTCAGTCTCATTAAGCGATTCCAACTGCCTTTCCGGTTGCTGTGCATAGGATGTGCTTCCCGTAATCCCATAAGGCTGATCTTGAATCAGCTTAGGCTTGTCTGCTGCATACCCATGATTGGATGGGCTGCCGTCCTCCTGTGAATTTGCTTTAAACGGTCCATATGAATAGTAATAAGATGGCTTAGCGGATTGCTCCTGCGCATCGTCCAAAACATCAGGCTTTGCATTTATTCCGCTGTCAGCGCTCTCAGCAGCGCCTTGCCCCTCATCATTTTTACGAAAAAAATCGTCGAAGCCCTTTTTGTTGTTCTGATCGTCCATGTACGTTCTCCTCCTTGAATCTTATTCCATCATGCGTCTGCTTGGCCTGCTGCCCCGCTGCATGTCATTTCATTATCTCTATCATGCACATTCTACCTTAAAACAAACTTAAAAGGAATTTAAACAGAAATAAAAAAAAACGCTCCGTCGTCACTTTAGGAACGTTTTTTGTCCAATGTTTATAATCAGCTTGGAAAAAGCTGTTCGACTTCATTCATCGCTTGCTTTGCACGGTCAATCCACTGGGGCTCCACCTTGGCATCGGGATCGGAGGGGGATTGAAATTGATCGAACAGCGCACCGGCAACGCGTACAGATGCCTCAGGATCATTTCCTTCACGGTAGAGATGCTTGAGCACATAGGGAGTACCGAGCTTAATCGTCGCTTCATTATCTTTTTCCTCAACATCGATATGGCCGGCAATGACTTCAAACGGAATGCGGAGCCATACTTTATGCGCTTCATCGAGCGAGCGGTCGAAGGACCCGCCATCGTACTCCCAATTGCCGCCAAGCGTAAATTGCTGCGTCTCCAGCAGTTCTTTCGTTTCCAAAAAATGTTGCTCCCGTGACTCCAGCACGGACGAAATGGGTATCATGACAGCTGCTCCTTTACTAGCTTTTTTTTTCAATTTTCGCTAGTTGGTAGTATACCCGCCCATTTCTTCATTTATGTGCGGTTCGCCCAGCCCTTGCGGTGAGCGAACACAGCAAGCTGCGTCCGGTCATCCAGCTCGCATTTCATAAGCAAATTGCTGACATGTGTTTTTACCGTTTTCACGCTGATATGCAGCTCTTCCGCAATCTCTTTGTTTGATTGTCCATCTGCGATGAGCAGCAGCACTTCCTTCTCCCGCTCCGTCAAGCCTTCATCGCCAGATTGAGCCGTCCGCTGTCTCAAGCCTCTCGTTAACGCTTGGGAAACATCTGCGGTCATGACCGGCATGCCCTTGAACGCGCCGCTAATTGCGTAAATAAGCTCTTCAGCGGATACGGTTTTGAGCACATAACTTACAGCACCCGCTTCTATCGCGCCATACACCTTATCATCTTCAAGGAAGCTGGTCAGCATGACGATTTTCATTTCGGGAAAACGGGAGATGATCGCTCTCGTCACTTCGATGCCGTCCATGCCAGGCATCATGAGATCCATCAAAATAATATGAGGGCGCTTTTCGTCCGTGCACGTCTCCAGCAAATCTATTGCAGCCTGACCGGTGCCCGCTTCCGCAATGACATGAAACCTCGGCTCCAGCATCAGATAAGTCCGCAGGCCGGTTCTTACCATATCATGATCATCGACAATCATTACTTTTATTAGCTCGGATCCATTCATTATTCATGCTCTCCCCGCAACATTTTTGGTATCGTAACCTTTACTCTCGTACCGCTTCCCGGCTTGCTCCATATTTCCGCCGCACCGCCAAGTTTCTGCGCCCGCTCCTGCATCGTGGACAACCCGTATGAGCCTTGCTTCACCTCATTTGCCTTGAAGCCACCCCCGTCATCCTGCAAAATCATAACGACCTGGCGTTCATTATCCGCCAGCGTAAGCGTACAGCCGCTCGCTCCCGCATGCTTAACGATATTCGCCATCGCTTCCTGCGCAATAAGAAAAAGCTGATGCTCCTTCGCCTCGGACAGGTGCTCCTTCAGACGCCATTCCAGCTCTCCCTGCAAATTGTTTTGCCGGCAATAATCAGGAAACCACTTATCAAGCGCTTCATACAATGTCCGGCCCTCAAGCTCCATTGGCCGCAGCTGCGCGATAAAATTTCTCATTTGCTTTTGGGCCAAATTAGACATTTGAACTAGCTGCTCCAGCACGGAATCGGCGCGCTCGCGATCAACCTGCTGCAGCTTAGGCAGTGAAGATGCGCACATATGAATGGCAAACAGCTGCTGGCTTACCGTATCATGCAAATCTCTTGCCAGCCGCTTGCGCTCCTCGAGCACAGCCGCTTCATTCGAAGCCGATTCCGTCATCACATACTCTTCACCGCGCATTTGCAGCCATTTCATCTTCTCTTCCATTTGCTCTGCAAGCTCATTAAATTCACGGTACACCTCAATAAATGAATTATGACCGCCTTCCGTAATTCGAACGCCATAGTTGCCGTTGGAGGCTTGCTTGAGCGATAAATGAAGCGTATCGATCCTGCGCCCGATACGCTGTGCCGCCCAATAGCCGAAGGCCGCGCTCACAAGCAGGAAGACGGAGGCTGCCCCGAGGCGCGCTTCCGTCTTTCCTGTTTCATCTACAAGACCAATCCATGCCACCGCTCCAAGCATCAGCGAAACGACGGAGGCAATGACGAACATTCCGATGAGCTCCCATTTTCCGCTTCTCAAAAACCGGACCATCATCTGAACTCACCCCACCTTTGTGACGCGGACATCACCGATAAATGTGCTGACGACCAGCTTGATTTTTTTGTCGGACTGCTGATAAGAAGGCGATTGGATATTGATGTTCGTAAACATGCCGCCCTCTTTCTGGCCTAAAATTTTTACGTCGCCGATAAAAGCGCTTGATACGACCTGCACGCCTACCTCATAATCATTCGGCACGTAAACCTTCACGTCGCCTATAAAGGAAGAAACATGAATTTTTGTTTCGCCAAGCGATACTTGCGCCTTCGTTAAATCGAGCACCGTATCTCCAATAAAATGAGAGATGTTAAGCGGCTTCAAATCCCAATAATCTTGACCGATATGAATATCGCCGATAAATCCGGAACGGGTCTGCACATTCGAGTCGCCGTGATTCCACCACTCTATGTGCTCCTTATGATTCCGTTTCCAATCATGGGCACGTTTTTTGTATTCGGTTTTGTGATCTTTTTTCCACTCCTTGAATTCCTTCTTGCTTGCAGAGTAGCCTCCAAATGGATTATGGTCTATGCCTTCCCGCTTCTCTTCCTGCGTATGCGTTCCAAACGGATCTACCGGTGTCTTGGTTGGATCAGGGTGCAAAGGCGGCGCTGGAGGAACGGCAGCTTGGTCCGAATATGGGCGATATGATTCCCAATCATCGGTTGGAGGCTCATGGCGCCTTGATTTGGGTCGCCAAATTAAATTGATGCCGATTAAAATAACCGCAACTGGCCAAATATAAGGAACAATGTCACCGATGGACCATGAGAACCATTCAAGATTGCGTCCCAGAAATATACATCCGACTAAAAGTACGACAGCTCCCCACCAGCTTGGGCCTGAACCATGCGTCCTGCAGGTCAACAGCCCCCGAATGCCAACAATAATAAGGATGACAGGCCAATAGGTGGAAAATAGATCACTAATATCAAAGGTCACATGACCTGTTTGCCTTAGCAAAAACAATACACCGATTGCAATAATAATTAACCCGGTGAATAACCGGTTTGCGAAATTTCCGTTCAAGCGGCACCAGCTCCTTACGATTCCATCGTCGTTTGATAATTCTAGTATAGCGGACCCCATTCATTTGAAAAAGGGACGGCCGATTGAAATCGCAATCAGCCTCTAGACCGAGCATTTGTTGATCTTATCCAATTCAAACCTGACATGCGTTATGAAACATCACGCACAGCGTTGACATTGTTTACTTCTACTATTTATAATGATGAACGGATTAGGCAGAAGAGATAACTATGCATGAATAAGAGGAACAGGAGATGAAGCAATGGACGTTATTGAACTGTCAAAAGGACTGGATACCATCTGGGTCGTTTTGACAGCAGCCATGATCTTGCTCATGGAAGGCGGATTCGCTTTGCTTGAGGCGGGTTTTGTCAGGCAGAAAAATGCAGTCAGCATTATTATGAAGGTGTTCGTCGACATCGCTTTCGGCGCACTCGTTTTTTATTTTTGGGGATTCGCTCTCATGTACGGACAGGATGCCGGCGGATTTATAGGCACGACCGGTTTTCTTATTAAAGGAGACCTGTCTCACATAGCATTAAATATCACTCATGAAACTTATTGGTTGTTCCAATGTGCGTTCGTTATTGCCGTTATCTCGATCGTATCCGGAGCGGTTGCGGAACGCATCAACTTTAGAGCTTATATTTTATATACCATTGTGATGACCGGCTTCATCTACCCGCTCGCCGGACATTGGGTATGGTCGGGAAGCGGCTTTCTCGGAAAGCTCGGAATGATAGATTTTGCCGGATCCGCTGTCATTCACGCATTGGGCGGCTTTTCTGCGCTTGCTGCTGCGATATTCATCGGCCCGCGAATCGGAAAGTTCAGTGCAGACGGCAAAGTGAACATCGTACCGCCTTCTAACCTGCCGCTCGCTTCCGTTGGTGCGTTCATTCTATGGTTTGGATGGTTCGGCTTCAATGCCGGCAGTACGCTCAGCGCTACGAATGGCTCGATCGGGCATATCGCAATTACAACCATGCTGTCGGCGGCTGCTGGCGGCGCAACGTGTATCTTATTTACGATGTTCCGCTATAAGAAGGCCGATCCCCCGATGGTTATTAACGGATCGCTAGCAGGCCTGGTTGCAATTACCGCGGGCTGCGCCTTCGTATCCGATATTGCTGCTATCGTCATTGGAGCAGTATCAGGAATTGTGATGGTGCTGGTAACCGAATGGCTGGAGGGCAAACAAGTCGATGATCCGGTCGGCGCCTTCGCCGTACACGGCATTAGCGGCAGCATCGGCACGCTCGCTGTCGGCTTGTTCGCTCTCCCGGAATTAACGGAGGGCGTCGGCAAAGGCTATTATGGCTTATTTTATGGCGGGGGCTTCAGCTTGCTTGGCGTTCAAGCGATTGGACTCGTCATCGTTTCCGTATGGGGCTTCATTTTAACTTGGGGGGCACTGTTGATTATTCGCAAGATTACGCCTGTCCGCGTCTCCAAGGATGAGGAGCTTATCGGTCTCGATGTCGGCATTCATGGCGTTCCTGCTTACAGCCAGGAGCATGATTTCCTCGATTACGATCGTCTGAAAAATAGCAAGTAACCGAAAAGAACCGTCTAAGCCCCTTCGGCCTGGACGGTTCTTTATTTATAATCAGCTCAGATGCGTTACTCGTTCATTTCACTGGCAAGCTCATAGGATACGGTCACAATATCAGTCGGAGCCGACACATTCTGAATGGAACGGGCGCTATCGATTTCTAAGCGGAGCGCGCGAACCTTTTCCATCGGTTTTCTTACAAAATGAATATATTCAACGGCCAAGTGATGATCAGGCTTCTTACCCGTCAACATCCGTCTTAAAGTAGACATCGATTGATAAGCGCGGTCTTCCATCATTCTTCTTTTCTCATAACGTTCGACCATCTGTTCAATTTCGGCTATTTCCTGCTCTTTCTTGGCAACGAAAGCATCTATAAAAGGTAAAACCTCGCCCGCTTTACGATGATGGGCAGCAGCTATAAAGCCTGAATGAATGATCGGATCTGTCATGAGAATTCACCTGTCTTGTCATGTTATTATCTCTTACATATTTAATCATACAACAGATCAGGGTCATTTGAAAACTGTTTTTTATAACATGGAAATATCTGCGCTTATATCAAACGACGCCTCACCGTCATAACCAAGTTTTGGACAAAAGAAAAGAGGAACCGCATGGGCTCCTCGTTGTGTTTCTTCATTAATAACATGGCAAAAAATACTACTTCTCAGCTTTTTGCTGAGCTGTGTTAGCTGCTTGTTTTCCGGCAGCATTGTTCTGGTTAAATTCTTCTGCGAACTCTGCATTAAATTTATTGTTTTGGACTTTGTTTTTTTTGTTTTTAGCCATTGTAGGTCACCTCCCCGTTCAATGATAGTATGGCATTCCTGCCGCTTATTATACGGGTTTTTAGGATTCCAAATATGTTTGCGGGATAGGCTTTCCGGCTTCGACTGCCAGATTGATTTTGTTCAGCCACGCCTGCGAAAGCTTGCCCGTTCCTCTGCGCAGCACCTCTACGTGAACCGTCCGCTTACCCCACTGCTCGTACACCTGCTTGATCGTTTCAAAATACAAATCGATGCGCTTTCCCTTTATTGCCGAACCTGTGTCAGCCACTACGCCATAGCCGTAACCGGGTATATACAGCAAAGTTCCGATCGGAAAAAGCCTCGTATCGGCAGCTATCGTCGACACTTGATCCCTGCGCACCTTAACGCCCGAAAACGTAATGCCGTATTGCGGATGCCCCGGACGTTTGCCCGTCGATTCCACGCCTGCCGTATAGCCTGTGGCGATAACCTCAACGGTATCCGGCTTTGCCTGTTTAGAGGTGCGGGCGGATGCGTTCAGCTTACCTGTAACACTGTTCTTATTCGCGGCCTTGCCGCCTGCACCGCTGGGCTGTGGCGATGACGCCGCGGCTAGCTCCGAGCATCTCGTTGCATTTATACCGATTACGATAACAGATAGGAGCAGCAAGGCGGTAAGTCCTTTTCTAAAATAAAAAAAGCTTGTGACCATCTGGGTTACTTCCTCCTCAGAAGAATAATGCCCCGATGGCCCAAGCTTTATGCGCTATTCCTTATTGTTCTTTGTCTGCAATTTGCTTCTGGAGCAATGCGATCAGCTCAGCAACAGGCATCGCGCCGAGATCGCCTTCGCCGCGTTTGCGCACGGAAACGGCCTCTGCTTGCATTTCATTCTCGCCAACGACGAGCATGTAAGGCGTTTTCTCCAGCTGAGCCTCGCGAATTTTGTAGCCCAGCTTCTCGTTTCGCAGGTCGCTCTCAACGCGAACGCCGCTTAATTGCAGCTGTTCAGCTACTTTACGCGCATAGCCCTCGTAAGCAGTAGACACAGGAATGACCTTCGCTTGCACCGGCGACAGCCACAGCGGCAAAGCGCCCGCAAAGTTTTCAAGCAAGAATGCAGTCATTCTTTCCATTGTGCTTATGATGCCGCGGTGGATAACGACCGGACGATGCTTCTTGCCGTCCTCGCCGATATACTCAAGCTCGAAGCGCTCAGGAAGCAAGAAATCAAGCTGTGCAGTCGACAGCGTCTCCTCTTTGCCAAGTGCCGTTTTGATTTGTACGTCGAGCTTAGGCCCGTAAAATGCCGCTTCTCCTTCTGCCTCGAAAAACGGAAGATCAAGCTCCTCTACTACTTCGCGAAGCATGCGCTGCGACATTTCCCACATTTCATCGTTTTGGAAATATTTCTCTGTATCCTTCGGATCGCGATAGGATAAGCGGAAACGGTATTCTTTAATGCCGAAATCCTCATATACTTTGCGGATCAGGTTGACGACGCGCGCGAATTCTTCCTTGATCTGATCCGGCCGGCAGAAAATATGGGCATCATTAAGCGTCATCGCGCGTACGCGGTGCAGGCCGGTGAGCGCGCCCGACATTTCATAACGATGCATCGTTCCAAGCTCGGCAATCCTAACAGGCAGATCACGGTAGCTGCGCATATCGCTTTTAAATACCATCATATGGTGAGGACAGTTCATTGGACGCAGGACAAGCTCCTCGTTATCCATGATCATTTTCGGGAACATATCCTCGCTGTAGTGCTCCCAGTGGCCGGAGGTTTTGTAGAGCTCTACATTCGCAAGAACAGGCGTGTATACATGCTCGTAGCCCAGTCTTTCCTCTAGATCAACAATATAACGCTCCATCGTTCTGCGAAGCTTTGAGCCATTCGGCAGCCATAGCGGCAAGCCCTGACCAACCTCGCGCGAGAACGTGAACATTTTCAGCTCGCGGCCCAGCTTACGGTGATCGCGCTTCTTCGCTTCCTCCAGGAAGTGGAGATGCTCATCCAGCTGCGCTTTCTTCGGGAAAGCCGTTCCGTAAATCCGCTGCAGCATTTTGTTTTTGGAATCGCCGCGCCAGTAAGCACCAGCGACGCTCAGCAGCTTAAAGGCTTTAATCCGGCCGGTAGACGGCAGATGCGGTCCGCGGCACAAGTCGAAAAACTCGCCTTGATCATACATCGTAATAACCGAATCAGCAGGCAGATCACGAATGAGCTCCAGCTTCAGATTGTCATCCAATTCTGTGAAAATCGCCAGCGCTTCGTCTCTGCTTACGACGCGGCGGCGAATATCGATATTTTGCTGAACGATTTTCTCCATTTCCTTCTCAATTTTCACGAGATCCTCTGGCGTCAACGATTGCTCCATATCGATATCGTAGTAGAAGCCGTCCTCGATAACCGGACCGATGCCAAGCTTAACGTTTGTATTTCCGTACAGGCGCTTAATAGCTTGCGCGAGTAAGTGAGCTGTACTGTGGCGGTATACTTCAAGGCCGTCTGCCGATTCAACGGTAACGATCTCGATAGCCGCATCCGCATCGATCGGCGTATATACATCGACTACCTTGCCGTCGATTTTGCCGGCAATCGCATTTTTCCGCAGTCCCGGGCTGATCGAGCCCGCTACTTCTTCAATTGTTGTGCCGGCGGCATATTCCCTAACCGCGCCGTCCGGCAAAGTGATTTGAATGGCCATTTTCGTTCATCCTCCAGTTTGTCTGTAAGCGAATCGCTTAAATCCATTATTCCAAGCAAAAAAGAACACAAAAAAAGCACGCATCCCTAAAAAGGGACGAGTGCTTGTGTGCTCGTGGTTCCACCCTACTTCGACTGCTCCAGCGCAATAGCTTAAGCCTGCAGTCCTCGTATTATCTGGTAACGGAGATTTCCGGTACAGCATACTGCCGCAGCCTCACTCAAAATTGAGTATGCTACAGGTTGGGCCATACAGCTTCAAAGGGGTACATCTGCGGATATTACGGAAGGAAATTACAGCCGGGTTTCCTCTCTCTGGGCCAAATATCGTAAGCAGACACATGTCTTTGTCATTGCTGATTAGATCGTATATGTGTGTCATTATAGCTCGACTTGCGCGTTTGGTCAAGACTATAGCTACAGATGCCTACGGCTGTATGAGCTCATCCAGACTGCTGCTGCACGATGCGCATTGCACGCAAACCGTTACCCGCTGATCAAAAATCGTTTCAATCGTTCGAATAACCTGCATATCCGGCTGCTTTGTATGAATTGTGATATGCTTCGGCGATACCGCAATCAGCGAGCTAATGACCATATCCTCGATATTCATTTCCGTTTCAAGCATTTCCGCTACGATGCGGTCCGTTGGCGGATTCGGGTCAATTGGCTGAAAGCTGTCATTATAAAGCATGAAGTCATGCCCGCCCTTATGCAGCAAATGGACCATCGGCAGCTTCGTATCCTGGAGAAATACGAAATATTTTAACAGGGAAATAAACTCCTGGTATTGTTTATCGAGTACATATTCATCCAAAGCATATTCCACGACCTCGGCTAGTTCCTTTCGATAAGGCTCCAGCCTGAATGTTGTAAATCCTGTCACGTTAAGCTGCGTATTTTCCTGTAAAAACTGCTCGATCTCAGCGGCCACCTTGCTTTTCCGCCTTAACCGGTCTGCGTCCAGAAACCTTGTGCCTAGGCCATCCCATTCTTTCCCATGGAGCAAATCATGACAATAACGTTCAATAGCCGCTGCATCGGCCGAATGATTATTCCGATACTTTCTGCGGATAATGAAAGACAGCATGCCCGGCTCCAATTCGCTAACCACGAATTCGGCAATCGCCGCCGCCGCTGCTTTATACACAGCTGGACCATGCGTTTTCAGTTGAAAATGCGGCAATAATGCCTGACACCGTATATCCTGCCCGGATACCTGCAAAAATTCGATTACGGCCGGTTGCTCAGCATTTGAGCCAATATGTAAATCGACGAGCGCTTGTTCCGTCAACAAATTCGTGAGTTTATTAACCGACTTTTGGAGGCTTGTAGGCAACGATACCGTAAATAGCTCCATAAGCTCACCCCTTTCCTTCCTTATCAGTATATGGTGCCGCGTACGGGGATATACGATGAAGACATTGGAATGTAAGGGAATCTGGACATACGAAAAAACGTCTGCCGACCGTTCTTGCCTGCTAAGAGGAGAACGATCGACAAACGCATCTAATCCGTTGCTATATGGCCAAAACAAGCTAATTTTGCATAATAAAATCAAGATCAGCTTTATCGGCTTCATTGTAGACTTTCAAAATATTATATTTCGTATCCCGCTGAGCAGGGATTTTACCGCATTCGCGAATGAGCTGAAGAATGAGTTCGATGTTTACTTTGTGAGTCGTTCCCGCAGCCGAAACTACGTTTTCCTCGATCATCGTGCTGCCAAAATCGTTGCATCCATAGGACAGCGACAGCTTGCCCATTTCCGGACCCATTGTCACCCATGACGACTGGAAATTCGGAATGTTATCAAGCATAATACGGCTGGCCGCAACGATGCGCAAATATTCTTCAGGCTTCGCCTTCTCCAGCTTCAAGTTTGTATTGTCTGGCTGGAAAGGCCAGGAGATGAAAGCCAGGAAGCCGGTCGAATCGTATTTATTCGCAATGCATTCGTCTTGAGCGTCACGGATGCGCAGCATATGTAACGCGCGCTCCTCGACCGTCTCGCCGAGTCCGTACACCATCGTTGCAGTCGTGTTCATCCCATGGCGGTGCGCAGACTTCATTACGTCCATCCAGTCCGTCCATAAGCCCTTCATCCGGCTGATCTTCCGGCGCGTGCGGTCATCCAAAATTTCTGCTCCGCCGCCGGGCAAAGAATCGAGTCCCGCTTCATGCAGCTGTCTAATGACTTCATCGAGCGAGAGGCCGTCCGATACGACCTTCATCTTCTGAATTTCCGCAGGCGAGAACGAGTGCATCGTAATGTCTGGAAAGTGCTGCTTAATCTTGCGAAGCAGGTCCAAATAATACGTAAACGGCAAATTAGGATTTGTACCGCCCTGCATCAAAATTTCGGTACCGCCAACGTTAACCGTCTCTTGAATTTTATTCAAGATGGTCTCATCAGGCAGCACGTAGCCTTCCTTAGAGCCCGGAGCGCGGTAAAACGCGCAAAAACGGCAATAGACATCGCATACGTTCGTGTAGTTAACATTTCGGCCAACGACAAATGTCGTTATCGGTTCAGGATGATGCTTCAGCATGATCTGATTAGCCACATGTCCCATCTTCTCGATCTGATCCGAAGCTAACAGCTCCATGCCTTCTTCAAGCTCAATTCGCTCTCCGCGCAATGCCTTATCCAAAATATGGTCTAACGTTCCCATTCCGTAAGACCTCCTTAGTTCCGTTCTTAGTAGACAATCACTTTATCCTAACATATATCTCTGCTCCAAGTCACTTGCCATATGATGCCCTCTCGGCCTGAAATAAGGAAAAACACGGCGTGTCCGTTAGAACAACCGTGCTTTTCTTTCATTTCGTCCCGATTAAGCGCGAAGCGCTTGATCCAAATCCTCGATCAGATCCTCGATATCCTCTAAGCCTACCGAGTAACGAACCAAGCCGTCCGTTATGCCGCGCTCATGACGCACTTCCTTAGGCATTGCCGCATGCGACATCATCGCCGGGTAGGATAAAATACTCTCTACCGCACCTAAGCTGACAGCTACCAGAGGTAGTTGAACCTTGCTCAGCAGCGATTTGGCACGTTCCCCGCTGCCCACATCGAAGGAGACGACGGCGCCGTACCCAAGCGATTGCTTCTCATGTATAGCCCGGCCCGGATGGTTAGCGAGGCCTGGATAATAAACAGCAGTTACATCCTTATGTCCCGACAGCCATTCTGCCAATCTGCGCGCGCTTTGCTCGCTATACTCCATCCGCGCCTTCAGCGTTTTCATGCCGCGCATCAGCAGCCACGACTCCTGCGCGCTTAGAACAGTTCCCATACCGTTTTGAAGCTGCTTCAAGCGTTTGCCGAGACCCTCGTCAGCGGTAACTGCAAGACCTGCCAGCACATCGCTATGGCCGCTCAGAAACTTCGTCGCGCTGTGCAGTACAATATCGACACCATGCTCGATCGGACGCTGGTGATAAGGAGTCATAAACGTATTATCCAGCATTGTGAGCAGCCCATGCTCCTTCGCCCATGCCGTCGTCTCAGCAATATTCGTAATTTTGAGCGTCGGATTCGAAGGCGTCTCCATAAATACCGCTTTTGTATTTGGCTTATGCGCAGCTTTAACCGCTTCGAAATCGGTCATATCGACGAACGTAGACTCGATGCCAAGCCGGTCTAGAATCGTCGTAAGCAGGCGGTACGTCCCGCCGTATACGTCCTCTGTTACGATAACATGCTCTCCTGCAGACAGCAGCAGAAAGGTCGTCGATATCGCAGCCATGCCTGATGCGAACGCCAAGCCGCGGGCTCCACCCTCAAGCAGCGCGATATAATCCTCAAGCGCCTGGCGGGTAGGATTGCCTGAGCGGCTGTAATCGTATTGCGGCGGATTGAAAATATCATGATGATGAAACGTCGAAGCTTGATAGATGGGCACGCTTGATGCACCCGTATGCTCATCAATCTCTGCGCCGAAATGGAGCAGTTTCGTTGCAAAACGCCGATCTTGAGGCTTCGATTTGTTGGTATCATAGCTCATCAGTTATTGACCCTCCTCAATTTCGCGTTTAGCCGCTGCCAGCGCTTGCTCTAAGTCCCCGATCAAATCGTCAGCATGCTCGATGCCGACCGAGAAGCGCAGCAGACGGTCGTCGACGCCGATAGCCTGACGAATTTCAAGCGGGATATCCGCATGCGTCTGAACAGCCGGATATGTCATTAGAGACTCAACGCCGCCCAGGCTCTCAGCAAAGGCAATCAGCTTAATATGGCGCAAAACAGGCTCTACGTAACGGGCATCCTTCAGGCGGAAGGAGAAAATGCCGGTATTGCCGGAGGACTGTCTATTCTGAACATCATGCCCGGGATGATGCGGCAGCGCCGGATAATAAACATCTTCAACTGCCGGGTGCTCAAGCAAATAATTTGCAATCGCAGTCGCGTTGTATTGGTGGCGCTCCATACGCAGCGCCAGCGTCTTCATGCCTCTCATGAGCAGCCATGAATCCTGCGGTCCGAGAACAGCTCCAATGGAGTTGTGAAGGAAGGCCATCTCGTCTGACAGCTCCTTGCCTTTCGTAACGATAAGGCCGGCCAGAACGTCATTGTGGCCGCCCAAATATTTGGTTGCGCTATGAATGATAATGTCTGCTCCCAGCTCGATTGGACGTTGGAAAAACGGCGTAAGCAGCGTATTATCCACGATCGTCAGCAAGCCCTTAGACTTTGCCCATGCCGCTACCCGCTCGATGTCCGTAATCATCATGAGCGGATTAGTCGGCGTTTCGATCAGAACCGCTTTCGTATTCGGCGTCCATAATGCCGACATCGCATCGATGTCGTTCGTGTCCACATAAGAAGCCGTTACGCCGAATCTTGACATAATCCGCTCCAGCAGGCGGTAAGTACCCCCGTACAAATCAAGCGATACGATCAAATGATCGCCTTGGCTGAATAAGGCGAATATCGTTTGCAGCGCAGCCATGCCGGAGCTGCAGGCAAATGCTGCATCGCCCGATTCCAGCTGTGCAGCCGCTTCCTCAAGCACCGCTCTTGTCGGGCTTTTCGTACGCGCATAATCAAATCCTGTGCTTTCTCCGAGCTTAGGATGGCGGAATGCGGTTGCCTGGTACACTGGAAAGCTTACCGCTCCGGTTACAGGCTCTTTAATGGAACCGATTTGAGCTAAATGACTTTCAATCTTCATTGTTGTGGAGCACTCCCTCGTCTATTGTTAAATGCCTGCACCTAAATCAAACGGTGTTTGCTGGTATACATAATAGTTAAGCCAGTTCGAGAATAACAGGTTCGCATGCGCGCGCCAAGTCGAAAGCGGCAGGCTTTCCGGATTATCTCCCGGGAAATAGTTTTTCGGCACGTCAATGCGGAGTCCTTTGGCCTTATCGCGGTCATATTCGAACTTAAGCGACGTCGGATCGTATTCGGAATGGCCCGTAACAAAAATTTGTCTGCCATCCTTAGAAGCGACGATATATACACCGGAATCCGTTGAATCCGATAAAATATCCAGTGTCTCGACCGGCTCGATATCCTCGCGGCGCACCTCGGTATGACGCGATTGCGGCACGTAAAACATTTCATCAAAGCCGCGCAGCAGGCTAACATTGCGTTTCTCGACGGTGTGCGGATATACCCCGAACATTTTGCTGTCCAAATTATATTTCGGCACATTGTAATGGTGGTAAAGACCAGCCTGCGCCGCCCAACAAATATGGAACGTAGAAGTTACCCGCTTAGCGCTCCAATCCATTATTTCCTTCAGCTCTTCCCAGTAGTTGACTTCCTCAAAAGGCATATGCTCTACTGGCGCGCCCGTAATGATGAGCCCGTCATAATATTCATGCGAGATCTCGTCAAACGTTTTATAAAAGGATTCCAAATGTTCGGCCGATGTATTTTTCGAAGTATGCGTTTTTGGGTGCAGCAATACGACCTCGACCTGCAGCGGTGTGTTGCCGATAAGCCTCAGCAGCTGCGTTTCGGTTGTTTCCTTAGTCGGCATTAAGTTTAGGATGGCAATGCGAAGCGGCCTAATATCCTGATGATAGGCGACACTCTCATCCATGACGAAAATGTTCTCGTTACTTAAAATTTCTTTTGCCGGTAAGTTGTCTGGTACTTTAATGGGCATGTTGTTCACTCCTCTTTAGGCAGTATGACCGCTTGAACAAGAAAAAGACCCTTTCTGCTGTGAGAAAAGGTCGTATGCTCAGTAAAGAAGCCATCCGCCTCCCTCATCTCTCAGAAACTTAATGGTTTCCGCAAGAATTAGCACCGTGCGTATTTCACGCCGGTTGCCGGGCTTCATCGGGCTAGTCCCTCCGCCTGCTCTTGATAAGAAAGTAGTCTATTCAATTTTCCGCGGTTTCATTTCAATTTCACTTTAATGCATTCTGTCAATCGCGTCAAGAAGGTCCTTTGCATAAACTAAAGATATAGCCGAAAAAGCGTCGTTTTTATGCTTGAATGTAAAGCTGATGCAGGAGTATACTAGACAAGAATTATTACGTCAATTCCACTAAAAAGGGGTGCAAACGGACATGGAAGGCGACAGACCGAAGCCTGATGATTATCGAATACGGTTACTGCCGGCCAATTCCGATTCAGCCGGCAGTTTCCTCTAAAGAAAGAAAGGAGTGACTCCGGTTGAAGATTCGTCTCGTTAGCAATGGCGTATTTACTACTATTGAAGATATTAATGAAACACTTATTCCCACGACAGAAGGATTTTACTGGATTGATGCGGACGTGGAGGACCTTGCTATTCTGCAGCCGATGTTCAACATGCATGACCTGGCTGTAGAGGATTGCCTCAGCGAAGAGGAGCAGCGTCCGAAGATAGAAATTTATGAAAGCCATTATTTTATTGTTATTAACAGCATCCGGTTCGATGATGAGGAAATTTTTCTGAGGGCGCTGAATATTTTTCTCGGCCGTCATTATATCATTACGGTCACGAAGCAGAAAATTAACGAGCTGCGCTCTTTAAAGCCCGTACTATGGGAACAAGAGGTTAGCCGTCCCGATTATTTCTTGTATCACCTTGTCGACATTGTAGTTGATAACTATTTCCTCGTCGGCGACCGAATCGATAACCGTATCGAAGCGCTGGAAGAGGATATTTTGATGCATACGAAAAAATCGCATTTGAATGAAATCATCGGTTTGCGCGGCGAAATATTGTGGCTCAAGAAGGTGCTCGGTCCGCAGCGCGACGTTATTGCTACACTTAATAAGAAAGACCTTAAGCTGATTGACGACCAGCTGCAAAAATATTTTAGCGATATTTACGAAAACGCATTGAAAATCGCCGAGTCGTTCGATACGTACCGCGATCTCATGGGAAACTTGCGAGAAGCGTACCAGTCCAGCGTCGCTAACCGCGCCAATGAAATCATGCGGGTGTTCACCGCGATTACGACGATATTCATGCCGCTAACCTTTATAACCGGCATTTACGGGATGAATTTCGATTTTATACCGGGGCTCCATCTCCATATGGGCTCTTACATTTTACTCGGCATTATGCTGCTGCTTGGCATAAGCATGTTTTTCATTTTCCGCAAGAAGGAGTGGCTCTAGAAGTCTGCTCTACATTCGATTACAAGGGCTGTACTCGCTCGGGCAATCTGTGCCTGATGCAGGCACAGCCCTTTTTTTGCCGTAACCTCTTCAATCTATTATAATAGTGTAATACATATCGAGCATTCTGTACCTTTGAAAGGAGGGATTGACGTGAACATTAACCAGCTTGAAACACTCCTTACAATATCCAAGACGATGAGCTTCCGGAAAGCAGGCGAGCTGCTCAACCTGACCCAGCCTGCCGTATCGGCGCAAATTAAAAGTCTGGAGGATGAGTTTAAGACGGTTCTTATCGATCGTAATCAACCGGTAACTTTAACCGATCATGGACAAGTTTTTTTGGAGCATGCGGAGCAAATCCTTACGATTGTGGAAGAACTAAAGCAAAAGCTGTCCGATTTGAACCAAACTCCTCAAGGTCACATTTTACTTGGAACAACTTCATCGATCGCTATTCAAATTTTGCCGCGTGTACTATCATATTTTCAAAACCAATTTCCATTAATCAAAACAACGATACATTCCATGCCCTCATCCCAAGTCATGACAAGCGTCGAGAACGGCTCAGTCGATATCGGTATTACATACTTGACCGAAAAAAATCCGAACGTCACCTCCTCCGTCCTTTATTATGATACGTTTGAGCTCGTCGTGCCCCCATCTCATCCGATGAGCAGCTTGAATCATACGACAGTTGACACGCTCAAGGACATTCCAATGATCATGCTCGCTCCCGATACGCTCGGCCGCAGATTCGTCGATCAAATATTCCGCAAATACAACATTCAGCCGAATATCGTAATGGAAGTTTCAAGCAGCGAAGAAGTGAAGCGTATGGTTGAGATTAATCTGGGCGCTGCCGTCGTATCGAAGCTTTCGATTGCGAATGAGCTGCGGTTGGGTACACTAAAGATGATCAAGGTTAATGAGCTTGAAACGAGTCATCCTGTAGGCGTCGTCTATAAATCCGGGCGTTACATTAATACCGCGCTGCAGCAATTTCTTAGCGACCTAAAAGGTATGCCCGAGCATCATTTCATTAGCAGCGAATAACTAAACACTTCAGACAAAATTCAAGGAGAGATTATAATGAAATTCGACTTACATACCCATCATGTCAGATGCGGCCATGCCAATGGCACGATCGAAGACTATATCCTCGCAGGTATTGACGCCGGACTTTCCGTTATCGGCATCTCCGATCACTCGCCTTACTTTTACCACAAGGAGGACCAGCCTTCACCCGGCATTGCAATGGCAAGAAGCGATTTCGCTAACTATATCGATGAAGTACTGCGCATGAAAGAGAAATACGCAGGTACAATCGAAGTTCTGCTCGGCATGGAGTCTGATTTTTTCCCTGACTATCTGGATAGCTACCGGAAGGCATTCGAGGGCGTTCCCTTCGATTATTTAATTGGATCCGTCCATCAAGTAGGCGGTGTCAGTATTTTCAACCGGAATCGCTGGAAAAACTTGAATGAAGAGCAGCATGCCGCTGTGAAAAATAATTATTATGATCTGATTAAGCAATCCGCGCGGAGCGGTATGTTCAATATTTTGGGACACATCGATGCCATGAAGGGCTATTATCCTGCGTTCTCCGACATACCGGCGAATGAGGGGATCGACGACGCGCTGCGGACGATTGCCGAATGCGGCGTATCCATCGAAATCAACACATCAGGCAATACGAAGGATGTCGGCGGCTGGTATCCGTCGGATGCGATTTTGGAGCGTGCGCTTCACTTTGGTGTGAACGTAACCTTTGGCTCGGACGCTCATGTGCCAAGCAGAGTCGGCGATGAGTGGGAGCTCGTTCAAAAACGGCTGAAGGAAATCGGTTTTACGCAGTGGGTGTTTTATCGCAAGCGTCAGCAGGTCATTGTGCCGCTATAACGCTTTAAAAAATGATGCCGAAAAAAAAAGGGGGACCTGCACGCTGCAGGTCCCAAAAGATATAATAAAAAGGGGGTCTTGTTTATTATATTAGCCCAATAATGTAATAAGACGATAACAGAACTATTTCATTTGTGTAACAAATTTGAGGGGTTGAACATCCATGTGGCTCATTACGGCCATCAGCAGCGCAATCTTATTTGGACTAGCAGGCTGGTGGATGAAAGTATCACAAATGCGCGGCGGCTCGACTAGAACGCTGCTGCTCGGATTATACGCGTCCGGGACGCTCGGTTTTGGCGTGCATTCAGCGCTGGAAGGAACTTTCGCTATGCTTGCGGATCCGGATATATGGATTGCCGGAATCCTTATCGGAGCAGGCTCTGCTTGGGGAAACTCCCTATTTATGAAGGCACTGCATTACGGCCCTGCCAGCTTAACCTCCCCGCTTACGAACATGAACATCATCTTGGTTGTCGCTCTAGCGACATGGTGGTACAAGGAGCCGCTCAGCGCCTCTGAGGCGATCGGCATCACGCTGCTGCTGCTCGCTGTTGTGTTTATTGCCCACAAACGGAAGGAACCGCTTACGATCAAGGAAAAACGATGGTTCATACTCGTCGGAATAGCTATCGTTATGTTCGCTCTGCGAAATGGCGGCTTAAAGGTGACGGACGAGCTTGGACTGCCCAGCGCCCCGATTCTGTTCATTGCTTATTTCCTCTCGCTCTGCTGGTTTCTTATTCCTTCCAAAGCAACCGTTTCACGCTCTGCAAGTCACACCGGACTATGGTTCGGCATTATTGCCGGGTTGTTCTCATACGGCGGATTACAACTTTATGCGATGGCACTTGCGACAGGACAAGCGAATCTGGCCGCACCCATATTTGCGACTAACAGCCTCGTAGTAGCGGCTGGCGCGATTGCGGTCTATAAAGAAAAGCTTACGTTCGTCCAGTGGGCTGCCTTTGTATTTACCATTCTTGGATTAATCATTATCCGGTTATAAGGAAGAGGCTCAACTGAATTGTTTAAAACTAACTTTTACATAGTAAATATATAAATATCAACCACTCGCGTATTCCCACTGAAATGAACTTACTTTTAGTTTGTACATATGCTACAATGGTAATACAAAAAGCGGGGTGATACGGTTGGATTATTCGACAATGTGCCCAAAGTATGAAGCCGCAGCCGACATATTAGGTAAGAAGTGGACTGGCAGAATTATTCGGGTATTGCTTGGCGGACCAAAACGGTTCAAAGAGATTAAAGAGCAAATTCCCGAGATGAGCGACAAAATGCTAACGGACCGAATGAAAGAGCTTGAAACCATAACGATTATTAAACGCCAAGTTTATCCTGAAATGCCCGTACGCATTGAGTACGAGCTAACTTGCAAAGGACGCGAGCTTGAACCTGTTATCGAGTCCATTCAAAAATGGGGAGAACAATGGATGTAAGACGAGAAACCGCTGAGGCGGTTTTTTTATTTCCAGCTTAATGCCGAATTCAATCCCGCCAAACTTCCTCCCCTCCGTAATTGACAAAGGATTCCCAATCCACTATCATTGATAATAATAATCAATATCAAAACGAAAAGAAAGCCCCAATTTAATCAGGGGCTTCCGATTTTCCGATAGCTCTACATGCCGAGCCATTTCTTGAACAAGTGCTTCGTTGTATCCTTGTTGATCGCTGCGATCGAGGTCGTAAGCGGAATGCCCTTCGGACATGCGCGAACACAGTTTTGCGAGTTACCGCAGCCTTCGATGCCGCCGTCGGTCATAAGCGCATCCAGACGTTCCTCTTTGTTCATCTCACCTGTTGGATGTGCGTTAAACAAGCGAACCTGAGAAATCGCTGCAGGACCGATAAAGCTGTTGCGGTCGTTAACGTTAGGACATGCTTCAAGGCAAACGCCGCATGTCATACATTTGGATAGCTCGTACGCCCATTGGCGCTTCGTTTCCGCCATGCGCGGTCCTGGACCCAAATCATACGTTCCATCAATCGGAATCCATGCCTTCACACGCTTTAAGGCGCCAAACATGCGCTCGCGGTTAATAACGAGGTCACGGACAACAGGGAACGTGCTCATCGGCTCAAGACGAATCGGCTGCTCCAGCTTATCGACCAGCGCGCTGCACGCTTGACGCGGCTTGCCGTTAATAACCATCGAACATGCGCCGCATACTTCTTCCAAACAGTTGGAATCCCAGCATACCGGTGCAGTGCTCGCGCCATCCGCCTTTTTCGGATTACGTTGAATTTCCATCAAACCGCTAATGACGTTCATATTCGCGCGGTAAGGAATTTCGAACTCTTCCGTATATGGCTTTGAGTCAGGAGTATCTTGACGTGTGATGATAAACTTAACCGATTTTGTAGCAACAGTCGTTTCAGCCATCATTATTCTCCTTTCTTCTTATCGCTCGAGTAATCGCGTTTACGAGGCTTGATCAGGCTTACGTCGATGTCCTCATACGAAATTTGCGGACCTTCCTTCGTCCATTTCGCAATCGTCGATTTCATGAAATGATCGTCATCGCGATCCGGGAATTCCGGTTTGTAGTGGGCGCCGCGGCTCTCGTTACGCAGCAATCCGCCAAGCGTCATCGCTTCGGACAGCTCAAGCATGTTCCAAAGCTGACGAGTGAAGGCAACACCTGCGTTGTTCCATTGCGCCGAATCGTTGATATTGATGTTTTTATAACGCTGCTTGAGTTCTTTGATCTTATGAATCGTTTGCTCCAGCTTATCGTTAAAGCGTACAACGGTCATGTTGTTCGTCATCCATTCGCCAAGCTCTTTATGAATGACATACGCGTTCTCATTTCCGTTCATTTTAATGATGCTGTTGTATTTATCGGTTTGACGCTTGTTCTCGCGGTCGAATACGGAGGAAGCAACATCTTCAGCTGATTTTTTCAAGCCTTTGATATATTCCACAGCCTTCGGACCGGCAACCATACCGCCGTAAATAGCGGATAGCAAGGAGTTCGCGCCCAGACGGTTCGCACCGTGGTATTGATACTCGCACTCACCGGCTGCGAACAGACCAGGAATGTTCGTCATTTGATTGTAATCGACCCACATGCCGCCCATTGAGTAGTGAACCGCAGGGAAAATTTTCATCGGAATTTTGCGAGGGTCATCGCCCATGAACTTCTCATAAATTTCGATGATACCGCCAAGCTTAACGTCAAGCTCCTTCGGATCTTTATGGGACAGATCAAGGTAAACCATGTTTTCTTGGTTGATGCCAAGCTTCTGATCGACGCACACGCTGAATATTTCACGCGTAGCGATGTCGCGGGGCACGAGATTTCCGTATGCCGGATATTTTTCCTCCAGGAAGTACCAAGGCTTGCCGTCTTTGTACGTCCAGATTCGTCCGCCTTCACCGCGAGCCGATTCGGACATCAAGCGGAGCTTGTCGTCGCCTGGAATCGCTGTAGGGTGAATTTGAATGAACTCGCCGTTGGCGTAGTTGACGCCCTGCTGATACACCGCGCTGGCAGCTGTACCTGTATTGATAACGGAGTTCGTTGTTTTTCCGAAAATAATGCCGGGACCGCCTGATGCAAGAATAACCGCATCCGCGCGAACCGTGTGTACTTCCATCGTACGCAAATCCTGCGCCGATACACCGCGGCAAATACCGTCATCGTCAACAACAGCGCCAAGAAATTCCCAGTGCTCGTATTTGTTGACTAGCCCCGCTGCTTCCCAGCGGCGTACTTGCTCGTCGAGTGCGTATAGAAGCTGCTGGCCTGTCGTAGCGCCCGCGAATGCTGTGCGGGAATGCTTCGTGCCGCCGAACCGGCGGAAGTCGAGCAAACCCTCGGACGTACGGCTGAACATAACGCCCATCCGGTCCATGAGGTGAATAATGCCTGGTGCGGCGTCGCACATTGCTTTAACCGGTGGCTGATTCGCGAGGAAATCTCCGCCGTATACGGTATCGTCGAAATGCTCCCACGGAGAATCGCCTTCCCCTTTTGTATTAACAGCGCCGTTAATGCCGCCCTGTGCACATACTGAGTGGGAACGTTTGACCGGTACAAGTGAGAACAGATCAACGTGTACGCCTGCTTCAGCCGCTTTAATGGTAGCCATCAAGCCGGCCAAACCGCCGCCAACGATGATAATTTTATTTTTAGCCATAACGCTTCGCTCCTTGTCTACAAACTAACCGATATTCGTAATTGCCAATGCGGCACTCGCAGCTTCCTTAAATTCATCGCCGCTAAACGCGATAAGCGATAGAATAAACAACGCTGAAACGATAACAAAAACGCCCATACAAATGTAAGAAGAGATACGCTGAGCTTTCGGGCCGATCGTAATGCCCCAGCTGATCAGAAACGCCCAAAGACCGTTACTGAAGTGGAATACAGCTGCAAGAACGCCGATAACGTAAAGCACGAACAAAGCAGGGCTGCTTGCGATTTGATTCATCGTAGAACCCAGCTCTTCATGCGTTATGTTGCCGAGGTAAACTTGAATCCGAGTCTGGAATACGTGCCAGAAAACGAATACAAAGGTAATCACCCCTGTAATCCGCTGTGCGGTAAACGCCCAGTTCCGTCCATACTTAAAACGTCCCGTATTCGTGTTCGATTGGTATGCAACGTATAAACCGTAAATACCATGAAACAATAGCGGGAGGTAAATGCCGAAAATCTCGAGCAGCGGCAGCACGGGCAAGCTGTTGATCAGATGTACGCCTTTGTCGAAGCCTTCAGGTCCGCGTTCAAACGCCTGGTAGTTGGTCAGACCGTGCACGACGATAAACCCGCCGAGCGGAATGATCCCGAGAAGCGAGTGAAGCTTGCGCGAGAAATACGAGTTTCCTTTCATGTCATTCCTTCTCCTTTCAATACTGTGAGTGCTAGCATGCTTTTTTTAAAATATAAGAATGTATCGAGTTCATCTTCATACATTGCTTATATTTCAGCGCAAAAAAAGAACGCTGCGCTGCCAGAGGCAGTCATCAGCTATTTACGCATGGCAAATCATTCTACATTGTAACCCCAGCATGTACCTCCGTCAACAAAAGTCGACACATATTAGCCACACTTCCCATCCTACTCCTTTTCAGCTTATAATGGAATTGCTTATTTTTTATAATTTCTTATAACAAAATGATATAAGGAGTTCCATTCATGAATGAAGAGATGCATGTCTTTACCGTTATCGTCGAGCAATCAAGCATGAATAAGGCATCCGTGCTGCTCAATCTATCCCAACCTGCACTCTCTCGTAAAATAGCTAAGCTGGAGCAAGAAATAGGCTCCCCCTTATTTCGCCGAATCGGCAAACGGCTTGAGCTCACCCGGATCGGGCAGCTGACTTACGAATATGCCCTCGAGCTGCGCCGGCTTCACCGCAAATATTTGCAAACCGTATCCGAGTTTACTTCGACCGGCCATACGACGCTGACGATAGGCGCGAGTTTAACGACGCTGCAGACGACACTGCCCGACCTAATCCAACGGCTTACGACTACCCACCCGGAATTCGACATCAAAGCGATAACGGGCAAGACGCATGAAATCGTGTCGCTCGTCCGCGACCATAAAGCGGATATCGGCATTGTCGCCTCCAGTATCGAGGATTCGACGCTTAGGTGCATACCTTTATTTGAGGACCATCTCTCGCTCGTACTGCCCCGCAATCAAGTGATTACCGATAAAGGAACGCTCGGCATTCAAGATTTGACCGGCATGCCTATGATCTTATTTTCAAAAGGAACCTGGTACCGGCTGCTCACCGACGAGCTCTTCGACAAATACCATCTGCAGCCGGATGTCCGTATGGAAATCGATTCGTTCGAAGCGATTTTGCGCTTGCTCCATACATGCAGAGCCGCGACGCTGCTTCCCCAATCCTATATGCGCAGTCAGCTGCTTGAAGACAACGAGCTCATCGTTGTGCAAATCCGCGAGCTGGAGGAAACGAAACGCACAACTTCACTTATTCATGCCGATTCGGCAGCGCTTAGCCCTGCGGTTCGCCTATGGATCAATGAGCTGGCAGCACGCTTTCCAAGCAAAAAGGACAGCAGCCTCTAAAGAGGCCGCTGTCCTTCAGCATTTCCAATATTACGCCTCCGAATCCATCCCCAACCGCTTTGCAAAAAAAGCGGTGGTGCTGGCTTGAAGCAGAACCGTTATGAGAATGGCCATTAGTGTAATAGAGGCAATCTTATCCGCATGTTGAATGCCGGCGCTAGTAATCATTCCCGACAATACGGCAGGAATGACCCCCGTCTCTCTTACCCACATCATGAATACGAGCTCATTTCTCTGCCAAGCCGCCTTGCGGTCAGGCAAGCTGCAGGCAAGCACTGTAAGCGGACGGGCGATCAGCATAAGCACCAAAACGACCGCTAAGCTTTGCCAGCCGTATTGCAGCAGCAGCGCCAGATCGACCTGACTCCCGAGCAGCACGAAAATAAGCATGCGCAGCATAACGGTCACATTGTCGGAGAAATGTACAATTTCGGTTTCTTTCTCATCCAGCTTAAGCTGGAGCAGACGGGGATTGCCCCAAATAAGGCCGGCCACGAACGTCGCCATAAAGCCGCTCACATGCAGCAAATCACCGAGCAAATAAGCAGATAACGCCGTTGCCAGCATAGCAATCGTCGTATAATCCCTTAAGATGCCCAGCCGTAAATGGGCTACAACGTAAACAGAGACGACGCCGATTAATACCCCAAGAATAATGCCGCCGATTGCCGTATACGCAAACTGGAAAAGCATCGGACCAGCCTCTAATGCCGATTTGCCCGTAATGGCCGCTATTAAAGCGAAGGTGATGATGGAGCCGGTCGCATCATTAAAGGCGGACTCGCTTTCTACCGTCTCCCTCACCTTCGTTCGAATGGCAACCTGACGAAAGACAGGAATAATGGAAGCCGGGTCGGTAGAAGCGATGACCGACGCTGCCAGCAGCGCATAAAGCCATTCCAGGCCGAAAATAAAATGGATAGCTGTACCCGTTACAATTACCGTAATAAGGACGCCTGGGACGCTGAGCAAGGCTACCGTCCACTTGACTTTGCTCAGTCCGATTAAACTAATATTACGTCCGCCATCGAATAAAATAACAGTCGAGCCGACGATTAATACAAGCTGGTTAGTCAGAGAACTGCTCGATTCATTAATCCAATGCAAGCCTTGTCCAAGCAGCATCCCTACCAATATAAAAGCAGCTACATCAGGAATACGAAGCATAACGGCTGCACGTCCCGCAAACATACCGGCTAATACGATGAGAATGAGCAAAATAAGTAAGTGATGGATGATTGGCATCGCGGCGGTTTCCAACTGCTTTTCACTTCCAATCTGATGAATTGCCTAGCGGATTACAGCTGCCTCGAAGTCCTCGATTTGATCATTTGTGCCAATAATAACCATAACATCGCGTTCAGCAAGCACATCCGTTGCCGTAGGCGCAATGATGATGCCGCCCGGCTTATTGATCGCAACGATACTGCAGCCGAATCTGGCGCGCGGATTAAGATCATGCAGCGATTTGCCGTTCAAGCATTGCGGAACAGCAAGCTCGGCGATCGTATATTCTTTGGAAAGCTCAATGTAATCGAGCAGGTTCGGAGAAACGAGCTGATGCGCTACCCGGATGCCCATATCCCGCTCCGGATACACGACACGGTCAACGCCGATTTTCTCAAGCACGCGGCCGTGCAGTTCACTCATTGCTTTCGCCACAACTTGCTTGACGCCTAAATCCTTAAGCAATATTGTCGTGAGAATACTCGATTGGATGTCATCGCCGATTGCTACGACGCCGCAATCAAAGTTACGCACGCCAAGCGAACGCAGTGTTTCTTCATCCGTACAGTCGGCAGATACCGCATATGTCAGTACGCCGCTCATTTCCTGAACGGCCTCCTCATCCTTATCGATGCCGAGCACCTCATTGCCGAGCTCGATCAGCTCCCGTCCCAAGCTCGAACCAAATCTTCCTAAGCCAACGATAACAAACTGTTTCTTCTTGATTCCCACTTGCAAAAACCCCTATCCAATCGTAATTTTGCCTTCAGGATGCCGGTACAGCTCTTTTTCTGTGCGCGGCCCAAGCGCGTAGGCTAGCGTTAAAGGACCAAGCCGTCCGGCAAACATCGTAAATGCAATGACAATTTTTCCGACGAAGGTCAGTTCCGGCGTAACGCCGACTGACAGTCCGACCGTACCGAATGCAGACGTTGCTTCAAACAATAATTTAATGAAAGCCTGATCCTCCGTCATTGACAGGATCATCGTTACGATAATGACGAGTCCTAATGAAATCATGGTTATCGTCAGCGCTTTGAAAATTCTGTCTTTGCCGAGTCTGTACCGAAAAAGCACAATGTCGTCGCGTCCGCGAATCATCGAGATGACAGCACCGATCAGCGTTGTAAAGGTGGTCGTCTTAATCCCGCCTCCCGTCGATCCGGGCGATGCGCCGATAAACATTAAGATGATCGTAAAGAACACGGTCGCTTGCCGCAGAGCTGTGTAGTCGAGCGTATTGGCGCCTGCCGTCCGCGGCGTGACGGACTGGAAGAAGGAGGACCAAATTTTTCCGCCCCATTCCAGTGAGCCGAGCGTCTTCGGATTAGTAAATTCAAATACGAAAATGACGATGGCACCGACTACGATTAACGTTCCCGTCATCGTAAGCACAACCTTGCTATGCAGCGACAGCCTGCGGTTTTTGCGGAACTCCAACAGATCCGAAATAACGACAAAGCCCAAACCGCCGGTTATGATGAGCATCATGGCCGCAATATTGACGATGGGGTCCTCTACATACAACGTCAAGCTGCGGTATCCGCCGAAAATATCGAACCCCGCATTGTTGAACATGGAAACCGCATGGAACGCTCCGAAAAACAGCGCTTTGCCCAGCGGCATATCAAATGCAAATCTAGAGGAAAATAGCGTAAATCCGACTAGCTCGATCGTAAGCGAATAAACAATAACCCGTCTGATGAGCCGTACGATCCCTTCCATGCTCGACTGATTCATAGCCTCTTGCAGCAAAAGCCGCTCACGCAGTGATATCTTCTTGCGCAGCACGAGCGCTACCAGCGTTGCCATCGTCATAAAGCCGAGCCCGCCGAGCTGGAACAGGCACATTAATATGACCTGGCCGGCAACCGAGAAATACGTTCCTGTATCCACGACGACCAGCCCTGTTACGCATGTCGCCGACGTTGCAGTGAACAGCGCATCTATAAAAGGCAGCCGCTCGCCGCTCGCTGATGCAAAAGGCATGGATAATAAACTGGCTCCCAGTAAAATAATAAGCGCAAATCCGCACACCAGTATTCGTGGAGGAGACCACTTTAAAACATTCCAATCCATTTTCATTGTTTATCCTTCTTCTTCGCTATGTCTTATAATGATGAAGCTGTTTTTGAGCATAAAAAAAAGCACTGGATACTCAGATGCTCTGTGCGATGAGTCCTGTTCCAATACGCCTACGAGGTTAGCTGACGGATTCGGGCCTGGACAGGCAGCCCTATTCGGCGGCTGGAGAAATGGCTCCAGCGCTAAAATTCACCCCATGCCGCCAAATGTGAACCTCTTTGCTTACAGCAGGTTCATCGATTTTGACAGCTTTATGGTTCCCCCGATTTCCATAGGAAATTCGGCTGTTCTATTCTATTTGTATGCCGTTTACGATTATAATCCCAAATCAGTCTCGATATAAAGCTGGCTTTTACGACAAAAAGGACGATATTAGTCCAAATATAGGCAGTGGGACAAAGCAGCAAGCAGCAAGCTTCCCGGACATCGTTATTTCGCAGTTTTTTGAAAGCAAACGTTCTTTTTCATTGGATAATTCAGGGATTAATATGGTAATGTAATGAAATAAGCTACTCACTAAATAGACAGTTGAGGTGAACCAATGATCGATTCTATCAGGCCTAATGAATGGAAACGTTTTCTATGGGCGGCGATTGCTTGCTTCATTATTTATGCAGCCGTTGACGTCGGGCCCATGATCGCTTCCATCGTATCCGGTGAATTAAACACAAAAGTTATTGAAAAGTCGGCTGCCGAGAACCGCGCTGCTGCTTTCGCTGAGAAACAAACCGGCCTGAAAGTGAAATCGGCTAAAGCCGTGCATCAAACCGATAAAATACTTAATGGTTATTTATCCAAAAATAAGCTGGTCAAAACATACGCCGACAAATATGATCCAAGCTTCCCGACGGATACGTTTCAGGTTGATTTGAAATTTGCCGGCGGCGGCAGCGGGTTCGTTTATGTACATATGCAAAGCGAAAAGGTCGTGGCTTGGAATCTGCTAATTGACGGCGAGCCGCTGCCTGACGCCATTAAGACGGAGGCAGTGATCTCTTTCCTGTCGGCACAAAGCTTCAACGGGCTTGATTTCCGGGGGAGTGAGCTATTGCCTAACGGTGAATGGCATGGCGAGCCGCCTTCCGCTGCTATTAAGAAAGCTCAGCTTAAGATCGATGTGAATGCGCTAAACGTCGATGGCCGCACCGTTATTACCAAATACAAGCCTGCGTTCGCCGCGCCGGACGACTACATCCTATATGTAAATAAGCAGGATAAAATAGCTGGCTATCTAACCGGCTTCGGCTATATTTTCATGAGCTTTGTGCTATTTGTGTTAGCGATTATTTACGCAGTGCTGTACCGGAGATTTACTTCCTTTAAGTTTGGAATCATTCTCACCATCGTATTTTTAATTACGTATATCATCATGAACCTTAACATGCTCGATGGTATGCGCGCTCAGCTGGGCGAAAATGAAATGGCCGGATCGGCTACAACGATAACCGCAATCGTAACGGTGCTGCTGACCATCCCGATGGCCGGGTCCATCTATATTTCGCTGATCGCGGGGGACGGCCTCTGGAAGGCGCAGGGCCGCGCATTATGGCCGCGTTTCGGGCAAAAGGGCTATGGGGATCATGTTTGGCGCAGCGTTGGTCTCGCCTATTTATTCGCGATCATCCTGTTTGCGCTGCAGTCGCTCATCTTTATCGGATTGCGGCTGACGATCGGAACCTGGGATACGTCGGATGCCACCCAATCTCCTTATAATATGGGCATTCTATGGCTGATGCCGGTGCTTGCTTGGGCTGCCGCTATTTCCGAGGAAGCCGTCTTCCGCTTCTTCGGCATCGGGTTATTCCGCAGATGGTTCAAAAATACGTTTGCCGCAGCGCTGCTCCCGACCTTCTTCTGGGCGCTCGGACACGTCATGTATCCGTTTTATCCGTCCTCGACGAGATTGATCGAGCTCATGATTATCGGGCTTGTATTCAGCTTTATTTTCGTCAGATACGGTCTCATTACCTCGATGTTTACCCATGCGATCTTCAACAGCGTAGCCGTAGGCTTATCCTTGTTGACGATCGGATCGGCGCCAAATATCATTTCTGCGATCTTCTTCGCGGTGCTGCCGGTGCCGATTGCCTACGTCCTCAAATATTTAAGCCGCAAAAAAGAGAAGAAGCCGTCCGTTACGACGACTCCTCCTCTCCTAGAGCAGCTATAATTTGCGAAGCTAATTTATCTCCAATCGATAGAGGCCGGAAGTCTTCGACTGAGGCCTCTTTTATTTTTTTGATGGAGCCAAAATGTTTGAGCAGGAGCTTGCGGCGCTTCTCTCCGATGCCTGGAATCGAGTCGAGCTTCGATTCAACCATAGACTTGCCGCGCTGCTCGCGGTGGAACGTAATGGCAAACCGGTGCACCTCATCCTGGATGCGCTGCAGCAAATAAAACTCCTGGCTGTCGCGCGGCAAAGGTACGATCTCGGCAGGGTCTCCGGTCATGAGCTGCGCCGTCTTATGCTTCGCATCCTTCACAAGGCCGCATACGGGAATGAACAAGCCAAGCTCGTTCTCAAGCACATCGAGCGCTGCCGATATTTGCCCCTTGCCGCCATCGACAACGATCAGGTCGGGAGCTGCCAGCTCCTCCTTCAATACACGCTCATACCGGCGCCGTATGACCTCGCGCATCGTTTCGTAATCATCCGGTCCTTGCACGGTTTTCACCTTGTACTTGCGGTATTCCTTACGATCCGGCTTGCCGTCGGTAAAGACGACCATGGCCGAAACCGGATTCGTTCCTTGTATGTTCGAGTTATCGAAGGCTTCGATTCGGCGTACTTCCTCAAGACCAAGCCAGCCGGCGAGCGACTCGGACGCCTTGACGCTCCGCTCCTCGTCTCGTTCGATAAGCCGGAATTTCTCATCGAGCATCACCTTCGCGTTGTCGGCAGCCATCGTTACAACTTCGCTCTTGCGTCCGCGCTGCGGCATAAGCACCTTAACTTTCAGCCAGCTGTGCAGCGAAGCAATGACTTCGTCAGCGCGTGAAGCAGCGGTCTCATCCGCCGCCTCTTCCTGAGTCTCCTCTTGCTCCTGCTCGGGAGGCAGCGGAAGCAAAATTTGCTTCGGCAGCGCCGGATTGTCGCTATAGTACTGCGTCACGAACGTCATAAAATCATCATAGGCTTCTCCGTAATAAGGGAAGGTCGTTCCATGCCGTTCGATGAGCTTGCCTTGGCGCATGTACAGTATTTGTACGCACATCCAGCCCTTATCTACCGCAAAGCCGAAAATATCGCGGTCAAGCGCATCCGACATCGTAATCTTCTGCTTCTCCATGACCGCATCGATGGCGATAAGCTGATCCCGAAGCTCTTTCGCCCGTTCGAATTCGAGCTTCTCGGCCGCTTCCTCCATCTTACGCTGCAGCTCGTTCTTCACTACATCTTGACCGCCGTTAAGAAACCGCGATATTTCTTGAATCATCCGGTCGTACTCCGTTTGCTGCACATCAAATTCACATGGCGCAATACATTGTCCAAGATGATAGTACAAGCACACCTTATCCGGCAGCGTCTTGCACTTCCGCAGCGGATAAAGCCGGTCAAGCAGCTTCTTCGTCTGCTGAGCCGCGAATGCATTCGGATAAGGACCGAAGTATTTGCCTTTGTCCTTAATGATCCGTCTAGTGACCTCAAGTTTCGGATGCTTTTCGTTCGTTATTTTAATATAAGGAAAGGTTTTATCATCCTTGAGCAGTACGTTATATCTCGGATGGTATTGTTTAATCAAATTGCATTCCAGAATAAGAGCCTCCATATTGCTCGAGGTTACGATAAATTCAAAATCCCGGATTTCCGATACGAGCCGCTGGGTTTTCCCGTTGTGGCTGCCGTTGAAATAGGAACGCACCCTGTTTTTGAGCACCTTCGCTTTACCTACATAAATAATGACGCCTTCGCTGTTTTTCATAAGGTAACAGCCTGATTGATCGGGGAGCAAAGCTAGTTTGTTCCGTATCGTCTCTTTTGCCTCAGCAAGCTGCTGCTCTGCCTGCTTCCGATCCGTTTGCTGATGATCCATGCTCTCGCCTCCGACTGCCTAATGATTCTGTACACATTTTAGCACAAATAGACCGTATTTCGCCTTACAATTGTCACCGGTATTTGCTTTACAACTGTTTGGCAGTTTGGGTATACTAATATAAGTTGAATAAACCGATACTACATAAAGACGACCGCTTATGGTTGTGATTGAAGCAATCGGTCTTTTCAAGGAGGACGCAGGCGATGGAAAACGTGAGAGACCCGCGCGAGCATTTTAATGAAGAGCCTCGCGATGACTTGATGGATGTTATGTTCGGCTTTGGCGGTATGCTCGGTTTTATGACCGTCATTTTCGCTGCAGCTGTAATCGTAAAATTCATCATTTCATAACAAGCGTAAACGGCTGCTGCCGTCCTTTGGCGGCAACAGCTCGTTTCGCGGTGAAATATAAGCTTATTTATAAATGTGAAACTTATAAATTCTTATATTTGAAAAAAGGAGCAGTCTGCTGCTCCTTTTTTTATTGGCCAAAAACGGCAGCCGCTATGATGCCGCAAAGTATAAAAAAGCTCCTTTTTCAGGCTGCAGCCATGAAAAAGGAGCTTTTGGGGCTATCCGGCGGAAAGGGCTATTGAACGATGCGAAGCGCGTCGCTTGCCGATTTATTATCCCGCTGCTTCGACTCGGACGGAACCTGCTGTCTTTGGGAGGGCCCATCATAACGCGTTCTTTCCGTCCGGTCGATTTGCACGATTCTGCCGTCATGAACGGTAATCGTCACAGATCCGTAATTAAGCCCGCTCACTTGATCAGCGATTCGCTCCAGCCACTGTTGATCCACTTCTAACGGTTTTGCCATTCGAAACCCCTCCATTAAATTGATTTACTCGTTTTTTTCTGCCGGCTTTTGCTGAGCAGACTTCCATTCCACGATGTTTTTCACAATTAAGGTTATGACTGCAAGCATGACGAGCAAGGATGCTACCGCAAACGATGCCGAAAATTGATACTCATTGTACAAAATTTCAATATGCAGCGGCAACGTATTCGTTTCCCCGCGAATATGGCCGGAAACGACGGATACCGCTCCGAACTCGCCCATTGCGCGGGCATTGCATAGAATGACACCGTATAGCAGTCCCCATTTGATGTTAGGCAGCGTTACCTTCCAAAAAATTTGCCAGCCTTTAGCCCCTAGACTAGCGGCCGCTTCCTCCTCTTGAACGCCCTGCGCCTGCATGAGCGGAATAAGCTCACGGGCTACGAAGGGAACAGTGACGAATACGGTTGCAAGCACGATGCCCGGCACAGCGAACACTATTTGGATGCCGCGCTCATCCAGCCACGGTCCGAGAAAGCCTTGCGTGCCGAACAGCAGCACGTAGATCATGCCGGAAATGACGGGCGATACGGCAAACGGCAAATCGATTAAAGTAATCAACATATTTTTACCGCGAAAACGGAACTTGCTGATGGCCCACGCCGCTGCTATGCCGAAGATCGTATTGACGGGAACCGCGATCAAGGCGACAGTAAGCGTCAGCTTAAGCGCGGATAAGGCATCCGGCTCCGTTATGGACTCAAAGTATACACCTGCACCCTTCTTAAACGCTTCGACGAATACGGATGCCAGCGGCAGTAAAACGATCAATCCGAGAAACAGCATTGCAATTCCGATCAGCAGCCACCTAACGGGGCCCGATTCTGTTATATGCCGAGGTCGCTTCGAAGCTTCTTGATCGGTATGGACGGTTATTGCTCCAGCCATGTATGTGTGAGCCCCCTTTCTTAATCTGATACTGTGCGGCGATTCATCCGCCACTGCAGTATGTTGATAACCAGCAGCATAAGAAAGGACACCACAAGCATAACGAGTGCAATCGCGGTAGCGCCAGCGTAATCGTACTGCTCCAGCTTCGTCATGATGAGCAGCGGGGTTATCTCCGTCTTAAGCGGCATATTGCCGGATATGAAGACAACCGAGCCATACTCGCCAATGCCTCTTGCAAATGCGAGCGCGAACCCTGTTAACAGCGCTGGCAATAGCTCCGGCAAAACGACCTTCCAAAACGTTCGCAAGCGATATGCGCCAAGCATTACTGCCGCTTCTTCCGTCTCTTTCTCCATGTCCTGCAGCACCGGCTGCACCGTCCGGACGACAAACGGCAGCCCAATGAATATAAGTGCGATTGTAATGCCAATCGGTGTGTAAGCGACCTTAACCCCTAACGGCTCCAGGATCGAGCCTATCCAGCCGTTCGGTGCATAGATTGCCGTTAACGCGATACCGGCAACCGCCGTTGGGAGAGCAAAAGGTAAATCGACTAAGCTGTCGATAAATTTTTTGCCTGGAAACCGGTAGCGCACAAGCACCCAAGCAATTAACAAGCCGAACACCGCATTAACAAGTCCTGCGAAAAAAGCTGTTAGAAAGCTGACGCGGTAGGAGGCAACGACACGCGCATTCGTAACCGTGCTCCAAAACTCGGACCAGCTGAGCTCTGCCGTTTTGAAGAAAACGGCAGCCAGCGGGATTAAAACAATGACGCTCAAGTAGAACAAAGTAAATCCTAGCGATAAACCAAATCCCGGCAAAACGTTACGGGTCTTGGAACCTTTCATGTGAAGTCAGCTCCAGTCTTGTTCGAATCACGCATTATGAGCCTGGCGTATAAATTTTGTCGAATATTCCGCCGTCAGCAAAGTGTTTCGTTTGTGCTGCTTTCCAGCCGCCAAAGTCTTTGTCAATTGAAAGCAGCTCAAGCGGTTTGAACTGATCCGCATATTTCGCTGCAACAGCTTCAGAAATCGGACGGTAGTAGTTTTTAGCGGCAATTTCTTGGCCTTCTTCTGTGTAGAGGTATTTCAGATAGGCTTCAGCTACTTCACGAGTACCATGCTCATCCACTACCTTGTCAACAACGGCTACCGGAGGCTCAGCCAAAATACTCAAGGAAGGATATACGATTTCGAATTTGTCTGGTCCAAGCTCATTGATCGATAGAAAGGCCTCATTCTCCCAAGCCAGCAGTACATCGCCGATTCCGCGTTCTACGAATGTTGTCGTTGATCCGCGCGCACCGGAATCGAGTACAGGCACGTGTTTAAACAATTCAGCAACAAACTGTTGTGCTTTTGCTTCGTCGTTGCCGTTTTGCTTCAGTGCATAGCCCCATGCGGCAAGGTAGTTCCAACGAGCGCCGCCCGATGTTTTCGGGTTAGGTGTAATGACTTCAACCTTATCCTTGATGAGATCGTTCCAGTCTTTAATGCCTTTCGGATTTCCTTTGCGGACTAGGAATACGATTGTTGATGTATACGGCGCGCTGTTGTGCTCGAATTTAGATTGCCAATCCGCCTTAATCAAGCCTGGCTCTGCGACAGCGTCGATATCGTAACCGAGCGCGAGCGTAACAACGTCTGCTTTCAAGCCGTCGATAACTGCGCGGGCTTGTTTACCGGAGCCGCCGTGTGATTGTTTGATCGTCACGTCCTGGCCCGTTTCAGCTTTCCAATGCTTCGAGAATGCTTCGTTAAAATCTACATAAAGTTCACGAGTCGGATCATACGATACGTTTAGCAGCTCAACCGGCGGTTTTGGCTCCTCTTTGGCCGGCTCTTCCGCTTTCGCCGCGTTCGTTGCGGCAGACTCATTAGCAGGTTTATTCGTTTCTTTGTTTGCTGCGTTGTTGCCTCCTTGACCGCAAGCGGCCAAAACAAGCACCAATGCCAATAGGATAAAAACTGAACGAACTTGAGTAATTTTCTTCTTCATTCCAAACACCCCTTTTTGAATTTAACAGGCTTGCAGAAACACGTATTCATTATCAATAAACGTAATCGGTGTTTCTCCTTGATAGGTGTTTACTCCGGTCCGTCCGGTCGAAACCATTATTCCTACCTGTTTAGTTGGTTATGTGAGAATATTACCAGCGCCTCCCTCTAACTGTCAATACTTTATTTCAAAAAATTAATAAGTCCTATAAAAATGCTTTATAAGAAGCGCTCATTTACCATGTGGAGACTTGGATTAATTGGAAACCATTAGAAAAAAATGAATGAGCGGGGACTTCAAAACTTTGAATACCCCAAACCGAAAAAAAACTATTCTTTTTGTTAATAAAAGATAGCTTTTTTCGTTTTGGGGGTGTATTAAACCACATAAAGTGAGGGAAAGTACCTGTTTTTCTAATAGAGGCTTCTTCAGCGGCCTCCCTGTTGGTTAGGTTCCTTTTTATTAATGATGGTACGACATGTGCGCAAAGTACTTATCTATTCTTCGGTCATCTTTAATACTAGGACACGTGTAACAATAATTATCTTTTCCCGGTATGAGGAAATGCAGACAGCATTTAGAGCGGACCATGATCTTGTCCTCCTCAGCTCCCGGTATATCAACGCAGCGGTATGTAGCCGTCAATGGGTTCAATGAGGACCCAAACACCTGAAGGGAATCGGCTTCGTGTAATAAATACCGGAAGTTTTCCTCGATGTACGCTTTCTCCGTGCTTGTTGCAGCTTCTGCGCGCCATTCGTCTCTATAATAAACCAAATTATAAGAGATCGTTGCCCACAGCGTTTTCACATCGATCCCGCTCCAACCCGCGATTTGCTTCAAAAAGGGTAGGGCATGATCCGTAAATAGATGGCGAGCATACGAATCTCTTTCCACAGCAAAAGGTCCACTTTCTGCCCAATCCTCCAAAGAGTATGGAATTATCAGCTGGTAATAGAGATGCCTGTCTTTGAGCGAAACCGCAATATTACTGGGGGATACATCCAAACAGCGTCGATGGCGGACCCAAGCGTCCCATGCACCGGTAATGAGGTGACTGTACCGCTTAACGAACAATGAACTCGCTACTTTCCGATTGGGGGCGCCGATTTGCTGACCGAACTGTTCCAGCAGCTCCGTAATCGCCTGTTCGTCGTCCAGCATATATTCCCTTATAGGCTCTGAGCTCTCTGGGGAATCAATTAATAAATGATAGTGTTTGAGCGAAGTTACAATGTCGCTGCTCATGGTCAGTCATCCTCCAAATTTGTTCAATACCGACCTAGTCTAACACCGGGTGCAGTCGTTTTAACCGTTGATGCAGCCAGCTGATTTCCTCTTTCAGTACATACATGGGATCTGCGCCGAACCATTCCAGGGAAGCGAACTTACCGCTTTGACTGATTCGATCAATAATCGGACGATAATTTACCGCTCCATTTTCCAATGATACCATTCCTTGCCGATTGCCATTCGCAGCATACACTTGATGAGGTTGAAACACACTGCAGTGGGCCAGTGAAATCACATTTTTCAGATGAAAATATTGTACCCAAGGCGCCAACAACTCATAACTTTCTAACGGATCGTCACCGGCTTCCCAGATGTGAAGAAAGTCCATGTTCAACTTAACGGCTTCATGATTGACCTCAATCATTAGCCTATGAGCGGCCTCCTTATGATCGGCCAACGTCCCCGGGTGTGTTTCCACAAGCAATTCAATTCCCTGATACATACATAGGTCTCCAAGAATTCGCAGCTGGCGGACCGTATCCTCAAACTCGCCTGCGTCCACCTCTCTGCTTCCGCGTGTTCCCGCAAAAGTACGAATTTTACTTGTTCCAAGCCAGTCTGCGATGACAAGCAATTCCATGCACTTGGCAACCGTGTCCGCGAAATTCACTTGTGTACCCACGTCCAAATAGTCGCTGATCATCGAAACGGTCAAACCCGCAGCTTCGAGGAGCGCTTTCTCCGAACCTTCCCGTACCTGATACAAGTGGCGGGCGTGTACTCCCCATACTTCTAGTCCGTCGAAGCCTTGAACTCGGGCGAATTCAACCAGTTCCTCGAATGAAATCAACGTGTGACGAAATGTAATGGTGCAGAGCGAGCATCGTAATCTAGATAATTCTGACATTAAATAGTCCCCCCTTTCACACTTGCGTACCGTGCAGCGGACCATAGTTTAAGCTCCCGTTCCAATTCAGACTTAATGCCTCGTTCGATTGCTTCAGCCTTATTCAATGTCTCCAGAATGGAAGTAAGCTGTTTAGTATCTTTTATCAGTGACATCTTAACAGCCAGGAATTGTATAGTATTAAAGGCTTGAACCAAATCGCGGATTTGCTGGGCCCAGTACTCATAATTGTCTCTCGGCAGTCGCAGTTCATCATGGAAAAACATCAGGGCATAATCATACCCGTATTTGCGTATCACAATGACATAGAGATGCTTGAGGGCATCCCCAAGATGAGAAACCTTTTCCGGATCCTTGCCCAGATCCGCGACAAGCGTTCTAAGTCCGGTTACCAATTCGTTTCTATCGAGATGAAATGCGTTATAAAAGTAAGCGATGACGTTCTCCGGCGTCGGCGGTTGAATCGAGGGAGCATCGATATAAAATCCGTCAGGGTAAGCATTTTGAACAAAGGCTTGGAGTACCTGCTCACGGCTAACAGTTCCTTCCCATTTCATATCCGCATCCAGCATGAACCATTCACCCTCCCGTTCGGTGGCCGAAACCATCACATAATGAGGGAATGGATTCAAATTAAACTTATTTTCCCGCTCGGGCATAAGCGACATGTCGATCTGCACGACAACGTGCCTATGCTTAGGAGCCAGCTCAACAAGCTCCACCAATTTGGCCGCATTCGCTGCCGGATCTTGAAGAGGGTTATGCCATTGAACAGCTTGAACGCCAAACATTCGTTCGTACCAATTGATCAATCGAGCAGGTTGAAAAGTGTTGGAATAATACGATAAACCCGTTTCATTCCATCCAAACTGCTCATCCCACACGTTAAAATAAAAAGGACGATAATCGACGTCGCTGTGTCTTTTGACCACTTCGCACATGCAGCTCAACACACAATGGACCTTGATGCGTTGATCTTTCCATCCAAACATGACTGTTCCTCCTTCCTTCACTTCCTTTGCTCCCCGGCTATGCCGACAGGAGCCAAGCTCTCCATGAAATCAAGCAAAGATCCTACGGTGTGAAACACTCTCGGATCGACTTCTTCCTCCGGTATGCAAAGGCCAAACTCGACCTCGATCCAGACCAGCAACTGCATCATCATGACAGAATCGATCCGAAGATCATCGTTCAGTCTGTGTGATTCCTCTAGGATAGGAAGCTGTGTCAGAAGCAGCTTGGTTTCCATAATGGAGCCCAGCTTATGAATTCGTTGTTCCCTTGTCATTGGTTTAGTTCTGCCTCCTCAAGCCATTTACGGCTAATTTTCCCCGTCGCATTTCGTGGAATCTTTGTCACACATGCTACTTTAGATGGCACTTTATAGGGAGGCAGTCTCCGGATGCACCACTCTCGAACGGTCTCAGGCTTTATCTCAGGATCTGCCACGACCAAGCAGCACGCGACCTCTCCCATCACGGGGTGACGTCCCCGGTAGACTACACATTCCCCAATTCCGTCCAATTGGGAGATCACATTTTCCAATTCAAGGGGATATACTTTTAAACCCGATACGTTTATGACATCGTCTGCTCTGGATAGAAGATGCAAATTTCCATGATCTTGATAAGCAAGATCACCCGTATGGATCACCTGATTCTGAACGGCGATTATTAACTCTGTTGGCGCATCTAATGATGATCCGGTTTCCAAAATTTTAATGTGTCCCAGTGGCCTGCCAATATCTTCGCTGCTCCGAAGGGAGCGGTTAACACTGATGCATCCCGCTTCCGAGCAGCCATACTGCTGAAGCAAACGATCCGCCATTGGCGTCAGTTTATCTATTAGTCCTTGCGGCATCGGCGCTCCAGAGCTCATGAACTGATGGAAACGGATATCCGAAGGGAACGAGGTTAGAACATGCAGCGTCAAAGGGACTCCATAAACGATATGGTTCGGTGTGTCCCGCAGAAGAGAGAGTGTCAGCTTAGGGTTCGTATAAGCGGCTACGTGAGGCACAACTTGACGCGCCATGGCGGAAAGCACTCCGCTGATAAGGCCGTAGGAATGACTGACCGGGGAAATCACGACAGGTGTGACCGAGCTGTCCAAACCAATTGCTTCATTGTATGCTGTGATTTCAGCCTCAACAGCCGACCAGGTTCTGCTAATCAGCTTAGGCTTACCTGTCGTGCCTGAACTGAACATGCAGATTGAAGGCTCCTGCAAGGAGACGATGTCTGTTTCATTTGGAGCAATTGGCAGGAACCCGTCCTCTGCAGATTGATAAACAAGGCCGATGCAGCCTGCTTCTTTGCTGAGCGTCATCGCTGTTTCAAGAGGTGTTTCTCCGTGAAGCAGCAGCACCGATACCCCTAGCTCCTTCGCAAAAAGCACAAGCGGAATAAGCTCAGCGGCATTCGCTATGCATACCGCAATCCGTTTTCCCGGTTTCCATGCTTCCCGAGTGTGCGACAAAAGCCCCCATGCCTTCCAGCGAGCGTCCAGATCATCCCGGCCGAAATACGTTTGATTAAAAGCAAACAATTTCTTGTTCAAAGGCGAATCACCTCTCTGTTTGTACTGGGCGAATAATGAAGGAATGCAGACAAAGGATTAGGTACTTCATGCGACAACCCTTTGGTTTGCAGGGCAAGCCGTTTATAAGTTAACTGCTCGACACGAGTTGTCGGAGCAAACAAATCCAAAGTTTCAAACCGCTCCTTGAGGCGCGAATCTTGTTCGATATGGCGATGGATGCACGCAGCGGTCATCTGCCAAAATTGAGTCTCTTCAAAGCCGTAACGATCATCGAGCATCATCGCCAGTTCCCCAAGGTTAACGAAGAATAGCGCACCCAGCGTCAAATAGCGCAGCGGTACCACATCTTCCACTTCGAAGTTAGCCCGTTCCTCCTTCAGCGCGTAGCGTTCATGTACCTGCGTTAAGTCCGGGCACAGTTCCGGTCTGCTCAGGAAAGAACGGCAATACAGGACATCCTCGTGGAAATCCTTTAGTGCCAATCGCTCGGGCAGGCCATTTCGATGTACCATCACCATATTTTGCGCATGCGATTCCGTAGCAACGCCCTGAACTGCGGCCAAATGGAGAACAGGCAGCACACACCGCTCAAGAAGCCTGTTCAGCCAACCCTCGATACTATACATTTGCAGCCAAGGCTCGATGAGGGGAGTACCATCCCTTTCCAAGGTGCAAAGCGCATAGAAAGGAACAGCTTCCTCTCCGGCCTGTAAATAACGGTGCAAGCTTTCTCGCCAAATGCAGCCTACCGCTGCGTACAACGGGGATGAGGTACTCCCTTGCGGATCATACGTGAGAGCGGCCACTTCCCGCAGCAAAATTAGCTTGGCTTCTTCCTTTAAATATGGATCTTCGTCCACTAGTGTTTGAAGCCAGGAAGACAAGACCGGAGCCGTTACCGTGTAGTGCGGCAGCAATTGGCGGGAACTCGATGTATTCAATAAATTCATCGAAAGTTTTACATATGTTTTGTGCGGCGCTGTTCGGTTGTATAGTGTACGAATCGACTGTTGAGCGCGATAAGCATCCTGTGAAGGCCCCAACAGAATCATGCGTTTCTTACGAAGCTCTTCTGCATAAGCAGGAGCGATAGTCCGGCGCCACTGCCATGGATGCACCGGCACGAACTCATAGGCCTCTGGGTCATAACCCTCGCTTTGTACAAGTCCGCGGAAAGATTCCACCACTTCATTCCCCAACTCCTCACGCAGCAAGCCGTCAAATGTGAGACCCGTTATTACAGCTGTCCGGCTTTCTACTTTACTTACTGCCAGCCATAAAGGCTTCACATCTTGGGCGAATTCAGGTCCGTACGTGAGATGATCCCCATAATCGAAGCCGATCCGGGACTTATAGCTTGGGTGATAGCGATGCCCATCCATCACAGCCGATTCCAGCTCTTCACCACTCAGTTGATGCAGTTCCGTATCACCGAGCATACGAACATACTGAGCAATCGTATCTTTGAGAAGCGTTTGCTCCAGCTCCTCCGTGAACGAGGCCAGCTTGTTCCGATCCGTACCAGAGACATCCAGCACTTCCTGAACAAACAATCGAAGCGATAGCGCCTCTGCCTCACCCTCACTTCCAAGCCGAATAAGCGGAGAGTCTGCCAGCAATCGAATTCGGCCAAATGTGAGCCTTCTATGTCCTAGACACCGGTACGTCACCTTCCGGCCTTCGGCATCCTGGCCTTGCAGACTGAATAGCGTAGAATCTCCAGCTGCTTCCGATAACGGTGAGACGATTCCTTCATAAATGACCGATTCGACCAATTGCCGGAAAATTCTTCTACGTACTTGTACGCAGCTATCGGACTTTAAAGCTTCAACAGCTATGAGGTCTTGCTGCCACTTACATTCCATGGGGTTTGGGTTTCCTCCTTCGGTGATCTATAGATGCGGGACCACTTAAACAGCAGTCCATTAACAAGACAAAGCAAGGCGGCGGCCAACAGCGGTGAATTTAACCCCACTTGGATCGATAATAAAGATGCAGTCAGCGGAGATAACAGCTCCCCTGCTGTCTGAAATGATACCATCACACTGAAAGCTATTGCTGCTGAAGCCCCTTGTTCCCTTTGAAACAAAATGACATCGAGAACTGCCATGGTTATGGCCAGAAACATACCGTACAGCATACGTCCAGCGATCAATCCACCAATGCCCTCCGCCATTCCTTGAATGATCAAGCCGACAGCCATAACTCCAACGCCAACCGTGTACGCGATGTGCAGCCGGTCCGGTTTGGTGAAGCTGCGAAGTAGCGGAAGCAGGATTAACGCACAGACATGAGGCAGAAGAAACAACATTCCTGCCAAGTCTGTAGATAAACCAAAGTCCTTTTCAACATACGGGGTAAAAAAGGGGCGGACCACTTGATTCGCGATCGTTAAAGTAAGAAATAACAGTCCCAGAGTCAAAATCGTTCGATCATGGAGCAAGTTTCTTAACAACCGTTTCGAACCTTCCGGCTCACGTCGAGCCGTCCTCTTTGAAGCGCTTTTCCATCCCCAAAGCATCACGACGCATACGATCAGTTGAATGACATCCGCTGTTGCCGCCCCATAAAACAGAGTCAAAGGATGTTCCATCTGAAGCATATGAGCACCCGCCAGCGCAGCGATCAGAACCGCAGTATGATGAACGGCATGAAACTTTGCCGCCGATCCCGCCTGTGCGCCGTTATTGCTAAGTTCCATAATAATGGGATAAATCAACATATAACTGCTTTTAAAAATGAGCAAACATACCGTCAGAATGAGAAATTGTGCCGCACTATCCGCCTGCGCCAGCAGTGCTGTCGATAGGGCGGTTCCTAACTGACCTACGAGCAGCAGCCGTTTGGCTTCCACCTTGCGGGTCAGCCATCCCCATAAAGGAGAGCAGAGAACGACCGTTAGTCTGCAGACAAACAAATAAAAACCCGTGTAACTGTAGTCCTCGATTCCGAACACCTGGCGGAAAAATTGAGGATAATACGGTGACAGCAGCACTTCTGTAAACAGACCTAGAAACATGCAGCCAAGGAGTGCAGCCTGCATACCTCTTCTCGATCTAAGTCCAGACGACTGTGGATTCAGCATCCTCATTGTCTAACTCCGAACTGTTGAAACACATTCCGGCTTCTGAGAGGATAGACCTCACGTCCTGCTAACTGCTTAATAATCACGCTGTTCCGGTGAGCGCCCAGACCAAGATCGGGAGCGCCGACACCATGCGTATGCAGCTCCCCATTTTGAATAAAGATACGGTTCTCCCCGCCGGTTCGAAGCTTCAGCGAATAATTCTCAGCGATGTCAAACCGTCCTTTCGCATCCCGGTAAATATACGGCTCTAACGGACTTAGGCAGGCAGGTTCGGCATGCTCATAACCGGTCGCCAGTATGACGATTTCGCTGGTATGCTCGAAAGAAACATCCTGCTGCAGCTGTCGGCAATGCAATCGATAACCATCGTTCCCTCGGTCTGAGGCCGGAAGCAGCTGCTCCACTTCTGTTAGTGACAAAAGCCTAACGCCCGGCCCTTCCTGCCCGCCTATTCCTGCCTCGTACAGCGTATCGTAGATATCCGCAATGGTGTACGCGCTAATGCCTTTATACAGCAAGCCTTGCGCTGACCGGATGTTGTCTTTGCGGTCGGGTGCAAGTCCATAGAAGTACTTCGTATAATCAGGAGAAAAATGCTCAAGTCCGAGCTTGGAATACTCCATCGGGAAAAAGCCTGATGAACGTGTAAACCAATCCAACCGATACCCGTTTTCCCCCTGTGCTTTCAGCAAATCCAGCACGACTTCGGCTGCGCTCTGTCCGGATCCTACGACCGTGATCGACCGGGCTTTCAGGCATCGTTCCCGATTAGTTAAATAATCCGCCGAGTGAAAAACATTCGGTCCCCTCAGCGGTTGAAAGCATTTCGGAATATGGGGTCTGCTTCCAACACCCAGTACCAAGTTACGGGCAATAGATGTCGTTGTTCGCTCTGTATGAAGCTCTTTCGCCTCTACGACAAAATGGGAACCGGATTCCCCTTCTTCCAGTCGGATTCCGCTCACTTCGTAGCCGAAACAGCAGGAAGCCAATCGTTCCGCCGCCCATTTGCAATAGTGGTTATATTCCCTTCGCGGAATTTGAAACTTCTCCAGAAAGTAAAAGTGATACAATCTTCCATGCTCATGCAAATAATTTAAAAAACTGAGCGGATGCGTCGGATCGGCCATCGTCACCAAATCCGCAAAAAAAGGAACTTGAAGAGTCGTCCCCTCAATCAACATACCCGGATGCCAATCGAACTGTGGTTTCCGTTCCAAAAACAGGGCTTTCATCTCGGGCACGCGCGTAAGCAGCGCAGCAAGACCGAGATTAAACGGACCGACTCCGACTCCCAACACATCCAATTCTTCCGAATGATTCGGAACTGCTTGCCTAACCAATAGGAATCTCCCTCGTTTCTCTATCTATCGCTTCAAAAGCTTCTCGATCACACAGCATCAACGCAGCCTTTTTATCTGGAAGCTGCACTTCCTGTTGAAAACGAAAGCCGCATTTTTCAAAAATATATTGCATCTTCGCATTGCGAATATCCGGCTCGGCCACGATCCGCTTGGTCCCCGGATGCATAAACTGCACACGCACGAGAGCTTTCAGCAGCGGAAGCGCATAGCCCCGGCCGAGATAGCTTGGCGGACCAATCAGCAGATGTACGCCTTGATCATCCGGAGCCGCCTCATAATAGAGTCCAATTACATCAGACTCCGCCCAATACGATTCAAAATAGCTCATCGCCACCCCGTCCAGCTCACCGATGCAAAGCGTATGATGCGGATCGGCCAAGAAACGCTCCAAGTGGCTTCGATAGGCCTCCAAAGAAATGTTCAGCTGCCAGAAAGGAACGACATGAGGTTCTTGTTGCCAACTGTGCAGCATTAACAAGTCTCGCTCCAGATCGACAGGACGAAACGAAATCTTCCTGCCAATCGTTGGATCCTCGAAGGATGCCAGATGAGGAGCTTCAAATAGCTGATTTAAATTACGATTTATAACTTCCGACACAGGCTACACCTCCAGAACCAGCGGATTATCCACGAGTACATAGACCGACTGGTTTTCGAGAGAACCGACTAACTCATCCATATCGTACAGTCGAGTGAGCAGGTTTGCTTTACACGGAATTTTCTCTTCCGTTAACAAGCTTTGCAGGAAAATCGAAGGCTCCCTGTTCATCGGAAGGAATTCAGCGAGCACGGCGCGCAGCTCGCGCAGCAGATCACGTTCATCGGCAAGCCCTGCCGTACCGAAACCATTAATTAAACCGAATAAATGATTGAAAATAACATAATAGCGGAAACGTTCATCGGCAATCGCATCATCGCAGAACGTTTGGCTTTTATCTCCAATGCCAGGCAACTCGTTGTTCAGGTGTTCCTTCATGGAATTACAGAAATAATACCCCTGGTTGTCACGATAGTAATAACGGTGGGGGTACCCGTTGTTCAACTGGACAACACTGTTTTGCTGATGAGCCTCCAGCGCGATGCCATGCGTTACATACAGCCAAATCATCGGCTTCAGCGAGATGTTCAAATATTGGCGGAACCAATCCAAACTTACGGCTTCCGTTGTGCGAGCCTCCTGTTTGGCTAGTCGGCGAATGATCGTGCTTAGACGCGATTCAGAGCCAGGCAGCGGATCCTGAACTAGCGAAGCAACAAGCGTTGCTTGCTGAGCTTGTTTCCCTTGAAACGGATTTTCACGCAGAACGACTTCGAAGCCAGACTCTTCCTGCCCTTCCAAGCCAATCGAAACAAAGGCAGGATCCTTTACAATAGCAAATGCCGGATATAGTTTGGAGACCTCGCCGACTTTTGTTTGCAGCATGCGGGACACCTCAACGCCCCGTTCCAATTCCTTGAATAGATTCACGCGTACCGAATTGGTAATTCGCACAGGTACGGACCCTTTTGGCATAAATGGCGACTCCGGGTGATACATCGTGCGGAACGACGAAGTTGCCGAGAAATAACGCCCTAATGGGCCCAGATCTTGAAGCAAGTCCGCTTCGAGCAGTTTCTGAACGGCTGGTTTGGCTAACACCTCTTCAGCCTGCAAAGGATGCAGCGGAATCAACGTATACTCATCGCTCTCGGTGTATGGTGTGTTGACACCCGCGTGCCGAAGATCCGATTTAATCCATTCCGTTGCCGTTGTATGCTCAAGCGCAGAATCCTCACGCACAATGCTCCGATGTGCACGGAAATAGTGCAGTTGGAGCTGTCCTTTCAACTCAGGGGAAAATACCGATTGCAAGCTGTCAGGAACCCCATCCCGGCATTTGGGTGTAGGATGAAGCAGGTGTCCGAACAACAACGATTGCTCTGATGTGATAAAATCTCCGTCAAAGCCATATAATTGGTCACGATCTCCATCACGGGCAGCGACAAACTGCTCGATATTGGCACAGCTTTCTTTAATTTGCTTCAGCAGATCGTCTGTGCGTTCCGGCGTTCCCACTTTGGCGATTTGACCCAATTCAAGGACTAACCGCCGGGCAAGCACCAGCTCATCTTCCACGGCTCCTTCACGCTCCTCACTTCCCTTCCATTGCAGGGGGAATTGAAACAAATGTCTTCCCGTCAGAGATTTATGTTTGATTGAGACGATGATTCGGCCTTTTTGACTGACTAAAGGAACTTCCAGCACCCATTTACCTTCATTTTCACGCCAATCCCCCAGCCCGGTCTCCCTGAGAAAGCTGTTGAGCAAGCTCTGCAACGTAGCTCTGGCTGCCGCCCGATACGAGTCTCCCCTCTTTTCCCCAATCGTTTGTGTATGTTCGAGCTGTCCATCCCGGATCATAATTAAACTCCCTTCAGAGCATACTGCTCGATCACATTTTGTTGTTCCAATTCCATGCCAACGCGTACGACATGATTTAAAATCTCAGCGGTATCCTGTGGTGTCGTTAAGGGATTCAGCAGCGTAAACTTCAGACATGCCCTCTCATTCACTCTCGTTCGGGCAATAACCGCAATACCATTCTCAAGGAGACGGTCTCGAATTCGGTGATTTAACTCATCCACCCTAGTACTCTCCATCTCCGTGGACGATACATAACGGAAAACTACGGCGTTTAAAGCAGGATCAGCCAGCAGCTCGAGCGACTCCGCTTGCCGTATTTGGTCCGCAGTGTACAATGCGAGCTGCAAGGTGTAATCAATCATTGCCGCAAACCTTTCACGGCCGAGATGCTGCAGTGACATATACAGCTTCAAAGCATCAAACCTGCGCGTAGTCTGTATGGACTTGCCTACAAGATTAGGCACCCCGGCCTGATCGTCCTCTTGCGGATTTAAATAGTCGGCATTCAACCGCAAATAACGATAGTTCACCGAATCCCGCAATAAGAAGGCTCCGCAGCTGATCGGCTGATAAAACAATTTATGAAAATCGACGGTAATCGAATCCGATAATGCAACTCCCTCCAGCAAGTGGGCGTGTTTATTGCTCAAAGCGAGCGCGCCCCCATAAGCTGCGTCTGTGTGAAACCACATACCGTGTTTACGAGCAAGTGCTGCAAGCTCGGGCAGCGGATCGATACTGCCGAAGTCCGTTGTTCCGGCTGTAGCCACCAACGCAAAAGGGAGTAATCCGTCTCGATGCAGACGGTCGATTGTACTCTCCAGAAGATCGCAGCGCATTCGCCCTAACGAATCTACAGGTATCGTGATGACGGCTTGTTGTCCCAAACCTAACAGTGTTGCCGATTGCTTGACAGTAAAATGAGCCAGATCCGAACAAAGCACCCGCAGGCGGTCAGCCTGTGGAGGTAAGCCCATCTGCTGTACATTCCAGTTCCATCGTATGTAGGAATAATGATCCCGGGCAAGCAATAACCCCATGAAGTTGGACTGCGTTCCCCCGCTGGTGAATACGCCATCGCTGACGTTCTTTTCAAAGCCGAACAGCTCACATAACCAGCCAATGACTTCTTCCTCCAGCATGGTTGCCGACATGCTTTGATCCCATGAATCCATCGACTGGTTCAAGGTGGAGAGCAGTATCTCAGCCATCAATGAAGCTTGAAGAGGTGGGCAATGAAGGTGCGCCACACACGCAGGGTGGTTCACAACCGCTGCATGTTTCACCACTGCTGAGCCGATGAAATCAAGCAGTTCCTCCATGCTGGAGCCCTGCTCGGGACAAACCTGCCGATTGCGGAAGGCCGCAGCCAAATCATATGGCGCAGCTCCGCTGTAAGGCTGCTCAGATGCTGCGAAATCGCGAATGAGCACTTCAACAGCTGCATGCATATGTTTACGGAATAGAGCTTGGCTCTCCACCGTTGTGTTCAAGAAATCGGAAGCGAATTCCAGGTTCACCCGAGCACCCCCTGAGGGTTTAACGATTGACGTTCTGCTGCCACGACAGCCTCGTGGAAAATTTCAGCAATCCGATCAATCTCTTGTTCCGTTACAATAAGTGGCGGCAGGAAACGAATAATGCTGCCATGACGTCCACCAAGTTCCAGAATGAGTCCGCGTTTCAGACATTGCTGTTGAATTTCACGAGAGAGCTCAGGATTAGCTGGAAAGCTGCCAAGTCTGTCTGAATCCCGATTGGGATCCACAATCTCAGCACCGACCATTAGCCCTCTGCCCCTTACTTGACCGATACATGTCACAGCGGACCGGATTTGCTCTAAGTGCTTGCAAAGGCGTTCACCAACTACTGCGGCATGTTCAACCAGCTGTTCATCACGAATGAACCGCAGTGTTGCGGCTCCTGCTGCCATTGCTAACTGATTTCCACGGAATGTGCCTGCATGTGCCCCTGGCTCCCATTTGTCCAGTTCCTCGCGATAAACAATCACCGACAAAGGGAGACCCCCACCTACAGCTTTGGAGATAACGATCACATCAGGAATAATTCCCGCATGTTCGAAAGCAAACATCCGACCTGTTCTGCCGATTCCTGTCTGCACCTCGTCAATGATCAATGGAATCTCCCGCTCTTTCGTAATTCTTCGAATTTCCCGGGTCCAGGCATTAGGCGCTGGAATAACACCGCCCTCGCCCTGCACTAGCTCCATGATCATACCTGCCGGCGGCAGCACTCCGCTTTCCGGATCGTCTAACAAATGTTCAATATAGCGACTGCCTATTTGGTGGCCTTGCTCTCCGCCGATACCAAATGGACAGCGATAATCATACGGATATGGCAAAAACTGCGTACCCGGCATCAATCCGCCCACATGGCGTTTCGGAACCAGGTTGCCCGTCAAGCTAAGCGCACCGTGGGTCATCCCGTGATATCCCCCATGGAAGGTCATCATCCCGCTTCTTCCCGTTGCCGTCTTTACCAGCTTCATCGCTGCCTCCACGGCATCTGCTCCTGAAGGACCGCAAAATTGAATACGGGCGTTTTTAGCAAATTCAGCCGGCAGTATATCAAAGAGCTCATCAACAAAATTTTCTTTAACCGGAGTAGTCAGATCCAGCGTGTGCAGCGGCAGGCCTGTCGTTAACACTTCCTTCATCGCCTCGATCACGACCGGATGATTGTGGCCGAGTGCAAGTGTTCCTGCTCCTGCAAGACAATCGTAATATGTTCGGCCATCTGCATCCTTTACCTGAATACCGCTGGCTTCTGTAATAGCAATCGGAATCTTACGAGGATAGGTTCGTGCATTTGATTCCCTCCTCCGCTGACTTTCAAGATATATCGCATTGCCCTTCATAAATTGAATGTTCCTCCTTTGGGAAAATGATCATGAAATGACTTGCTCAATTCTGTTGAAGAGGGTTGGTAAAATATACTAATAACTCATTGCCACCTATTGTAAATGATTATCATTATCAATGCAACTCTATATTTCTCTCTTTTTTTATTGATCCTCTGGTGCGCGAGTATCGCCACACAATAACCACCGGGATTTCAGTCGGATGCAAAATCGTCCTGGCCAGCGTATCTGCTGCGATCAAGAGCAGTACACGAGAGAACCGAATTTTTCAAAAGAACAACAAAAATAGAGGAACAATGAATCCAGCCTCTATTCTTGTCAACAGTACCTGTTTTGATCTAAACATTTCTTTAACCTCTCCCTTTGTCTACCTAATATTGTAAATGATATTGATTCTCATTATTAATTATACGAAAGCAGACCTTAATGTCAACTGCAATCGAATGTTTGTTGCACAGTAGTGCTGATTTCCTCTACCTAGACATGACCCTTAATGCCCGCGGGACGGGAAATTCTTAGGGGATTCTGATCTTCGTAACAGTTCACTTGATTCCAAAATGAAGGTTCTTATCTTGATGGGCAGGGCTGTACCCCTAAAACAAAAAAAAGCTTTGGCCGGCCGGGTCCTATTGCTGGATTCCGCTCGCCAAAGCTTTGCACATTATTTCCGCCCGCGCTTGTTTTCACCTGTTACCATAACTACCTCGACATAAGGCCGTATGCGGTCCATAATCCGCTGCCCCTTATGAAGCTCGTCGCCGTCCTTGCTTGTGAAGCTGAAGTGCCGCTCCAGCGCCTCCAGCTCGTAGTTGGACGTATAGAACGTAGGCTTGCGCTGCATACGGTAATTCAAGATCGCGCCAAGCACATGGTCGCGAACCCATGGATTCAAATTTTCCGCACCCATATCATCAAAGATAAGCAGGTCGGTTTCCTTCATCATCTCGACCGTTTCCTTCAGCTTGCCTGGCTCATGCATCAGCGACTTTAAGTCCTCAACAAAATCAGGCATATAGACGATTACGCCGGAATATCCAGCCTTCGCCAGCTCGTGGAGCAGGTAGCACATAAGAAACGTCTTGCCCGTTCCGAAGCGGCCGGCCAAATACAAGCCTTCTTCCTGCAAACCATGCTCCTTCGTGCGGTCGATATAACGGAGCACCTGACCGACTGCCTTCACCCGCTCCAAATCATTTGTCAAAATTTCATCGGATGAATAGCCGCGCTGCAGCGCCTTCTCGTCAATATAAAAGCTCCGGACGCGGCTGCGAATCTGCTCCTCGGTCTGGCGGGCGATAAATTTCTTGCACGCCACTTTGCGGTCATACAGCTGTGTAACTCCGTTCATCGTATCAGAGCTAAGCAGCGTGTAGTGGCCTTCAAAGTCATTCGGACATTTATCTAATCCCGGACAATTGCTGCAATTGCGATATTCGGTAACATATTGATAAACACGGTTCAGATTAAGACGGATTGTCCGCACATCCAAATCGGGATATTTCATTCGCAGCTTCTCGACTTGCGGTTCTGCGAGCAGCTCGGTCAGCTTATGCTCCGCCTGCTCCGTAAGAGCCTGACCTGTCGGCCACGCCTTTAGCAATTCGCCCATTGACTCCATCATCTGCTCACCCCGTTTCTATGATTTACCGTCTAACTTACGCGCCAGCTTGCGCAGCTCCTCAAGCTCGTCAGCCGAGACCGCCGAAGCGGACTGACCCTCCTGTACGATCGGAATCGAAGGCTTGCGCGAGGTTCCACGGCTGCTGCCGCCGCTTCGGGCACCGTTCTTGGCGCCGTTATAGCCTCCACCGGTATAGCTGGCCGCCGCTTCCTTGCGGCGCTCCTTATCCTGTTCCACCTGCGCTTGTTCACGGACATATAATACAGCTTTCTCGAATGTATCGATTTGTTTAACGAGCATATTCGACGCTACCGCATCCAAAAACGTCTTCGTTACCCGCTGTGCATCATTAGCCCCTATAACATAATGAATGAGTACGTTTATTACCGGTGCCGCTAATTTATAATTGAGATCAATCCGTTCAAATACCCGCTCTATCCAATCCGGTACCGCGCCTGGGAAAAAGCGCTGCAAAAACCGGGTATGCGGTTCATTCCTCATCAGCATGTTATACTGCTGCACATCGCAGCGGCCAGCAAGCTGGTTCGGCACCTGCAAATAATGCTGCTCCTGTACCTCGAATTCCTCCGTCAATTCATCCGAATCAACCGGCTCCTCGCTTGCGATCATTTGCGTGCGCGACAGCGTCCGCTGCCGCTCTCCCTCCCGCTTCTTATCCTGGCGGTATAATTGATTGGCACGCAGCTGAAGCTCATCGACATTGAGCACGCCGCCCTCGCTGAAAATACCGTCTTCATCAAGCAAGCGGCATATATCGACTACTGCTAAGTTATATTTGTACGCGACATAATTCACCTGCGAGAGCTGCTCCTCATCGCTCCGCAGACGCTCCACAAACCGGCGGTTCGCTGAATTGCGGGGGAAGCGTAAAATAATTTCCCCGTAAGGAATGCCAGCCGTCGCCTGTGCGGGTCTCGCGGCGGATTGCCGGGAAGGCGCGACCTCTGTCAGCGCTTGTTCAAGCTCATTATCTACCGACTGCATATTAAGCTTAAACAGCTCATAGAAAGGAACCGAGATGTTCTCTTTCGTTAATTGCGCGCCTGCGAGCTCATCCGGTTCGTTTGCGCCAAACGATTCGCGAAGCGCTATAACCGCATATTTGCCGACTTTATCGCGCAGCAGCATCGTCAAATGCATGTTTCGAAAAAACTCTGCCGGCGTTAACGGCTCCGAAAGCTCGTATTCATAAATAACATCTGCATTGTCGGGTACGCCTAGCCGCGACGTCTGCAGCAGACCGACTGCTTCCAGCTTAGAAGCCTGCTCGATCAAATGCTTGCGTCCGCGCTCGTTCATCTCCAGCCCGAGCCCAAGAAACAACTTGCGCTGCGGTTCTAGCGAAGAATAGCCGGAGCGCCCTTCTGCAATCCCGTGATACAGCTGTTGATAAAATGCGACAGCAAAAGCGCCAATCATCGGCTGATAGATTAGCGAAAGCATTTTATAATCCAGACTGCTTAGCGAAAAATCACGAAATATGTAATAGCGATGATGTTCCGTGAACTGCAATATATTATTGATGCGCACTGCATCAGCTCCATCCCTTACTTTCATTCTATTATTTTAGCATAAAAATAGCTGCTCCGGACGAGTCGAAAAATAGAAAAATCCCCCGATAGAGGGATTTTCATATTAAAACATTTTATAGCCGCCCTTGCGCAGCGCCTGGATTGCCCAGCCGCTCACATAAGCGCCAATGAGCGCTCCGATTACCGGTATGTAGTCAATTACCGTGTAATGTGCGAAGTTTTCTATCGTTGCAGTCGCTGACTTGTCCCAAGGCGCCCATATGCCTAGCGGTATCAGTACGAGTATAAACAAATATATCGGAAACCACGTTGTTTTTAACAACATATTCAAAATAAAGCCAATACCGAACATCATGACTAAAAACAGCACCGTCGCTATGATCAATTGAAGCATCCATACTTCCCCTTTCAGACTCTCGTTTAATAGTTTAATTAATGGCCAGGTGGAAGTCAATCAGCTGCGGACAAATGTCACAAGACCGCCATTTGCTCACCCTGCCTTGATTACGATACAATGATTGCAGCATCATTATGGGACTTGAAAGGGGCATTTATTCAATGAGTGAAGCAGCACAAACATTAGAAGGCTGGTACTCGCTGCATGATTTCCGCAGCATCGACTGGACCGCTTGGCGCTTAGCCGATGAAAGTGAACGCAGCCGCGCGCTGGACGAGCTGCAATCCTTTTTGCAGCAATGGGCTGCAGTTGAGGAAAATAAACAAGGCAGCACTGCTGTATATGCAATCGTTGGCCAAAAGGCTGACTTCGTATTCATGCATTTGCGCGAGACGCTGGAAGAGTTGAACGCGATCGAGACGGCGTTCAACAAAACGACGTTCGCAAGCTTCACCTATCCGGTGCATTCCTATGTAAGCGTAGTGGAGCTCAGCAACTACATGGCGCAGCCAGGCACTGATCCGATGCAAAATCCGGATATTATTGCCAGACTGAAGCCAACCCTGCCGAAAGCGAACCATATCTGCTTCTATCCGATGAACAAACGACGCGACGGCCAAGATAACTGGTATATGCTCGGCATGGATGAGCGTAAGACGCTTATGCGCAGCCATGGCATGATCGGCCGTCAATACGCCGGCAAAGTGAAGCAAATTATTACCGGCTCTGTCGGCTTCGACAACTGGGAATGGGGCGTTACGCTGTTCGCAGACGATGCGCTTCAATTCAAGAAACTGATTTACGAAATGCGCTTTGATGAAGTAAGCGCGCGCTACGCGGAATTCGGCGACTTCTATGTCGGCAACCTGCTAAGCGGCGAGAAATTCGAAGCATTGCTTAAGCTGTAGTAAACAAGACAGTCCAAGCCTCTCAATCGGCTCGGACTGTCTTTTTCTATTGCAGGGCATCCTGCAAAAAAAAAGGCCTTCGCCAGTGGCAGCATTGATGCTGTTCCATTAGCGAAAGCCTTTTACTTTAGTTGTCTTCCTCTTCGTCCTCTTCATCTAAGCTGAGGCGTTTTGCTTCCAAATATTCCTGGGTCGCACGGTCACGCGCCCTGCCTTTGTCCTTCAAGCGCTCGATCGCCGGCTGTATGAGCAGGTCAACTTCCTTTTGCACCGTATAGGCCAAGTCATATCGCGTTTGCGATTCCAGGAAGGAACCGACCTCCATTAATGCATTGTAACGATCCAGTTCGTCTCTCGTCAGCAAGCCGCGGACTTGTACGCTGCAGTGTCTCATTATAGGAATTTCCCTTTACGCAGAACGAGCGGAATGCCGCCGATAATGAACAGGTAACGAAGATCGATCGCTTTTTTCAACCAAGCCGCAACGCGGCCTTTATATTTTTTGCCGAATGCGATACCGATTGCCTCGCCTTTGCCAAGCGATGCTACTGTACCTTTATTGCTGAACGTGAAGCCCTTAGGCGGCTGATTGCGAATCGAAGCGACAAGGTTATGCGCGCATACTACACCTTGCTGCATCGCGATTTGAGCAGTCGGCGGGTATGGACGGCCTTCCGGGTTAAACATCAGCGAGTTATCGCCTACGATATAGATGTTATCGTTGCCTGGAACACGAAGGAACTCATCAACCTTCACGCGGCCGCGCATCGTTTCGAAACCTGCTTCTTCAATAAGACGGTTGCCGCGGATACCGCCGGTCCAAATGACAGTAGCCGATTTGATTTCTTCGCCTTCGCCGACAATTACGCCCTCTGGCGAGCATTCCTTGATAGCCGTGCCAATGCGGAACGTAACGCCTTTCTTCGTCAATACGTCCATGCCGTATTCAACAAGCTCAGGATCAAAGCCCGGAAGCGCGGTAGGAGCCGCTTCGATATTATAAATTTTCACAAGCGCCGGATCTACATCGAATTGCTTGCACAGCTCTGGGATACGATCGGAAAGCTCGCCGACGAACTCAATACCTGTGAAGCCTGCGCCGCCGACAACGAATGTCAAATAATCGGTACGGTGAGGCTCGCGTTTGTAGCGGGCGAATTGGTACTCAATATGTTCACGGATCAAACGAACCGAGTTAATGCTGCGGATGTTCATAGCATGCTCGCCCAGACCAGGGATACCGAAAGTTTCCGGTTCGCCGCCAAGGCCGATAACCAAGTAATCGTATGACAGCGTGCCGTCTTCAAGAATAACTTTTTTATCCTGCGGACGAATTTGAACAACGGTCGATTTGACGAAATCAATTTTAAATTCATCAATCAATTTAGAAATGCTTACACGGGCATTTTCCGGATTGTCCGTTCCTGCTGCCGGCATATGGAGATGTGTTGTAATGTAGTGGTAATCATGTTTATTTACTAAAGTGACGTCAGCTTCATTGTAATTTAATTCTTTTTGTAAACGAAGCGCGGTCAAAACACCGCCGTACCCTGCGCCAAGAATAACGATTTTAGGTATGTTACTCATCGCTTAATCCCATCCATTCCTCTTATCTTTGTATTTAAACATTGTGAAAAATTACACAAACCAAACCGAGTATTTATAATTATAAGTTCAGTGTGTTCTATTTAAAGCGGTTTTATCAATGAATCGTTTGCTAATGAGCGACAACATTCACCGCCCTTGGCAACCAGTCCCGTGCATAACATACATCAGAAATTTTACATAGTTTTCAGTAAAAGTTCAAGGGCAAATTGTACGAAATTGTTTAGAGCTGTATACAAATTAATTATTTCCTTCTTCTTCATTGAAAGTTTATAATAAAAAACGTAATGCTTAAAATGTGGAGGTGGCTATCTTGTCTAACCTTAAAACAGCCGTAAACCCCGTCGATATTGCAATCATCGGTGGAGGGCCTGCCGGATTGTTCGCTGCTTTCTATGGCGGTATGCGCCAGGCATCAGTCAAACTGATCGAAAGCATGCCCCAGCTAGGCGGCCAGCTTGCAGCGCTTTATCCAGAAAAATATATTTACGACGTTGCCGGATTCCCAAAGGTGACGGCTCAAGAGCTGGTTGACCGGTTGACGGAGCAGCTCAATCATTTCAAACCGGAGATCTGTCTGGAGGAGAAGGTCACAAATGTCATCAAGCATGACGAGCGCCTCTTTGAAATTATAACAGACAAAGCCACACATTTTTCAAAAGCGGTAATTATTACGGCGGGAGTTGGCGCATTTGAGCCGCGTCGGCTAGAGCTGCCTGAAGCCGCTCGTTTCGAGAAAAAAAATCTTCATTATTTTGTAGGTGATTTGCAGCGCTTTCAGGGGCAAAGGGTGCTCATTAGCGGTGGAGGTGACTCTGCTGTGGACTGGTCGCTTATGCTGGAATCCATTGCCGAGAGTGTGACGCTTATTCATCGCCGCGATAAATTCCGGGCGCATGAGCATAGCGTGGAGAACCTGATGAATTCCAAGGTGAACGTGCTCACGCCGGTAGAACTTACAACGATCCATGGTGATGAGAGCATTACTAAAGTTACGCTAACGAATGTTAAAACGAAAGAAACGGCCGAATTGGATGTCGATGCCGTAATTGTTAATTTTGGCTTCATCTCTTCTCTTGGCCCGATCGCGGAATGGGGCATCGATATTCAAGGCGGCTCTATTATCGTGGACACCCGGATGGAGACGAATATTCCGGGCATCTTCGCCGCAGGCGACGTTACGACCTATCCTGGCAAGCTTAAGCTTATTGCAGTAGGCTTCGGCGAGGCGCCAACCGCCATTAACAATGCGAAGGTATATGTTGATCCAAGCGCAAAACTGTCACCTGGACACAGCAGCAACATGAAGCTTTAAATTTTATTATTTAAAAATAGTAACAAAAGGGTATCCTAACCTTGGCTCATTCATTTCATGCACCTATCGCATACATATGCAAGGTGTGCCGAGGAGGATACCCTTATGTTTTGTCCTGTCTGTAACGGAATTCAATCTTTGCATATACGCTGCTCCTCTTGCGCTGGCGCAATTGTTGATTGCGGTCGTGCATCTGATCTGACAGGTCCTTATGCTCCCTATGCGCAGATCGAAGACGAGCCGCTCCTAAGTAGTAATGTGTATTTGCAAAATAATTCAGCCTGCAAGCATCTTTTATATTGCTCGATCTGTAACGAAACAACCGAGGTTTCAGTTACGGAATGGTAATCATGTTGTAAAGTTTGCAAGTTACGACAGGATTTAAGCGGTAATTTTGAAGGCTTCCGGGTTAAGACGTCTTCGCTTCATTTCGACAGTTAACATTCGAATAAAATCAGGCTCCAATTCAAAATGAATCGCTGCATAATAAGTGTCTACTAACATTTCGTCAGACAGTAGCTCCATACTACACATCCTTTCTTCCATCCTTTGGTTAATTCTTACTCATAGTAGCATGGCACTATTAGAAGGACAACAGCTCCTCTTATACACAAGATGTTGTGGATACGGTGTGAACAGCATGTGTATACACAATGATCAATAAGCAAAATAAGGGGGGATATTGTGGATATAGTTATCCACAGGTCCATTTCTCAGCAAATCCATAAAAAACTTTAATCGATTTCTATGAATCTATTAATGGAATATATAACCTTTTTGCTTACTTTCAATAGAATCGGACTTTTTCATTAGCAAAATGAAAGGCTGTTCCGAAAAGGTCATTGACCTTATGGAACAGCCTTTCCAGCAAATTTATTGCGGCTTCGTATTTACCTCGAATATCCAAATCTTCCCCTGCTTATCGATGCCGTAGTCAAACCCAAGCTGTCCGATACCGGGAAATCTCGATTCCAGCACGGCAGTTGATAATACGGTAAGCCTACGCATCTTGTCCTTCTTTGCTGATACGAGCGATGCTGACAATGACCGGCTAATGCCTTGCGCTGCTGTTACCATTGTTCCGCCCCGGCATAAATTCGTCACGAATAATCCGGGCCTCGCTATTCGGCCGACCATTGAACGGTATACCCAGCCAGAGTTCGTCTTGACATATTTTACGCGGTAATCTATCGGTCTGCCATTCACTTCAGCTAAATAAATGCCTTTTTGAATCATATATGCTCGGCCTTTGCATGGTTTGTGAAGCGCAGCCAGCAGCTCTGCAAAACTAGCAAACCGTTTCGTCTTTGAATAATACATATAGGCATATCCCCCGCCGCTGCGCCAAACCTTAATGACGCCATGACCGCCCGTACCAACTACCGGCTTCACGACAACCATATGATGTGTATCCAGCATGCTTCTTAGATGGTTAGCCGTAAATCTGCTGGTAGGAGGAATATGCGGAGCAATGCTATGATGCGACAGCAGAGCCGCCGTCTTGACCCATTTGTTCGCAATTCGCCTTCCATAATGTTCACCCATCGATTCCGATCCCCCTTTCCTGCCGCTTCATCCATAGCATATGACAGAGAGCTATCTGTCTCTTGGATGAATGACAGAGGTTAGGAGCCTTTATTACCTAGTTTCGTTACGAGATTTAGCCACTCGCTCCGACGGGAATCAGTGGAAGACTTAACCGGACCAATATTTGTAATCCGCACCGGTTTAATACCGCAAAATTGCAGCGTTGCAATCTTCATCGCGCGATGACCCGGCTGCCCGATAACGAAGCGGTTATACCACACTGGCGCATCCATCGTGACGATTAATCGAGCGGTTTTCCCTTTGAGCAGCTTATCCCAAAGCACGGAGCCCTCCCGGTATTTAAATGCAAACCCAGGCAGAAGCACACGGTCCAAAAAGCCTTTGAGCAGCGCTGGAAGCGTTCCCCACCAAGTCGGATACACAAAAACAAGATGCTCTGCCCATTTAATAGCCTCCTGTGCTTCAATCATATCCTTCTCCAGTTCTGTGCGTTTCGCATAACCAAATGCGAGATTCGGATTAAAGCTCAGCTCATGCAGCTGAATAAAACGCGCTTCAGCACCGCCCTGAATCGCACCGTTATAGTATGCTTTTGCAAGTGCGCTGCAATAGCTGCCTGGATTCGGATTACCTTGAATAATGAGAATTTTTTTGCCCATGCCCGTGTTCACCCCGGCTTCACCACCATTAAATATAAAACGATGACCGGTATGACCGTATTCACCGTTCCCCATACGTTCCAACGCTTCGAATAACGATAGTAAGCCTCCGGCAGCACGCCAGTCTGTATCCCCTGCTTGCTCAGCCTTATCATATGAAGCTGGCACGGCAGCAGCACCGCGCTCCACAAAACGCCAGATAGAGCAAATAGTAGAATCGACAGCGTTAGCCAGTTAAGCTCAGCCAAGGAATAGCCATAAGCAAGTGCGGTTAATATACCGAACAGCACAAGAAGCACAATGCCAGGAATGGTGAAAATATAATCGGCGCGCATAATGCTTTGCGCCATATAATGCAGCGGCTCCGGCGCGCTGCTGCGGTCCTGTCTAATTTTCCAAAAGGCGGTCGTAACGATGTTGCCGAGAAATAAAACTGCGCCAAGCACATGCAAAAACAAGAAAACACGTTCCATAAATCAACGTCCTCCTCCTTGCAAAATAAGCAGCATAAATTGATAAAAATCTTCTTTCTCGAAGGAACGCGCCGGCGACGATCCAGCATCGGCCAGCATGATGTTGCGAATGCACATGCCATAGGACAGCATGACAAACTGCTCCGCTGCCTTGCGCGCATCTACGGTTCGATCGATGACGCCCTCACGCTGACCGGTCTCAATCCAATAAAGCGATACAGCGGTAGAGCGCTCGTGAAATTGCTGCAGCACATCCGGGATACCCGGTTTATCCTTCTGGCTGAGCAGATAGGTCAAAATTTGATTGGCAACGCTGTCCTTCTGTTGAAGCTGAACCAGTCCTTCCGCAATCGCAAGCAGCGGCCCCGTCAAATTGCAGCTTTGTGCCACAGCAAGGTGGAAGGATGTGTTAATGACTTCCAGCTGCGAGGCCAGTATGAGCCCGAACAGCTCCTCCTTGCTCTTTACGTAATGATAAATGGCGCCTTTCGATAAACCTGTGCTTAGCATGATCTGCTGCAAGGTTGTATTCCGGCAGCCTTTCTCCTCAATAAGCTGCTGCGCCGTTTCCAGCAATAGCTTATAGCTCAAATTAGCTGTATGATCAACCATCAGATGTCTCCCTCGCCTTCCTCTTCTCTTAGCTGTCCGCGTCTGTGCAACACTCCCGACCGCCGGTCGGTTTTCTGTTATTTTCACTATACAGACCGTCGGTCGGTTTGTAAACAAAAATTTTCCAGCCGCCTCTGCACAGCAAAAAAACGGCAAACCGCCATCACTGGCACTGCTTGCCGGTTTCCCCGTCCTTACTTGCCGGATTGTTTCTCCAGCGCTGCCTTCAGCTTGTCCGCCAAGCTGTTTGACATCGTCGTATTATCGCTGTATTGCTCGATAAGCTTCTGGTTTTGCTTCCGGCCCACTTTGCCGCTCTGCTTATCGCCAAGCATTTCGATGACATTGCAAGGCCTGCACTGCGCATACTTGCCTGCTTTGCCGTCTTTAATTTCCATTTTCTTATGGCATTGCGGACAGCGCTTGTTGGAAAGCATCGGCTCCGCCGAACGGCGGTAGCCGCATTCGCGGTCAGAGCAGACGAGCGACTTGCCCCGCTTGCCGTTAATTTCGAGCAAAGGCTTCTCGCATTCCGGACAGCGGGAATGCGTCAGATTATGCGGCTTGTATTCCTTCGTCTCCGCAATGACCTCGGATACCCATTTCTTCGCCTGCTCGCGCACACTCTTCATAAAGGCTGCCGGATCGCCCTTGCCCTTCGCAATCCGCTCCAGCTCCTGCTCCCACCTGGCAGTCAAATCAGGGCTTCTGAGCTCGGTAACGACCAGCTCGATAAGCTGTTTGCCTTTGCCCGTCGGCATCAGCTTGTTTTGCGAGCGTGTAATCGTGTCCGTGCCCAGCAGCTTTTCAATAATATCGGCACGCGTCGCAGGCGTTCCCAGGCTATGCTTCTCCATCCGGGTAAGCAGCGTCGCTTCCGTATACCGTGCAGGCGGCATCGTTCGCAGCTCCCGTACTTTTTCCTGCTTGACAGGCAACGGCTGGCCCAGCTGGAGCGGAGGCAGAAGCTGCACCGGCTGGCGGTCGGCTTTGCCTAGCCCTGAGCCGCTGCCGTCTCGCTCATCGTCTTCCTCTTCATCTTGGCTTGAAGCATACGAATCGGATTGATAGATTTCCTTCCAGCCCTTTTCCTTCTCGATTTTCCCCTTCGCATAAAGCAGGTCCCTGCCTACCGCGAGCACGACGCTCGTCTCGTCGTACCGGTAAGGACCATAAAACAAAGCGATAAACCGCCTTACGATAAGATCGTACAGCTTGCGCTCATCATTGCTTAATGCCGCCAAATTAACAAATTGCTCGGTAGGAATAATAGCATGATGATCGGATACCCTGCTGTCATCGACGATCCTTTTCGTAATAGGAAGCTGCATCCGAACCAGCTTTCGTGCCAGCTGTGCATACGGTCCGACTGCGATGCTCTCCAAACGGCCCTTCAAGGTAGGCACCATGTCGCTGGACAAATATCTTGAATCCGTGCGCGGATAGGTAACCAGCTTATGCTGCTCGTACAGCTTCTGAAGAACGTTGGACGTTTGCTTAGCCGAGAAGCCAAGCCGCTTGTTCGCATCCCGCTGCAGCTCGGTCAGATCGTACGCTTGAGGATGAGGCTCCGATTTCTCCACCGTGCGAAGCTTGTCTACCTTAGCAGTTCCTCTTTGCAGGCGTGCCGCTATTGTATCCGCATCCGCCTTGCTCCACACTCGGCCGTCATGCGCTTCCTGCTCTCTCCAAAGCGCCGTGAACGATCCAAACTCGGCTGTTACATTCCAATAAGGCTGCGATTGAAACGATTGTATTTCCTGCTCCCGCTCCATCAACATCGCGAGCGTAGGCGTTTGCACCCGGCCTGCGGCCAGCTGTGCATTATATTTCGTCGTTAATGCTCTTGTTACATTCAAGCCGATCAGCCAGTCAGCTTCTGCGCGGCATACAGCCGAAGCATACAAATTGTTATAGTCCTTACCGGGTTTTAGGCTGCTGAAGCCATCCTTAATCGCTTTATCCGTCTGTGACGAAATCCAAAGCCGCTTAAAAGGCTTGCGCCAATGGACAAGCTCCATGATCCAGCGCGCCACAAGCTCTCCTTCCCGTCCGGCATCGGTAGCGACAATAAGCTCGCTAATATCCTGCCGCTTGCATAACTGAGCTACCGCGCGGAATTGCTGCGACGTTTCCTTCATGACCTTCAGGTTCATTTTCGGCGGAAGCAGCGGCAGGTCCTCCAAATTCCAGGTCTTATATTTCGGATCGTATTCCTCCGGTTCGGCTAGCGTCACCAAATGACCCAGCGCCCAGGTTACGACATAGTTAGAACCTTCCATGTAGCCTTTATGCTTCTGTCCGCAGCCGAGCACGCGGGCAATTTCCTTCGCCACGCTCGGCTTCTCCGCCAGTACCAGCGATTTCATGTACGTTGTTCGCTCCATTCATTTCGATGCTTTTTTTGCTTCCAGAGAAGAAAGCGCATCATTTACTATGACGAAACGATACCATAGGCTCGCAGCCTGCGCAACGCCTCAAGCGTCAGCACGCCCTTCCATTCCTGCTCGGCCTGCGGCCATACGTCCTCGTACTGCCCCCAGCTCCAAGGCGGCGACCAAGCTCCATCCGCCTGCTGCTTCGTCAGTAAATGTCCCAAATAGAGCTTCGCACTTTCGCTGAGCTGACTATAATAGATCGAGCTTGGGTATTCAGCCGCCTGTATCGGAGTGAGGCAATAACCATTCCATTCCCCTGGATTCGTTGTCACGCAATTTTCCAGCATTTCGTCAAGCGCCGGTCTAACCTCGCTAAGTACCGCACGCGGCACGAGCTCAGCAAAGCGCAAGCAGCAAAGCAGCTCATGGAAATCTTGCCGCAAAGAGGTTTCATTTATATAAGTAATCGCGTGCTGCGTTAACTCATCCAGCAGGCTCGCGGGTACAAGCTCCGAGTATCGATAAAAGTAGCCAACGATCTCAATTGCCGGATTTCCCCAGCCGTTATGACCCGCATTATAATTCCACCAGGGAGCGCGCGGCGCCGAGTCGACCTCAGGAGGCACAATGTCCCAGCCGGATTTCTGCGAAGTGTTGTATTCAGCTATTAAATAACGGATCGCCCCTTGGACAAGCGGGGATTCGGAACCTGCTTTGAGGCACGACAGATTCTGAAGAGCTACCGTCGTAGCAAGCGTTGAAGATGCGGCAGCCCGTATATCCGGCTCTAACGCATTGCCAAATCCGCCATCCGTATTACGGTAAACTGAAAGCTCCCTGATTGCATCCTCAGCCGGGCCTCCTTCGAATTCAAAGACATACATCGTTTTTTCAAGCGGCCTAGCCGACTCCTTCAAAAATCGAACCGCTTGCTCCAACTGCTCCTTCTTCATAACCGGATTTCCCATTTCTATGTCCTCCTCGCATGATCGGAAATAATTGCTGGCTGACTGACTCTTTTGTATCCATTCCCCATATTTTCTATCCTAATTAAATCTATGGCGGTTAGCAATCTATTCCTGCTAGTGTTGCGTTTTTTGCTGCTATAATCCCGGTGTGATATAGTAAGTTCAGCTTATGAGAAAGCGATTATGAGCCAAGGAGCGTTGATAATGAAGCCGCGTTTTGTTGCTATTATTTTTTGTATTCTACTCGTATACAGCAGTATTTCCTTCTATATCGGTTGGAATGGCTGGCTGTTCTTTTCTACTCTATTAACTTGGGAAAATGCGGGCTGGTATACGATCTTCGCCAGCATCATTGCTTATGCGTATATCATCGGCCGGCTCGCCTACCGCACTCCGCTTAAACCGGCAGCTGAGGCGCTGAAGCTGATCGGCTCCTACTGGTTTGCCGTACTTGAATACGCCGTGCTCATTTTGCCTCCTGTCAATATCCTTTCGCTCATCTTAAAAGCGGCGGGAGCAGAGAAGCAGGTTTATATCATCGCCGTAGGATGCATCGCCATTCTTCTAATGGCCATACTCCTTGTCCGAGGCAGCTGGAATGCATGGAGTCCGATTATACGAACCTATCACGTTCAAGTACCGAAGCCGGCTGGAAAAATGAAAAAGCTGCGAATTGCAATGGCATCCGACCTTCATCTGGGCACGATTGTCGGCAACAGGCATTTGAAACGCTTAGTGAACAAGGTGGAGCAAATCAAGCCGGATCTTATTTTGCTTCCCGGCGACATTTTGGACGATGACATTGAGCCTTTTCTTCGCAAAAATATGTCAAAGGTGCTTGGTAAGCTGAAAGCTCCGCTAGGCATATTCGCCGTAACCGGCAATCATGAATACATCGGCAGAAAAGTGCCGGAATTTATTGCCGCAATGGATGCGATCGGCATTCGCGTCCTCATGGACGAGGCTGCGCTCGTGGAGGACAGCTTCTACGTCATCGGCCGCAAGGACAAAGCGTCCGCGGGCTTCGGCGCAGACGGCAGGCTCCCCATCCACGAGCTCGTCGCACCGCTCGACCAGTCGCGACCGCTCATTATGCTCGACCATCAGCCGTCCGACATCGCGAAAGCAGCCGAGAACGGCATTGACATTTCCGTATCCGGCCACACCCACCGCGGTCAAATGATGCCTAATCATCTCATTACAAGAAGGCTGTTCGAGCTCGACTGGGGTTATTTAAAAAAGGGCGGGCTGCATGCCATCGTCTCGTCCGGCTTCGGCACCTGGGGGCCCCCTGTGCGTATCGGCAGCCGCTCTGAGGTTATTCATATCGAGATCGAGTTCGTTCACGCATAACGGATGCACAAGCGTAAACGGCTATCGCCGTCCTCTGGCGGCAATAGCTCGTTTCGCGATGAAATATAAGCAGGTATAAGGGTGAAACTTATAAATTCTTATATTTCGAAAAAGCAAGATGCTTACCTATTTATTAAAAATAGCGGTAATAAATGTACCTTTCACGCTGAATGACGGCCTATTTAAGCCATTCAGAGCGTAAAAGTCATTTATTGCCGCTATTTCGTTTACCTTTTATTCCTTGTACGGTACAACAAATAAATAAAGAAAGGCGCCCCGACGCCGGATGTAAATACGCCGACCGGTATATCAAGCGGTTGAAAAGCGGTTCTCGCAATCAAATCCGCCAATGCCACAATAATGCCGCCGAACAAGGCTGAAATCGGAATAAGCCTGCTCACGATAGGCCCCACCATCCGGCGTGCCGCATGAGGAGCAAGCAAGCCAACGAAGCCGATGACGCCGCCAATGGACACGGCCGATCCGGCAAGGCCCACGCTAATGAGAATAAGAATAAAGCGATGCCGCTGCACATGGCTGCCTAAGCCTGCAGCCAGCTCATCGCCCAGAAGCTGAATGTTCATTTGTCTCGTATAAATGAAAACGAAAATCATGAAGACGCAAGTCCACGGCAGGAGGGTCCATACATAATTCCAGGTTGAACCGTAAACGGTTCCCGTCAGCCAAATATAGGAGGCGGTTGCCGAATAAGCAGGGCTGAATACGAGCATAAAGGATGTCATTGCCGACAATAGGGACGCAATGCCGATGCCGACCAGCACAAGCCGAAACGGATTCACCCCTTTTTTCCAAGCAATCCCATAAACAAGCAGCGCAGCTCCGAAAGCCCCGACAATCGAAGCTACGGGCAAATAATGAATGCTCACGGCGCTTGGCATAAAAGTGATGAATGCAACCGCGCCAACGGATGCGCCGCCGGAGATGCCGATCACATCGGGAGCAGCCAGCGGATTGCGAATGACGCCTTGCAGGATGGCGCCCGAAACGGCAAGCGATGCGCCTACCAGAAATGCGACGACGACCCTCGGCGCCCTCAGCGATTGCACGATCAGAATATGGTCGGGATCGCCTTTGCCAAGCAATGCCTGCCACACATGGATCGGCTTAATGACCTGCTCCCCCAATGCGAGATTCGCTGCAATAACGATGACCGCCATTGTAGAAAGCACCAAGGCGGCTCGAAGCGTTTTGCGGTGGAGCCCGTAAAAACGGCTGTCCGTTCTCGGCGTATAGGATGCATGCTTCATCTTGTCATCAGCTCCTTGCGCGCGATATAAATGAAGAATGGCGCACCTACCGCCGCTGTCATGATGCCGACAGGCACCTCTTCAGGCAATAGAACGAATCTTGCGGCAACGTCTGCCAAAAGAAGCAGAATTGCCCCGAGCAGCGCGCAATAAGGAAGCAGCCAGCGATAGTCAAGCCCGGCTATGTAGCGCGCGATATGCGGAATAACGATGCCGATCAAGCCGATTGGACCGGCTACCGACACCGCGCCTCCCGCAAGCACGACAACGATAATCCCGGCAGCAAGCTTAATCAACATCGTTCGCTGCCCAAGCCCCTTCGCAGCTTCCTCGCCCATGCTGACAATATTTAATTGTCTCGCAAGCAGAAGCGCGGCCGCCCAGCCCGCGCACAAATAAGGCAGCACAGCCAGAAGCGTACCCGTTTCTCTTCCGGCAATCGATCCGGCCAGCCAGAACATCACATCCTGAAGCCCATTCTCATTAAGAACAAGCATCCCCTGCGTGAAGGATGCAAACAGAGCGGTCATCGCCGAGCCTGCCATTATTATTTTCAAAGGTGTTAATCCGTCTCTTCCCAGCGAGCCGAGTATATAAACCGAGGCAGCAGCCAGCGCCGCTCCGGCGAACGATATCCATACAAGCTGACTCATGCTCGTTATCTTGAAAATCGTTAATGCCGCGACGATGCCTACGCTTGCGCCGGCATTAATTCCCATTACGCTGGGCGAAGCAAGCGGATTTCTAGTCACCGCTTGCATGATAGCGCCCGCCATAGCCAAGCTTGCGCCTATTGCTGCCGCCATGCATGCGCGCGGCAGCCGGGCCGTCATCACGACGACCTGTTCCATCGAGCTTTCATCATAATCGGTTAGAGCAGCGGTCAAATCATTCCATCTCACCGTCGTAAATCCGAATCTGACGCTCGCAACGAAGCAGCATAATAATAGAACGGCGCATACGGCTAATCCGGCTATTTTCGCTGAGACCCTGTTCATTCCATTTTTCATTCGGTATAACGCTCCTATTGTTTCCTATACGGTCTTATATTCGCACAAAAGAATGAGCGCATGGGCTCATTCTTTTGTGCTCGTACCTATAGGGTTGTTGCCTTAATGTTTAGTTAAGGTCAAAGTAGAAATACAAATCGTCAAGCATCAGCTTCGCCGCCATCGCGCCGCCGGACAAATTCCAGGTTACTGCATTTACTTTGTAATACTTATTGTTTTTCACCGCATTTAGATTTTTCCAAAGCGGGCTGTTATTCCATTCCTTTTGAAGCTTGAGAACCGCGCCGTCTCCGTCCCAGTCCGTCGTGAAGTCGAAGATATAATCGCCGTCAAGCAAGCTTGCTTGCTCCTTCGAAGTGACAGGAATGTATTCTTTCTTCGTCGCCAGCTGCTGTTTCGGCGTTGCAAAGCCCAGCTCTTTGAAAATTTGATATGCAAAGCCTGCATTGTACGCACGGGCACTGCCATCCGGGTTAATGCGAATGATAGAAATTTCTGCGCCTTTATCCTTTGCCGACAGCTTGCTCTTGAAATCGGCAACTCTAACTTTCCAATCGGCGATAAAGTTCGTTGCGATTTCTTCTTTGTTCAAAACCGAAGCGGTAATTTTCAAATTATCCTGCCAATCAGCCAAGTCCTCTGTCACAATCGTTGGCGCGATCGCTTTAAGCTGAGCGTAAATTTTCTCATGACGAATTTTTGTTGCAATAATAACATCCGGCTTCAAGCCGACGATGGCTTCAACATTTGGCTGCGTTTCGTCGCCAAGCGTTTTTGTGCCGATTAAGCTAGGACGGATATATTCATAGAAAGGCTGTTGAACATACGATTCAACTGCGCCAACCGGTTTAACGCCTAGCAGGACGGAAATGTCCACGCCGCCGTTAAATAGAACAACGACACGTTTTGGAACGCTTTTTAGCGTCGTGCTGCCAAGTGCATGCTTAATCGTTTTTGTCGTTTCAAGTGCTGCCGTCGACGTTTTGCTATTCCAGCTTACCCATACGCCAAGTGATTCGCCTACAAAACGAAGCGGTACGAGCACGCTGCCTTTCACAATTGCAGGAGCTGTATCCAATGTTGTGGATTTACCGTTAATTTTTGCTGTTCTGCTGCCGAGCGTAAGCTCTACAGTTTGGCTGCCTTTAGTAATCGTAGCTTTTTTTGCTTTCTGATCATATTTCACATTTGCGCCCAGTTTCTCGGCAATCGTTCTGTATGGAACAAGCGTGCGTCCGTTAATTTTTTGCGGAGCAACGCTGAAGGCAACCTTCTTGCCGTTTACCGTTACGTTAATCGCAGAAGCCGCTGCCGTTACTGCTGTAACAGGTATAACTGTTATAACTAGCGCGAGTGTTAAGAATAAGCCTATTAACCGTTCTTTGACCGAAGACATTTAAAAATCACCTATCCCTTTTTTTATTTTTCCAGCAGCTCCTGCTTCAAGTCGCGAAAGCTCTGGTAAAGCTTGTAATCGAGCTGAATGAGCAGCTCCTTGTCCCATTTGCTAGCTTGAACGGCTTGTATGAGCCGGCCTAAATCGTCTTGCAGCATCTGATGTGTTGAAGCATTCGCTGTTTCAATATCGGTCTTGACCGCATTCCACAAGCCCGCCATCTGCAAGGCAAGCTCCTTCGCCTCATCCGGCTGATCCGCTTCCACCGCTTGCTTGAGAACCTTGATCAAGCCGGTCATATCTGAAATGCCTGTTTGCGTATCCACGATATCGGCTGGCGCAATGTTAGCGAAAGGGCCGCTCTTTACGGCAGCTTCGCTGCTTTGAGCATTCTTTCCCTTATCGGCTTCATCGCTTCCGTTATCCGAAGCTCCGCAACCGGTGAGCATGACGATTAAGCACATTGCACATATCAGAAGCAAACTGCTTCTTTTCCGATTCCCCGCCTTGCTTATTAACCGTATGTAGTTAATCGCTCCACAACCTCCTCTGTGAATGATAATCATTTTCATTTACTATTCTACCGATCAGCATTTCCGATTTGTATACACAAAATTGTCCGATTCATATGGACAAAATTTTCAAATCTAGATCAAAACTTAAAAACAACTATATTTCTAAATCTCTGTTTGGTAAACTGTAATTGATAATCATTCTCATAAAATATCCAATTTTCACATTTCTCCTATAAAGGATGTATGTTTTTGAAAACCATAACGCAATTTATATCCTATTTCCCGCTTTCTATGAAATTTCATGAATATAGCCCGGGCTTTCACTCCAAGTCAATAGTGACGGGACGCACCTCGATTGGCTTCGTCCAAAGCGGCAGCGGATTTCTATTTATTAATGAACAGCGGTATACGCTCAAACCGGGCACCTGCTTTTTTCTGCAGCCTTCTATGAAAATCCAGCTGATGAACGATTCTATAAGCGCTTTGCGGCTTCACTTGCTGAAATACCGGCTCATCCAGCTAACATTTGACGCAGATTTCTGCAAGACTGCTCCGTTTCCGTCCATCCTATTCGATGAAGACGGTCCTGTTCGCCATGCGTCTCCCGCTGTGACCGACACGCTTCTTATCCAGCTGCAGCAGGCTTTCAAAGAGCAAGGGCCATTAAGCGACATGAAAAAACAATCCATCTTCTGCGAGCTGCTCCTGCATATTCACACCCAGCATAAGCTGCCCAGCCTGTCGGTTAATGAATCCATTCAACATACGATCGCTTTTATGGGACAAAAATATATGAAGACAATTCAAATGAGCGAGCTCCCGCTCCTTGCAGGGATGACACCCAGCTCGTATTGCCGCGCCTTTAAGAAAATAACCGGCATGACGCCCGGCAATTATTTAACGCGTCTGCGCATGATACGGGCCAAAGAGCTAATGGCCGAGCAAGGCGCTACCTTGCGCGATATCGCTATAAGCGTCGGATTTCAGGACGAGCTTTACTTCAGCCGGGTATTCAAAAAGACGGAGGGAGTCTCCCCTTCCGTCTACCTCAAGCGGGGCGATAAGAAAATCGCGGTTGTCAGCAGCTATTTTCTGCAGGACCATTTACTCGCGCTCGGCATTTTGCCTATCGCTGCGCCTAGCTTCCCGAAATATTACAATACGCCTTCCGGCTTTCCCAGCTACCTGCATGACCAGTTAGCCGGTACGGTGCCGCTAAATGCGGAGCGTACGATTATGACAAGCGACGTGATGCGCTTGTCGCCCGATATGATAATCAAAACCGAATTTCAGAAAAATCCGAACGACAGCTTGTGGAACAACAATAAAAATACGATTTTCATCGATCATTCCACCAGCTGGGAGCAATATTTGCGTATTATTGCCGCGCGCGTGCAGAAGGAACGGGAAGCTGAGCGCATCATTCGGCAGATGACTGTGCTTGAGCAGGACGCGCGGAAAAAACTTGCCCCTGTTACGAAGCATGGCAAATGGGTGATCATCCGGCTGCTGCCTGACAATTGCCGTCTGTACGGCATTAAAGACCACACCTTCACCGAATTATTTTACCGCCGTTTGCAGTTCCAGCATGACGAGCGCGTAACGCACTCCATCTATATGGACAATGCGCTGGATCACTTGATCGAATTGAACCCGGAAAACATCTTTATCATTTGGAGCGAAGAAACAGAAGTGAATGCTCTCGCCGGCAATGAGCAATGGCAGAAGCTGCAGGCCGTAAAGGAGAACCGCGTCTATTTCCCCGAAACGAGAGAATGGGATCCGTGGGGGCCGATCGGACGCGAGCATATGATCCGGGCAATGACACGGTATTTTACCAAAAATGCCATAGGCGGCTGGTCCATGCAGGCTCGGGCCGCCGACTTATAGCCGACCGCATAGCTGCGGCCGGCTATCTTTTCGTGCGGATGAATTGAACCGTTTAAAGCTATCTGTCATGGTTTCCCGCTGAAAACCCTCCGGATTGCCTAGTATTTATATATTGACAAAAATTTATTTTTGTGGTATAATTAAATATTTTTCTATTTACACACTTTTAAACTGCTGCTACTATGTTATTTGAAATCATTGTTTCATGTGTTCAATAATTTCAATACAGTGGTGGAGGGATGCTATGAATATTGCAAACGGAGTAAGCATGCTGACTATAGCTGCAGTCATGATGGGCCGGATTGAAACGATTTACCCGACATTGATATGGGATAACGACACGGCGATCTTAGTGGATACAGGCTATCCGGGGCAGCTGCCATTAATAAAAGAACAGGTAGAGCGGGCCGGTGTTTCCTTTGCCAAGCTTAATAAAATTATTATCACTCACCAGGACCTCGACCATATAGGCAGTCTGCCTGCGGTGTTGAAGGAGCTTCCTCATAAGGCTGAGGTTCTCGCTGCTGGAATAGAAGCTCCTTACATTCAAGGCGATAAGCGTCTGCTCAAATTAACACCTGAAGCTATCGGGCAAGCCGTAAACGCACTGCCGGCTGAGGTGCCGGAAGAGTGGCGGGCCTCCTTCAGAAAGGTGCTGGAAAATCCGCCTAGCGCTAAAGTAGATGTCCTAATCGCTGATGGGCAGGAGCTTCCGTATTGCGGAGGAATTACCGTTATCGATACACCTGGACATACGCCCGGCCATATCAGTCTCTATTATAAAGCGAGTAAAACCTTAATCGCAGCTGATGCCTTAATCGTTGAAAACGATCAATTGCTCGGCCCAACGCCGCAATATTGTATCGACCATATGCTGGCACTGCAATCGCTCAAAAAATTTACCGAATTTGATATAGAAACCGTCATCTGTTTCCACGGCGGTTTATATACGGACCGCGTTAACGAACGCCTACTGGAGCTATGTAAGCTGAACGATTGAATACGATGTGTATCGGCTAGGATTAATACGTGCTAAGTATGCTAAACCGGATAGATAGAAGCCAGCTGCGCGGGACACATTATTTGGACAGCTGCTGCAACGGAGCAAGCTAACGTGATGCGCTCCAATTCAGCAGCTCGTTCATGATTTGCTCCCTGCCGCTCGGTGCCCAGCTCATGCCGATCCAATTAGGGATTAACAAGGTTTGCTTTTTCCGGACAGCTTTAATCGCGTTCCAAGCATTCGTTTGCTGAATACTGACAAACTTTTCTTCTTCCACCTGCAACGCCGAATGCAGCAGGCCGATCAGTTCTTCGTTCATGTATTCAAATTCGACCTTGCCTCATGGCTGTCTACGCCTTGGAAAATCGTTTCAGCCGTTAAGCTGCGCCACTTGTTTCTGCTGCAAAAATTCACTCTCCTTAATAAGAACGAAACTGCTTCGGCGTTAGGCCGGTCAGTTTTTTGAATATTTTTGTAAAGTGGCTCTGATCATAAAAGTTAAGCCGCGTGCAAATCTCAGACAAGGAGAGTTCGGAGGCGTTCAGCAGCTTCTTCGCTTCCTCCACCTTTTCGCGCATGATATAATTGTGGATCGGAATTCCAACCTCTTTCTTGAACAGCTGCGATAAATAATTAGCATTTAACTGCACCTTTTCCGCAAGCGTAGTTACCGTTACATCCTCGTAAATATGGTTATAAATATATTGCCGGCACTCTGAGACCACTCTTGAATATTTCTCGGACCGGCTTTGCCTCACCCGCTCGGCAAATGCGAACATCGCCTCTGTCCGGTGCTTTACGACGCTTTGAATGTCCGTTAGCTCCTCCAAATGCTGAATGTACAAATCGCTCATCGTATAGGCGATCTCCGAATGGAGTCCGCCTTCTATCGCCGCTCGCGTCGCAAGCGTTATTCCGGCAATCGCAATATTTTTTTGGCTTCTTAAATAGCTGCTTTTGGACAAAATACCGAGCTTCTTAGGATCAAAGTTCACCAGCTCCCGCAGCTTCTCCGTCCTTCCCTCCTTAATGCTTTGAAAAAGCTGCTTTTCCGGCTCAATGTCATGATGAAGCGCTGTCGTTTCCCGTTGATCGGATAAATTTCTGTCTATATGATGCTCAAAGCGCACATGCTCATCTTCTGATAAAAGCGCTCTATGATGGAGAACATCCAGCGTATTAAGCTCTTTGCCGTAAATAAGATAATACAATAGAACGCTTGCATGCAGCAGCTTAAAACCGCTAATGATCGGCAATAAACGATAATAATCACGCGCCGCTTCCTTCAGATTGGCCGGCACATTGTAATCATTCAAAATTCCCGTGATCGCTTCCGCGGAAATATCTGAATACGCAGACGGCCCAAAAACGACATAGCCTGTCCGCATCTCTTCCCGCTCTATACGGACAATGACATAGTTTTCCAGTTCGTTCCGGCTCTGTATAAGCGGATAATTGAGCTCAGCAGACTCAATATTCAGATGAACTAACGATTCCCGAAGGGTTGAATAGAGCGGATTAGCTGTGTGTGCATCACCGCCTGAACCAGATAGCAGCTCCAACTGAGCATTTACAAATTGAGCCTTGACTTGAAAATTGTTATACATCAGCCTGCATATCGTGGCGATTTGCTCATCCGATGCAGCATTTTCCATTACTAAGCCCTCCTCCCGTCCTCTGTATTTTATAGCCTCTATATCCTAGAGAGAATTTATACTATTTATCTATGTATTTTACCATAACTCCTCTTTTCTATCGTTTAAAATAAGCTTACACCAGCAATGAAAGCGTTATTAATAGGTTGAAGGGAGCTTGTATGATGACTAGAAATATTAAGCAAATCGTATCACAACTGACACTCGAGGAAAAAGCCGGGCTATGCTCAGGCCTTAACTTCTGGCATACGAAGGGCGTGGAGAGACTCGGAATCCCATCCGTTATGGTAACGGACGGACCGCATGGTCTCCGCAAGCAAAGCGGAAGCAGCGATCATCTCGGACTGCTCGACAGCGTTCCGGCAACATGTTTTCCTTCTGCGGCGGGACTTGCCTGCTCATGGGACGTTCAGCTCGTGAACGAGGTCGGTGTGGCGCTCGGCGAGGAATGCCAGGCGGAGGACGTAGCGGTTCTGCTCGGGCCTGGAGCCAACATTAAACGGTCGCCGCTATGCGGAAGAAACTTCGAATATTTTTCTGAGGACCCTTATTTATCCTCGGAGATGGCCGCTGCCCATATCAACGGCGTTCAGAGCCAAGGCATCGGTACTTCGCTCAAGCATTTCGCTGTTAATAACCAGGAGCATCGCCGCATGACGACCGATGCGATCGTGGATGAGCGTACGCTGCGGGAAATTTATTTGGCCAGCTTCGAAGGGGCGGTTATCAAAGGCCAGCCTTGGACGGTCATGTCCTCCTACAATCAAGTGAACGGCGCATTCGCCTCCGAGAACAGCCGCCTTCTTACTGAAATATTGAAGGAAGAGTGGGGGCATGAAGGTTTTGTCGTATCTGACTGGGGCGCAGTCAATGAGCGTGTCGCCGGCTTAGCGGCAGGCCTTGAGCTGGAGATGCCCTCCAGCAACGGTGCGGGAGACCGTAAAATCGTAGAAGCCGTCCAGAATGGCAAATTGTCGGAAGAAGCGCTTAACAATGCAGTGGAACGGATTTTGACGGTCGTATTTAAAGCAGTCGATAACAAGAAAGAGAACGCGGTATATGATGCGGATGCCCATCATCAGCTGGCAACGAAGGTAGCGGCTGAGAGCATGGTGCTGCTGAAGAACGAGCAAACCATACTGCCGCTTTCGAAGAGCGGCTCGATCGCCGTTATCGGCGCCTTTGCTAATGCGCCTAGGTACCAAGGCGGCGGCAGCTCCCATATTAAACCGACGAAACTCGATAACACGCTGGCGGAAATTACGCGCACAGCAGGAGCAGCGGCGCAAGTATCCTATGCACAGGGCTATCGTCTCGACAACGATGACCACGATGAACAGCTGCTTCAAGAAGCGAAGGATAAGGCCGGTACTGCCGATGTAGCCGTATTGTTCATCGGCTTGCCCGATCGCTATGAGTCGGAAGGTTATGATCGCCAGCATCTGAACATTCCGGGCAACCAGCTTGCGCTTATTGAAGCGGTAGCGGAAGTGCAGAGCAACCTCGTCGTTGTGCTGAGCAACGGTTCACCGATCGTAATGCCATGGCTTGGCAAAGCCAAAGCGGTGCTTGAAGGCTACTTGGGCGGTCAAGCTGTCGGCGGCGCGATCGCAGCTCTACTATTTGGAGATGTCAATCCGTCGGGCAAGCTTGCCGAGACGTTTCCGGTTAAGCTCAGCGATAATCCTTCGTTCTTGAACTTTCCGGGCGAAGGCGACAAAGTCGAATATAAGGAAGGCGTATTTGTCGGCTACCGCTATTACGATACGAAGGAAATCGAGCCGCTCTTTCCTTTCGGCTTCGGACTCAGCTATACGACCTTCGCCTATCGTAATCTGAAGGTCAGCCAAACGGAGCTTACGGATCAAGATACCGTTACTGTCAGCGTAGATGTACGGAATACAGGCGCTGTTACGGGCAAAGAAATCGTACAGCTTTACGTAAGGGATTCGGTCAGCACCGTTAACCGTCCATCCAAGGAGCTGAAAGGCTTCGCCAAGATTGAGCTGCAGCCGGGCGAGCAGCAGACGGTAACTTTTGAACTGGGCAAACGTGCCTTTGCATACTATAATGTTGATTTGAAGGATTGGCATGTAGAGACTGGCGAGTTCGAAATTTTAGTAGGCGCTTCTTCGCGTGATCTCACGGACAGCGTATCGGTCAATGTACAATCTACCGTAAGTATTCGCAAGCCGGTAACATTGAATACAACGTTCGGGGATTTGCTGGGCGACCCGGAGCGCGCAATCATCGCAAATGACATGCTTCAGAAATTTTCGGAGGGCAGCGGCATGATGAGCTCTCTTATGGACGACGCTCCGGAGATGATGACGGCCATGCTGAACTATATGCCGCTTCGGGCGATTGGCATGTTCAGCCAAGGCTCCGTATCGGAGGAAGCGACCCTGCATATCATAGCGAAACTGAATGAAGTGAAATAACGGCAATAATCATAGCAGTACTCCAAATAAGCTGCCCCAGCAGGTCTTGTTAGACTTGCTAGGACAGCTTTTTCTCTATAACTAGCTTTGACTGCGAGACCAGCTTTGGATATTGCCGATGATCGAGCGTGGAGAAGTGCAATCGTCATCCTTTAATCGCAGCGCAATCTGCTGCTTGTACAGCTCTAACTCAAACAATTGCTCTATATGATAGACGCCGCGCGGCAGCTTGCTGCCATACATCCTCTCAACTACCGCAATAGCCGTCTTAGCTGTTATTTCAGCTTCCTTAACGCCTTGAATCCCAAACTCGACAACTATATCAGCGCCTGCTTTCTTCCCGTACCCTGCGATCTTCACCGCATAGCGGGCAGAGCCGACTCTAAGCTTTCCAAAAGCATCAATCGCCAGTTTTCTTATACGTTCTGCTCCTAACAAGCGATCGAAGCCTATTCCTTTCAACAGCGCCATGAAGCCGGTAACCGTTCGAGAATCAAAGCATAATCGCGTAGATACAGTTGGAATCCCGAGCGTACGGGGGAGCGTCATTTGATCAGAGAAAGGAAAGCGATACGCTGTCCTCTTCCCTAGTTCAGCGCCAAAATCCGTTTTCATGCCCTCTGTAAAACTGCTCACTCTCCGGGCGTTTCCCGTTTCGGTAATGTTATAAGTCGCAGCAAGGCTGTCAACGGTCCATTCGATTGCCGCTTTGCCGTGCGCGTCTCCCAGTCCAAGCATAACCGCGATATCGATTCGGCTTGCTTCATCCAAGGACTGCGTCACCTTAAGCGCAAGCAGATTCGTAAGCCCCGGAGCGAGCCCGACGCTTAATACCGCGGTGCCGCAAATTCCCGCCGTCCTTTCATGCATCAGCTCCATTGCCGCAAAAAAAGTACCGTTCGCCGATACATCCACGTAATCTGCGCCTGCCAGCAGACAAGCCTCCGCAAAAGCGGTGTCCGTCTGATCCAAGCACATGACGACGAGCTTCGTCCGATCCAGCAGCCTCTCGTCAAGCGGTTCCCCCGCCGCTATCCGGAGAGGCTTCACCTTACCGCCCGTGCTGCTGCAATATTGCTTCGCACGCTCCAGGCTTCTGCCTGCCGCATATACCATGCCCGGGTATTCAGCTGCTAAGTGCTTGCAAATTTGCCCTCCAACATGGCCGTATCCTCCTACTACAATAATGTCCTTTTTCATAGCTGCACCACATTTCCTCTTCTGACTGCAAAGGCTCCCATCATTCGATCTGTTCATCTTCGCATCAATTAGATAAAATTAACGAACAATTATTCTCAATTATAGAGCTGAACGAACAAAGCGCTATCCCACAAATATGGGATTTTGAATAGAGGAGCCTGTCAATGGTAGAAACTATGGAAGCAGTCAAACGGCAATTAAATAAATTAGCGGCTGCACAGGTGACATCGCAGCTTTATCGCGAATCAGCTCTGACGTTAATAAGAGAGGCTGTACCTTTTGAGTCAGCTTGCTGCACGTCTGTCGATCCCGTTACACTGCTCTCGACGGGAGCCTCAACAGATGAAGCCATTGAAGCCATTCATCACAAGCTGTTTGAATATGAATATTTGCATAACGATTACAACAGCTACGGGCAGCTCGCTCTAGCGGTCATGCCCGCAGCCACCTTAAGCGAAGCAACGGACGGTCAGTTGGAGCGAAGCGGCCGTTACCGGGCGGTTCTATACCCTGCGGGATTTGGGGATGAGCTTCGTGCCGCTCTGCTAAGCGAGGGCGCATGCTGGGGATATTTGACGTTATTCCGTAAAGCGGGCGATCCTCTGTTTCTTGAGGAGGAGCGTTTATTTATTGCCGCAATTGCTCCTATTCTGGCTAAATCATTAAAGAAAAACAGTCTGGAGCTTCCCTCGGCAGACGCCGGCGGGAGGAAGGAGGAGCCTGGTCTTATCGTGCTGTCTGACCAGCTTGAGCCCATTTCCTTCGACCGTTCTGCCCGTCACTGGCTATCCGAACTAAGGAGCTTGGAGCAGATTGACTGCTTTACGCTGCCAAGACCGATAAGGGCCGTCTGCTCAAGGGCGCTCGCGCAAGCAAGAACTACGGCTGGTGAAAGGCAAACGGCAAAAGTATGTATCCGCATGCCGGAAGGTCTGTATTTGTCCATTCGGGCGAGTATGCTCGAAGGCGCATATGGCCTTATTCAGCTGGCGGTTTCTATCGAGCCGGCTAAGCCGTCCGACATCCTTCCGCTTATTGTTGAGGCATATGCATTGTCGGCTCGCGAGAAACAAGTCATTGAGCGGATCATTAGAGGGTTTTCCACCAAGGAGCTCGCTCATTCTCTTCATATTTCCGCTTACACGGTGCAGGACCATCTCAAGTCGATTTTCGCCAAAACCGGCGTCAGCAGCAGACGCGAGCTCATGTGGGAATTGTTCTCCAAACATAGCATGGGATGAGGTCCTGTGAGGATAAGATGCGCGAACATACAAAAAAGAGGCTGCGCGATTACGGCCAACCTCTTTGTTTGGATAACGCTTAAGTTGGATTGACCGCACTCGGGTCCATATAGAATATTTCCCAAAGATGCCCGTCAATGTCCTCAAAGCCCCATCCATACATAAATCCATGGTCAATGGCATCTTTGGAATGTGTAGCTCCAGCATCCAGCGCCTTATTGACAAACTCATCCACTTGATCTCTGTTTTCAGCTGATAAGGCTAAAATCACCTCGGATGTTGTTGTTGTATCGGGAATTTCTTTTTTGATGAACGATTTGAAATAGTCTTCAACCAGCAGCATAGCAAAAATATTTTCACTGATGATCATACATGTTGCATTCTCATCCGTAAATTGCGGGTTAAACTCAAATCCTAGCTTTGTAAAAAACTCGACAGATTTATTCAAATCTTTAACCGGTAAATTCACAAAAATATTAGCGGACCTAAATCCCATTACCTATCACCTCATCTTTGGGAATTTGAATACAGCTCTATTCTAGCATTTAAACGATACAAACATTTCTTTTCAATTGCTATTTTTAAGTAAACCCTATGCCACAACTATTAGCCGCTGCACAGCAGTCCTTCCACTCATTGTTCAAAGAAAGAAGGCCGACTGCTTTCATAAATTCTCTCCAGCTTGTCGATCTCACCCGATACTTCATGAAGCCATTCCCAATCGTTAGTCATGCTCGCCATCAATCCGAAATTGTATTGCTCGGCCAGCCTTTGCGCATATTTGGCGTTCAGCCTCATGCAGGAGTTCATTTCGGAGCATTCAAGCTCCGTCAAGCTTCTGTTCTGCTGCAGCAGCCACAGCTCTGCAAGACGCCAGTGAATATTCATCATAGCAATCATTCCAATCGCTCAATAAGTACAATCCTTTTTATTCTCTCCTAATCTCTCTAAAAATAGTCGCTTTGCTAAAAAAACGCAGGTAGGCATCCGCACAATCAAGTCATCAATCATCTGCATAGGTATAGACAGGAGCATAGTTACTTCAAGCCTGGAGGAATGGTTATGTACTCGTCTTTCCATACGCATAGGAATCAGCAAACTCCCTCTGCCCGGGATCATTATTTGCTCGACATGAAGCAAGGCGATGTAAACGGAGACGGTATACCCGATCTTGTTTACTTATTCGGGCATAAACCTGACGGACCATCCGGAATATTTGCCGATCAAATTACGCTTATAATCCAGGATGGATATTCCCAACAGCACAAAGTCGTTCCTTTGCGAGACAATGCAGGATACAATGCGGGGTTGTTCTTAGGCGACTTCGATCAAAATAAAATTGCCGACATCTTAGTGAACATCGACTCCGGAGGAAGCGGCGGTTACGGTACTTTCTACATTTACTCCTATGCCGATCATGTGCTTCGCAAAATATTCGATTACGAAAACTACAATCAATCCTATTCTTTCCGTGTCCAATATGAAGATATGTACAAGGTAACGGTATCAAGCGCTCAGCTTGATGTGCTGTTTACGATTGACATAAGCAACAAAGGCTATTCCTATTTATCTGCCTATTATAACGAAGACGGGAAGCTCAAGATGCCCGTTCAGGGTGAAGTCCTTGCTCTTGCTGCATTAAATCCGATTGTGACAAATGAAAACAGGACGTCCTTTGATTTGCTTGCGCTGCAGCGCATTATCGGCAGCACAAACGCTGATACATTAGGCTATGTCGAAAATCTTCTGACTTGGGACGGAAGCAAGTTTATTTCCTCCAGGCTTTCGGTTGCCATACCCGGAACGAAGCTCATTTCGCATTTCTAGCCGATTATGGAATTGAAAATCTTAAAAAGCTCGATCGCCCACTCCTTATTCTGCACTGCTGCATAAAATGCTCTAGCCCAAATAATAAGGAGTGATATTGCATGGCATTTATGCCCCCTTTTGGTCCACCGGGACCGTTCGGACCATTCGGACCACAGGGACCGCAAGGACCTCAAGGACCACAAGGACCTCAAGGACCACAAGGTCCTCAAGGAGGACCGCAGGGAATGATGGGACCGACAGCACCTCCACCACAATTTATACCGCAGCAGCCCGCTGTTACGCCGTTTGCCGTTGATCCAGGAGCCATTTCCCGCTGTCTCTTTCGCAACACTTATGTTTGGCTTTCGAATGGGCAAAACTTCTGGTTTTTCCCCGTATTTGTTGGACGTACGTCCATTGCAGGCTTTCGCTGGTTTGGAAGATCCTGGGGATATATCGGGATCGATTTACGGCAAATCACCTCCTTCACCTGCTTCTAAATAATTTTAAATTAAAAAAGCGGCTTCCCCTCATTGCTGAGGCGGAAGCCGCTTTAATTCGTGCTTTGCGGTCTCTTTCATTTTATCCAGATTCGATGCGCGTCTGAAGAGAGTAGATCCACGTAAGAGAAATCATCCATAATAAAAGTAAGCTGGTGTGAATTTGTCTGCACCAATAATAGCCGTCGAAGTAAGGCAATTATCGATTTATGTCCCTATCGCTCTGTTATCCCCTCTTTCGGAACGACAAGCCGTACTTTCGTTCCGCAGCCCGCCTCCGATATAATCTCCAATTGCCCGCCGATACTGCGCGCTCTCTCCTCCATACTGAACAAGCCCACGCCCCGTCCGATGAGATCGGGGCTAAAGCCTTGGCCTCGGTCTGTTACGATAACCTCCACCTCGCCAATCCGTTCCTCCAGTATAACTTCAGCCTCAGACACATCCGCATATTTGGCGATATTCGTTAACGCTTCTTGAATAACGCGATAAATCGCCGTTTCCTTCATAATGCCCAGCCTGCTCTTCAAATTGCATTCCAGCTTCAGCCGAATACCGAAATGACGCGAGTAATTATCCACATAAGTTCTTATCGCAGGCACGACGCCAAGATCATCGAGCACGGATGGCCGAAGCTCCCATGCGAGGCCGCGAATATCCGCCATCATGTCCGAAACCTCGCTGCGCAGGTTGCTCAGCTCGGCAATTCCAGCGTGATCGCCGATTAAGCGATCCAGCCGGATTAACAACGAGAACAAGCTTTGGCCGATGCCGTCATGCAGCTCCCTCGAAATCCGTTTTCGCTCATCCTCTTGAATTTCGATCACCTTGACCATCATTTCCTTCAGCTCCTGCTCAGCCTGCTTCCTTTGCGTCACTTCGCTGCGGATAGCCAGATACTGATAAGGCTTTCCCTCCTCATCCAGAAAGGGCACAATTGTCGTGCTTACCCAGTAGAAGCTTCCGTCCTTGGCGCGGTTTTTTATTTCCCCCCGCCATATCTCGCCTGCGGAAATAACGCTCCATAGCTCACGAAAGAAATTACGGCCATGATAGCCAGAGTTAATAATCCGATGGTCCTTGCCGATCAGCTCGTCGCGGTCATACTTGGAAATCTCGCAAAACTTATCGTTTACGTATTCAATTCTGCCCTTTCTGTCCGTGACCGCTACAATCGCGGCTTCATCGAGCGCAAACTTCACATCTGCAAGCTGTTTAAGCGACTGATTCACCTGTGCCAGCATCGATTTATCATCGATTTCATCCTCCAGCACTGACAGAAGATATTCCACGTCCGAACCGATCATTTGCCGGTATTTATCACCGCCGTAATTAATCAAAATGAAGCAGCCCCTTCTTTAGCGCGAACTTGATCAGCTCCGGCCGCGTTCTTAGCCCGAGCTTATCCATCAGATGGCTTTTGTGCGTTTCCACCGTTTTGACGCTTATAATCAGGTTTTCCGCAATTTCCTTGTTCGAGTAGCCCTTGGCGATCCAGCCCAATATCTCCTTCTCCCGCTCAGAAAGCGTCTCGTACGGCCCGCTTTCCTCCCCGCCCTGCTTCAGCTTTACGAGATATTCACTCATCAACCGCTTGGTAGCAGTCGGATAAAGATAGGCATTTCCTTGCGCTACCGACTGAATGGCCGATAACAGTTCATCGTGGGGCGCATTTTTCAAAATATAGCCGGAAGCCCCGATATGAATCGCCCGGAACAAATATTCGTCATCGTCATGCATGGTCAGTATAAGAACCGATGTATCCGGCAGCAGCTTCTTAAGTTCCGCCGTTGCCGTCATTCCGTCCTTGCCGTGCGGCATGCTCAGGTCCATTAAGACGACATCCGGCATAATCTGCTGCGCCATCCGGATCGCTTCGTCCCCTTCCGAGGCTTCGCCCACCACTTCAATGTCGTGCTTCCCATGCAGCAGCAGGGCCAAACCGGACCTGACCATTGCATGATCATCACAAATCATCAGCTTTATCATACCCTTTTCCCTCCGACGCTCGATATCAATCCAAATAGTGCCGCTAAAGCAGTATCGTCGCCAGCTCTTTCGTTAAGGAAAACGCCTTCTCAAGCTCATCTGCAGCGTAGCTGTCAGCAGATCGTCTTCCGATTAGCAGCACGCCGGCAATCCCGTTTGGCATGACTAAAGGCATACTCGCCGCTATTCGCAGCTGTTCCGTCAATAGAACAGGCTCTTCCATTTTAAACCGCTCTTTATCCGTCAGCGCTGCGCCCGTACTCGCAGGCCTGCCAGAACGAATAGCGATTCCGGACAAACCCGCAGTCGGCTTCTGCTCAACCAGCAGCGTCCGCCCGCTCATGCTGCCGGCTGCATAGGACCAACACAGCTTGCGTTTGCCTGTATCGATCAAGCCGAGTGTAGCGAAATCGCTGCCCGTCTCCAATCTCAATCGCTCGATGCAGGCAGCGACATTCACTCCGATCGTCTTCATCCTCGTTCCTCCTTCAGGGCATACAAGCAATCATTAATTTCCATTATAAAGCTCTGCTTCTGCTTTGTATGTCAGGGAATTCCCTGAATTATTGCAGTCAAAGCAACAACAGCCCCTTGAACCTACGCATTGGACGCATACGTTCAGAGGGCTGCTAAAGGACGATATAAGCTGGCTGCATAATAAATGACAAAGAAAAAAGGAGCCCTTTGACAGGCTCCTCTTCCGACGGTGTTTGATCGTTTGAGTCTCTCGAAATCTAACACTTCACATTGTTAAGATTACTTGGGCACCGCTTTTCACTTTCCGGTTTAACGGATCGTTTTTAGCGTGTGTGTTCAGAGTAGCTCTGCGACACAACCCCTCGCTTTCATAATAGCTTAGTGATTAAATAAGTTCCTCCTGTAGTCCTAGCACCGAATGGTCCAATGGAACCACACCTCTCTTCACACCGTCAACACTATCTTGCACATATTTCGCGGTGCTTATACACCATCCTTAAAAAAATTTTATCCGGATGGTTTACTCTTAGCACTCGCCCGCAGCAGCAGGCTTGCCTGCATCCGTAGCTGTACGGAACGACGAGCCGCACCCGCATGTAGCGCTGGCATTAGGATTTTCGATCGTAAAGCCGCCGCCCATTGCAGATTCTTTAAAATCGATAACGAGTCCATGCAAATATTTGATGCTGTCTTCGTCTACGACAACCTTTAGGCCGTCCATGTCGAGCTCCTTGTCACTCTCGTGCTGCTCATCATCAAAGCCCATGCCGTAAGAGAAGCCGCTGCAGCCGCCTTCCTTGACGCCGATGCGCAGGAATAGCCCAGGGCCGCCTTCTTCAGCGAGCATTGCTTTTATTTTGTCAGATGCTAAATCACTAATTGTGATCATGCTACATCCCTCCATTTATCCTTCTAATCGATACTGCTGAAGTTCACTTACTTATTTGTAGTATACTCCAGTTTGTTCGCTTGCTCAAGAGAAGCATGCCTACAAGCTTTAATCCCAGTATATGGAATGCGCAGCACTTTTCTTATTGCTCATGCTACGTGTGAGGTTTATAATAGTTACAGCTTCTTAATCGGAAAAAGAAAGTTATTTTTTTCACAAACTATATATCGAGGAGGCTCAGCCATGAACGTCGTAATACCGACAGAAGATACACATATGCAGCACATTATTGAAAAAGTGCGTCATGGACAACGTTTAACCCTTGAAGATGGCGTTTTCTTATATCAATCAGATGATCTGCTGACGATTGGACAGCTGGCTAACGAAGTCGCCATGCGTAAAAATGGCAAAAAGGTTTATTTTATTGAGAATATGAGTCTTTACTTCACGAACGTGTGCGAAGCTCACTGCGCTTTCTGCAACTTCCGCAAGGATGAAGGCGATGAAGGCTCCTATACGTTAAGCGGTCAGCAAATGATCGAATATGTTGAGCAGCATTTCCATCCCGGCGTTCGCGAATTCCATATCGTTGGCGGGCATAATCCGAATGTCCCCTTTCAATATTATGTAGATTCGCTCAAAGCGCTGAAGGAGCGTTTTCCTGAGGTTACGCTAAAAGCCTACACCGCTGCAGAAATCGACTTTTTCTCGCGTATCAGCGGGCTGACTTACCGTGAAGTGCTTCAGGAGCTTATGAAAGCAGGACTGGAGTCGCTGACTGGCGGCGGTGCCGAAATTTTATCCGATCATTACCGGAAAAAAATGCGCGTGGAAAAAGCCGATGTCACGCAATATTTGCAGGTTCACCGTACTGCTCATGAACTCGGCTTGCGGACGCATACGACAATGCTTTACGGTTCGATCGAAACGAAAGAGGACCGCATTCGCCACATGATGCATATTCGCGAGCTGCAGGATGAGACGAACGGCTTCCTTGTTTTTATTCCGCTATCGATGCAGCCTATCAATCCAAGAGCCGGCATTCGCCGCCGCAACTCTGCATTCGAGGACTTAAAGACGATTGCGATCAGCCGTTTGATGCTCGATAACTTCCCGCATATTAAAGCTTACTTTATTAACATTGGGGTACAGCTGACGCAAGTCGCTTTGACGATGGGAGCGTCGGATGCGCACGGAACGATCGTCAAGGAAAAAATCAGTCATGCTGCCGGAGCCCTGACACCGGAAGGCATTACGCGCGAGGACCTGATTTGGCTTATTAAAGGCGCAGGCCGAATTCCGGTTGAACGCGATACTTTTTACAATGAAATCAAAGTTTACGAATGAGTAATCAGCAGCTCGAAAGCACAAAATAGATATAACTTAAAATGGCGTGGAGTGGAAACCAGATGAGAAAACTTATTATTTTGGGTGGAGGCTATGGCGGTCTTGCCATTGCAAACGAATTATTAGAGAAACAATTGCCAATCGATGTCTCCATCGTATTAATTGACCGGATGCCGTTTCAAGGCTTGAAGACGGAATATTACGCGCTTGCCGCCGGCACGGTTTCAGATTTAGAGCTGCGTGTCAAATTTCCGGTTGATCCGAGAATTTCTTTGACATACGGCGAGGTTTTGGAAGTGGATATGGAGATGAAGCTCGTCCATCTCGAAGGCCAGGAGCCGATCGAATACGAATGGCTCGTTATCGGTCTTGGCTGCACGGATAAATACCATGGGATCGAGGGTGCTGAGCAGTACTCTACAAGCATTCAAACGTTCTCGGCCGCAAGACGTACCTATGCGCAGCTGAATGACGTTAAGCCTTATGGTCAAGTAACGATCGTAGGCGGAGGGCTAAGCGGTGTCGAGGTTGCAGCCGAGCTGCGTGAAAGCCGTCCGGATTTGAATATTCGAATATTGGATCGCGGACCGAGCGTGCTCTCTGCTTTCCCAGGCAAGCTTCAAGCATTTGTTGCAGAATGGTTCGAGGAGCATCAGGTTGAAATGCGGGGTCATGTCGGTTTAACAAAAGTAGAGGGCGGCATTTTGCATGATTGCAATAGTTCGGCGCCTATCTATACGGATGTAACTGTATGGACGGCAGGCATTCAGCCTGTACCGCTCGTGCAGCGCATGAATTTGCCTAAGGACAATCAGGGCAGATTGGTTATAAATGAATACCATCAGCTGCCTGATTATACCGAAGTGTTTGTCGTTGGTGACTGCGCAGCGCTGCCGCTCTCGCCGAGCGGTCAAGCTGCAGGCGCCCAAGGCAAACAAATTGCCGAGGTGCTTCAAGCTATCTGGCATGATAAAACACCGAAAGTCGGCAAGCTTAAGCTTAAGGGCGTACTCGGCTCGCTCGGCAAAAAAAGCGGCTTCGGATTAATGGGCGGCACGCCCATTATGGGACGTGTACCGCGCCTCGTAAAAAGCGGCGTGCTCTGGCGCTCTAAGCGCCATCTTGGTTAGCACATTGCCTACAGATCGTCCAGCAGCTTATCCAGCGCTTCTTTATCCGTTTGCTGCTGTTCGATCGCTTTTAAAATATTGCCATGCAGCTCGTCTGCCGATTCAGCAGATACGATAGCTCCATCCACTAAGGCGAATGGATTCAAATAACATTCGCCGCAATTGCCTAAGCAGCCATATTCGGCTACTTCGTATGCATCATTTTGCTCGAATAATTTCATTATCCGGTCAGTACCGTGATGCATATTGCCGGCACAAAACTCGATCATTGTTTTAAACACTTTGCTTCACCTAACTTTACTCAGTTACTATCCATTTTCAATTGCTTCACTTTGTACTATAATAGGATAGAAAGGAGATGATTGCAATGAGTGAACAAGCACAAGATACTATGTACGATGAAGTGTTGGACGTACTCGATAAGCTTCGTCCGTTTTTGCAGCGCGATGGCGGCGACGTTGAGTTGGTTGATGTTGAGGGCGGAATCATCAAGCTTCGCCTAATGGGTGCATGCGGAAGCTGCCCAAGCTCGACGATCACGCTTAAAGCGGGTATCGAACGCGCTCTTCTTGAAGAAGTTGAAGGTGTAGTCGAAGTCGTTCAAGTATTCTAAAAATATAAGAGCGAACCAATATCACCTTTACGTTAGAATGACAAAAAGTCTTATCGAAGGCAAGGAGCTAAGCTCCCTGCTGCTCGATAAGACTTTTTTTTGGGCGTATTTGCAGTTAGAACATTCCCTTAATATTAGCCACAATCGGATCGAAGCCGCCCGTAACGTCGATCACGTTGCCGGTCAAGAAGTTCGACTTCATGTCGCAGAGAAAAAGCACCACGCGCGCCACGTCCTCGCCCGCTCCCGGACGGCCGATTGGCGATTCATTATCATACTCTTCTTCTACCTCTGCAATCGACTTCTCCTTGTTCATGCCGCGAATATCGCCTGGACCGATTAAGTTGACCGTAATGCCGTGCGGAGCCTCTTCAACGGCTAATGACTTCGTGAACGACACAAGCCCTGTCTTCGCTGCAGCATATACCGCCCGATGCGGCCATGCTCTAGCTTCTCCCGCGTGGCCGAAGCCGAAATGGACAATACGTCCCCATTTCCGCTCACGCATGCCCGGAAGCAGTCGATGATCTAGCAGCATAACGCCTAACAAATTTCCATGCAGCAGCCTAATGATCGTCTCTTCATCATATTCGCTGAATAGCCGGCGCTTGCGGACGAATGGTCCCGCATTATTGACAAGAATATCAACGCCTCCAGCCCATCGCTCCGCTTCGTCAGCAAGCTTGGCCGCGCCTTCGGTCGTTGCGACATCGGCCTGCACCGTAATCGCCTTCACACCAAGCTGCTCGATCTGCGCCTTTACCTGATGCGCTTCAAACTCGCTCTCATAATAATTAATAATAACATTGCAGCCTTGCTCAGCGAGCTGAAGCGCTGTTCGTTTACCGAGTCCCTTCGCGCTGCCTGTTACTAACGCTGTTTTGCCCTTGAGCCCCACAAGTTTTCCCCCCTCGGGATTATGGTTGCTTGTTTCGCATTAATCCGCATGCGTATTGAAACGTGAACAGAAGCGATTCCATCGCAAGATACAAGCCCTGCGTCAAATCAGCCGACTGTTCAGCAATATTTTCCAATCGGACCTCTTCACCGTACATGCGGTTGCTTTGAATTAAATCATCCTGCATTTCCGAGTTCATGTAATGAATTTCCGTATTTCTTCGTTTGCGGAGTCTGTTGAGCGGCTCCTTATACTTCTCCTTCGCATGGTTCAGTTTCCACATCAGCACAGTATGAGCCTGCTTGTCCCGCATATTGCGCAAAACGGTAAAATAGGAGAAATGGGGTTTGATCCGCTCAGTTCTCATATCAAGAAGCTCATTTAGCAGCGTGCCAAGCTTATCCAGCAGGGAGAAGACCCGGATAAAGGCATTCTTATCGAAGTAGGTATACCGATTATAATGGATTCGTTCCTCATCTGTCATTTGCTTAACCGAGGAAGAACTGATTTTGTGTTGAAAATGTAGCGCGACGTAGTGGCTTTGTTCAAGCTCATCGAGCGATGAGCGAAGGCCCAGCGTCCATATTTCATATTTACGAAGCTTTTGAACGTTATCTTCGCCTGCCGCCATTTTTTTGTTCAGGATGGCAACGAACTGATCCATTAAACGGAACGTTTCTGCAAGGATTCCTTCTGCTTCTCTTTGAGGCTCATCAAACAGGAAACGCAGCATAATCGAACAGCTCCTTCCATAAAAAGAATATTACAGTTCAACAAATTACAGCTTGTATTCGCTCCAGCGTTTATCAACGAGCCTCACGATATCCTCGCGCGGGAACAATTCATCCGGATAACCAGGCTTCATTCTGGCGTCGATGACGATAGGAAGCTTATAGCCAAAGTGATGGCGGCGAATATCGGAATTCGCATAAATATCGTCTGCCGGATTAAATCTTGTAAATACCGTCCATAAAAATGGCGTTTGCGCTGCCGCGATCTCTGCGTCGTCCGCAAGAATAACGAGCGGCCATTCCGTTCCCTTCTCCGTGAGGCGCTCAAGCAGCCGCTGCGCCAGCTTAGGCTCTTCAGCATAGGATGCGCCTGACACGACCAAACCACCGCGGCAATAAGGCTTTGCAGCCGTTATTTCATCGATTGCCCCTTCCGTATACGAGCCGGGTAACTCGCGGACCGGTTCTCCAACCCCAAGCATAACACCTTTGCTGCCATGGTTTAGCTTACCGCCCGTGTAATCGAGCGTATCATGGGATGTATTATCGAAGATGAACAGATCCGTTTCCGGACGGAAACGCTCAAGAACCGTTTCAAGCAGCACCTGGAAGTTTTCGAGCTCTACAGGCTGATTCGTAACGATAAGGAATTTGGTTAACGTTAACTGGCCCTCACCTAATATGCGGAAGGCAGATGTCAGCGCTTCCCGTGAATAGCTCTCCCTTACGACAGCAGCTGCAAGCGCATGGAAGCCAGTCTCAGCGTAAGTCCATAAGTCCTTAACCCCCGGCATAGCCATCGGGAACGCCGGCGAAAGCAGCTTTTGCAGAAACTCACCCATATAGTAATCCTCTTGACGAGGTTTGCCGACTACGGTCGCCGGGTATATGGCATCCTTGCGATGCCACATATGACTGACATTAAATACGGGGAAATCATGCATAAGCGAGTAATAGCCGTAATGATCGCCGAATGGACCCTCCGGCCTTTTGATATGCGGCGGTACTAGGCCGCTAAGGACGAATTCCGCTTCCGACGGAATGCGATGCGAGCCGTTCGGATCCTTAACCACGGTAAGCTTGCCGCCGATAATAAGCGATGCAAGCAGCAGCTCCGGCAAATGCTCCGGTACAGGGGCAATCGCCGATGCAATGAGAGCCGGAGGCCCGCCGAGAAAAACCGATACAGGCAGCGCTTCATTCCTCTTCTCCGCTTCATGGTAATGGAAACCGCCGCCTTTATGTATTTGCCAGTGCATGCCCGTCGTACAATCATCAAAGATTTGCATGCGGTACATGCCTAGATTATGCTGCTTCCGGTGCTCAGGGTGCTCCGTATAAACGAGCGGAAGTGTAATGAACGGACCTCCGTCATCCTGCCAGCTCGTAATCGCAGGCAAACCTGCAAGCGGGTTTTCTCGTTTGCAGGCCTGAAGAATAGGCGCACCGCTGGAAGGCACTTCTTTCATTCCTACCTTCAGCATGTCCCATATTAAGTTTTTCTCGCCCCAAATCGCCTTAGGCGTTGGCGGCAGTACGCGGTCCATCGCTCCAATGATTTGCTTCATTAGCGCCTCGGGACGCGGACCGAATGCAAGATCGACTCTGCGGCTTGTCCCGAACAGGTTCGTTACGATCGGGAAAGGACTCCCCTTCACGTTCGTAAATAACAAAGCGGGTCCTCCTGCATCGATTACCCGCCGATGAATTTCTGCTACCTCAAGATTAGGATCTACAGGAGCATCTATAACAGCCAAATCATTTTCACGCTTCAGTACGTCTAAAAATTCACGCAAGTTATTAAAACTCACTATCCTTCACGCCCTTCTCTTAATCGCCACGAACGAACTAAAATATCCATTAATAATCCGAACAAGCCGGTAACAATCAAATTATGCAATAAGTTGGTGAACAAAAACCAATCCGGATTTGTTATCGTTAATGTAAGCAGCGCTCCGCTGAATACTTGGGCAACGACAAGTCCAAGCGTCCATGCTGCCGGCTTCGTTAAACCCCATGCGCCGTAGCTGACTTTGCGAATGTGTATGAACAAGCCTGCCAGGCTGACTGCTAACAGCAATGCAGCCACCCGGTGTATAAATACGGCTCCTGTCGCACCATTAATCTCCGGAACGATCTCTCCGTTGCAAAGCGGCCAGCCTACGCAGCCTCCGCCCGATTCGGTATGCCGGATGAATGCGCCCAAATATACAACAATATAACAATAAACAGATGTTAGAAGCACGCGGGGAAAGATGGAACGCGGTACTTGAAACACCGTCTGCGGTCCATGTTTAGCGCGGAACGTCCAGATTACCAGCAGCAGTGTAGATGCGAACGCGATTAACGAAATTCCGAAATGAATCGCCATAATAGGCGGTGATTGAGGCCACATAACGGCCGCTGCTCCCATTAGCGCTTGGATAACTGTGAACAGCAATGCTCCTCCTGCATAGAACAATGGCTCCTTAAAACCCTTCCTGTCTTTCCTAAACTTCAAAATCATCATTATACAAACAGCCAGAACAAGCAAACCTTCGGCACCCGTTACAAGCCGATGTGAATATTCAATCAAGGATTCGATCGTATAAGCAGGTACTAATTTCCCATTACACAACGGCCAATCATCACCGCAGCCGCGGCCTGAATCTGTATTCGTGACTAGTGCCCCGCCGAGCAGTACAAGAAGCATTCCGATGCACGAAGCGATAGCTAACGCGCGAAAACGCCCGGTTACCATAATAAAATCACCTTATTTCGTGTTTTAATAACAGTTCAATTATAGCCATAAAATAAGGCAAAAGCCATGTTGAAAATGTGACACTTCCGGGTAGAAGCGTGTTATTAAAAAGGAAAGCCCGCGCTAAGGGGAAACCTTCCCCTTAAGCGCGGACTATCGGTTACTAATGACTCAGCGCATCGCTGACTTGAATGGCCCGGTTTACGAATTCCTCGATTTCCTCGCGTGTCTTGCGCAGCTTGCTCACGAAGCGGACAAGCTCCTGACTGCCGCGGAAAGCGATAAAGCTTGGAATTCCTAATATGTTCAGCTCGGAGCATAGGTCAGGAAGATCATCGCGGTCAATCTCTACAAAATTGACCTTGCCTTCGTACTGACGCTCCAAATCCGGCATAAACGGGTTAATAAAGTGACAATCCTTGCACCAGGTTGTTTTGAATACGGCAATGGTAAGCCCTTCGCTTGCAACCGCCTCGCGAAACTCCGCGTCCGTCGTCAATTTTCTCATGCTGCACCCCTAAACATATCGTATTAAAGTATATAACGATTTCTAAGCCTTTGCTTAGACTTCCCGATCAAACGTAAATATTTTCAAATCATCGCTAAGTTTCTCCCAGCCAATCTTTGCTTTTAATGCCGAAGCAAAATTGCGTGCAGGAACGTAGGTTACCCCGTCAATGACGGTTACAGGGAATGACCATTTTACTTTTTTGCCGTTAACGAATGCGATATCGCTGCCAAGCTTCGCTGTAATTGTCGTTTTCGTCGCATCGTCGAACACCTTTAAGCTTTTTGTTTTCTTATCGTATGTGAGCACGCCGCCAAGCTGTTCAACCGTATCGCGCAGCGGAATGATCGTTATGCCGCCTGCAGTCAGAATTACCGGATTATACGACTCGTTTGAATACCAAGTAATATTTTGTTTGCCAATATGCAGCTTATTTTTCAACAGATCGTAGATCGTTGATTTCTCATCAAACTGCTTCAATACTTGGTAGCCTTGCATGCCAAACAATTTTTCGGCAGGGATATCCGATTTGGATGCGACCGGTGCTTCCGCCTTTACGTCGCCGTTAACATTCCAAGACTCGCTCTCTACTTTGATCGTCAGTCCTTTAATCGGCAGTAAGCTAAACTCCTGAACTTCAGTCGGCACGTAAGAAAGCTCATATGCTTGCTTGCGGATATCAAGCTTGTTGTCCACGTAAACATCGGCTTTAATCGTTAGATCCTTGCTGAATATTTGATCCAGCGTTTCTTTATCCTCTTCCTCAAGCCGCTTCAGCTCTCCTTGCAACTCGGTCAGAAGCAGCGCAATAGCATCCGTCGCTTCCTTCAGCACTGCCTCAGAATCGGGAGCGTCAAGTCCGCCTTCCTCTAAAGGATTGACCGTGCCGAATGCTGTCCATAAGTCAGGGTTGCTTTTAAGAATCTCGAACACGCCTGCTACCATTTTGTCCAAGCCTGCACGGTCAGCGATCAGCGCATCGACATATTTTTTCACCCATGCCCAAATTTCAGTGCCATTCAGGTCGATATGTACTTGCATCAAGGAAGTTGCGGAGCCGTTTATCGCTTCATTGACTGATTTCACCTGAATGCGATCCGGATTCGGCAGGTTATGAATGACGTACGTGCCGATTGTATCGACCATTTCATGGCCCAGCGCCGTTAGAGCTTCTTCATCCATTGCCGGCGCTTCTGTTGATGCGGCTTGAATAGGCATTCCCGTCATTCCAAGCAAGCTATTGCTTGTCAGATCAAGCACGAACGGGTGCTTCGCGCCTTCAAGCTCCATTATCGCGAGCGTATCGGTCATTTTGAGCGAAAACTTAATGCTTGTAGTATCTCCCAAAATCAAGCTGCCGTCAAAGGAAACATGCGAGCTATCCTGCATCTTCACGTTATCAAACTGCAGTTTCAAGTTTGACACCAGCTTCATAAGCGCGAGATCCTCTTTGGAGAGGCCATCGTATGCCGCTTCATCCAGCAAAAGCTTAAGCTCTACCGATTGTTTGCTTTCACTCGATTCTACTTTAAGAGAGTTTTTTAATGCCGCATTAATATCAAGGTTTGAAATCGATTGACAGCCTGCTACAAAAACGAGTGTAAACACTAGTAAAAGCACTATCAATTTGCTTGGTCTTGCGAAAAATCTTCTCATTCAAAAGTCTCCTTTTATAAAGTAGTATAGTAGGCCAACTTAACTGGCAAACTCTACTTATTGTACAGGAGACTATCTATATTGTAAATGTATGGAAAGAAATAGTTTTGTAGAATCAGGACTAGATAATCATGTCATTGGTCATTCAATACGGTTGAAGTAATACGAAAGGACGCAATCCGTTTTACGGGATGCGTCCTGTTTCTTTATATGCAAACGATTAAACCGCTTTTCTATAAAACGGCTTTAAAACCAGATTCAGCACCTTGCGCAGCGGTCCTGGGAACGAACGCACATCCTCAGGCGTTATGACACGAAGCGCTGCCAGTAAAAAGAGATAAAGTCCTCCTACTATGGCTGAAGTAACCGCGGCAGCCAATAAATAGGACAGCTTGTCAGCCCATGCTTCCGTCAATGCAAGCATCCCATACTCGGCGCCCCAGCCAGCCAGGGCTGGTACAGCGACCGCTGCCATATAGGCCAGCCACTTGCCGCCCAGTATATTTAGATTAACTTCTTTATTGATTGTTCTTACATTCAGCATCGTAATAACGATAAAACATAGCGATGATCCAATGATAAGTCCGTATACGCCAAGCACAGGCGCGAGCGCAAGACTGAACACAACTTTAAGGCCAAGCCCGATAAACGTATGGTACATCGGCACCTTTGGCTTGTTTAGTCCGTACAATATCGAATTCGAAATCATCATCGTAATTTGAAAAATTGCGCCAGCCGTAAGCAACGCGACGGTATCACTGCCGCTTGGACTCGTAAATAAAAGGCCTGTTACCGAATAGGAAGCAACTGTAAGCAGCAGTGCAACCGGTACGCCTGTAAAGCAAACAATTCGCATCACAAGCGAGGATTGCCGTTGTACTTCTGTCATATTCTTCAAGGAATAAGCCGAAGAAATGACCGGAATAATCGATGCTCCGAGCGCGATAGCGAGAATCGGCGGGATGCCGGCAATGCCCATCGCTTTGGTTGTGTATTCAGCCAATACTTTTGTTGCCGTTTCATGGCTGTAAAAAGCAGCTGTCAGCCTCATAAAAAACGACTGATCGAAAAAATAAACAAACTGCACCGTCATTGCCGTTACAACGGCCGCAATGGAGGTTCTGAATATTTCCCGGTAAATAGTCCTAAATGGCAGGTTTGAGCTTGCCTTAACGGCGTTTTCTCTGTCAGCTGCCAAAGCTTCTGTACGATCCTGCTTTTTCAGCTTTCGCGCAAACCACATCATGACGGAAAATGCGCCGATGCTTCCGAGTACAGAACCGAAAGCAATTGCCGCAGCGCCGTACTTATCTCCCCAGCCTAAGCCGAGCACGATAAGAGCCAGTCCGATACCGCCGATGAGGCGCAATATTTGTTCCATAATTTGCGATATGCCGCCGGCTGACATAATTTGTCTGCCTTGGAAATAACCGCGCATCATCGCGATGATCGGGAACAACAGCAGCGAGGGAGCAATAGCCTGCAGAGATAAAACAGAATCCGGCACCTTCGAAATTCGTGCATATGTTGGTGCAAGAACAAACATCGCAAAAGTCAGCAAAAGTCCAGTCACTGCTCCGAACATCAACGCCGCTTGATAGATGCGCTTGGCCTCTTCAGGTCTGCCAAGAGCATAACGCTGCGATATCATTTTGCTAATAGAAAGCGGAATACCGCCCGTTGCGATCGTAAGAAGCAGCAAATAGATGGTGTTAGCAGAGTTAACAGATGCCTGCCCTGCCGGCCCCAGCATATAATCGAGCGGAATACGCTGGAACAGCCCAAGAAAGCGAACGACCAGGGCAGCGGCTGTCAGAATAAGCGTACCTTTAATTAATGAGTCTTTTTTTAACATAATGGTATGTCCAAGTCTCCCTATCCTTTATTGCCGATTGGCTCCAGCGGCTGGTGGTTGCCGCGAACCGGCACTGCTGCGTTCGATGGCGCTGCCCAGCGGACGCCGTTCTGAATGACCTGCAGCACCTGCGGGTTATAGTAAGTCGGGTATGTCTCATGTCCCGGACGGAAATAAAATATTTTGCCTTGGCCGCGATTAAACGTGCATCCGCTGCGGAACACTTCTCCGCCTTCGAACCAGCTCACGAATATTAGCTCGTCCGGCGCCGGGATATCGAAGTGCTCTCCGTACATTTCCTCATGCTCCAGCGTAATGTATTCCGGCAAGCCCGCCGCAATCGGATGCGCCGGGTTAACGACCCACAGCCGTTCCTTCTCGCCTGCTTCGCGCCACTTCAAATCGCAGCCCGTACCCATCAGCTTTTTGAAAATTTTTGAGAAATGACCGGAATGAAGAACGATCAGGCCCATGCCCTCCATTACGCGCTGGTGCACGCGTTCAACGATGGCATCATCCACCCGGTCATGCCCCATATGCCCCCACCAAATCAGAACGTCCGTATTCGCAAGACGATCGGCCGTAAGTCCATGCTCCGGCTCCTCAAGCGTCGCCGTTGCGGCTTCGATATCACCGCCGGCAATTCCTTTCGCTAAAGCTTGATGGATGCCGTCCGGATATACGTTCTTGACTTCCTCATGGATTTTCTCATGTAAAAACTCATTCCATACCGTCACTTTAATCACTGGTTTTCCACCTCTCCATTTCGATATTTAGAATACAAGCCATAACACAAACAATACAATCATCGCCAGCTGCAAAATAAATTTCACAACAACGCTGGTGAAAAGCCCTACGACCGATCCAAGACCGACCTTCAGAGACTTCTCAAAGCTCGTACCAATAATCATCTCACCGATCACAGCTCCGGCAAAGGGGCCAATAATAAGACCAAGCGCAGGTATGACGAAGGGACCAAATATGAGTCCTATCGTACTGCCGATAATCGAGGCTCGCGAACCGCCGAATCGCTTGACGCCCCAAGCGCTGACGGCATAATCGGCAATAAACAGCACGATAACGATAAGGGTCTGGATCAGCCAAAACAAAACGCCAAACTCGCTAAATGAGAAAAATAATCCATAAACAAAAAATGCTCCATAAATGGCGAGCGCTCCGGGCAGGATCGGGTAAACAGCCCCGGCCATCCCCACAACGAATAACAAAATAACTAATATCCAGCCTAAAATGTCCATACGTTCCTCATCCTTTCAAAACGTATCGTTTGATTACCTCTGCAACTCCATGCTCATTATTCGTAGAAGTGATGAAATCCGCAGCTTCCTTAACCGTTTCCTGCGCATTGCCCATGGCCACTCCTAGACCTGCTTCTCGTATGGCAGCAATATCGTTCAGGCTGTCGCCTACTGCAATGACTTGCGACATGTCTATATTTAGCAGTCCGCACAGCTCTTGTAACGCGCTTGCCTTCGACACGCCAAGCGGATTAAGCTCCAAATTCCACGGCGATGAATTCGTAATTTCAAGCGCTCCCCAGCTTTGCACTTCCGCGAGCAGCTTCTCTCTAATACTGTCATCCTCCGTGTAATAGCCAAATTTCAGCCAATGATGCGCATCATAATCGTCAGCCGGGTTAATCCACTTTTCCTTATTGAAAATATCAGAGGCCGTATAAGCCCAGAACCACGGCTCGCCGTGTTCGAGAGCGAGCTCATGCAGCCTTTGCACGTAAACAGGGCTTAGATGTGTGCGCTTATGCAGCACATGCGGGCGATGCCATATTTCGCTGCCGTTTACCGTTATCATAGGCGTCTCCAGCTTCAGCTGCTCCGCGAAGGGCAGAGCGCTGCGAAAGCCCCGTCCGGTGGAGAAACTGACTATGATGCCTGCATCCAGCGCTTTTTGAATCCACTCGGCATTTTCCGCACTAATTTCACTTTGCTCATTCAGCAGCGTCCCGTCCATGTCGAGCGCAACCAGTTTATAATCTCCCATAATTGTGCCTCCTCGTAATGCCGTCTCTTTGTGACCTAACTAGTAAATTATTTTAGCACATTTACGACAGATTCCAAACGATAGACGCTTTACAAACTTAAACGGCCTGCACATTTCTTAAATTAAAAAAGAGCAGCCCCCGCCTAAACGCGAAAGCATGCTCCCCGGCCTATACATTTGATTACTGTGCCGTAGTCGTATTCACCTCGGCGGCAGGCGCCTCTTCCGGTGCTCCCGGATCCTCCTTGAGGAGCATCTCTTGTCCTTGTACCTGTAAAATTTCAAGTGCCTCATTAAGCGCCTGCTTGTCCTCCTGCACCTTCTGAAGCTCCTGCTGGGCAGCGGCTCTAAATTGATCCCAGAAGTTCCGAGGCAGCTTCTCAAAATCTTTATAGCTATTAAATGTGCTTGGCTTCAAATTATAAAATGCCGCATAATTGTGTCCTTCCACATCCGTTATGTATTTGGTGCGAACCGACATGCCGTTATAATTAAACGACTTCGACTTCACTCTCGCGAACTCATCGCTAGTGATATACCGCAGAAATTCCCACGCTATTTCCTTGTTAGGAGAATCAGCACTAATGGCAAACAAATTATGGAATGCCATCATATTCGTTTGATCCGGATTTTGCTGTCCGACCGGCACCGTAACGAGATCCCAGTTTTTCACAATCTTATCCTTAACCTGTACGTTGCTGCTCGCTTGTTTAAACTGGTTAATATAATTGCTGTCTCCGATTGCCATCGCCAGACGGCCGGATATGAAAGGATCCCTTAACAAATAATTCTCATACGATTGCGCCATATCTGATTCTTGATTATTCATGTTTTCGAAATAGAGCGCGTCCGATCCAATCGCATCAAGCGCAGTCTGAAAAATATTTTTCCAAGAATCTGTATTGATCGTCATCTGCTTTTGCGAAGCATTCACATAGTTGATGCCTTCGGAAGAAGCAAGCATGTTCGCCACTTCGAACAGATCCTCGCTATAGCCCATTTTCAAACCATATATCCGGTCCTTGGCGTCTCCATCAGTCGGAAAGCGGCGGGCCATCTGTAGAACCTCATTCCAGCTCATCCGGTCGGTCGGATATTCGATTTGGTATTTATCGAATAAGTCCTTGTTGTAGAATAGAACCTGGCTGTAAAAATTCGGGGTCAAAGCGAACAGCTTGCCGCCGCCCTGCTCTCTCAAATAATCAAGCATGCCGGGAATAAGCCCCTCGGAGTCATACTTTTCCTTCTCCATAACGGCATCGAGATCATAAAGCTTGCCGTCCTGTGCCATCTTTTTGTATTGCTCTGTGCTTAGCAAAACGATATCGGGCTTCTTTTCTTCAACAAACTTATACATTTCAGCGTCATAGTCCTTGGATTCCCCTGTATACATGACTTGATTGGACACGATTTCAATTTCAACATTTGGATATAAGGCCGAGAACACCATGCCATATTCTTGGAAGAAAGAACCCTCATCATAATACATGACTTTCAGCGTCGATTTCTTGTCTTTATCCAGTCCTTTGTTCGTTCCTCCAAAGCTGCAGCCCGACAAAATAATTGCGATAATTACAAACGGTAAGACGAATTTTGACCATGCTTTCATCTGTAACTTCCTCTCTCCTTTATACTCCTCCTAATAAGTTCCAAATATTGTACGATTATAACTGGATAAAAGTTGCAGTTTTAGATCTTAATTTGAAATATGTGAACAAATTAGCAGGCAACAGAAATAGGACGGAGCAGATGTCGCGCCTGCTCCGTCCTATTTTCCGTTGACTGCCTAGTAAGCTTATTTCCTATACAAAATATGGTTATGCGAGCTTTCTTATCCGAAGCTTTTTGATAATAATGCCGTTCGACGGCGAGAATAAAAAAGCGATAACGAATAATAACGACGCTGCACAAACCATGCAGCCTGCAATTGAAGCATCAAGCATGACGGCTGCTCCGTAACCGATAAATGTGCTCGCTATACCGACTGCAACACTCAGAGCGATCATAAGGCCAAGCCTGTCAGTCAGTAAATAAGCGGTGGATGCCGGAATAATCAGCAGGCCTACGACTAGAATAGCTCCCACACTCTCAAAGGAACTGACTGTAGCCATAGAGACGAGGCCCATCAGTAAGTAATGAAAGAGCGCTACAGGAATGCCGATTGCTGCCGCAAGCGCCGGATCAAACGCGCATAGCTTGAATTGCTTGTAAAACAAGCTGATCACTGCCGTAATAATGAACAGCGTGACGCCAAGCAGCCATACCGCCTTCGGTCCCAGATTTATTCCGCCCAGCTCGAATATATTCCAATGCACATATGCAATTTCACCATACAAAATCGCATCCTGATCCAAATGCACCTGACGCGCATATAAGCTAACGAGTACGACCCCGATCGCGAACAAAGCGGTGAATACAACTCCGATTGAAGCATCCGATTGGATGCCGCTTTGCTGAAACATTTGAATCAGGAACGTCGTCAGCAAGCCGAATACTAGTGCCGCGAACATCATAAGCAGTGAATCGCGCGAGCCGCTGAGCAGAAACGCAATGACGATTCCCGGCATAACGGAATGGCTGATCGCATCGCCTATCATCGCCATTTTGCGAAGCACCAGAAATACGCCGAGAACGCCGCAGCAGCTTGCTACGAGCGCTCCCGTAAGCAAAATCCAAAAGTCGCTCATATAGCCGCCTCCTTCTTCGCGGTGCCCTCAATGAGATGCTCGTTGTCCCTGTTAAAGCGCTGCTTCACTCTCTGACGCAGCAGCCGCTTTGCAACCAAGCCGCGCTGCGGACCGAATAAGACTGAAATACAGAAGAGCAGCGTTGCAGCCAGTACCGTTACCGGGCCCGTTGGCAAATTGGACACGTATGCGCTTATCCAAGTACCTGCCGCACCGCTAAATCCGCCGAACAAGCCTGACAATACAACCATTAATCCAAGCCTGTCCGTCCAATACCTGGCCGATACGGCTGGCGTAATAAGCAGCGCCGCAACCAGCACGACACCAACCGCTTGTATGCCGGCTACGACAGCCACGACGATCAGCAGCATAAGCAATTGCTCGAGAAAAGCTACCGGATAACCGATGCCTCTTGCAAAGCCGGGATCAAAGGAAATGATCTTGAATTGTTTAAACAGCAAGGTGCATACCGATATAAGCGATACGCAGACGATCGTCATCGTAATGACATCCGAAGCGATCATCGAAGCCGCCTGCCCGAACAAAAACTTATCCAAGCCCGCCTGATTGCCGTAGTCGCCATGCTGAATTAATGTAAGGAGCACAATTCCGAGTCCAAAAAATCCCGACAGCACAATGCCCATAGCCGCATCTTGTTTCAGCTTAGAGTTTCGAGTAATATATCCAATGCCGAATGTAGCGATAATGCCTGCCGCACCCGCACCAAGTAGAAATAGTCCGATTGATTTGACTCCCGTAAGCATAAAAGCGATACATATTCCCGGCAGTGCCGCATGAGCCAAAGTATCGCCCATCAAACTTTGTTTCCTCAAATAAGAGAAGCATCCAATAACGCCGCTGCTTAAACCAAGCAGCGTACAGCCGAGAAAAATCCACTGCATGTTCGGATCAGCCAGCATTGACCATACCGTTTCCATCAATCACTCACCCTTTCCGCCAACAATGGACGGAGGCGTATGGCTGCGATCAAGGAATGCGAGTCTGCCGCCGTAAGTACGCTGCAGCTGCTCCTGCGTAAAGGTTTGTGCCGTAGGTCCAAACGCCTGCAGCTCTACATTAAGCAGCAGGACCGAATCGAAATAATCCTGTACCGTCGCCAGATCATGATGGACGACAATTACCGTTTTCCCCTGCAGCTTCAGTTCCTGCAGCAGCGTAATAATCGCCTTCTCCGTCGCGGCGTCAACGCCTGCGAACGGCTCATCCATAAAGTACAGCTTAGCGTCCTGCGCCAGCGCGCGGGCTAGAAACACGCGCTGCTGCTGTCCGCCCGACAGTTGGCTTATTTGCCTGCCCGCGAAATCGGCCATCCCGACCTTGTTCAGGCATTCCAGCGCCAACGCCTTGTCCTTGGCGCTTGGACGGCGGAACCAGCCCAAATGACCATATCGTCCCATGAGTACAACATCAAGGGCATTCGTCGGAAAATCCCAATCGACCGATTCGCGCTGCGGTACGTAGCCGATCATTTTGCGCTGCTGCTTATACGGCTTCCCGTACACCAGCACTTCTCCGCCAATGCTCGGTATAAGTCCAAGCGCCGCCTTCATCATCGTCGATTTCCCGGCGCCATTCGGGCCGATCACGCCGACCAGCTCCCCTTCGGTTACTTCAAAGGATACGTTTCTCAGCACGGGCTTCTTCTGATACGCCACGCTTAATCCCTTAATGGCAAGCGGGGCTGCCGACTTCGCATTCTGCTTCGCTGCTGTATAAGTTTGGCTCATGTTCATCACTCGCTTTCCCTACTTCTTCTGTCCTATTTCAAAGCTGCTACAATCGTATCAACGTTATGCTTCACCATACCGATATAAGTTCCTTCTACCGTTCCCGCATCTCCCATCGCATCGGAGTAAAGCTCTCCTCCGATTTTCACTTCATGGCCCAATTGACGTGCGCCTTCAATGACCGACTCAATTGATTTTTTCGGAACGCTGGATTCGATAAAGACCGCTTTAATTTTTTTCTCAACTAAGTAATCGCGAAGCTTGCTGACATCCTTCGAGCCGTACTCGGACATCGTATTCATTCCTTGCAAACCCGTGACAGTTAGCCCGTATGCTTCGCCAAAATATCCAAAAGCATCATGCGCGGTTACAAGAATACGGCTTGCCTCAGGGATTAGAGCAATTTGCTCCTTGGCGTAAGCATCAAGCTTCTCGAGCTCTTTCACATACGCTGCCGCATGCTCTTTGTAATAATCAGCGTGCGAGGGATCTTTCTCGACCAATGTATCGCGAATGACTTCCGTTGCGGAAATCCAGAGCTTCACATTAAACCAAATATGCGGGTCATGCATACCAGCCCCTTGCCCGGGAGCGGCATGCAGCTGCTCTTCCGTCAAATACTCGGATACAGCAACTGTTGGCTTACGCTGCTCCAGCTCCTCGAACATCTCAGCCATCTTGCCCTCTAAGTGTAAGCCGTTATAAAAAATAATGTCCGCACCGTCCAGCTTCTTCACATCGCCTTGCGATGCCTTGTAAAGATGGGGATCGATTCCCGCTCCCATCAAGCCGCTTACCTCGACATACTCACCGCCTACCTGCTGCGCAACGTCCGTGATCATCCCGGTCGTCGCGGTAATGATCAGCTTGTCGTTCCCGCCAGTCGCAGCTTGCTGCCCGCAGGCGGACGTCACGATCGCCGCCACCGCCAAAAAAACAATCGTCATCATGAATCTTTGAAGAGCCGAATTCATCCTGTACGCTTTACTCATAAATAAAATCCTCCTGTATGCTTATCATATTTTTTATATGTTCCATAATTTGCGCTTATGAATCATAGTTTGCCTAAAGCCATTTTTTTAATAATACACAAAAATGTTTCCTTAATGCAACATTTATTTTAAAGTATCTTACTTTATGCAAAAAAAAAAGGCATGCCGGAGCATGCGCTCCAACCTGCCTTTTGCATTTAAGACTGCTTATTCATTCGTGCCGGACACAGCTCCGGCGGTATTCGCTCCAATTACAGCGGTCTCTGCCGTTCCTGCCGCACCGTCAGCATCCGTCGTCGTGACCGGCTTCTTCTTAGGCACACCGGTCAAACCGACTTCCTCATCGTAAGCATCGAAAATTTGCCGAGCGATAGGCGATGCGCCATAACCCCCGAAGCCGCCATCCGGTACAATAACCGCTACAGCAAGCTTAGGATTTTCTGCAGGCGCATAAGCGATAAAGACCGCATTTTCCGCCCGGCGGGATGCTACGTCCTGCTCGGACGTTCCCGTTTTACGTCTATAGCTGTACTCAAAGCCTTCGAAGCCTTGGGAGCTAACCTTCGACATACCGTCTTCAATCTCTTTCCAATAAGCTGCCGGAATGTCTACCGTATTCAATATCTCAGGCTTGAAGCTCTGAACCAGCTTGCCGTCGGAGTCTTTAATCTCGTTGACGAATTGAGGCTTCAACCGCTTGCCCCGATTTGCCAGCATAGTCGCGTACTGGGCAAGCTGCAGAGTCGTATAACGGCCCTGCTGTCCAAAGGAGGCAAAGATAAGGGCAGACTGGGCACTGCCTCGCTCAGCCTCACTAAAATACTCGATGACGCCCTTCGATTCATTTGGCAGGCCGCTTTCGGTCAGCACGCCAAGACCGAATTGTTTCATATAATCATCCCAAATCTCGACGCTGCTCTTGCCGTTCGTTTCGCCCCGCATGTAGAGCTTATTGCCGACCATTGCAGCCATGAAAGGGTTGGAGGAATGCTCGATCGCGCCCGCTCCGTCAATGTTCCCGTACACGTGATTTAGAGAATTTCGGATAAAACGCTGATAGCCTTTTTTACCGAAAGCAAATACCCCAGTATCCGGATAAATGGTCGACGGTGTAAACAACCCTTCATTTAACCCGATAAGAACAGATAACGGCTTCATCGTAGATCCCGGCGGCACGATGGAGGAAGGGTGCTTGTCGCGCTCTGCTTTCGTTTCATACTTGCCGTAAACGCTGCGAATTGTTCCGTTCTCCAGTACATTCGAGAAGTTCTCGTAATCCTCAGCGCTAATGCGGCCGCCTGCCCAAATATTCGGGTCGTAATCAGGCATGCTCGCCATGGCCACCACTTTACCGGTATCGACCTCCATCGCAACGGCAAAGCCCGTTTTGGCGTATTCCGCCCGCTCGTACCGATTGGATGAGGTTGATATTTTTTTCAATTGATTCATAATAGCTTCTTCTGTTTTCAGCTGTACGTTTTTGTTAATAGTCAGATAAATATCTGAACCTTTTTCGGGATTCGTAATTTGCATCGGCCCGATAATACGCTCTGCATTGTTAACGGGATACGTCTTCAAGCCGTTCTTTCCACGAAGAACATCCTGGTACATATACTCCAGACCGTCCATGCCGACATCTTCTTCCTCCAAATACTGAAGAGTCGGCTCCTCTTCAACGCTTTTTTCCTTATAGAAATCTACCGTTTCCCGAACACCCTTATACTTTTTCAAATAGCCCACCAGTTGAACGGAAATGGAATCGGCGTCATAGTTCCGAACGCTTTCCTCCATAATGTCGATGCCTTTGAACGACGTGCGGTTTTCCATAAAATAAGCGATTTCCCTATTCGTCAACCCGGATTTGATGCGCCTTGGAGTTGAAATCGTATTCCGCCTGAAATCAAGGTCCATTTGCCGGATAATATCATCCACAGTCATTGCCTTGGCAGGATCCCCGTACTTCGTGAACACCTCTAGCAATTTTGCAGCCATTTCTTTCGCATTCTCTTTCGCATCTTCCAGCTTAAGCTCCGGTTGAATGCTGAAATACAACGATTGGGTCGATGTGGAATACGCGATCGGATAGCCCGTGGAATCGTAAATATTGCCCCTTATTGGCGGAATCTTGACGCTTCGCGTGCTTTTGCCGATGCCTTCCGCGCTAAGTGTCGGTCCCTCTACGAACTGCAAAATGGCTAACCGAACGATCAACACGCTAAACAATGCGAACGTAATAAAGAAAAATAAGTTCAATCGAAACGAAAAATGACGCCGGTTAATAATCTCCCTCTTTTGCGGATCGTCTTGCACGTTGAATCACCTCATATCCTTTAAATAAATCTGCCCCTTGAATGATGACTACGCTTCGCGTATATGTGTGTCGTCGAACGCCGGCGGGTTAAACCAGTCCCCGGCGCTTGCCCATGTGGCATCCAGCGGAATCCAGCCGGCATCCCCCTCGCCGATTCGCACTTCATTCCAAGCATGCGGCCCGAAGCCTCCGCGTCCGTCCGCACCCATTCCGGTCACGACGCGCACCTCAAGACCTGCCGATCTGGCCATTACGGCATATAAACGAGCTATATCTATACATACGCCTTTCCGCGTATCAAATGTCTCGGGCGGAGTTTGTTCCTTCCAAATGCCCTTCTCTTCATAATTGCGGGCTTTGTCGTAATCGTATGCTATTCTTGAGCCAAGCCAATCATACAGCTTGCGCGCCTTCTCCTCATCCGTTTGCGCATTCTTCGTCACATAAAGGGCAGCCTGCTCAATCTCTGCAGGAATGGCGTAATCGATAATTTCATATTTGCGTTGTAAAATTTGCTGGAACTGCGCTTCAACCGCTTTGGTCAGCACAGGTCCTTGCCCGGCGAGAACGTTTCCCGCCACCGGACTCAGCCACGAGGCAGCTTTCGTGTAAACCTTTGAATCTGCTATTTTGTCGGCATACCAGCCATTAGGCATGAGGGACACATAGACGAATAATATGGCAACGAAAATAAAAGAACGCCCTGCGCCGTGCACAGCCCCGATTAAAGCTCCAACCGCACGGCTAGCGCTTCTCTTGCCCCGCAAGCCGGCAGCAGGCTCTTCCCTGCCGCTGCGCAGTATGCCTTCCAGCGCACGCTCAATCAATGGCTCTACAAAAGCCGCTAATGCGCGCAGCAGCAAATAGCCGAGCAGAAACAAGACGCCATAGCGCAGCAAAGCGAAATCCCGCAGGCTCGTAAGCAGCGTAAACCAGGCTTGCTCGATGCCGCTAAGCTCACGCTGCGGAATCGTCACTTGGCTTACAAGCCACTTCGCTGCGACCGGCGATAATCTATTCGTAAGCTGCCCTGCCAGCACCAGACAAACGACAATGACAGCACCCTCCCATACAAAAAAGAAAAGACGCCTCGCGGACCCCGACGCGCCTCTCCTCACCCCTTGTACAAGAGAGCCAAGCAGCAACAGAAGCACAATAATGGCAACAGGCTCCGGCTCTCTAAACAGTTGAACCCAGCTCGTCATAAGCATTACCCGTTCTGCTTCGCTTGGTCTATGAAGGCTTGAATCGTGCTGTCGAGCTCCCACTTGCCAAGCTCCGTCCCGCGGAATGAAATCGCAACCTCGTTTGCGCCAGGCGCTCCTGTAAGCTCTACATTTTTGGTTTTTACCGTAAAGGTTCCGTCTGCGTTCGTTACAAAGGTAGCGTCTTTCGCCTCGCCTACCATCGCGTTAACGGCTTCCTGCTTCACTGTATCTGCAACCTTCGAGCCAATCACCTTCAGATCGTCCATGCTGTAGCCGCTGTACACAACAATACCAAGTACGATTGCCGCCACGATAGCCCATTTCAAGACGGTCTTCACGATACGGACAATAATAAAAAGTACGATAAGCGCAATGACAAGCACCAGCCAATGTTCTTTGAAGAAAGCTGTCCAAGTATCCAAATCATAGGTTGAAAAATTCAAAAAATCCAAGAATGATCCCCTCCATTATACCTCGTGCAAAATGCTATTACAAAATATTATAACCTACGGAATATAGGGCGTAAACGCTCGCTCCCTTTTCAACCAGACATATCCTGTCCTATATAAACGTACAAGTATATAAGAATGTTATTGGCAAGGAGGAGCAGCCCTTTGAAAACCGCTGTCTGGCTTTATTTATTTTTGTTCGTCGCTTTTTTCGATTTGCACGCGCAGTACCCGATTTTAACGCCCTTCGCAATCTCTTTAGGCGCGGCGCCTTCCTTTATCGGACTCATGATGGGCATGTACTCCATTACGCATTTGCCCGGCAATCTTATTGCGGGCTTCGGCGTCGACCGTTATGGCAGCAGATTGTTTATCGTGTTCAGTCTCATGGCAGCAGGCGTCGTGCTCCTGTTCCAATCACAAGTGACGAATCCTTGGCAATTGCTCCTGCTGCGCTCTATCAGCGGATTTGTGCTGGCGTTTCTCTCGCCGGCCTGCCTATCCTTGCTTGCCAAAATTACGAGCGACAGAACGGAGCAAGGAAAGCTTATGGCAGGCAACGGTCTCGTTCACACGCTTGCATCCGTCGTATCGCCTGCGGCGGGAGCCTATCTCGTTGCCAAAATCGGATTTACGACCGCTTTTACGCTGCTTGGCTGGGTTCTTATCGTTACGTCTGTCTGTGCCCTCTTCTTCATTAGGGACATTCGCGAGAAAGCCACGCAATCGCCGGATGCCGTCCTTCCAGGGAAAAAGAAAACAGAGCAGCCAACTGTGCAGCCCGTGTCCGTTCCCTGGCTCGTCTATCTGCTGCCGGTTGCGCTCAGCTGCGCGCAGGGGATCTTATCGTTCGAGCTGCCGCTGCTGGCCAAGTCGCAGGAAGCGATGATGACGACCGGCCTTTTGTTCTCCGTAGTCAGCATCGGCGCGCTCGTCACGCTGAGCATGCTTTTCTTAAACCGGGTATCTGCATACCAGCGTACGCTGTGGGGATCGCTTTTCCTTGCGATTGTATACTTCTGCATCGCCTCGGATATCCCCGCGCCGCTCGCGGCCATGCTGCTGTTAGTCGGGATGGCCAAAGGGGTTATTTTACCTGCGCTGTCCACAATGCTAATTGAGCTTAGCGGCGGAGCCCGCTATGGGCGCACGTTTTCCGTCTTATCGATCGCTTTCTCGATTGGAGCCTTTATCGGCCCTTTGGCTGCCGGGCAAGTGCGCGATTACATTTCGCCTTACTACATCGCCTTTATCGGATTAATGATCGCCGTAGCTTTGCTGCCGCTTCATTTCTCAAGGTCGCTTTCCTCCCGCACCCATTTTTCGTAAGAATAGGTATTTACACAGGGCTGATCACTCGCCCGTACATAAAATACGATATGACAGATGACCATCCGAATCAGCTAACCCTGGCTGACGGTTATCAGGGCTCTTATTTATAGGAAACGGGGTGACTCCATAAATGTCCGGAAAAGTAGAAACTGCAAACAAAAATAAAGATTGCAGAAACAACGTTTTCACGAGCACCGGCACCATCCTCGTACTGTTTATATTGCTCGTGATCGTAGCGTGTACCTGCCTATATTAGAATGGATAAACGGCCTGCTCCGAGCAGGCCGTTTGTAACATGCCGCCATTCAAACTTGCTATCGGTAAAATCGAAAATTGGTGGTAAACTATACGTATACCGCATGCTTGTATTTTCATTTTACAAATCCGAGGTGACTTCAATGGACATTGCTATTATCGTAGAAGGAAAAAATGATAAATCAAGGTTAAAGCGCGTCCTCCATGAAGATGTCCCGATATACTGCACCTTCGGCACGCCAGGCTCCGAACAGCTGGACAAGCTTCGCAAGCAGGTAGGCGAGAATCAAGCTTACATATTTACCGACAACGACTCCTCCGGCAAACGGATCCGGTTTCTGCTGCGCGACGTATTTCCGGATGCCGAGCATATTTACACCCGGAGAGGCTACTCTGGCGTCGAGCATACGCCTGAGGAATATTTAATCGAGCAATTAGAAAAAGCGGGCCTCGATGCGCATATCCTGTACCCTGCGCAGAGTCCCGCTTCCATTTGGAGCAAAGATGAATTTTAAAGCCTTTTAAAGCACCTTGTTCAATTCATCGACAATTTTGTCAGCCGTCAAATCTTCAGAGCTGCCGTTAATCCATTTCCGGATTTGCCCGTCTTTATCGACAATCGTAATGGCATTCGTATGCATATAAGAGCCGTCCTCATTTTTGACCACGCCTACACCGAAATCTTTGGCAAGCTGAAGTGTCTTCTCTTCATCGCCGCGCAGGAAGCGCCAGCCGTTCAGATCAGCGAAATGACGCTTGGCGAAATCACGAATGACTTCCGGCGTATCGCGTTCCGGATCAAACGTAATCGAGATGAGCTCCGCATTGGTGCCGAGCTTGCCTTCCGCCTCAAGCTGATCCTGTACCTGCGACAGCAAAAAGGTTGTCGGCGGGCATACATCCGGACAATTCGCGAAATAGAAATACACGATGCGGGCCTTTCCGTTCGTCGATTCGAGCGATACCTTCTGCCCGTCAAGATCCGTTAACTCGAAGGCTGGAGCAGCCTTCTCAATCGGAAGCGTCTGCTTCGGCTGCATGCCGTATGTTACAAATAAATAAATACCCATAGCCGCACAAAGCGCCAGCACTGCTATTTTGAAGCTATGCTTCTTCACAAAATCCACGCAAGTCACTCCTTAAAGCATTCGTTATGATCCTGTCGTATTCAGAATCATAACTAAGAATACAACCATTAAGTAATTAACCGAGATAAGAAAGTTTGTTTTTGCCCACTTTTCCGTATCCTTGGCGCCTGTTCCGCGTAATGTATGGACAAGCCATACAACGCCGCCCAGAACGGAAAAAATCAAAAAATAAATGCCAACATACCCATACGTGTAGAACAAAATTCCCGTCGGCAGCAGAAGCAGGATGTAAGGAATCATTTGCAGCTTTGTCCGTTTGATCCCCTTCACGACCGGCAGCAATGGAAAGCCTGCCGCGCGATACTCCTCAACTCTGCGAATCGCAAGCGACCAGAAATGGGCAGGCTGCCATAGGAACAGCAGGGCGAACAAGATCCAAGCTCCTGCGTCAACCTCAGTCGTTACCGCGCAATATCCGATAACCGGCGGCATTGCCCCTGAGATTCCGCCTACCGATGTGCTCCATGTGGATGTCCGCTTTAGCCACATCGTATAAATCACGATGTATACGAACCATCCAAGCAAACCTAGCCAACCCGATATAGGATTTACTAGCGCAAATAAGATAAAAAGCCCGGCGATTCCTAAAATAATTCCGTAAATAAGTACTGTTCCTGGCTGCATGCGACCGGTTGGCAGCGCGCGGTCCTTCGTGCGCTCCATCTTCAAATCTAATTCCCGGTCCCAATAATTATTAATGACGGTGGCCGACGCTATCGTCAGGGTTGAACCGATAAGCGTCCATATGAGCAATGAAACGTTAATGTCCCATTTGGAAGCAACCAAGAAACCACCAAGCGCAGCAAACACATTAAGCCGAAGTAGCCGCGGTTTTGTCAATGCAATTAAGTCTTTCAGCACGAAGCGAGCCTCCCGAGTTATGCGACAAGACGCCGTGGGCGTCTATCATCCATTGATGAATCGTTTTTAATCATACCGAAAAAAGGATGCGATGACAACGTTCGACGGTTTTGTTCATCATTTTGCCACGCAAATTGTGACAAATCATTTAGTAACCAATTTGCTGGGCGCCGAGTACAATGACTATGTAGTTTGATGCCTATATCGATCCGCGCATCAAACAGCCCTAAAGTATGCGAAGGGAAGTGAAGCGTCAAGTCTATGGCAGTCATTAAAACTAACGCCGAAGATACAAAAATGTTGGCCCGGCTCATGCGCGCAGAAGCCGAAGGCGAGGGTGAGCTCGGAATGCTTATGGTAGGCAACGTGGGCGTAAACCGGGTCCGCGGCAACTGCCTGGATTTCAAAAACATTCGCTCCATTCCGCAGATGGTCTACCAAAAGCCAGGCGGCTTCGAAGCAGCGACCAAAGGTTACTTTTATCAAAGCGCACGTGAAAAAGATATTCGATTGGCGACGCGGATGATCAACGGGGAGCGTCAGCATCCGGCTTCCAACGCGCTTTGGTTTTTCCGTCCGGCAGGAAGCTGCCCAGGTACATGGTGGAACCAAACGAACAGCGGAAGATTTAAGGCGCATTGCTTCTACATTCCAAAGCAAGGCGACTGCCCAACTGTCTATTAATTACTATCTCTAATGTGTGAAAGTGAGGAAATTCAACATGTCTAACGGTTATGGCTTCAAAACTCAGGTAAGCCCGGCAAATGTAGGGCCTTATCACGGCTACGGAGGCTACGGTAATTATCCGTATCCGATGGGCGGACAGCAGCCGACTACGCTCCCGGCTATGCAAGCTCAGCCGACTACTTTCCCTGCCGGTATGCAAGCTCAGCCGACTACTTTCCCTGCCGGCATGCAAGTGCAATCTGCTCAAATGCAACAATTGCCGCCAGCTGTGCCAAGCGGGTCTTTCGTTACCCCTGCAGGCGGCAACATCGTTACCCTTCCAGCTGTGGAGGAATCCTATGTTGAGAATATTTTGCGTTTGAACCGCGGTAAAATGGCTACCTTCTACATGACTTACGAAAATAACCGCGAGTGGAACGCCAAAATTTTCAAAGGAATCATCGAGGCTGCCGGACGCGATCATATCGTTATCAGCGATCCGACAACCGGTATGCGTTACTTACTTTTAACGCTTAATCTCGACTACGTAACATTCGATGAGCCTATCGCTTACGAATATCCGTTCCAAGGCGGCGTTGTAAGCTCTACAACTCCAATGGGAATGGCAACGATAGGCACCGTACCTTCCCGTTAATCGTTTTTGGTCCCGCCGTTCAGATGCGCCGGTTTGAACGTCCAGACATGCATTTTCGCAGGTCCGCCAACTATCCACTCCGATACTCGGAACCAAGGGGAACGCTCATTGCAGCGTTCTTTCTTTATTTGCTCCGCCTGCTCGCAGGTCGGCGCATTCCAAACTTCCACAAACAGGCTGGGCTGATCTGTTCCTTCATATAATTGCACTTCGCTGCCTTCCGCAAGCAGCCCGTCCGTATAAGAAAGGTATTGCTCCCGATATTCAGGTGAAATCCGGTATTCCGCAAAACAAATGTACATTTGCCTTCAGTCTCCTTTTGCATACATTGATAAAGTTCCCCCACTCCGTCGATACTACACCTAATCATATGATTTAGGAGGACTCGACATGGACACAGGCACACATCTTGTCATGGGGATTGGGCTTGCAGGTCTTGCAGCAATCGATCCCGTAGTTGCAGCAGATCCAGCGATTCAAACCGCCGTCCTGCTCGGCACCGTAGCCGGGTCGGAAGCGCCCGATTTGGACGGACTTCTTCGTTTAAAGGGAAATGCCGTTTATATTCGCAACCATCGCGGCATTTCTCATTCTTTGCCCGCTATCGCCATTTGGACGGTGCTCATTACCTGTATTCTCCAACTATTTTACCGCGGCAGCCTGCCGTGGCTGCATATCGGGGGATGGGTGCTGCTCGCCGTCTGCGTTCATGTATTTACCGATTTATTCAATACCTATGGCACACAGGCGATGCGGCCCTTTACGGAAAAGTGGATATCATGGAATATTATCCATATATTCGATCCGATCATTTTCACGATGCATGTCATTGCTATTTTACTGTGGGCAGGCGGCTTCGTAAATCCTGCATTATTATTCCCGGTTATGTACCTGTTTCTAGTCATTTACTTTGTATGGCGAACTTTGACAGCCAGAAGCACCCTTCAAAAAATGAAGACGCTCGATAGCGAGTATCACGAGGGCGATATCTACATTGCCATCCCGACCATCTCTTTATCGATATGGAACGTAGTCAAGCAGGTGAAAAATGGCGGTTTCGTAATCGGCAATCTGCGCAATAACCATTTGCAATGGCTTGATCGCGTGCAGTGCTCCGATCATCCGGCTGTCGCAAAATCAAAGAATGATCCGGCTATTCGCTCTTTTTTATATTTCACGAGCTTCGCCTGCGCAGATGTCCGTGAGCATCATTGGGGATACGAGGTAAGATGGTGCGACGTTCGGTATCGCCATCGCAAGCAATATCCATTCGTCGGCGTTCTGCTTATGAATAAAAATTATGAAACGGTAGGCTCCTATGTAGGCTGGCTCAGCGATGAGCGCTTAATGAAAAGATTGCGTATGGATACTTATTAATATTGACGCCGGAAAGCCCTGTACCGCACAATAAAAGGGGCTTTCTTTTTTTTGCGTAAAAAAGAAAGCCGTCCAGTTTATAACCCTTATGCTAAAATAGAGCTTGCAACAGCAAAAGAAGCCCAAGGAAAACCTCGGGCTTCCATTCATCAATGTGTATTAGAAACGATTAACGGGAGCCGCCAGAAAGCTGTTGTTCAGCAATTTGGACTAGCTTTTTTGTAATGTAACCGCCAAGGGAGCCTGCATCACGTGTCGAAACATTACCGTAATAGCCATCTTGAGGAATTTGCACGCCTAGCTCTTGTGCTGCCTCAAGTTTCATTTGATTCAAAGCTTGACTCGCTTGCGGAACAACCAGTTGACCACTTCTGTTTCCTGCCATAATGTATTACTCTCCTTTCGACCTCTGCACTTTGATGTGTGTTGCAAGCTTGCAAGCTTATTATGTGCACCATTTAGGAATCTATGCTTCGTTCAATAAAAAATATTGACTTTTTGTGAAGGAGAAATAATACCATGTCTAAACCGCTTTCGTTATTCTTTTCTGTGCTTGCTATTGTATTTATGAGCGCCATGTCTGTCGCCATTAGTTATAGCGGATGGCTCGTATTATTGTTCGGCTTATTGAGTCTCTTCACCATCGGAGCAGGCTTTATCGTGAAGGCCCGCTTACGGAGAAAAAAACAAGGCTGACGCGAGGCGTCAGCCTTGCAGCTGTCTTAACCGTTTAGCCGCGAGGCGGAAGAAAGCCCATACGCTCTTTCACGTCAGCAAGGGTACGGTCTGCAATAACAGAAGCCCGCTCAGCCCCTTGTTTTAAAATGTGATGAATTTCGCCCGAGCTGCGGATTTCGTTATATCTCGCTTGCAGCGGTTCAATGACCGAAACGACGTGCTCCGCAAGCTCCTTCTTGAAGGGCCCGTAGCCTTGACCCTCATAACGGGCCTCGATCTCTTCGATACTCATATTCGCGCAGTGAGAATAGATACTCATCAGATTGCTGATTTCTGGCTTGTCGGCCGGATCATATTTAACTTCGCGGCCGGAATCGGTCGTCGCACGGCTAATTTTTTTGCGGATGACATCCGGCGAATCAAGCAATGCAATAAAGCTGCCGGTATTCGGATTGCTTTTGCTCATTTTTTTGCTTGCGTCATCCAGCGACATAATTCTGGCGCCTACTTTCGGGATATAAGGCTCCGGGATCGTAAAATATTTTCCGAACCTTGTATTGAAACGATGCGCCAAATCACGCGTTAGCTCCAGATGCTGCTTCTGATCATCGCCAACCGGCACGAGATCAGCGTTGTACACCAGGATATCGGCAGCCATGAGTGTCGGATATACGAATAAGCCTGCGCCAACCGAATCTTTGCCCGCCGATTTATCTTTAAACTGCGTCATTCTTTCCAGCTCGCCCATGTTGGCGAGCGTCGTAAACAACCATCCCAGCTCAGCATGCGCACGCACATGGGATTGGACGAATACATTCGCTTTAAGCGGATCGATTCCTGCCGCTATAAACAAAGCGGCTACCGCCTCCGTTTGCTCTCTGAGCGCCGCAGGATCCTGCGGAACCGAGATGGCATGTAAGTCGACAACCATAAAAAAACATTCCTCTGTATGCTGCAGCTTTACGAAATTTTGCATGGCGCCGATGTAATTTCCAAGTGTAAGCTGGCCGCTTGGCTGAATGCCGGAAAGCACCTTCTTCATTCCACTTCTACCTCATTTCATTCGAGTATAAAAAAACGCAAAAAATCCCCCGCCGCAAGGGACGAGGGACCGTGGTGCCACCCTAATTCGCTTATGGTACGCTTCTTTTATAATAACTAAGCGCATAAAGATCCCATAAGCCTTGTTGCTCCATAACGGGGAGCTTCCGTACAAACATCTTCGGCAGCTGCTGCTGCCAGTTTCCGTTCATAGGCTCCGGGGCCCATTCAGCATCGATGCTTGCACCGGTTCGCAGCAACCACCGGCTCTCTGTACGCAATTCAATCGAGCTTACTTATTCCCATCATTGCATTTAAAACGATTATACATGTGTGGACGGCAAAGTCAAGCGCAAGAAAGTTGTCCTATTGTAAGAAGTTTAAGCATAAGCTATACTGTTAATCGTAATCTTTACAAAAAGAAAGGATTTTCACTATGCTGAAATTCATTTTCCGCTTTGGCACTCCTCTGCTCGGAGTCGGCTGCCTCATCATGCTCGCACTCATCGTAACGAATCGAGAACTGCCCGTACATATTTTTAACGCAGCCAATCTGCAATCCTTCAAAATTTTGTTTATAAGCATTATATTAGAAGCTTTTCCGTTTATTCTGCTTGGCGTATTGTTCTCTGCTTTGCTGCAAGTATTCGTCACCGATGAGCTCATTCGTAAATTCACGCCTAAAAACCCGATTGGCGGAGTCCTTTTTGGCGCATTGCTTGGCCTGTTGTTCCCGTTATGCGAATGTGGAATGATTCCGGTCGTACGACGTTTAATCCGTAAAGGCATGCCTGCCTATATCGGAATCGTCTACCTTTTGGCGGGTCCTATCGTGAACCCGATCGTTTATGCGTCAACGTTCACCGCCTTTCGCACAACTCCTCAAATGGCCTATTCTCGAATGGGACTAGCCTTTGCCGTATCGGTAGTCGTCGGCTTGCTGCTATACAAATTTATGCGAAGCAATCCGCTCAAGGCGACGCCAGCGTTGAATATCGTGCATCACGGCCATACCCATACCCATAACCATAACCATGATCACAGCGTAAACGGCAATGGATTCCGGGGCAGAATCGCCTCGATCTTATCACATGCTTCCGACGAGTTTTTTGAAATGGGAAAATATTTAATTTTCGGCGCTTTTTTAACCGCTATTATTCAGACGGTTATTGACCGCAGCACACTTGCCGCGTTTGCCGATCAGCCATTTTTCTCCTACTTATTTATGATGGCTTTTGCCTTTATATTGTCGATTTGCTCTACGTCGGATGCGTTCATCGCTTCATCATTCAACGGCATGTTCGATTTCGGACCGCTGCTTGCCTTTCTTGTATTCGGGCCAATGATCGATCTGAAAAATACGCTGATGCTGCTCACGACATTCCGCGTTAAGTTTGTGTTTATCCTTATCGCTTTAACCGCTTCACTCACCTTCATCGGAGCTTGGATAACGGAGGTACTGCGATGACACATCACCTGATACGAGCCGCCATATTGACTGGCTTTGCCATGCTTATCGTCTATCTGGACCGAACTGGCGAAATGATTCTGTATATCGCTCCGAGAATGGAGCTGTATGTGAAGCTATCCGCGATCGGACTCTATGCCGCTGCCATTTATCAAGTATATGCAGCGCTTCAGAAGCGAATGGGCAACCAAGCACCGGGCTGCGATTGCGAGCATGAGCCTCCTCCGTCCATTGTCAAAAATACGATTATTTACGGGTTGTTCGTATTCCCCTTGCTGCTTGGCTTTCTTGTTCCTACCGGAACGCTTGGCAGCGCGCTTGCAGCCAAAAAAGGGGTAAGCCTCTCAGGCAGCGCCGGTGTTGAACGGATGGTATCCCAAAACCCGCCAGCGCCGGACGTCACGAATGCTGCATCAACCCCGCCCCCTTCAGAACAAGGGAAGCAGGCTGCAGGCAGCGCAATCGATTCCTTATTTCCGTTCGATGAATATACGGAAGCGCATGCCGCATACGGAAAGAAGCTTTATACGCAGCCGCTCATCTCCGTACCTGAGAAGCAATTCATTGAGACTTTAACGACGCTTGATCTTTACCGGGAAGCCTTCATCGGCAAGGAAGTTGAAATTACGGGCTTTGTTTACCGTGAGGAGGACATGGGCAAGGAACGCTTTGCCGTCAGCCGATTTGCCATGAACTGTTGTTCTGCTGACGCATTGCCCTATGGGCTAATGATTACTTGGCCTAAAGCTATGAATTACGCGGACGATGAATGGGTATCCGTGAAGGGAACACTGACTACCTCAACTTATTTGGAGAACGAAATCCTTACTTTGGAGGCCGTCAAGCTGGAGCGAATTAAAGCGCCAGAAACACCGTATGTGTATCCCGATCTCGATTTTGGACTATAAGAATAGCGGCCGGCCGTATTCACCAGCTTGCAGCAATCGATCGAAAACAAGGAATGGCGGTACAGGACTAACCCCCTGCACCGCCATTCCTCATCTTTTAGCCTCATTGTTGATCTAAGAAGCTAGTCCCTCAATCGAGCTTACCACTTTTGAGAAAGCTTCTATTGATTATTATTGTGAATCCCATAAATCATTTTTTTTAGGATAATAGCGTGAATTCCAGTTGGCCATATTGTAGTTAGATTCAAATAGAATACTTGCTGACCATGAGTTTGCACTTGGACGAACAGTAAAATCGTACAAAATTTCGCCATGCGTCCATTCCCTTCTGTACTTGAGCGATTCGATCGCCATTTTTTTGAATGCCTGCACCTGCGCTGCGGACAGCCCTTTATCCCCGCTCTCAAACTGCCCATTTTTGCTCTCGATCGGATGATGCCTAACGCCGAATTTCCCCACCGCATTGTTCCGGATATGAATCAATACCGTACCTGCTGTTGCATTAGTGAGCTCACCCTCGAGCTGGCGAAACACAAAATCTACTTGACGGGCGAGTGAAACCGAATCCGTTTGCATACAAATTATCCTCCTTTATGATTTATTAGGTATGAGTTTCCATCTAGGTCTCACCGCATATTATATAGATCATTTCTATCATTTTCAATACATTATTCTACATATTTTTTCATTTTTCTATTGAATTCGTGTATATAAATTTATTTAATTCCTTTTTTATGCATATTTAAATAAGACTAATGATTACTGTTTAAAAATCAATTAAACCTTTCGAACTATAATCTGCTTGAGCAGTATTGAATCGTATCATTTACACCTTCGATATTGGTCCTTTCTGCACATGCTTCAGGTAATTTGAATCACCCCGCACTTTATGGAAGTAAGTCCATAAAACAGATTCCAATTACCGATAATGGTATCATTTTCTAATTATTGTTACACCGAAAACATATTTAGTATTTTCCGAAAAGCCGCTTGCGGTCATATTTCTATTTATTTTTTTGTGAATCGACAATTATAGACCAATTTCGAGACGAGTGCTATAATATGGATATTCTATTAAAAGGAGCGCTTACATAATGATCCAATGGTACTATTCGCTTTCTGTGCGCAACAAACTGCTAATGACGTTCTATCTTAATTTAGCGGTGTTTGCCCTCATTATGCTTTTCATTTTATCGGTATCAGGCGGCTCACTCATTGCCGGCATTATCGTTATAATCATTATGGCAATCGCGACATTCCCGCTTATTTCCTTCATTGAGAAATCGATCAACAATTCCTTCGATGAAATTAAGGGAACTGCACTGCGTATTTCCAAAGGCGACTTCACTCAAAAAATCGACACCCATTCCTCATCCGCATTAGGCGAGCTTGGACATTCCTTTAACAGCATGATCGATAAGCTTCGCGACATCCTTACGGAAACGACTAACATCATCCGTCACGTGTCCGATACGAGTCACAGCATATTCGATAAAAATAATAATATACAAATCGCGATGCAGCAGGTTGCCGCTTCCGCCAACGAGCTTGCAACCGGGGCAAACGAAATTTCCGAAGATGTATCGGAGATGAGCGAATCCATTACCGAGATCGAAGAGAAGGTTTCCGACTATGCTTCGTCCACGAAAGAGATGAATACACGCTCCGAGATGACGCTGCAGCTTGTCGACAAAGGTATGAAAGCTCTTGATGTACAAGCGGATGGCATGCGCCGCAACGTTGAGGCGACCGAGAAGGTATCCGCCACGATTGAGGAGCTTGCAAGGAAAGCGCAAGGCATTAGCGCCATCACGACAACGATTTCCGATTTGGCTGAACAAACCAATCTATTGTCCTTGAATGCCTCGATCGAGGCTGCCAGAGCAGGCGAGCACGGAAGAGGTTTCGCCGTTGTTGCTTCTGAGGTTCGCAAGCTAGCCGAAGAATCCAGCGCTTCAACAAAACAAGTGTTCAACCTGGTAAAGAGCATTGATGAAGGTATCAAGCATACGATAAGCAATATGAAAACGAACGAAGAGGTCGTCAAGCTTCAAGCCGAGCATATTAAGGAATCTGAGCTGGTATTCTCGGAAATCGTCCAGAGCGTTCAATTTATAACCGAGAAAATTTTCATTTTCTCCCAAGAAAGCGATGCCATGCTTGAGAGCGCCCGTAAAATATCCGGGGCTATTCAGAACATTTCCGCGATCACGCAGCAATCTGCCGCCGGCACCGAGCAGGTGTCGGCTTCCATGAACGAGCAAATCGCATCCGTACAGGCGGTCGTTGAGGAAACCGAACGGATGCGCACGATGGCCGCTCAACTGCTCAGGACGATAAATGTATTCAAAATGAAATAATTAAAAAAAAAGAAAAGACCATGATCTTCCGCGTGCTATGCGGGAAGATCATGGTCTTTTTTTCAATCGCGCTTATTATGCCTGCTTCTCTGATCGATACGCTTCGCGCCTCTCCGCACGCTCAGCTTCTTTTAGCTTTGGACATGTATAGCAATAATAACCGCCTTCCACAAGATAATACAAACAGCATGCAGATTTCATCCGAACCTGTTTGTCCGGATTATCCATCGATTCTATCAAGCGGAATTTTACGTCCAGCGGATTTTTATTTCTGCCGAAGACAGCACCGTCAAGCGATTTCACCAACCCATAGTTGCGAACAGTCTGCTGCTTCACTTGCTCGCTTTCTTCAGCATGCATTAGCCGCTCATAGCCATACTCGAGTGCCGTTGGGAGCTGACTCCAAAGCATACCGACCAGCAGTGATCCGACTTTCGCGATCGTTTCAAAAACCGGACGAACCGTATGCTCGAAATAACCGCTTAGCGTTTCTTTCGTCCACGCAAGATTGTCCGACTTCTCAGTTGGTTCCAAAAAATCAAAATTATGAATGAGAAAGGAGAAAGCATAATATTCACTTTCGTTATAAACAGCTTTATAGATCTGAACTGTCAGATTGCTCAGCGACAAATCAGGAGCTTTATTCCATGCAGACAGCATATAAATTAAGCCGAGCATCGGTCCTCTAAACCAACCCGCCATATATACCTCCCCTACGGAAGGGTCCATCCCTTTAACCATCGGGGTGTAAAGTTCTAACAGCTGCCTGACTTTGCTCTCATCCAATAAATCTGTTGCGGGACAGCTGAATACGAGATTTTCCCGCTTTGTTACCGATAAACTATAGCTGCTCTCCAGCAGCATAGTCATTTCTTCATTCATTGCCGCTCTCACCCTCTCTTGCCATCCCATGTACAATAATTCTCAATTAGTATTATTATACAGCGACTGACAATGATTATCAATTAGATGAGGTCATCGTAACGGAGAGCTCTCCCAGCTGTTCGATTTGGACCGTAACCGCATCGCCGGACTTCAAATACACGCGTTGATCCTTCGGATAACCGATCGCTACACCTTCAGGCGTTCCTGTTAAAATAATGTCGCCGGGCACGAGAGTCATATGCCTCGATATGTAGCTAATAATCGAGCGGCATGAGAATATCATGTCTGCCGTATTGGAATGCTGCTTTTGAATGCCATTAACGCTGCATGAAATGGTCAGCTTATCCGGATCGGCCACTTCATCCGAAGTAACGATATAGGGGCCGATTGGAGCAAACCCGTCGCAGCTTTTGCCAAGCAGCCATTGGGATGTGCGGCGCTGCAAGTTTCGAGCGGATAAATCATTCGCACAGCTATAACCGAAGACGTAGTCAAGTGCTTCGGCTTCTTCAATATTTTTGGCGGATTTCCCGATAATAATCGCCAGCTCCGCTTCGTAATCAACCTCATTGCTTGTTTGAGGCAGCTCAATAATATCGCCATGCGCGCTAAGCGCATTCGCGAACTTATTGAACAGTATAGGCGAGGTCGGGATTTCTGCCTTCGTTTCCTCTGCATGCTTGCGGTAATTTAAGCCGACGCAAATAATTTTTTGCGGATTCGTAACGACTGGCGCAAAGGAGAGGTTCGTTTCTTCAAGTATGTAAGCGGTTTTACAATTATCCAATACGGCTTTCATTACTGTTTCAAGCTGTGCAGCAGCCTCTACTCCGCCTCCGATAGCCTCTTCTATCGATTGAGGGGCAGCCAGGCCCAATGCTTGTGATGCAGCGGCAACATCGATAACCCCTTTCTCCACCTTCAGACCGAGCCTCAATTCGTTCGATTGCTTATACTGCAGAAGCTTCATTCACATGCTCTCCTTTGTATGAAAAATAACATCTTCATTCATCTTAAGCCCCCTTTTTTTTATTGTAAAGCGCATGAAAGCAAAACCAAGGGGTAAAATAGCGGCACAGCTCATTTATCATTTAATCGCGGGGACTGATGCAGCATGTGGAAAGCACCACAAAAAATATGGATGCCTATTGCGGCATTGGCTTTAATAGGATGCATGCTGCTTTGTCTAACGGCCGATTCATTTGCAGCTTCTGCCAGCGGACGGCAGCTTGCTCCATCCAAATCAGCTAAGGTCGCAAAGAAACGGCACGCAGCCGACATGTCATGGGTAAAGCTCCACAAGCAATTTCCGAGCTCCTTTCTACTGAATGGACCTCGTCATACGAAGCAAATTGCGCTTACTTTCGATGATGCTCCCGATCCTAAATATACACCGGCTATTTTAGATATATTAGCAGAGCATGAAGTTTGCGCCACTTTCTTTTTGGTTGGCAATCGCGCAGCCAAAAATCCTTCGATCGTGAAACGGATACATAACGAAGGGCATATTATCGGTAATCATTCTTACGACCATGCTGAGTTATCAACCCTTTCCTTAACGAATTTTCAAAAGCAAATTTGGAGAACCGATGCTATTATCAAAAGCATGATCGGCTACTCTCCGCACTTTATCCGTCCCCCCTATGGTGAATTGCTGCCGCAGCAGGTGAAATGGAGTGAGCAGGCCGGCTTTACCATCGTCAATTGGGATGTGGACTCCGTAGATTGGAAGAACAATCCAAGCAGCGAAACGGTAATCCAAAATATAAAAAAAACACTTCAATCAGGTTCGATCGTGCTTCAACATGCAGGAGGAGGAATCGGCCAAGATTTATCCGGCACGGTTAATGCACTGCCGCAGCTTATTCAGCTTCTCCGGAGCAAAGGCTATGAGCTCGTAACGCTCCCCGAGCTTATTGGACAATCCGCCGCCCGCTAGCACAGCAAGAGCAAAAAAACCGGCAATCCGCACATCATGAGCGGGTTACCGGTTTTTCCTTGCTTATTATTCTAAAACGAACACTTTAACGTTTTGAATACCAAACGACATGGCTTGACTCGATGTGCCCGGTACGAAAATATCGACACGATTGCCTTTAATCGCGCTGCCGGTGTCCGTTGCTGTCGCAACCATGCCACCCGTGGGCAAACCGTTATAATCGTAGCCAGTAACATAGAGCTTCGTGCCAAGCGGGATCAATTTCGGATCAACCGCAATCGTGCCGACCTTAAGCTTATTCCCAAAATAATCGACGGGACCCCAACCATTTTCCGATGCCGCTGAAGTATAAGCAGTAGCCTGTACGATTAACGCTTTAGAGTAAGCGTATTCTTTACCATTCATGGCAGTAACCGATTTCGAGGTATTAGCAGACGCTGCCTTCAGCGTTACCGGTTTTTTGGCTGCTTCAGCTTTCGCGGACGGAATCGTAAGCTTTAAGCCTTTGTACAAGTTAAGCGGATTAATGTTTGGATTCGCTTCCATCAATGTATCTAAAGGTACATTATACTTCTTGGAAAGCTTCCAGAATGTATCATTGTCAGTCGCTATATGTGTTTTTGAAGCTGCGTCAACCGTTCCAGCCGCCATCATGACGGAAATCCCAATTAATGCTGCTGCTAAAGTACGTCTTTTAAACATGCGGTAAATCCTCCTGTGCTCTTCCGAAGTTTCACAACTACGGCAGCGTTATTGTAAAAAATCGTTAAGGGCGACAAGCGCCCTTAACGGTTATCCGTTATTGAAGTGAGACGATTAGCCGGTAAATTCTTGCACCCATTCGCCGTTCACATAACCAACGCCGATTTTAGAGAAGTTAGGGCTAAGAATGTTCGCGCGGTGACCAGCACTGTTCATCCATGCCGTCATAACCTCTTGCGGTGTTCTTTGACCGGAAGCAATATTCTCACCAGCGTAGGAATAAGTTACGCCGAAAGAACGCATCATATCAAATGGCGAGCCGTAAGTCGGCGAATTGTGGCTGAAATAGTTGTTAACGTCCATGTCTCTTGCTTTCTCAACAGCTACCTTCGTGAGCAAAGCATCCGTCTTCAAAGCCGACAATCCTGCCTTCGCACGCTCCTGGTTTACTAAGTTGATTACTTGCGTTTGGAATGCAGTCGAGCTGGAAACTCCAGCGCTCGCGTTGCCAGTGCCTGTACTAGGTTTAGTCGTAGTACCAGTACCTGTGCTTGGTTTTGTTACCGTACCCGTTCCTGTGCTTGGTTTTGTTACTGTGCCAGTGCCTGTGCTTGGCTTAGTTACTGTGCCAGTACCTGTGCTTGGTTTTGTAACTGTACCCGTTCCTGTGCTTGGCTGTGTTGCTCCTGTAGAACCGCCTGCAGTTGGGAATTGAATCGTACCTCCATTAAGCAGCTTGCTAAGATCTATACCGTATCTATCTGCAATTTGTTTAAATGTATCTTGGCTAATCGTATTTTGACTAAACATATTTTGATTAAACGGACAGTTATAGTTGGAGAATGTGTTCACAGCCGGTGCTGCACCTGCCGTTGGAGCAGTAAAACCTGCGCCGATCACTGTTGCTGCGATAATGCTAGCGACACCTACACGTATTGGTTGCATCTTCATGAATAATTCCTCCTAATAAGATAAGTTTTTTATTCAAAACGTTTGTCCGCTGATGCCTTAATTCAGCAGCGCATCCGTTTTGTTTGCGTGTTGTTCTTCCCGACGCCACTTATCTTATCATGGGGTTTTGGCCGTTTCATGGCACAAAAACTGGTAATAGGTTAAAAACAGCTGGCAAAACAGCACCGTTACTGCATTATGAGAATATGCTCATCATGTTATTTTGCGCTTTATTCTAATTGACCGCTAGCTTTACGCAGTTCATTCGCCAATCGGTGAATTTCATCGCGCTCTGCTTTTGTGCCGGCAGCAAACCAAGCCGGAGACAGCCATGTAGCTATGATTTTATTCGCATCATCCGGACTCATAGCAGCGTTCCTCCAATTGCGAACGAGCTCTACGAATGGGGCTTTGCTAACCGAGTTACCCGGACAAGTTTTGGCCGGGTTCATTTCCCGATGAAACTTTATTTGATCGTCCGTCAGGTTCCACATCGTTAAGATTAGACTCGTAAGCTTTACGGCCGTAGCCAGCTGCGCACCCTCTAGCTTCTCAGCGCCAACGTCGAAATTTCCGATCATCTCGAACATAAACGGATGAATACGGTCTTCATCCGGGTCGTTATAGCCCACTGAAGATGCCGGCGGCGTAAGCAGGGAGCGCCCTTCCCATATAAAGCCGTCAGGATCGATGGTCGCATGCTGTGCGATATCGCCCCATTTTTGCGTAATCGTATGGAAACGCCACATCGCTTGAATGATCTTCATTTTATCCGTCGCTTTATAATAATCAGCAATCGTCGGCTTCCACGTTCCATGCACATGAACCTGCGAGAACTTTACCTGTGATACGAACGGCTTCAAATATTCAACATATTCCGCAAAAGTGAACCTGCGGAAGTTTTTGCGATCAACGGCCATCAGGCATCGCTTCCTTTCGGTTAAACAATTGCTACATCATATGCTTTCATGAAATGAACCGAAACGGCGGACAGGCAAAAAAGCAGACCACGGGTTATTTCGCGGCCTGCTTTTTGTACTAATAAAGCTATGTTCAAGCTTCAAATTATCTGCTGCCCAGCTTGACATTACCTACTTCCGATTGAATGTCGATTTGAATTTCTCCGCTTCCGATCATGCCGTCAACGACACTTTTGGAATCATTGCGGTCCGAGAAGCCATCCCATTCAACCTTACTGTTTCCGATGTCTTTCTGAATGCGGATTGCTGCGGATTGCGGATGCTTATCTACATTAATAGTGACATTGCCGGTATCCGATTTCAAACGAATATCATTTCGGATTTCCTTTGACTCCACGCGTATGTTACCCGTGTCCGTTTCACCATTTAAACGGCCTGCTCCGTCCGTTAACGTAACGTTGCCGGTATCCGATTCAAAGACGAATTGCCCGGTGCTGTAATTTGAAGCTTTTAAATTACCGGTATCCGATTTTACTTTTATTTCGTCCGCATTCAGCTGATCAATCACGATATTTCCTGTGTCCGATTCGATATTGACCGATTCCCACAGCTTCTCCGGCAGCTCAACCGTCAGCTTCAGATTAATAATTGAGATACCAACAAAAAAATGATTTTTTACGCTGCCCTCAATATAGAGCGTATCACCTTTCGGTTCAGCCTTTAGCACAATATTGTTTACATTTTTTTTGCTTGCGTTTCCTTCAAGCCGCAATTGAATGTCATCCGTCGTACCGCGCACAAACATCACATTAAACGTGTCGGTTTCCGTATGAACAGATCTGATCGCTGAAGCATCAACAGTCTTCTCCTGCAAATACGGCTCCCCTTTAAATTTCGTTAAATCGGTTTTGTCAAAAACAAAGAATGCGCAAAGCACTCCAATACCGAGCATAATAAGGGCTATTGCAGCCAGCTTCTTCATTTGTTGTTCCCCTTTACAATTCTCGTATTAAATTTCAAATATTTTAAGGTCATTTTATAAAAAGCCGCTGTGAGTGCCTTTAAACCGATTATGAGTAAAATAGTAATAGAGCTGGTAATCAAACCTAAAGTTAATGCCTGCGGGATAGTGAACGTTCCATTCCAAAGGCTCTCAAACACGATGCCGATACCCGCAATCCCGATTGCGACGGCTGAGGCCCATAGAGCGATCAATACGGCTGTCAGAGCCATGTACGGGCCGAGTGCAAAAATAATATTGAATAAGCCCAGGCTTACCGTTGCAAAGACCGCTCGCGAGAGCTTGCCGAAGCTGTTATTCGTCTCAGCCTGATCAACCCGGTAGACAAGCAGCAGCTCATTGGCAATGCTCCTCGGATCGCCCAGCTCGCGTGCAGCGTCCTCTTCGCTTTGACCATTTTCTACCGCTTGTTGAAAATGGATATAATAGTCATACAACCATTCCTTGCGCTGCGCTTCCGGAATAACTTTAAGCATGCTTTCCAGCTCCAGCATATATCGGTCTCTTGTCGTCATGGCTTTAGCCCTTCCTCTACGATTTCATTTACTGCTTGCGTGAAATTTTCCCACTCAGCGATCAGCTTGCGCATGTGGCTCCAGCCATCCGGCGTCAAATGATAATACTTGCGCGGAGGGCCTTCCGTTGATTCCTTCAAATAAGTCGAGAAGTAACCATCCTGGGTCAGCCTGTTCAGAAGCGGATAAACGCTGCCTACTGCTACCTCGAATTTTTCGGAAATTTTTACTGCCAGCTCATATCCGTAACGGTCTCCCCGCGTAGCTAATACAAGAACGCAAATTTCAAGCACGCCCTTTTTAAATTGAATGTTCATTTCTTGTCCTCCATTAGTTGAAGTGGAGCTAGTCAACGTCGTATGCTTCAATATAAAACATAGCTTGCTATTCAATATTATCGAATAGTGTGGCGCAGTTGTTTGCTATTTGTATAATTTACCATATGCTATTCTACATTGCAAGATAGTGTTTAAAAAAGAATACCTCCGGCATGACGGCTCGCGCGCGTCTTTCGGAGGTATTCAAGTTCATTAAGTTACACTTATAAATTTTCCTGTCGCTTGCGATTCGAATGCGCACAAAATGACTTTCAAGGACGCGCGGCCGTCTTCACCGCTTACTTCAGGCGTCGTGTTCGTTACAATGCTTTTCACGAAAGCATCAATAACCCCGCTTGTTTCTTGTTTATCATTCGTCGAAATAGCGCCTACTTTATGCTTCTCAATCGTTCCGTTGCGCAATTCAACAATAACTTGATCATCCGGATGCGTACCGATTTTCATAACGCCGTTCTCGCACCAGAGAATCGTGCTGTTGTCCTCACCTTTGTAGTAAGTCCAACTCGCAACAAGCGTACCGATTGCGCCGCTCTTCATGCGAAGCAAGCAGGACGAGTTATCATCAACTTCGGTACCTTTCTTGTCAAGCGTGCCGACAAATCCAGCCACTTCCGACACTTCATCATCCAGCATCCAGCGGATAAGATCGGATTTATGAACGCCAAGATCGCCCATTGCTCCCATAATCGCTTCCTCTTTACGGAAAAACCAGCTGTCCGCGCCGTCAACGCTCCAGCCGTCCGGTCCAGGGTGACCGAACGAAGTGCGGAAAGTAAGCACTTTTCCAAGAATTCCCGATTTCAGCACTTGTTTCGCTTTCACATGCGGCGGCATGAAGCGTTGGTTGTGGCCAACCATCAAATGAACGCCGTTTTTCTTAGCAGCTTCGATCATCGCTTCTGCTTCTTCGTCCGAAACAGCCATAGGTTTCTCTACAAGCACGTGAGCGCCTGCATTAGCAGCAGCAATGGACATAGACGCATGAAGCGCATTTGGCGTACAGACGCTGACTGCGTCAGGCTTAACTTCTGCCAGCATCGTTTCGAAATCCGCAAAAGCCTCGCCGCCATGCAGTTCAGCATATTTCTCAGCGCGCTCGATAACCGGGTCAACGAAAGCAACAAGCTCGACATTTTCATTAGCCGCATATTCCGGAATGTGACGGTATTTTGAAATGGAACCGCAACCTACAACTGCAACGCGTATTTTTGTTGTCATCTTTATATTCCCCTATCTAATTAAATTTGATTATTTGTTCAAATAATTCGTTTTCATCCATTCCATGCTTTCCGCAACGGCTTGCAGCGGCGGATTTGCGCATGTGTCCTGCTCGACGATAAGCCATTCTACGGATGCTTGCGAAGCAGCTTCAATGATTGACAGCAGCGGCAAATCACCGCGGCCCAGCTCAACCGTATCGATTTGCTTGCCTTTCTCGCCTGCACGGAAATCCTTCAGATGAAGAAGCGGCAAACGGCCTGCATATTTTGCAATGTAAGCTAGAGGATCGACGCCCGAATATTGCACCCAGCCGATATCCATCTCAACCTGCAAATACTGCGGATCGATGCGCTCATACAAAGCGTCAAAAACGATTTTACCATCTATTTCCACTTCAAATTCAAATTCATGATTATGGTAGGCGAAAGCGATGCCCGCTTCACGGAAACGCTTTCCGTACTCTTCAAATTTCACAAGATGGCCGCGCCATGCTTCTGTATCGCGAGCGTCAGCGGGCAACCAAGGGCAAATCGCATATTTGGCTCCGATCGTTTGAAGATAAGCGATTTCCTCGTCAAGGCGCTCTTCAAGAAGCTGCAAGCCGATGTGGCTGCCGATTGCTTTCAAATTAAGCTCTTGCAATAGGTCGCGCATCGCTTCTGCTTTGATATCTCCGTAGCCGGCAAATTCTACACCTTCATAGCCCATTGCAGCAATTTGGCGAAGCGTGCCTTCGAAATCCTGTGCCGTAGCATCTCGTACTGTGTACAATTGCAAACCAACATTCATTCGTGTCATGTGAGCTGATCTCCCTTATATCTTCTATTTTGATGTATTGGATTTTGCTTTACGACTTTCATTATATCGACAGTTCTATATGAAAAACAGCTGTTTAATTAGCCTTTTCTTATGCAATTTTGGTCAATGCCAGTTTAAATGAGCGAATAAAGACAGCTCTGACCCGCCCAACACAGGGCTGTGACAGAGCTGCTCTATTGTCAATTAAATGTTAATCGTAAATTCCAGCTGCTTCGATCCGGATGAAAGCTGTGCAACGCTGCCGCTTACTTGCGCTTGCACTCCTTCTATAGAAACGATGTCTCCAAGACCCTTCAGTGCGAACGAAAATGGTTTGCCGCTTCCGTTAACTTTAACCAAAATCGAGCTGCCTTGGCGGTTTGCAGATACCGTCAGCTCCGCAGCGCCTTTTACATCGCGAACTGTCGTTTCTGCGGATTTACCGTCTTCCAAGTTATGAAGCTCAAGCATTACGCCATCCGCATAGTCGTAATCCGGACGAACTTCATTTGCTCCAAGCGCAATAATCGAGTTTGGACGTACGAATAAAGGAAGACTGAAGAAATCATACTTCTCTTTGCGCCATGAGCCGCCCTGGACGATTTCGCTGGACAACAGATGCGTCCATTTGCCTGCAGGCAAATAATAAGTGACATTGCCTTGCTCGTTAAAAATAGGAGCTACGAGCAAAGAGTCGCCCAGCATATATTGACGATCAAGAATTTCACTTGTCGGATCTTCCGGAAATTCAAGAACCATGGCGCGCATCGAAGGCAAGCCCAGCTCGGTCGCTTGAACTGCCGTGTTGAACAAGTAAGGCATGATACGGCACTTCAGCTTCGTAAAGAAGCGAGTCACATCAACCGCTTCCGTATCGTATGCCCAAGGCACCCGGTACGATTTGCTTCCGTGAAGGCGGCTGTGGCTGGACAACAAGCCGAATGCCAGCCAACGCTTGAATACATGCTCAGGCGCTGTATTCTCAAACCCGCCAATGTCGTGACTCCAGAAGCCAAAGCCTGAAATGCCGAGCGACAAGCCGCCGCGCAAGCTTTCTGCCATCGACTCATAATCCGCGTAACAGTCGCCGCCCCAGTGAACCGGAAACTTTTGGCCGCCAGCCGTAGCCGAACGCGCGAACAAGGCTGCTTCGTTTTTGCCAAGCTTCTCTTCGAGCACTTCAAACACTACTTTATTGTAAAGCTGCGTGTAATAATTATGCATCTTCATCGGATCGGAACCGTCGAAGTAAGCAACATCCGTCGGGATACGCTCGCCGAAGTCTGTTTTAAAGCTGTCGACGCCCATGTCTACAAGCTCGCGCAAGTAGCCGGCATACCATTCGCATGCCGCCGGGTTCGTGAAATCGACGAGCGCCATGCCCGGCTGCCATAAATCCCATTGCCATACACTGCCGTTTGGCCGCTTCACCAAATAGCCGTTTTGCTTGCCTTCCTCGAATAAGCGTGAGCGCTGAGCGATATAAGGATTAATCCATACGCAAATTTTAAGCCCTTTTTCCTTCAAACGCGACAGCATGCCGACCGGATCCGGGAATACCCGTTCATCCCACTTGAAGTCCGTCCAGTGGAACTCGCGCATCCAGAAGCAGTCGAAGTGGAATACATGCAGCGGCAGGTCGCGCTCAGCCATACCGTCAACGAAGGAATTAACCGTTGCTTCATCATAATTGGTAGTAAACGATGTTGTGAGCCAAAGTCCGAAAGTCCATGCCGGCGGCAGTGAAGGCTTGCCTGTCAAATCGGTATATTTGTTAAGCACTTCCTTCATGCTTGGTCCGTCGATTATAAAATATTCGAGTGATTCGCCCGCAACGCAAAATTGCACCTTTTTCACTTTCTCCGAAGCGATCTCGAACGATACAAGCTCCGGGTGATTGACGAATACGCCGTAACCTTTATTCGTAATATAGAAAGGAACGTTTTTGTACGCTTGCTCGGAGCTTGTGCCTCCGTCTTTGTTCCATAGATCAACGACTTGTCCGTTTCTTACGAATGGCGTAAAGCGCTCGCCAAGGCCGTAAACCCATTCGCCAACGCCTACATCCAGCTCTTCGCGCATGAAGGTATTGCCGTTATTTTCTTTAATGTAAGCCATCGATTTTTGCGTGCTGCCGGTAATGCGCTCGCTGTCCCGGTAGAAATCTACTGCCCAAACCGGGCCTTTGCGGATATGCACGCTAAGATTGCCGCTTGTTAGAACGGCTTCTTTTTCATTTTCTTCAATAACGACGTGATCACCGGTTTGCGAGGAAAGCTCAAATACCGGACCGCGTTCCTGGGCACCCGCATGATGCACGAGCTTCACACCGATAATACCTGGCAGCGGAGAATGAAAATGAACCGTTAATAGCATCGTATCAAGCATATTTGAGCGCGTTACGATTGGCTGCGGAGATGCGTATGCCGTCAGCTTGCCATCATTTTGCTCGAAATCATGTACCTGTACAGCTCCTAATACTTTGTATTCATCACGAATGAGCCAGTTGCCGTCTGTAAATTTCATGGACTGAACCAACCTTCCTGTTATGTTTTATTTGCATTCCTACATAATTGCATTATACTGATACTTAATCGTATGAATCTAACATAATCATGCTCATCTATAGCACTATTCTGACGATAAGCCTCTAAGTAAGCCAATCATCTCGAATCAGACGCAGGAGGCCCTTGCAAAATGGATCAAACGACTCGTCATTCATTGAAGGAAGACCGTCTGCACGGCGACAACATGTTCCCGCTTGCAGCCTATTGGATTGAGCATCATGAGGCTGGCGTCCCCGTTCTTGATTGCCACTGGCATGCAGAGGCCGAATTTTTTTATGTGCTGTCCGGTGAAGTGCTGTTTCAGGTGGATACCGAATATTTTCCCGTTTGTGCGGGCGAGGCCGTATTTATAGACGGCGGCGATATTCATGCCGGACATGCACTTGGCGATAAGGCATGCTCATTTTGTGCAATTGTGTTCGACACTCACCTGCTTGCCAGCGCGAGCTATGATGCCGTGCAAGAACGCTTTATCTCGCCGCTTCAAGATAAGAAACGAACGTTTCCGAGACATATCCGGCCGAACACAGATTGGGAACGCGCTCTGCTGTGTCATTTGCAAAGCATCATGAACGCCTGTGAACGTCAGACGCCCGGTCTTGAAACAGCCGTGAAGGGACACTTCTACTTAATGCTTCATGAAATCGCAGCGGAAGGCTGCTTCTGCAACCGCAGCGAGGCGAGTACCGCCGACACGACGAAGATTGACAGGCTGAAGACAGCTATCGTCTATATGCAGCAAAATTTCCACCGTCCCATACGGATCTCAGAAATCGCCGATCAAATTCCGATGAGCGAAGGACAATTTTGCCGCTTCTTCAAAGCGATGACCAGACAAACGCCAATCGAGTACTTGAATGCCTACCGGATCAGGCAAGCAGCGGAGCTTCTGCTGCGGTCCGAGCTCAAAGTATCGGCGGTAGCGCTTGATGTAGGCTTCGATCATATTAGTTACTTCGTTAAAGTATTTCGCAAAATGATGAAATGTACACCTTCGCAGTTCCGCAAAAAACAGCTTGAAACGTTAGAACGCCGTCCATAATAAGCAAAAACGCTGTATTTAGCTGACTTTTTGCCAAAAGTTACAGCTTTGTAACCAAATACTCACCGAATTTTAAGAATTATTTAATAATTGTCAGTTACAATATAAAAAAAATCCTTCGCGGGATGGAGGTCTTTACCATGAAAACAATACTGATGTTCCAAAATAAAACGATACCAGTCTATTTAACCGATACGAATAAGCAAGCTATTGAAAAGCTTTCCGCTGTACTGAACCGCAAGCTGACAACAGGCAAAAACGCATTGAAAACTTGTATCAAGTCGTTAATTAGCGTGGAGATTGTAGGCAGTGAAGCTACGCTTCATTCCTATTTCGAGCGCGACACTCTAACCATTTCTCTTTACTAATCGAGCCTTTCCATAAATCGAACTTCTATTAATAAAAATGGGGTGTCCCAAAAGGCCTATACAGGTCTTACGGGACACCCCATTTTTATTTATGTCATTCTATTAGTAAACTTCCAAGTTGTGTGCTTAACTTTTAGATTATATAATAAGGGCAAATAGACGAAATGAGGCGCTTTCCATGAACATCGAAGTTAATAGCCATAATTTAAAATTTCTTGAGTGCTTTGCTTCAGACACAAGAGTAAAAATAATCGAACTATTGAATCATAAGCCAATGAATATTAAGGAATTAGCGGAAGCGCTTAGCATCTCGTCAGCTATCGTTACCAAACATATTCAGAAGCTCGAAGAGGCTTCGATTATTACGACAGAGAGCGTACCGAGTACGAGAGGCCGCCAAAAAATATGCCATCTGTCGCTCGATTCGGCAACGCTGCAGTTCCGGGCCAAGGAGCAGACCGATCAAAATCGATATGCCGTATCCATTCCGATCGGGCAATACTCCGCCTACGAAGTAAAGCCGACTTGCGGCCTTGCCTCCGATGCCAAAATTATCGGCATGGTCGACGATCCCCGCTATTTCTCTGATCCCGAACGTGTGAAGGCATGCCATCTCTGGTTCGGCAACGGCTATATCGAATATCGTATCCCTAACTACTTAGTCGGCAAACAGAGCGCCCGCAGCATTTCCATTTCGCTCGAAATTTGCTCAGAAGCACCGCACTATAACGAAAATTGGCCTTCCGACCTTTCCTTCTATATCAATGACGTTTGCTTAGGCGTTTGGACCTGTCCTGGCGATTTTGGAGCGCTCCGGGGCGTTTATACTCCTGCATGGTGGGATCTTGGAACGCAGCATGGCTTACTCAAGCAAATAACTGTCGATTCGGAGGGCGCTTACATCGACGGCATTCGAATGTCTGACCGAACGATTAAGGAACTGCTCATCAGTTATGGGGAAGATATCAGATTCCGAATAAGCGCTCCCGAAACAGCTACTCATAGCGGCGGTCTAAGTATGTTCGGCAAGCAGTTCGGCAATTACGATCAGGATATTCAAGTTTACGTTTCGTACTGACGCGATGCTTTATCCAGCGCCAGTACGGCCGCTTAGCCGAATTGAAAAGAATTATTTTCGCACGAGCTTAAGAAACTCTCTCATGAAACCGGAAAGATCCGACCATAGTTGTACAGATACAATATTTCCATCCACATATGGCGTTTGGTTCGTATAGATCGCACCCAAATCTTCCACATCGAAACGGAGGGTTGGATAGGTGGTCATCGTCCGGCCTGTAAAATAGCTCTTATTCTTCAACGCTTTCAAAACGAGCACCCCATGGCATATCACGCCGACAGGTTTACCCGTATCGAAAAAATGACTGACGATTCTCGGGATATGCCTATCCAACCGGATATATTCTGGGGCTCTCCCGCCCGGTATGATAAGAGCGTCGTACTCTTCAGGAATAACTTCGCTAAACGAGAGATGCGATCCAAGCTGATAGCCGAGTTTTTCAGTGTATGTATCCCATCCCTCAAAATCATGAACGACAGTTCGCAGTATTTTTCGTACCGGTGACGCAATGACGGCCTGATAACCTTCTTCCAGCATCCGATAGTACGAGTAATACACTTCTAGAACTTCTACGGCATCGCCTGCCAAAATCAGGATTCTCTTAGACAACAAAGTCACTCCTTTATTAATCCAGTCGATTCCATTATATGGCTCATTTAGGACTCTCAGAATAACAAATCCGAACGATGGAAAACATCTTTCAATTCAACTTCTTCCATAATTCACGGCTGCGGGCATCCATTCGATCAGGATCGGACAGCTCGAAACGGCGCCCTTCATTATCCGTTACCATCCAGCGGCTATCCGTTACAGCATGGATATTATCATGAAGGTTGTCCATAACCAAGCTCGCCGGTCCATAGTTCGTATCTACCTGCCAATGCCACCCGGCTCCTCTTCTTCTCACGGACAGGATTTGCTTGACGATAGGAATCATATATGTCCGGTGAAGCTCCTCCCGTACAATCTGTAAGCTTTCTTCCGCCAGAAAATTCACATCCTGAATCATAACAATTTCAGCCCCGTCGGCCGAGCGTACCGAGATGAATCTGTCAGGCATCGTATAGGGAAAACTGCGAACAAGTTTCACACGGGCAAAACACTTTCCTTCCAGCACCAAATGTAAAATACCATCAAGAGTCCGGAACAGACGTATATCGTTTAACTCAGACCGGTTCAAAAAGTGTACTGCGTTCATCTCATCCGACCTCCGATGGCATTTTTATCATTTGTTTCTGCGATTCGACCAAACGATAGTAATGCGTTTGTTTCGCGTAAAGCTCATCATGCGTCCCTATTTCCGCAATACGGCCTTGGTCGAGGACAACAAGCCGGTCTGCATGACGAAGCGTGGAAAGACGGTGGGCAATCGCGATTGTAGTTCTCCCTTGAATTAAGCGGCTTAGCGCTTCTTGAATAAGCCGCTCTGTCTCCGTATCAACAGATGACGTCGCTTCGTCCAAAATCAGAATCGCCGGATCGAGCAGTAAAGCTCTTGCAATTGCAATACGCTGTTTTTCCCCGCCTGATAAGCGGTGTCCGCGTTCCCCGACGCGTGTATCATAACCCTCCGGCAGACGGCAAATAAAATCATGGGCATTCGCAGCATGGGCAGCCTCGATAATGGCTTCCGGCAAAGCATCGGGACAGCCATAGGCTATGTTCTGGGCTATCGTACCGTCAAACAAAAATGTTTCCTGCAGCACGACGCCAATATGCTTCCGGAGGCTCTCCTGCCGGATATCTCTCAAGTCGTACCCGTCAAGCTCAACGCTCCCGGCATTCGGATCATAAAACCGGCAGATCATATTGATGAGAGTTGTTTTCCCTGCACCCGAGCGTCCAACCAATCCGATCATTTCACCGGGGCGGATGGTGAGGCCGATATCTTTCAGCACCGGGCGGTCCACTTCATACCCGTACCGTACACCGTGAAAGCGGATCTCGCCAGCTACGGAAGAAAGCTCAACCGCATCCGGTTTGTCAGGGACATCGATCTTGGCATCGATGATTTCGATAATGCGTTCGGCCGAGCCAAGCGACCGGTTTAACCAGCTTAATAGCTGCCCAGAGGCTTGGACAGGTCCGAAAAACATGAGCAAATAGGTTGTAAAGGCGGTCAATGTACCAATGGACATGGTGCCGGACATGACCGAGCGTCCTCCCAAGTACCAGACAGCGATGCCGAACGCAGCGGTTAACACCGTAAAAATCGGAGATACGCCAAGCCAAAGATTACCGAAAGAAATCGTCCGGTTGATCCACTGATCATTCACCCTGTCGAATCGGTTTTTCTCGGCCTTCTCCTGAGCAAAGGCTTTAATGACCCGAATGCCCTGAAGTGCTTCGCCAATCACATTATTCACATGTAAAGCGGACTGCCACTGCGAGTACCACATCGAGCTAAGCCTTTTCCACAACCAATAGAATCCCGCTGCGAGCAGCGGAGTCGGGATTAGAATCATCGCAGCCAGCTTCCAATTCAGATGAAACAACATAAACAAGATAAATACGGCGAGCAGCAGCTGCGTAACCAGATAAACGATGCCGTTCGTCAGAAACTCTTTCAGCTCTTCGGTATCGTCCTGGATCCGTCCGATAAATTGCGAGACCTGGCGATGATCGAAAAATCGCATCGAAAGCTTCATCAAAGCGCCGAACATGTCCCGGCGGATCGCCCCTATCAGATTCCCGCCTATCCGAACGCCCAAGTAGCTGCGGATGACTTGCATGCCTGCAGATATCACCTGTACAAGGGCTAAACTGCTTGCCAAGCCAAACAGAACAGCCGTGCTTCCGGATGATTTGGTCACTTCATCCACAATCATTTTGATCAAATAAGGGGGGATCACTTCAATAAATACGGATATAGCCAGCAGTAATGCGCTTACCAGCATGGGACGCCGATAAGGGGTACAATAAGCTGCCAGCCTTTGAAGCATGGACCATTTGCTGCTGATTCCTTCACGTTTGCTTTTACCGGAAGAGGCCTGTTCGCCGCGTTTCTCGCCTCTTTTCACTTCCTTATTTTTTTCGGCACTATGGTCGGCAGCACCGCCTGCGGCTTCCTCTTCTGCCAGCCAATTTTTAATTGCAGGCAATGCCTGCCGGAAAGACTCAATGTACGGCAGTGAAAATGCAGCAGCTTCTATTTCACCATCACCGGTTATAATAAAAAACGATGCTCCGCCGAGAACTTCACGAACGGATACATCGATCATTTTTTCCTTACGTAAGGTCATCATCGTTTTCCCATGCTCGTCCACCACTTCCAACATCGAAGTTTTAAAGACGACATCGTATAGCCGAAATCTTCGTATACTGCTGTCCACATCCGCCCTTAGACGGAGCCATGGATTCTCCGAACCCTGCTGCTCGAATGTACTAACATTAACAGGCTTACCAGCTTCCCACTTCGAGTTCTCCGTTTTCACGTCAAAATACTCCTTTGTCAAAATCACTCTGCGGCCGTTGCGTTTAACGCAGTTTTCTTTCTGCGTACCAACGAGTCACTTTGTACCATTTGGGCACATACTTGGCCAGAGCCGCAAGCAGCTTGGACTCCCAATGATTCGCGGGTACAAAACGGCTGTTGCGGCGAACGCCCGCCCATCGTCCGATAATGCTTGAGAACGGAACGGGATCATCCGGCTCAAAGCACGTATCCCCCTTAAAGATGAACCATTCCTGAAGGACATCCTTTTTCACCGCATACAGCCTGTGACCTGTCAACAATCCCTGTTCCGTAACGAATAAGCATATATCGCCAACCTTCAGATCTTCCCGCCGCACAGTCATAAAGGTGCTGATGTTGCCTTCTTTAATCAAAGGATACATGCTGATACCCGATGAGGGCAGCTCGATTTTGCCGGTACGCTCGATTGCCGCTGATAGGACAGGGACCAATTCATTCATTTCTTAACAAACCGGCCTCCAGCAGCATCTGAACAAATGCCTGCACATCAGCTTTAACCGTTTCCAGCTCAACGCCATACTCGGAATGGATTTTTCCGGCCAGCTCTGCAACCGTCGGATAGTCAGGAAGGATCGACCAAATGTAGCCTCCAAGCTCGTTCACCTTCGTGATGCCGTGGGTCTCGATATTCAGCAGCAGCCACTCGCCGTCCAGTTCCGCCGTCTCGATATTTTCCTGTCTTAGCAGCTTCTGGTTTGCCAGAATCGTCATGAGATCACTCCCCAAAAAGTATCATTTTTCTGAAAATACAGCTCGTAAGCGGGTACGGCTTCTACCGCCTGCTTGCACAGCTTGATCAGCTTAGCCGTTTCCAGCTTGTTATGCTCCCAATAAAAAACTTTATCAATCAGCTTAATCAGCGCATCGCCCTTACGGATACCAACCCGTTGTACATTTTGCGATTGGATCAAAAAATGGATACCTGCCAAGGAACTGCTTGGCAACTCGCATGCTTCTTCCATTTCGCTGCGGAACGGGGAGTCATGGACCGTGATCGAGCCATCCGGCTCGAATAGCAGAAGTGTTGCCTCATCGGAGAGAATCGGACGCGGAACGGAAAGATCGGCCACCGTCGACTTGCCCGCTCCGGATGGACCGGCAAACATCCAAGCGCGATTATTTTCTACCACGCAGGAAGAATGAATGAGCAGCCCTTCGCGCCGATGGATCAGCCAGGCACTGTAGAGATTGATTAATGCGTGCTTGAGCGCCAGATCGTCGTGAACATAGATTTTAGCCATGCTGTAATCCGGTGTTGCAACCAGCTTATAATCCGAGCGGGTATAAACATATTCTCCGCCGATGTCCTCCATCTCGACCGGACCGTCATCATACGGTTTTCCGTAGAAGTCGTAGACCTCCACTTTCATGTCAGGCTCTTTATGATTAGGGCATGGTTCCAAAGAACGAAATCTTGCGGTCAATTCTGTATATAAAAAGGTGGTTTGAATTTGAAAAACAATCGAACTCTTTCCGACCTGTGTATGCAATGTGTACGTCATCCTGCACCGCCCGTTCTTCAGAAGTTTCTAGAGAAGAAAAGGGAGCAAACTCGTTCGCCCGCTCCCCTTCCCAAAAAAAATCTATCACGCTTTCTACTTAGCCACCGATATAATGTCTGCAGAATCTAGGTTTAAAGTTACGTTTCTGACACCATTCGTAGCCGCCGATTTTATCGCTTGGTCTTGCTGTACCAAATTCGACAGTTTGCTGCATAAGTACTTTTGGAGCTTCATACTTTTTCATTGCGTTCACCTCCTCTCCAAAAACTTATGCAAGTTTCTACTATCCGTCAACATTTTTACTAAAATTTAGTTAGATTTTACTATAAAAATTTGAATCCCTGCTTCCCGAGTCGCAATACCGGGACTGTTCAAATTAACTTTTCTCATTTCGTTTGGAGCGTAGGGTACGCAGCCAAAACTGCAGTCGTCGCTTATAGATTCTGGCATAGATTTTGGTTATCGGCTCATTTGAATCCGAAGCTGCGGGTTTACTGCCATACTTCAATTGGTCCAAGGCATACTCTCTCGGCGGAAGCAGCAAATAACGCAGATGCGCCCACTGTTGTCTGGCCGAATCATAGGCGACGAATGCCGAAAACAGATGGAAGCCGTAAAGCCGCCAGTTTTTTCGACCGTTCTGGGCATTGCGCATCAATTCGATATTCCAGAGCGGCCAGCGTCTCCGTACAGTCAGCGGCTTGATCTCCTGCAGCTCGGGAAATAAGTCATAAACAATCGTCAGCGCGATCAGCACCTTGGCATAATTTCCGTCCCCCTTTGCCTGTTCAAAGAGAATACCGTAGTCGATTTCTGCGCTGCAGCACCGCAAGACATGTAAAATATCAATAACATACTTAAGCGAAAACATATTATGTTTATAGCCGTGAAGGCATAGGTAGTAAAAGGTATCCTTGATCGAAAGCTCCTTCACAAATTGATAAGGGGAAATCGGCTCCGCTTCCCGCCATAAGCCGCTCATATCCGTATCCGAGACATGCTCCCTCAAAATGTTCCAATGAAGCTCCACCCCAAGCAGCGGGAAATCCTCGTTAGCATAAAATTTGTTCAACAACATATGGAAATGATCCTCATCGTCTTCTTCATACCGGATAAATGCGTGGCTCTCCAAAAGAGAAACCGCCTTATCCAAGTCTGCAGGATGTACGAGCAGATCGATATCCGATGTCCCTCTGCCCGAGAAATGGCCGAAAAACCGTTCAGACAAACGAATGCCTTTCAGCACGATAACCCTAATTCCCGCACGCTCGAAAGCGTCAAGAAGCTTGTACATTTCGGAGCGGATCAGCATATTTTGGAACAAAACAGCATCTACACCCTCTTTTAGCTCGTTTAGGTGCTCAGAAGGTACGGCTTCTAAAAGTCCGCCGCTCTTCAACAAATAATAAACTTGGGGAGCGACTTGAAAAATATCGATGTCGTCAATCGCTTCTTTAGCCATCTCTTCAGAGTCAAACAGTGGAAGTTGACGTTGATAGATCCGGCTTATAAGTGTTACCGCTTTTGAATTATTCACGTTCCACTCCTTCCTGCCGTTAATAAACTAGTTTCGGATTGGAATACCAATTTGCGGGGGTATAGCAATCCAGACTTCTTTCAGACAACAAAAAAAAGGAGATGCACGGGCTCGTGCATCTCCTTCTATTCAAGCCAATTATTTATCGCGGATTCTTGCGCTTATTGCGCTGCTGCTGCCTGCTGATCTTGCTGCTGAGGCGGTCTGCCGCCACCGCCACCGCCTCCGAAGCCGCCGGTACGAATCGTAATCGACTCGGCCTCCTGCGTATCGTCTTTTAGCATAACGGACAAGATATCATCAGCCTTCAGATCAGCTAATGCGACTTCCTTTTCTACCATTTGTTCGTTCTCGAAGGTCATGGAGACGATTTTCGTCGCGGCGGTCACTTTAATATCTACCGTTTCGTCCGAAAACATCGCTCCCCTATTCATTCGTCCGCCACCTTCTGGAGCTGTTCCATCTCCAGCTGGCGGCTGCTGTCCTTCCCCATCCGCTGGCATTTCGCCGGTACCGTCTCCCTGCGGGGGACCGCCTTGCCCCGTCGGCACCGCAGATTTGTAGAGCGTTATCGTTTGTCCATCAATCGATTTCACTTTTCCCATCAAATCCGCTTGAGCGCCCATTTGTCTCATGCCCGATCCGGCATCGCCCTGCTGAGCACTGCCGTTCGTTCCATTTTGCTGCACTTCTTCCTGCCCGCCTGCCTGCGTTTCAGCCTGCGTCTGTTCTTCCTGCGCTCCGCATCCTGCTAGAGCAGCAGCGATAACTACCGCGCTAAGCATCACTTTCCATTTGTTCATATCGTTCATCTCCTAATTTGAATTCCTTATGTTAATAATGAATTCTAGCATTCGAATATGAACGAGAGATGAACGAGAACTGAGTAAGAGATTAACTTTGCGGGGTGAGCCTCCGTCGTTTCCAATTGCCCGATAAAAACAGAAGCGTTCCGATCCAGCCGCAAATCGAAGCGATGATAAGCAGTACCGATAAGGATACGCTAGTAGACAGCGATGCGCTGAGGAGCGGACCGAGCGTACCGCGGAATCCGAATAGCATCAAATGCAAGCCGAACACCATCGCTTCGCGGCCGGGCGCCAACCGGAACACAAATGCTAAAATACCGATATCCCAAATCGCTTCCCCGATCCCTTGAATCGCATTTCCGGTTATGACCGCAGCATAGCTTCCCCAAATCCCATACAGCATCGGCACTACAGCATAAGCAGCAATGCCGCATAGCAGCGTATATTTAATATGGATCCGATCGATCATCCAGCCCGCTATCCAGAAGGTAAGAAGCAAGGCTGTAAAATAAGCGACGCGGGCATATCCAATCTGTACGTTTGACAGCTCCAACACATCAACTTGAATAATCTGATAGAGCGGATTGGCAAGCATATTGCCGAAGCCTGCGAACGTAGTAGCCGCAAGAAAAACAGCAAGCGTCCGATTTTCTTTAATGAGCTTCCACTGCTCCTGCAGCGGAAACCGGCTTCCCTTTTTCAGAGCAGCGGGCTTCACCTCTACCGTCTGCTTTGGCAGCTTCAACGTATTAAATAATCCAATAGACAGCATACCTGCAAGAGAAGCTGCGATTAAAGGCCCAGACGGACCAAAGGCATCCGACCAGCTACCTACGAAGTAAGCGAGCGGAATCATGATGACCCCCATCGCCATCCGCACGTAGCCCATGAGTCTTCCTCTCAAATCAGCCGGATACATCCGCGATATAAGCGCCGCATAGGCAGGAGCTTGAATGCCCATCAATAGTTGAAACGCGAGCGCAGCGGCAACATATACCGATGGATTTGCGAATAAGGCAGGCAGCAGCAAGAGCAATCTACCGATCGCATTGGGAATGATGACGAACGGTCTCGGATTGTTTGCTTTCTCGATCCAGGTCGCCCAGAAGGGTGAAAACAGTAAGCCGACTGCGGGTGCAGCCGACAATAATCCGACTTGAAAATTGCTTGCGCCCTGTTGAATTGCGAATGCGACGTAGAACTGGTTCAAAACAACATTAAATAAGCTGAACAGACAGGATGCCCCAACATCAATGCGGGCGTTTCGCCATACGTTTGCGGTCATCGGCATCCCAAATTTCAATATGCGTTGACTTGCTTTGACCTCGGATTCCATCGGATAATTAACCTTCTTCTCTTCGCCCGGATGTAAAGCCCAGAGGACCCCTTGCGCCGCAAAGGATCCTCTCTCTAGCACTATTCGATAGGATATTACTACACTCCTCTCTTTTTGTACAGAATTAGTTAAAGGTAAAAGCTGCCGCTTCCGCTGCGCGCTTTTCTGCTCTGTTCTTCCTAATATTACGCGAGTGTGATAGACTTTTTCTCGAACAGTTTCAGTTATTTTTCATATCATTGGAGGGTGCTGCGTGAGTATAGCAATAGGAATTGATATTGGCGGAACAAAAATAGCATTTGGCTTCGTAAATGAACAAGGAGACGTTATTGCTAAAGGCTCGTTAAAAACCGACCTCACGGTCGCGCCGGCCGAGATGCTTGCGCGGGTCGCCGACGCGGTAAAGCAGCTGGCTGAGCAGAACGGGCTATCGCTTGAGACATTGAAGGGAGTCGGCGTAGGCGCGCCCGGCCCGCTCAATACGCAAAAAGGAGAGCTAACCTGCCCTCCTAATTTAAAAAGCTGGTGGGGCTTCCCTGTCGTAGACGCGCTTAAAGCGCATCTGCCTCTGCCTATTAAGATGGAGAATGACGCTACGGCAGCTGCGCTCGCCGAGAAATGGATCGGCGCTGCGAAGGATTCCGAGCATTTCATCTTCATTACGATAAGTACGGGCATTGGCGCCGGCATCTTTATGCACGGAAGGCTGCTTACCGGATCAACAGGCAATGCCGGTGACGCGGGCTTTATGCTCGTGGATCAAGCCGGTACGCCATGGGAGGCAGTTGCCTCCGGTACATCCGTTGCCCGTCAAGCGACGGAACTGCTTGGCCGTGAAGTTACATCCAAGGAAGCGTTCGAACTGGCCGTGCAAGGCGATCCGCAAATGTCAGAGCTCGTTAACCGCGTATTTGCTTCGATCGGCATGGGCTGCGTTTCGCTCATCAATATATTGGATCCGAACAAAATCGTAATCGGCGGCGGCGTTTCGCAGGTAGGCGAGCCGCTTTTTGCAGCCGTAAGAGACTACGTTTCCAAAAATGCGCTTAACCCGTCGGGCAGACAAACCGCTATCGTTCCCGCACTGCTGCAGCAGGATGCGGGACTGATCGGCGCTGCCGCATTGATCCAACAAGCATACTAATAGGCAGAAAGGGGCAGTTCTTCAAGGTCATAAGCCTTAAAGAGCTGCCCCTTCCTGTATGGCGAATAAGTTCACCCTCATAGCGTCCTTGAATTGCAGCGCTTATCCTCATCAACTAGCTATCTATACATCGTTCCTGCGAAAATAGATCTAATATGTAGAACTATTTTCATCAGATTTGCTCGATTCACCAAAATAAGTCTAGAAAACAGACCTACTTTTGCGCATCCCGGCTAATTTGCCGTTTAAGCCTTTGCTCCAATGAAAATAGATTTAATATCTAGATCTATTCCCCTCAAACTTACTCGATTCACCAAAATAAGTCTAGAAAATAGACCTACTCTTGCACATCCCCGTCAATTAGCCATGTAAGCATCAGGGGTCAGCTTCTTTTAACTTTGATTAGGGCTGGCGAAGTCCGTTCAAATAGGTTTGGATTACGAGTTTCAGGCTTTCATCGACGGCCTGAGGCATCCCAAAACCGCCCTTCTGCTCGATGGAAGCAAATCCATGCAAGAAGCTGCGTAATCCCCGCACATGATGAATGGCCTTATCGCGGTCCAGCTTATAATAGCTGAGCGTATTCACCAACAGATCGACCAGGAACTGCCCGGCTGCCGCGTATTCTGCATCACCCGCGTCCGGCGAGCGCAAGGTTAGTTCATATAAACCCGGATGCATCCTTGCAAATGCGATGTATGCGGAGGAAATGGCGTGTATCGCCTCATCGCCCCTTTTATCTATTAAAGCCATATTAATTGCAGCAGTCAGCTTCTTCAGCCCGTAAATGGCAAGCTGATTGCGCAACCCATTCAATCCGTTCACATGGTTATATAAGGAAGGAGAACGAACGCCAAGCTTCTGCGCCAGCGATGCCAGCGTTACTTCTTGTATACCGTGCTCATCTGCGATGGCAGCTGCCGCTTCCACGATCGTAAGCAAATCAAGCCCCCGTCTTGGTGACATGGAGAAATCCCCCTTTTACTTCTATTTTGCCAAGGACCGCTCCGCCTCATTAATTGCTTTATCAATCAGCCGCTTCGGCTGAAACACCATATTGCCATGACCGGCAGCGAGCAGTGAAGGCTTCAATTCTCTCAGTCGGCGCGCCGATTCGAGACTCGTTCGTTTATCCCAGGTAGCCATGGCGGGAAAAGGAAACAACAGCTTCAGCTGTCCGGAGACCGCAACGCCTGCGCGGGTTTGGAACGCATCTCCAACGATTAAAATATCGTTCCGCATGTCAAGGAATGCCATCGAACCGGGCGTATGACCCGGCGCGGCTACCGCGAGCAAAGAACCGATGCGATCGCCGTCCTTCAGCAGAATGTCAGGCTTCGTACGAATCTTCTTCGGCACGCCGCCGCGAATCGGACCGCCTGGTTCATTAGGGTCCAGAGATCGATCACCCGCAAGCAATCTTGCGTCTCTTTTGGATATGAACACCTGCGCGGCAGGAAGCTGCTCCTTTAATCCGTCGAGGGCGCCGATATGGTCGTCATGAGCATGCGTCAGTACAATCCGGTTAATCGGTTTACCTATTTGATCAGCCGCTTGCAGGATAGCTTTAACATTATTAGGAAGCGCGGCATCCACCAGCGTCAAGCTTTCTTCCTCCTCAACCAAATAGCAATTTACCGGAAACACATTCGGCAAATATGTCAGCTGCACAACCGTTTTTTCACGAATCATTCTCATCCCAATCGGCCCCCTCAACTAAAAACTAATGCCATTAGTTTTATAATAAACTAATGGCATTAGTTTTGGCAAGCCCAAGTTTATTATTTATTTTCGCTGTAAAGAAAAACTTCTATTCGGTTAAAACAATAGGGTGGAGAGAACAAGCAGCATCCTGAATGCCCGGACACTGCTTTTTTTTCTTTGCCTGCCCGCGTTTATCGCTTTATGAGCTGCTCGCGGCTTGGCCCTACCGATACGCTTGCGACCCTCACGCCGATTGCCTCTTCCACAAACCGGACATATTGCTGCGCCGCTTCCGGCAATTGCTCAAATACGCGCACCTGCGAAATATCGCAGTGCCAGCCCGGCAGCCGCTCCAATATCGGCTTTGCCGAATCAAGCTTTGCCGTAACCGGATAAGAGTCCTTCACGATTTGTCCGTCCAGCTCATAACCTACGCATACTGGTATTTCCTCTAAATAACCGAGTACATCGAGATTGGTTAGCGCTGCCTCCGTAGCGCCTTGAATCATGCAGCCATAGCGGGTAGCTACCGCATCAAACCAGCCCATCCGTCGCGGCCGTCCGGTCGTTGCGCCAAACTCTCCTGCATCGCCGCCTAATCGGCGCAGCTTGTCGGCTTCCGCAACTGTCAGCTCGCTAACGAACGGCCCCGCTCCCACACAGCTGGAATACGCCTTTACTACCGCAATGATTCGCGTAATCGCGTAGGGCGGCAGTCCCGCACCAACCGGCGCAAAGCCTGCCAGCGTTGAAGATGAAGTCGAATAAGGATAGATGCCGTGATCCGGATCACGAAGCGCCCCAAGCTGTCCCTCCAGCAAAATCGGCTCTCCGCGCAGGTAAGCGTCATGAAGGAGCTTGCTCGTATCGCATACGAAAGGACGGATCTTCACGGCCTGGTCAAGCAGCTCAGGCAGAAGCCCGCGCGCGTCTATTGGCTTGCGGTTATACAGCTGCTCAAGCAGCACATTTTTGGCAGCCAGTGATTGCTCTAGTCGCTGCAGCAGTCGCTCTTCATCGTACAAATCCGCAACCTGAATGCCTAGCTTCGCATATTTATCCGCATAAAACGGAGCGATCCCCCGCTTCGTTGATCCGAAGCTGTTTGCTCCAAGCCGCTCCTCCTCCAGCTCATCGAACAAACGATGAATGGACAGCACAACCTGAGCCCGTTCGGATATGCGAATTCGCGCTCCGGCACTCCTCTGGCCAACAGCTCATCCCGCTCCCGCAGCAGCACATCAATGTCCAGGGCCGTACCGGGACCGATGACGTTCGTAATTTGCGGATAAAAAACGCCCGAAGGCAGCATGTGAAGCGCAAATTTCCCAAAGCTGTTTATAATCGTGTGCCCGGCATTGCTACCGCCTTGATAACGCACGACATACGAGGATTTTGCGGCTAACGCGTCCGTCATTTTACCCTTTCCTTCATCTCCCCAATTCGCCCCCACTATTGCGGTAACTGTCAAACCAATCGCCTCCCGACCTTGTTTTCACTCTACATCGTTCATTATAATGGCAATAATGACATTAATATAATTGATATTACTAATATGAAATATAAGGTGAGGTAATAGGTATGCTTATTAATATGGAGTGGTATCGCGTCTTTTATTGGACAGCCAAGACAGGCAGCCTTTCGCGCGCCGCAGAGCAGCTATATATTACACAGCCTGCCGTCACGCAAACCATTAAGCAATTAGAGGCCAAATTAGGCGGACAGTTATTTTTCCGCATGGCAAAGGGGGTTAAACTCACAGCGGAGGGAGAGGTGCTGTTCCGTTACATCGAACAGGCATACCGGTTTATGGAGACGGGCGAGCGAATGCTCGCAGAAATGCACAGCCTGCAAAGCGGGGAAATCAGCATCGGCGCCAGCGACACGCTATGCAAGCATTATTTGATGCCTTATTTGGAACGGTTTCATACCGCTTACCCTGACATTCGCATCCGCGTAACGAATCGTACTTCCCCCGAAACAATCGCTCTCCTTAAGGAGGGTAAAATCGATTTTGGAATTGTGCATATGCCTGCGGCAGACAAACAGCTGGACTTTCGTGTAAGCATGCCGCTGCAGGATATCCTTGCCTGCGGCCGGGCTTATTCCGCGCTTGGCGGCAATGTCTTAAAGCTTGAACATATAAGCCAATTTCCATTGATGCTATTAGAGAAAGGAAGCAGCACACGCCGTTCCCTTGACGAGTATGCCGACGCGCATGGCGTTAAGCTTGCTCCTGAGCTTGAGCTGGGCAGCATCGATTTACTTGCCCAATTCGCGCGAAGCGGCTTCGGACTCGCCTTCCTTATTCGTGAATACGCCGCAGATGAGCTGGCAACAGGCGAGCTTATCGAAATACCAGTTCATCCGCCCATCCCCGCGCGCAGCATTGGCATCGCTACGCTGCGCGGCGTTCCGTTATCTTCGGCAGCCCAGCGGTTTATCGAGCTGCTGCCTGACTCCGATCAGTGCGGCGGCAATATTTGAACCGCTTACTATGATTTAAGAGCTTACTTTTTCTTTCTTATAAATCTAATTGCTATTGTTATAATTGAATAATCCGTTCATCCGTTATCTTTCCACAAAAAGAACAAAAATTTCTTTTTTGCCCGATTCGTGCACGCCTATGATTTTCCTGCAGCCGGTTAGTATGTATTGAGTGCCCTCCGCTTTACCCTCACGGGAAACTTCCCTTTTATCGATCCTTTCACAAGAGGTTTTTGATTTCTCTCTTGTTTTACCCCCGAACTTATCTCTGGAACTATCATAACTGTATTGAATTTTCTCACCATCGAAATGCAGATCGCTAATTATTGGATCCCCTTCGTCAGTAAAACTTGTTATTCTTAATTTACTTTCCTGATCTTTATCTACATTACTTATGAATGATATTATTTTTTCTGTGTTTAGCGGCCCGCCTGGGCCAACTACGATATCGCCATTCCCTTTAGCTTCCTGTAATGAATATTGTGATGCTGTATTACAACCAGTTAATATCATTATCAGAGTTAACATGAAAATAATAGGTCTCACAACACCACCCCTAACTATAAACGTATCGAAGATCCATTTTGTTTCTGAAGCTTGCCCTTTAGCATAATAAAATGAGCAGGCCACCGCAGCGCCTGCTCATCAATTAGTTGGTCTACTGCTTTTATATCAAGTACCGCAAAAGGTTTGGTAAGGATGGGTTGATTGCGCAGGCAGCGTGGAGTAATCAGCCTGTTCAGGGGAGTGCGCGTAGGGGCTCGAAAGAACATCAAGAAGCCGCTCCATCACGCTGTAGTCTCCTTGTTTCACCGCTGCTTCCAGCGCGTCTTCTACCCGGTGGTTGCGAGGGATCAGCGCGGGATTGCTGCTGCGCATCAACTGATGCGAGGAGGATTTTGGTTCCTGCTGCTTGCCTAGTCTCGTCTGCCACTGCTCATGCCACTGAGCAAATTCCGTAGTGCCAAACAGGACCGTATCCTCCAGCGTATCAAAAGTTAATGCGCGGAATGTATTGGTGTAGTCCGCACGATACTTCTGCATCATACTGAGGAGGCCTTCTATAAGAGATTCATCCTGCAGCTCTTCGTTAAAGATTCCCAGTTTCGCCCTCATTCCCGCAAGCCAATTATGGTAATACAACTCGGCAAAATCTGAAATCGCATCCTCGGCCAATTTGACAGCCTGCGTCTCATTGACATGCAGCAGCGGCAATAGCGTTTCCGCAAATCTCGCAAGATTCCACGCTGCAATATTAGGCTGATTGCCATAGGCATAGCGCCCATGAATGTCAATGGAACTGAATACCGTTGCTGGATCATAAGCATCCATAAAGGCGCAAGGACCATAATCAATAGTCTCTCCGCTGAGGGTCATGTTGTCTGTGTTCATCACCCCGTGAATAAAGCCAACGAGCTGCCATTTAGCAATCAGCATAGCCTGACGCTTGATTACTTCCTGAAGCAGGATAAGATAGCGGTTCTCAACAACGTCAACTTCTGGAAAATGTCTTTGCAATGTGTAATCAGCCAGAGTCCGGAGATCATCAAGATTGCCCCGATTAGAAACGTATTGAAAAGTGCCGACGCGCAGATGGCTGGCAGCCACGCGGGTCAGAATTGCACCAGGTTGCACGGTTTCACGGAATATGGACTCACCGGTTGTCACCACCGCTAAGCTGCGGGTGGTAGCAATACCAAGCGCATGCATTGCTTCGCTTATGATATATTCGCGCAGCATCGGCCCAAGTGCCGCCCGGCCATCGCCTCGGCGGGAGTATGGCGTTTTACCTGAACCCTTAAGCTGAATATCGAACCGCTCACCCAAAGGAGTGATCTGTTCGCCAAGCAGCAGAGCCCGGCCGTCTCCTAACATGTTGAAATGCCCGAATTGATGCCCTGCGTAAGCTTGGGCAAGAGGCAAAGCGCCTTCGGGGACCTGGTTGCCAGCAAACACTGCCACGCCATCATTGCTTTGCAGCGCTTGGACGTTCAACCCCAGGGATGCTGCGAGCGGATTATTAAGAATGATCAACTTCGGTGAGCTTACAGGGGTTGGACCCTGCCTGTTAAAAAATGATTTCGGCAGATGAGCATAACTATTATCGAAATTCCATCCGGTTTCTGTTTTTTTCTCTGTCATCGTAACTCCTTTTTTTCCTTTGTATCTTAGTTTTCTTTACATAAAACAAAAATCATTGGCATTATGATATGTTAAGTTATCTGCTTTCTATTTCAACACAAGAAAGCCCTTTTAGTGTTTACTTCTGCCAATTTATTATACCCTTTCCATGTGTTATTCTGCCAGCCCGGTCAGCTGGAGCCATTGTGTTCAGATCTTCTATAAATGCAACAGCTGCTGCGTTGCTATCGTTCTGTTTAAGATTACCGCATTTATTTTATTATGATGGGCATTGGCCGTTTCCTGACTAACATGACTCCACATAGACTATCCCGTACTTTACATGTTTGGAGAAAGGGGCATAATATGAATATTCCGATAACCGGACTCGTTATGAATTCTGGAGATGACGATGCCGATCATTCGCACAAACTATATATAACCTCTTGGAACGGTACACCTGTCCATGTCCATTCTTTTGCCGGTATGACTTCCAATAATGATGGACACTCCCATCAATACGCCAATTGGACCGCTCCTGCTCCTACCGGTGTCCCTCATGTACACGGGTATTATACCGTGACTTCTGTGAATCAAGGTCATACCCACATCATTCAGGGGACAACTGGCCCAGCCATTGCCCTTCCAGGAGGGGGGCACTACCACTTATTTGAAGGATATACGACAATTAACGGCAGCCATCCTCATTCACATGCTTATAGCGGAAGAACGGGAGACCAAGTCAGTTCTTAATACCGATCAGCTTGCTGCACTTTATAGTCATAGATTGAGATAAAGTCAAAAAAGAAGTCCCCGAATGGGACTTCCTTTTATGTTCATAGCATTAGAAATTCAAAACTTAGAAGCATTCGATATAATATCCTTCTGTGTCCACCAATCTTTATTTTTCATGTTCCACTCGATCGTAAGATGTAATCCTTCTTCGAAATGATATGCCGGTTTCCATCTCAACTCGTTCATAATTTTCGCCGGATAATTCGCGTAACGATAATCTTGGCCGGGGCGGTCCTCAACGAACCGGATTAATTCTTTTGGTTTATTCAAAACCTCCAAGATGAAGCGAACAACATCAATGGTCCTCTTTTCTTCCCCGGATCCAATATTGTATATTTCTCCCCTCTTCCCAGAATGAAGCACAGTATTGATAGCCGCATTATTGTCCTTAACAAAGACCCAATCCCTAATGCTCATTCCTTGACCGTGAATGGGAATCGGCTGATCATTCAATGCATTTAATATCGTCATGGGAATCAGTTTCTCAGGATGCTGCGAAGGGCCATATGTATTGCCAAAACGGACTATATTGAACGGAAGACCGTAGGTATTGCTATATGAGCGTATTAATAAATCCGCGCTTGCCTTACTTGCAGAATAAGGGTTATTCGGCGCGAGCGGTGATAGTTCCGTAAATAATCCTTCATCCTGTAATGAACCGTATACTTCATCAGTCGAGATTTGAAGAAATAATTTAATTCCGTGTTTTACCGCCTTATCAAGAAGTACTTGAGTTCCGTTAACATTCGTTTGGATGAAAATTCCCGGATCTTTAATACTTCTGTCCACATGAGACTCTGCTGCGAAATTCACGATTATATCGATGCTATAATCACGGATAATGGAATCCAATAAATCTGGATCTCCAATATCCCCTTGGATAAAATAATGATTTTTATATTGATTGATATCTAACAGGTTGTTTGAGTTTCCTGAGTAAGTTAATTTATCAAGATTAATAAAATGGTACGACTGGTATCTAGGCAGCATATACCTTAAAAAATTACTGCCGACAAAACCTGCCCCGCCTGTTACAAGTATAGTCGGAGAGGCGTACTTAATATCGAAAATTGTGTCCATCATATCTCCCTCATTTCTCAACAGATTTTATTCCAAAGAACCTATAGAGGTGGTAAAAATTATGACGTCATCTGAACACATTCCTGCTGCCCTACTCCAACCGAATTACTATTTTCCAAATAATAGTATACGAAGTATACAGCATGTTTGAATGACTTACATCGGATTTTAGGACCATTTTCAATTATCCTGCCTGTTAGCTTAACGACACTTTCAGTACATAACTTATCTTATCCATCAGTGCCGCTTGTATAGGAGGAAGGCTTTCACGGAGACCGCCGCGGTGGTCTCTTTATTTGGCGGCTGGGAACCGCGCTGGAATTTGAAAGGAAAATTTCTGAGTGAATTATCATTTTTTCACCCCCCTTATATCTTTGGACAGGCCCGATTTTTATAATTGAAGTGGATAAATTTAGTAAGAGAGGAGCCAGGATGAGAAAATTATTGATTGCAACCTCCGTGATGATCGCCCTTGCATCATTGCCGTGCACGGGAGTCGGCGCAACGACGGCGGATTTCAAAGACGTGCCGGATACAAGCCCCTATTTCGCTTATATTCGCGACTTGAAGACGCTTGGCATAGCGAACGGAATCTCCGAAGGGATTTACGGTCCGAAACAGATGCTGACCCGCGCCCAGTTTGCCAAATTCGTCTCCGTCGCTTTTCAGCTGAAGGACCAAGGAGGACCGGCGCCCTTCCAGGATATCCGGGATCACTGGGCAGCCGCCTATATACGCGCCGCCTATCAGGCGGGCATCGTTAACGGCACTTCCGATACGACTTTTTCACCGAATGAGCCGGTCGAACGCGAAGAAGCCTCGGTTATGGTATGGCGGCATGCCAAAAAACAGGGTCTCACTCCGCGCGGCGCGCTGAATTTCAGCGATAAGCCGGATACCTGGGCGATAGAAGGAATCAGCGGCATTATTGCTCACGGCTGGTACGGTTCGGACATTACCCAGGATTCCGGCGTGTGGTCGTACCGGCCGCAGGACGCGATGACCCGCGAGGAAGCAGCCGCCTTAATCGACCTGTCGATGAAAGAGGTTCCCGGCAGCCTGCCTTTGGCCGCGGTTCCGGCGGACGGCGTTACATCCGGCCTTCCTTCGGGAAGCGTTCCGTACGGAAGCATGGCGATACTGAGCGCCGCGAAGCCAGGCGCGACCATCTACTACACGACGGATGGCAGCGATCCCCGGACATCGTCCACCCGCAAGCCGTATACTTCGCCCATTCCGGTACTAGGAGGGCTTCAGTTGAAGACGTGCGCGGTATACCATCCCGCTTCCGGCAAAACGGAAGTCAGCGGCGTTTCCGTATACAAGTATGAGGACGGGCCCGTATCGCCTCCGGGGCCGTCCGTAGGCCTTTACGACCTGCTCGAAAGCTTCAAACTGATGACGAGCCGCGCGAATATGTACATAGCTACGGACCATCCCGCTCACTTCGGCAGCGATGCGAAACGGATGTCGCGAACGTCGACGGCGCCGGGAAGCATCGTTTACCATACGAAATACGATATCGCTTCTGTGCTCTTTTACAACTACTTTTTTACCGGAATTGAGCTAAAAAAGAGCAAGATGTTCGCCTCGGCGAATGGAAAAACGTATCAGGAAATACCGGTCAAAACCTATCCGGTCGGCAATCCTTCGGGTGATTGGCAGCAGTACGCCTATGAGGCTTCTTCGCTGCCGGCAGGAATGCGCTATTTGAAAATCGAGCTGCACGGAGCCGACAAATCCTGGTCGCCGCAGCTTTCCAGGGTATCGATTAATCGAAGCACCGCTTCCGTCGATGTCAAGTCGGCCCGAAACGCCGAATCGCTTCAGGTCGAACTGTCTTCGGCGACCCAAGGGGCCCGAATCTATTACCGAAAGGACAGCGCCCCTGCGTTTCAGCTCTACACCGGGCCTTTCCAGCTTACGGGATACAGCGTGCTCGAAACCTATGCCGTGAAAGACGGCTTGGAACCGAGCCCCATCCGCAAAACCAAGCTCAACGGGAGCAGCGATATTTTGGTCGATAAGTTCGGTCAGATGGTTGCCGCGGATTTTCCGGAGAAGGTGACGAGCGAGCAGGAGCTCAAAGCGGATGACCAGGCCGATGCTTCCTATTACGGCAGCCTGAAGCCGCCGGCGGATCTGGACCGTTACGGCGGACTGGCGGGCAGCGCGGCCAAATACAGCCTGAAAGGCACCGGCTACTTCGCGATTCAGCAGCTCGGCGGCCGGAAGGTGATGAAGACGCCAAGCGGCAACATTTTCTTCAGCCTGGGCATGAACGGAATCACCCCCCATGAAACCTATACGATGGTCAAGGGCCGAGAGCAGCAGTTTGAATCGATCCCTCCCTACGAGGGAACGTACGAGCCGGCTTTCATCTCGCCCGATCACAGCAGTTTCTCGTACTATATGGCGAATAAATACAGGAAAACGGGAACGTTTCCGACGGAGAGCTCCTTCTATACGGAAGCGGTCGGGCGGCTGAAGAAATGGGGCTTTAACAGCGCGGGGGGCTTTTCGCCCGAGAAATTCGGCAATGAGAATCAGTTCCCTTACACGCGGATGCTTCCGCTGGACATGGACTTAGCTAAGCTGGAAGGGATTTCGATCTTCGATATTTTCGCGCCGGACGCCGCGGCCAAGATTGATGAGGCGTTTGCCAAAGCGCTGCCGCCGAACAAGAACGACCCGATGCTGATCGGCTATTTCATCGGCAACGAATACGATTATCACAAATTTTATTCCAACGTGCCGAAGCTGAAGGCCAGCTCCGCCGCCATTAAAGGCCGTCTGGTCAAAATGCTGAAGGATAAATACCAGACCATCGATATGTTCAACCGGAACTGGGGAACAAGCTTTACCTCTTTTAACGGCCTGCTTGAAGCGGAGCTTCCGGTGAAAACGTCGGAGTCCTGGGCGGATATGGATACGTTTTTCCGGTATTACCTCGATACGTTCTATGGAACGGTTTCGCGGCTGTACCATAAATACGATCCGAACCACCTGCTTCTCGGAGACCGCTGGATCACGACCCCCTTCCACAATGCGAAGTTCCGCGACGTGATGGCGGAAGTCGAAGGGAAATATTCCGATGTGATCAGCATTAACTATTACTCCTATAAAATCGAGGCCGATCTGTTGAAGGATGTCTATACGAAATCGGGCGGCAGACCGATTCTGATAAGCGAATTCAGCTACGGCACGGCGGAGCAGGGGCTGCAGCCTCTTCTGCCCAATGCGGCCGTGAACCAGTTCCAGAGAGGCATGCGCTACCGCAATTACGTGGAGAGCGTCGCGAGTCTCGGCTATGTCGTGGGTGCCCATTGGTTCAATTATGTGGATCAAGCCCCTCTCGGCCGATATTGGCAGGGAATCGGCGAATGGGCGGAACGCTATAATTCGGGCGTCATCAACGTCACGGACCGTCCGTATAAGCCCTTCCTGTCCGGCGTCATGCAGACGAACTACGACATCTACAAGGTCCTTCTCGGGGAACGGACAAAGTTCTATTACGATTTCAGCCAAAAATAAGGCGTGATGTCTTGAGAAAATAAAGTGTTAGAGTGAAGTGCTTGATTTTACTGGTTTTATGAAATGTATTATCGTCAGCCATCAAAAATTAAGTATTAGACTCGTTCTAGAAATGAAACAGCGGCGGAATAAGACTCAAAATTAGTCTTAGACTGCCGCTGTTTTATTGAGCTAACGTCCTCCGTCCCTCGTTTAAATGTCCAAGTCAGATATTCTTAAAGACCTTTATTGCTACTTCAGCCATTTCTTTTAATTTTATCAATATCTTTTAGCGCTCTTGTTCCCCGATAGCTCAAAGCACAGCATCTTGCGCTTGGCTTTAAGACCAAGCTCGGTGCCACGGTGACTAGTTCAGCCCGCTTGTCTTGTCGCCATGCCCGCCTGAGAAGCCGACCGTCTGTCCCGTACTCGGCTCCGGCACTCGCATAAGAATGACGATACCTACGATGAACAGGATGACGAGGCTGAATACGCCCATGCTCGTGTGGCCGGTGAGCTGCGCGGTTACACCGACGAGAAGGGGGCCCAGAATCGAAGCGAACTTGTCGAAAATATTATAAAACCCGAAAAACCGGTTAGCGTTCTCTTTTGGCACCATCCGCGCGAAGTAAGCCCGGCTCAGCGCCTGGATGCCGCCTTGCGAGGTGGCGACCAGCATCGCAAGCACCCAGAAGTCGAACGCCGACTTCATGAAATACGCGTAGATACATACGATGATATAGACGAAAATGCCGACGTACAGCATGATTTTGCCCGAGAACCGATCAGCCAGACGCCCGTATAACATTGCGAACGGAGCAGCGACGACTTGCGTGACGAACAATATGATGAGCAGGTCCGTCGATTCGATGCCCAGGTCGGTTCCATAGGCGGTGGACATCGTAATGATCGTCCCGACGCCGTCGATGTAAAAAAAATAAGCGAGCAAGAACAGGAAAATCGCGCGATGCTGCTTGATTTGCTTTAAGGTCTTGTAGAGACGCTTGAAGCTGTTCGCGACGATGTGAGGCTCGCGGTTCAAGTATTGCTTCTGGCGTACGTTGCGGAGCATGGGCAGGGTGAAGACGCCCCACCAGAGGGCCGTGATGAAGAACGCGATTTGACTCGCCGCCGTGACGGAGATGGGCAGAACCTCTTGCCCGGCAAGAAGAATGATCGCAATGCTGATGATAAAAGGAATCGTGCTCCCTATATACCCGATCGCAAATCCGCGGGCAGACACCTTGTTCATCCGTTCATCGTCGGTGACGTCCACAAGGAAGGCATCGTAGAACACATTGGAGCCCGCCGAGCCGATCGCGATGAACATATAACAGACGAGCAGCAGCTGCCAACTGTCGTTGGGAATAAACGTGAGCAGCGCGGTGGCGACGATGCCGAGCAAGCTGAAGCCTGCGAAAAACGTTTTTTTGAACCCTTGGTAATCGGCAATCGTGCCCAAGATCGGGCCTAGCAGGGCGAGGATAAACGTCGAAATCGCAATCGCATATCCCAGGTAAGCCGTAGAATTCGCAGCGCTAACGCCAGCGTCCTCGGCCGCCGCTTTGTAGAAGAGCGGGAAGACGGCCGTCGAAATGATGATGGAATAGGCGGAATGGCCCCAGTCGTACCACATCCAGCTTTTTTCTTCCTTCGAAAATGACCTCATAAGCTTGGCCTCCTGAATAAACCGAATACTCTTATTGTATAGGAAATGCGGACTACCGGGCGCAAAAGAACAAAAAAATTATAAAACGACGGGTTCGCCAAGCGAGGATATTACCATTTTCGCTCGACGGATTTCGACTAGTAGAAGAGGGGCAAAATGGAGCCGGGATACTCAAGGGAGAATTCACTCCCATATAGACTTATTAAATATAGGTTTCCGGATATGCGAACAACCCGGCCACGTCGTGAGACCGGGTTGCCACTTGCCAAAGACTTAGTCTTTTTTAGCTCTCGACGCGCTCTTGAAGCCGATCGACTTGTGCGTGCCGTCGCAAAACGGCTTGTTGCTTGATCCTCCACACCGGCACAGCGAGAACGATTCTTTGTGCTCGAACAGGTTGCCTTCTGCGTCCACCAGCTCGACCGGCCCCGTCACCCGAAGCGAACCGTTGTCGTTCACTTTAATCGTCACTTTGTTTTCGTCTACCATAAGTTTCCTCCTATGTGCGATAGTCAGGCGAATTTCTCCCATTTTCATTTCGTTCTTCGCGAGGAAAATCAAGATGATTAATGTTTCCCGTATCGATGCAATTAACTTGTGAAAGTAGTGAGAATCGAATCTAATGGTTCACGTCCACAAGCAACTGCATTAACTTTATCAAAAAATTCCTTTTTAATTAAATATTTTAGCGGTTGTTCCACATGGTTAAAATACTTAAACGCCTCCTTGGCTTTCTCGTCCCATTCCTGATAATAATTTAAATAATCATCTGCTTTGACTCTTGTTCGAGACGTACCTTCTTCAGCCACACATTCAAAATCTTCATCATCACCCAGTATTCCATAATCACATGTTAATTGTTCACCTGGGTTAATATCTCTTGCCGCTAATTGAAATTCATATGCTGTATCAATACAAGTGGGTTGGAAACTGTGATTCATGTACCTTGAGTGATCCCAATGAAGAATATAGTCGCCGTTATTTTCTTGATAAGTGTATTTAATCACCATCTCTCTCCGAATTTCATCGAGGGAATCTACATAATCCTCCTCAAGTATCATATCTAAATCATCTGAAATCCAAACAATCGTTCCTTTTGGGATGAATTTTGTAGCAAATACACCGACACCTACCTCTTCACTTACAAATCGAAGTTCTGTATCTGGATGAATCATGTTCTTTGTTCACCCTTCCTCTTATCAGTATCATAATACGATATGAGCCCGTTTTTCAGTTTGTCACTTTGTACGAGGGAATCATTATGATCAGGCTGAAGTTTGACTAAAGGAACGACAACCGACCGCCAATTTGGCGGATGTGATTGACGTCGGCCCAAAGGATAAAATAATTGTAAAACGTTTCCCCGATTTGCACAGGGCGGGGGTATTTCACGATGAATGCGGCCTGTTTGTTCATCTCAACGGGTTGGTCGGCCGACGGAAAAATGAAGCAAGCCTCCCGGTTTTTTACCGTCTTCATGACAATTCGGGGAGAAGAGCCGTAAGGCATCAATGGATGAAAAGCTTCGGAGCGGCATACATCGGCCATCCGGTCGCCCGCTGAAATCGCAGAAACCTGAAAAAAACCGTCGGGCGCTTCGTACCTCTCTTCGCTAACCCGGCGCCAGTTTGCGGGATACGGAAAGGATATCTGGTACACGAAGCTCGTATAGATGTTTTCCCGGACTCCTCTGACGCCAGGAGACCACTGCAGGGCGGTAATCCGGCCGCCGCTGAGGACGTTCACCTGCATCGGCTCCCTGATATCGACAATCCAGAGCTGACTTGCGCTTTCTACACCTGCGCATCCCGATAAATATGCGATTTTGCCTCCGTCCGGCGACCATCCAACGGGAGTGGAGAAACAATCAGAAACCGCCAACGTTCTTTGATTCTGACCGGTACGGCTGTCGATTTGGATGAGAGAATAATAATTCGGCTCCTTATAGGCGGTTGCGCTGTAGGCGATGTTCCGGGAGTCCGGGGACCATGCCGGAAAATAGTTTTTGGCGAGTGGTCCGCCATCCAGCGTGCAGATGGTGCCGGTGGCCAGATCCACCGTTGAAATGATGGAGATACTGGCACCCGGGTACGTATAAAGCGCAAAGGTTCCGTCCGGGGAAAGCCGGACGTCATGGAGTGGTCCCTCCGTTTTTTGCGTGATTTGTCTTCGGTTTGTGCCATCGGCCCGGATTCGGAAGAGCTGGGTGATGCCGGTAGAATCCGGAGACGCGAACAGAAGCTCCGTACCCGAAGGGAACCACTGGGCATCGCTGGCGCCCGGTTCCGGGAGGGCATCGCTGCTATGTGAGAAAGTATCATAGATGACAATTCGCCCGTTTTTGACATACGCGAGAAACCGGCTGTCCGGAGACCAGTCCAGCAGCGTGTAGGGTTCGATTTGATCGATCCGGGCGACGGCGGGCGTGACGGTATCCAGCAGGTGGACCACGTTGCCGATGCCGATGAAAGCGATTCTTCTGCTGTCCGGAGACCAATAGGGAATGGAGAATTCCGCACCAAGCCCCTGTGTAAGTTGAACATTAAGACCGTCCTGCGGTCGGTACAGCCAAATGTCGAACGTTCCGCCGCGGTCCGACGTGTAGGCGATCCATCCTTGAACGAGATCATGAGGAACAGCTTGCACGGCCAACATCCTTTCTTGAATCATCTTATACTTCAGATGTATTCAGTGAGGAGCGGTTAGGCGACATCATACTTTTTTAACAATTGCATTCCCTTCCATTGCCTTATCTTAAGTTAATGGTGTATTATTTGACCTTAGTATAATAAACATACAGATTTATGGAGGTAAGATAACATGCACGTTAAAATTAAACTCGAACCAGGTCAAAAACTTATTACGAACAAAGATTTTGAAGTAGCGATTGCTGTAAAAGCTAAAATTAAAGCCATGCAAAACGGAATGCAGATCAGACCGGCATCTACGATTGTAGGGTATAATGACGATTCAATTCGTATGTCAGACGGAAGCATCATCCATAGAGCTGCTAATTCATTTTTCGTTTAAAGATTTATCACTAGACCGATTACATAATCGGTCTTTTTTATAATTTCACATGGAAAACGAGTTTTAAGAACTGACTCCCATCAATGGATGTAATAAAGTAAAGCTCCAAAATAAAATGAAGCAGCTGCCGCGGCAAACTGCGGCAAACTGCTCCTTTTTTTGTTAATCCAAAGTTTCCGTTAGTTGAGTCATACAGAGCATTTCTGCCCGCAGTTCGGCAGCATTAGGCCTTCGGAATCCTCGCTATGACCTCTGTTCCAACATTTCGTTCACTGAGCACTTTTAATTTTCCCTTGAATGATTTGATAATCTGGAAGCAAACCATCATACCTAATCCAGTGCCACTTTCCTTCAAGGAATAATAGGGAGAACCGAGTCTTTCTACTTCCTCTTTCGACATCCCTATTCCCTCATCTTTCACGCGTATTTCCACATGAAAATCATCGACGGCTATACATGAGGCCCAGATCGTCCCATTAACAGGCAAGGATTCAATTGCATTTTTCATAATATTAATCAGGAACTGGTTCATTCTTTGGGCATTTCCATGAACTAAACAGCCACTCTCTATGTTGGTTAGGATAGAGACATTTTTGCTTAGAGCATAGTTTTGCATCAGAGTCACAGCTCGTTTTAGTTGATCGCCAACGTCCACGTACTCATTACAATCTGAGGATGGCTTTCCCAAGGTCAAAAAATTGTGAATGATATTGTTCGCTTGATCCAATTCTTCAATTGACAGCTTAATATACTGCTTCTTCTTATCAGGCAGATCGGGCGTATCGAGCAGCTGAAGAAAGCCCCGGGCTACTTGCATCGGATTACGGATTTCATGGGCAAATGCACCTGTTAAGTTCCCTATCAGTCGCAGCCTTTCAGCATTTTGAAGTTCAATACGCATCGTATGGATCTCTGCCATGTTCTCATTTAAAGCGGTCATCAACCAGGTCAAACCTGCGGCACATCCGAAGTGAAAAAAATAAATGGTTAAGCTCTCTGTTGTTATTCCTCTCAGCACCGAGACTAAAAAAGCGCCCACGAAGCAATAATACGACGAAAGCATGACTGCCATTATAATTCGCTTGTCTTTTGATACGTTTACGAATGTCTTCTGGAAATAAAGGATAACGGAAAATCCAAAGATGATAACCAGCAGCGTGCTGTAAAAGCCTGTATCCAAGCCTAAATATAAACGATATAGAATTATTAATACGGATAAGAATAACCCAGTTCTTTGACCGCAATACAATGTACCGATTAACAAGGGAACGATTCTGAAGTCAAGATGCATTCCATTTCCGTAACTTATTGGGAATGACATACACAGTAAAATTGAACTCCCCCAAAGTATGGACAGAAAGAAGTTAATATTTTTTTTGATTCGAATATGGCCTAACAAATAAGCTTGATAAATGCCAACTGGCACAATGACTAATGATAACTGCAGCAAAAAGTCTTTGATTATGCTCAAACGCCGCCACCTTACCGTCCATTTGTATAACGTGGACATATAACTTTTATCTAACACGACGCCCAATAATTAGATAAACAAATTGTACAATGAACATTAAGAACTTAACAAGATAGCGAATCAAATCTGCATGAATAGGCCGACGCCTAGTGCTATTTAATATTTCCAATTAACGTAACCCTCACTCGTTAAGAACGTATCCATAATGTGAATGGAATCATAACAAAGTGAGGTGTAATTGCATTGCCAATAGATAAATTTAAAATGGAAACCACGAAAGGGAAGATTCAATATAATATTAGTGGAAACGGCAAACCAAATATCGTTTTGATTAACGGTGGTTCGGGGCCAATAGAAGGCTGGATGAAAATACTACCTGAAATTTCGGAATCGTTAACTGTATTTTCCTATAATCGTTTTGGTGTTACAGGTAGTGATAAGCCGAAAGAACCTCAAGATGGAATAACGATTATCGAAACTTTACGGGAGGCATTAAAAATAGTAGGATTTGAGCCTCCATTCTTGCTGGTTGGACATTCATTAGGGGGACTATACATAAATTTATATGCCCGACTTTACCCAGATGAAGCAGCAGGAATTGTCTTTTTAGAATCCAGCCATCCAAAAGATATAAACCTTGATGAGTATCAAGGCAAGGTAGTAAAAGCAATTAACAAAATGTTCTTAATGTTTGATTCCTTGTCTTCACACAAACAATTCAGTGAAGTTAATTTTGTAAAAAGAACGGTGACTCAAATCCATCAAATAGACTCTTTTCCCAATATTCCCGTATATGTGATTACAGGTGGAAAAGAAAATCGTATGATGCCAGAGGAAGCACGTAAAATACGATTGGAGAATCAATTGGACTTACTTTCATTGTCAAGATGCAGCAAACATATTATCGCAGAAAAAAGCGGACATTTTCCTCAATTATCAGAGCCAAGAGTCGTCATCGATACAATCAAAGATTGTGCGGAACAAATAAAACAAACAAAGCAGTAGCGAAAGCCCATTTAATTCTGTGCCTAATAGTCAGACGAGCAGCCTAAAACATGTTCCGTTCCCTTTGTTTACGGATTTACGGGGATCATAAGCATCCGAAGTTGTGAGTATAATTATTAAACGATTTTTTGTAAGGGTGTGACAGGATGAAAGTATGGGTCGCCCATGAAAAAGACACTCTCAGAACCATCGCGGATAAAAATCATCTGCAATTAGAGGAGCTTATCTCTCTCAATCCATGCATTGAAAGCCCCGATCAAAACATCGCTGGCAAACCAGTCTATCTTCCTTCCTTAAGTGATTTTACCATGAGAGATGTTGACGAAATCCCGACTTGTACCGTGTCGACTGATTACATAAATAATTGGATTCCCCTCACTTCTCTGGAAGACATGGAAAAAACCGATTATGATGTCCTTATCGTCGGCACCGGTGCCGGTGGAGGAGCTGTCCTTTGGAGATTGTGTGAACAGTGGCAGAATCAGGGGAAGCGAATTGGTATCATTGAAAGGGGAGATCTGGTACTTCAATCGCATGCCCGCAACATTTCGACAATGAACGGGGAGCGTCTTACGAAATATTTTAATTACGTTTCACGGCCATTACCAGGTTCCGCTAGAGAGTATCCGGGAGCAAGGCAGCTTTTTGCGTTGGGGGGAAGAACATTATTTTGGTATACGTTTACTATGCGTATGCATTTGTCGGATTTATTGAAATGGCCCATACCCATCGATGAGCTGAAAACCTATTACAAAATTGCTGAGCAAACCATGAATGTATCAGGGGAATTTACTACAGACTCCTCGTATACGGAAATGTTATTGAACCGGCTGTGGGCAAAGGGTTATTCAACAGCGGAAAAAATAATTATGGCAGCTGATCTGTCACCGCAAAGTTATGGACGCATTCATACCGACGTTTTCTATAGTTCCATTTCCTTTTTTGCCAAAGCTTTGAATACTACCCCGTTCGAGCTGGCAGTAAATGCCCGTGCCGTTCAAATCCTGCATGATCAAGGAAAAGTAACCGGCGTTAAAGTCATGTCTCGGGATAAAAATTCGTATATCCTTAAAGCAAAAACGGTTGTGTTGTCTGCCAGCACATTTGAAACTCCGCGCTTGTTGCTTCACTCTGGAATTAAAAGCAGGGCGCTCGGGCATTACTTGACAAACCAATCTTTTATGATCGGTACAGGAACGATGAGCCGAACCGAGTTTCCGGCAGCTTTGGGGACGCTTGGAATTATGATAACTCAGACACCGGAGAAACCTTATCAAGTTCTTATGGCCGGACCCGGTGATTTTTACTGGTACCAAACTTACGAAGTAAAACCGTTAACAGCGGAAGTAGGGTCTACTTTTTTTTGCTACGGCAAGACTGAATCGCGATATGAGAACAGGATCACCCTAAATCCCAATAGATTAGATGAATATGGAGTACCGGAAATACAGGTTCATTTTTCCTTTAACGAAGAGGATCAAGCTGTTATCCGCAAGATGGAAGAAGGCATAAAGCAGATAGCCTCGTCTGCCGGGATAAAATTGATTTCCAGAGACGGAAGGCCTGCGATTTGCCTGATGCCGCGCGGAGACTTACATCATGATTCGGGAACATGCCGTATTGGAGATGACCCTTTAACCTCAGCGGCAGATCAATACGGCCAGATTCGCGGAGTTTCCGGGCTATATGTAGCCGATAACAGTGCTTTACCTTCCATTGGATGTGAGAACCCCACTCTGACAACCGTTGCTCTTTCCATTCGAACGGCAGATCATATCGTCGCCAATAGTAAATCGAATACTACACTGAACCTTGACCCGGGCAGAAACTGATCATTTATGAATTTTAGAGGGTGTCCCAAAGAATCCGGATGTTTTATGGAGCTCTCGTTCCCCGTTAGTTGAGTATCCAAATAATCGCTATATTGCATCACTAAAAACTAAAAGACTCCCTAAGCCCGAATAACGGGCAACTGGAAGTCTTTGTTCTTTCAATTAAACTTGCGGAACATGGCGCCAGCCGCCGTATGCCGTTATATCCTCTGCATCCGCAGCCGCATACGCTTCACATACGAAGCCGGATACCTCCGAACCATCCAACAGCTCTACCTTGCCGATACCAAGCGGAGCCGGAATCAAGGAAGTGAACGTCCCGAAAGATGCAGGGGACATTTCCCAAAGCTCGAGCTCGATAGAAGCTCCACCGTGCTGCTGCTTAATCATACCCGGCTTCGCTGGCGTCGTTGGCAGCTTAACCAGCTTGTAGCGCGGTGCCGAGCTTGCTTCGCAAACGAACCGCGCCTGTAAATCAATCATTTGCTTCTCAAGCGGATAACCTCGCATATGCAAGCCGCAAACGGCAACTACGATCATCTTCTCAGCAGCAACCGAAACCTGTGCATTCGCCTGCAAATGTGCGCTGTTTGCAGTTGTCTGGGATGACTCGGCTCCGCCAGCCTCAATAGCCCTCTCACCGCCATCGACAAATGAACGTGAAGCTTCGATAAGGAGATGCTCGTTCTCCGCAAGCGCGAACAGCGTAATGCCGAACGGCAGCCGCTCGTCCGCTGCGCTTGACGGGACGGCGACCGCACACAAATCCAGCAAATTACAATGGTTCGTATAGCGCCCCATGTCGCTATTCGTGCTGTACGGTTCCTGCCTCACCTGCTCGCGCGTCCACGTTCCGCCGCAGGTCGGCATCACGAGTACCGCATCCTGCAGCAGCTTTCTTGCTTCCAGCTTGTATGCCTGCAGCTTATGCATGGCGGTAAACAGCGAAGCCGCATCATACTCCTCCGCTGCACCGGAGCGCAGAATCCGCTCCGTCACCGGAAATGTAACACCCGGATTTGAATCAATAAAACCGCATAAATCGGCCCAGCGCTCGGCAACGTATGGACCTCCATAAAGAATGGCGGCCGCATCCGAAAACAAATCGTAATCCACATACTCAATCGGGAGATTTAATTGCTCCAGTCTCTCCAGCGCGGCTAGCCAAGCGCCCTGATATTTCTCCGCAAATGGTCCATAGAAAGCAACCGCCTGCTTAGGCAAGCAAAGCTTAGCCGGCAGCTTGGCTCGCTGCCTTGGTACATGCCGCGACCATGGATCAGTCTCGTCGATGCCTCTAGCGATGCTATCCACGAGAAGCGTTTCCTCCAGGCTGTGCGCAAATACGGTAACACAATCGAGGCTCGCGCATGCAGGCACGACGCCCTTCACCGGCCATGAGCCGAGGCTCGGCTTATAGCCTACCAGCTCATTAAGCGCAGCCGGTACCCTGCCTGAACCGGCCGTATCTGTCCCTAAGGAGAAAACGGCATGACCGCGTGCCACAGCAACGGCCGAGCCGGAGCTGGAGCCGCCGCTGATCAGCTCCGGACGAAGCGCATTATGCGCTTCGCCATAAGGACTGCGGGTTCCGACAAGCCCTGTCGCGAATTGGTCAAGGTTCGTTTTGCCAAGCGGTATCGCTCCTGCCATAACGAGCCGCTCCACTACCGTTGCATGCTCCTTTGGCGTGTATGCGAATGCCTCACAGCCGGCCGTCGTCGGGACACCAGCCACATCAATATTATCTTTGACCGCGAACGGAATGCCCCAAAGCGGAGCATTCGCCGGATCCAGCGCAGCAAGCCTTTCCAAATAAGGCTTCAGCGCAGCCATGGACGGAGGCGTAATCCAAACGTTCATACCCGCATCGGCTTCGGCCCTCCCCACGATTTCTGCCAGTACGTCCTCCGGCGTAAGAAGCCCGCTTGCATAGCTGCTTTGAAGCCATTCCACCGATAATTGGCGAGGAATTGTCACCTTTGTCATACGACCGCCTCCGTTTCCTTTTGCTGCAAAATACCGACAATCAGCTGACCCGTATGCACCTGGTCGCCCGGCTCCACATGCACGGAGCATACTTCGCCGTCGCACGAGGCCTGCTGTGAAAATTCCATTTTCATGCTTTCTACTATGATCAGGGTATCGCCCTTCTTCACCTGCTCGCCCGGACTTACGAGCACCTTCCATACGCTGCCCGGCATCGTGCACCGAACGGCGGCAGCGCCCTCTTGCAGCGCTTCCTCCTGACCGGCCCGCGCCGGTTCATGCTCCGCGACATACTCGGCAAGACCAAGCTCCTTCCAGCTCTCGCGCTCCGCTTGGAATGAAGCTTGCTGCTTCTCCTTGAACGCCGCTGCGCTTTCTTCAATGGCATCTAAAAATTTCAAATATTCGCCAAGATCAAACGTCGTTTCCGTAATATCCGCTTCATATCTGCCGCGCAGGAAATCCTCACGCAGCTTCAGCAGCTCATCGGCCTCCACCGGATAAAATTGAATTTGGTCAAAAAACCGCAGCAGCCATGGTTTGCCGGGTTTAAAGCTTTCCGTGCTGCGCAGACGGTTCCACATTTGAATGGTACGTCCAACGAATTGGTAGCCGCCCGGACCCTCCATGCCGTATACACACATATATGCGCCGCCGATACCGACAGCGTTTTCCGGTGTCCAGGTACGTGCGGGATTATACTTCGTTGTTACAAGTCGGTGACGCGGATCAACCGGAGTTGCAACAGGAGCACCCAAATATACGTCGCCTAAGCCAAGCACTAAATAGTTGGCTTCGTAGACGATTTTTTGTACAGCTTCAATACTCTCAAGCCCGTTGATGCGGCGGATGAATTCGATATTGCTTGGGCACCACGGCGCGTCCGGCCGAACCGTTTGCTGATAGCGGTCAATCGCAAGTTGCGTAGCCGGGTCATCCCAAGACAAAGGCAGTCGGACGATACGCGACGGCACCTGAATCGTTTCCAGCGGCGGCAGCGAGCTGTCCAGCTCCAAAATAAGCTTGCAGGCCTCGCTAACCGTAATTCGAGAACGGTCGATGTGCACCTGCAAGGAACGTATGCCCGGCGTCAAATCAAGCACCGGAATCCGTCCCGATTGTTCGATCGCCTGCATAAGCGCATGCGCTTGAAAGCGCAGCAGCAGATCAAGCTCAAGATCGCCGTATTCCACCAGCAGATTCTCATCGCCGCTGCAGCGGATTTTGACCTTGAATCTGCGTCCCTCTGCCTCATCAACAAGCAGCGGGTAATCCGGCGTCAAAACAGCTGCCGCTGCAGGAAGCTCCGCGGATGGCAATCCGGCGCGCGCCGAATCTCCGATCAACCGCAGGCGGCGTTCCTGCGCGTCGCGCAGCTCATCCGCTTCTTCCAGCGTCAACAGCTGGAAGCGCACCTTATCCCCGGCATGGAGCTGGCCGATTTTCCAAAATTGGGCCGATGCCGTCGTAACCGGACATACGAAGCCGCCGAGACTCGGGCCGTCCGGTCCGAGCAGGATCGGCATGTCGCCAGTCAAATCAAGCGTTCCGACCGCATACGCGTTATCGTGAATATTCGATGGATGAAGCCCGGCCTCTCCGCCGTCTTCCCGCGTCCATAGCGGTGCCGGTCCAATCAGCCGAACACCGGTACGCGAGCTGTTGAAATGAACCTCATAAGCCGTCTCGGATAGCTGCTTCAAATATTCCGGCTTCAGAAACTCCCCCGTGCAATGCGGTCCGGGTATGACGCCAATCGTCCATTCACTCGTCATTTGCGGACGTTCACTCGGAGCGAGCTCCGCCAAAACAGGAGGCTCAGCCCCTTTGATTACACCAAGCACATCGCCTGCACGCAGCGCGCGACCGCCATGCCCGCCAAATCCGCCGAGCGTAAAGGTCGCCGCGCTTCCAAGAATGCGAGGCATATCGAAGCCGCCGGCAACGAGCAAATACGTGCGCAAGCCTAGCTTCGCTTCCCCGAAGCTAAGCACCTGACCCCGATCCGCAAACATCGGCTTATACAGCTCAACCTTCACCCCGTCCAGCTCAGCCCCCATATCCGCTCCGGTCACGCAGAACCATACGCCGCTTCGGAATTTATAAGAGCCGCCGCGCAGCGTCAGCTCAAGACCGGCGGCATGATCATCATTGCCCAGCAATTTATTGCCAATCCGGAAGGAGTAAGGGTCCATCGGTCCGCATGGCGGGACGCCGACATCCCAGTGGCCTATCCGTCCCGGCCAATCTTGGACAGTCGTTTGAACGCCGCCGTCAACCACTTCGAGCGCATGCTCGGCAGGCACAAAGCCACTCAGCAGCTGCGTATAGACATTCCCGTCTGCAACCTCCTGATCGCCAAGCAGCGCTTGCAAATATTGCAAATTAGTCGTAATGCCGTACATTCTGGTCTCGCTAAGCGCATGAATCAGCTTGCTTATCGCTTCCTCGCGATCCGCGCCATGAACGATAATTTTCGCGAGCATCGGATCGTAAAGCGTCGTCACCGTAAGGCCGTCTCTTACCCAAGACTCATTGCGGGCGTTAGCCGAAAATACAGCTTGGTCCAGCTGCCCCGCGCTGGGACGGAAGCTCTGCAAGCAGTCCTCGGCATAAATGCGCGCTTGAATGCTGTGTCCGACAGGCGCTTTCACTTTCGACTGCAAGTCAGTAAGCTCATTCGCCGCTTCGCGAACCATCCATTCCACTAAGTCAACGCCCAGTACCTCTTCCGTTACGCCATGCTCAACCTGCAGCCGCGTATTCACCTCAAGAAAATAAAACTCTCCCGTCTCCGGATCGTACAAATATTCCACCGTTCCCGCACTGCGGTAACCCGCTTCCGCTGCAAGACGCTTCGAGGATTCAAACATGGCATTACGAACCTCATCCGTCAGATTCGGGGCCGGACTTTCCTCGATGACCTTCTGGTTGCGGCGCTGGATCGAGCAGTCGCGCTCGCCCAGCGTGACAACCTCGCCAAAGCCGTTGCCAAAAATCTGCACCTCGACATGACGCGCTCTCGCAATATATTTCTCCAAAAACAATCCGCCATTTTTAAAGTTCGTTTCCGCCAAATGCTTAACGCCGTCATAGGCGAGGCGCAGCGCTTGTTCGTCCGCGCATACCCGCATTCCAATGCCGCCGCCGCCCGCCGTGCTTTTTAGAATGACCGGATAACCGATCTGACCGGCCTGCGCCAGCGCTTCCTTCAGCTCCGTAATTAATGCCGTGCCCGGCAATAACGGAACGCCTGCCCGCTTGGCAATTTCCCGGGCCGAATGCTTTAGGCCGAACATCTCCATTTGCTCGGGCGTCGGTCCGATGAATACGATGCCTTGCTCGCGGCAAGCGCGGGCAAAATCGGCATTTTCGCTAAGGAAACCATAGCCGGGATGAATTGCCTGCGCACCCGTTTCAAGCGCCGTTTGCAAAATAAGCTCTGCATTCAAATAACTTTCTTTGGCAGGACCTTCACCAATAAGAACGGCTTCATCCGCATGATCGACATGCAGGCTGTCTTGATCGGCTCCCGTGTATACGGCAACCGATGCGATGCCAAGCTTGCGCAGCGTGCGCTCGATGCGAACAGCGATAGCGCCGCGGTTTGCGATTAATACTTTTGTGAACATCGTAATCTCTCCTCGCAAAGTCGTTCTACTGTTTTTGTAAGCTGAATGAAACCTATCGGTCCCAAACGAGCACCCGCACCGGCGTCGGGTTATAGGCGTTGCATGGGTTGTTAAGCTGCGGGCAATTGCTGAGCAGCGCAGTCGTGCGGCAAAGCGATTGAAGCTCAACGTAAGCGCCAGGCGACGATACGCCATCTGCGAACTGAAGCCCTCCGTCAGCCGTTACCGGCACATTCATGAAGAAGTTAATGTTCGGAGCCAAATCCCGTTTCGTATATTGCTCATTCCGCTTCGCCAGCTGCAGCATGAACGTATCGCGGCAGTTGTGCATATAAAGTTTGTCATGCGAATAGCGAACCGTGTTGCTTTGAGCGGAGCATGAGCCGCCGACCGTATCATGCCGGCCGCAGGTATCCGCTATGATCTTCAGCAGCTCCTTGCCGGATTCGGAGAGGAGCACCGAGCCTGCCGTCAAATAAATGTTGCCTTGTCCGGCAATTGTCGCAACCGCGCTGTAATGATCCTCCGGATGATCCGCATCGTAAAATAACGTGTCAGCCGCTTGATTGCCATCCAAATCGACGATTCTCAGCACCTGTCCCGGCTGCAGATCGTACATCCAGCCATCACCGGCTGCTATCATTTCATCGTATATGGCATCCTCTGCCTTACGCGGGCTTTCCACTCGATTAAAAACAGACATCTGTCATTCCTCCTAATCAATGATTGATAAGCTTTATAAACCTTGCAGCAAGTAATATTGCTGTGTATTCTCATAAGCGCGCCGGTTCTCCGGACGGAAGTTCAAGCAGTAATCATCCTCCTGAACAGCCTCCGCTTCCAGCACCTCGATTTGAACGGGCACGGAAGGATAATCGCCGCTTGGATCAAGCGGGTTCGGGGTGTTCGACAGCACCAGCAGCACGTCCATATCTGTTCTTAACGTTACAGCCGCTCCAGCTTGGCAATGCTCCGGGCTAAAGTGCATAACGCCTTGCTCATCGCAATACACCTTCGAGAACAGATTCACGACAGGAGCTAGATCCCGTACGCCCAGTCCGTTTCTAACCAGCTCCACCGCAAAATTTTCTTGTCCGCTGCGCAGCCACTCATTGCGAAGTTCCTGGTAGGTGGTCTTGCCGTATTTCGCATCCGTCGCCGCGCGGCTCGTATAGCCGCATATCGTATCGTGCCAGCCGAGCTGATCGTCTACGATACTGGCCAGCGACCGGCCGTTATCGCTCATCAGCACATTCCCCTTGGTTAAATGCGAGGTATGCTGCGCTTTTAGCGTATCCGGCATATTGTAACGTTCTGTTAAATCCTTCGCGTTATAGAAAAGCACAGATACGTTCGCTCCCGCTCCCAGCGCAGTGAACCGCAGCAACCTCCCCCGGCTGATATATCCTGACCATTTGCCTCCTGGACGAATGGTTGTGTTCCAAATACTGCTCATCGATGTTTCCCCCTCAAAAAATGTTGGTCTTAAAAATAAAGAAAGCCCGGGAGAGTAATCTCCCAGGCTTTTATCCTTCCGTGTACTATAGCAGGCTGCTTCAGCGAGAGAACAGCCTGCTATATGCCGTCTCTCGGACCAGACCTGCTTCCGGCTGACGATTCATTTGATCAAAAGAAATGCGTCAGCCGTCATTAGCGGAACCCTAGACAGCTTGTCGTTCTCAATGGCAATCATGAGAACCTATATGTTGTTGTCATGTTTCCTGACGTTTAATCGGAGTATAATAGCGTCCAGCCGTCTTTGTCAATCCTATTTGTCAATCATTATGTCAGCTATCATAACTCAAGCTCTAAGCCCAAGGGAAAAGCCGGCGGTTCAGAAAAGCAAACACCCGGTCGCTTACAAGCCCTAGCAAACCGATTACGATAATGCCGACAAAAATCTCATCGGTATTCAGGAATCGCTGCGCCTTCATAATCTGGTAGCCCAATCCGCTGCTAACTGCTACGAGCTCCGCTACGACGAGATACGTCCACGCCCATCCGAGAATAAGCCGGAGCGTATTCATCAGCTGAGGCTGAATAGCCGGAATAATAACCGTTTCGATCGCCTTCCATCTGCTCGCCCCCAGCGTAAAGGAAGCATGCAGCAGATCATGCGGTACGCGCCGCGTAATATCTGACACCATCAGCACGAGCTGGAAGAAGCAGCCGATAAAGATGAGCAGCACCTTTGCCCACTCTCCGATTCCGGCCCATACCATGATGAGCGGAATAAAAGCGACCGCCGGCATATAACGGATAAATTCCATTGGAGGCTCCACGAAAGCTTCCCCGAATTTGAACGTACCGGCAAACAATCCGATAGGTATAGCAATCACACAGGCTAGTAAAAAACCGGCCGTAACCCTGAATACGCTAATGCCGATATGTCCCCAATACTCCGGACTTCCGAGATTCAGAATGAGCTGAACGAGCACGGCATGCGGCTTCGGCAGGAAGATCGGACTGACCGTCTCCGTATAGCTTAGCAGTGACCATAGGCCAAGCAGCAAAGCGAAGGAGAATCCCGCCGTTACGGCAAACGGCTTTGGGCCGATATCTTTGAATATTTGAAATTTATACGGTTTACGTCGCATTGGCGTCCCCATCGCTCATCACTTCCCTGCTTTATTATTTACAAACTGAGGATCGAGCAGCTCATCAACGCTATCCAGCTTATCAACCATATCGAGTTTAAAAAGAAAATCTGCCGTCTTCAGGCCTGTGTAGCTAAGCGAAGTGTAATCCTCCCGCTGCTCGAACGCCTTGATGTTATCCGCAACGTTGAATAGCTTGATGCTGTCTAAGCCTAGCTTAAAGTCTTCCGGCGTTGTCTCTGCCTTCTCAGCTAGAAGCTTGATCGCCTCTTCTTTGTTGTCCTCATACCATGCCAGCGCATCGAACCAAGCATCGACGATTTTTTGTACCTCCTCCGGACGATCCTTCACGACCGAATCGCGGAACACAAGCAGATCCGGTATGAGCCCTGGCGTATCCTTGGAAGAAAAAAGCACCTTGCCTTTGCCTTCCTTCACGGCAGTCGTTTGGAATGGCTCCCAAAGCACCGATGCATCCGTATTGCCAGAAATAAAAGCAGGTCCGGCATCATTCACCGTCATGTTGACGTAATTAATGTCTTTCTCGTCCATTCCGTTTTCAGCAAGTGCGGTAAGCAGAAGGAAGTGATCCACCGTACCAAGCTCAGTTGCAACCGTCTTTCCTTTCAAATCTTTGATGGAGTTAATGTCAGGTTTACTCACAATAGCATCGCCGCCAAAAGAATTATCGTTTACGAGGACAGCCTTCAGACCAATGCCTTTGGACAGCGGCGCCAGCGAATCGCTTAGCGTCTGGCTGTTCGCGTCAACTTTGCCGGCTGCGATCGCTTGGAGCGAGTCGCTGTATACAGGGAAAAACTCCAGCTTGACGTTAACGCCATGCTTCTCGAAGAACCCCTTCTCCTCTACCAAATACCACATATACCAACCCGGCCAAGGACTAAGCGCAATCGTGATCGGATCATCCGTCGTTCCTTCCTTTGTCTCCTTTGTATTTCCGGAACAAGCAGCCAAAAACGTCATCGATACGATTAGCATTAGAACCAGTGTCGCCTTAAGTGATTTTTTCATTTTCCCCACTCCTGTCATCTTTTAATTAGCACCAAATAGGACTATAAAAAAAAATAAAAGCCAAGGAGAGTGATCTCCCAGGCTTTTATCCTTCCGTGTTATATAGATGGGCGAACGGTACGTCCGCATCATCTATACGCCGTCTCTTGGACCAGACTTAACCACTTGCCGAACGCTTTCTTGCATGCGCCGAACGATCGTTAACGGAACCCTAGACTGCTTGTTGTTCTCATCATTCATGCTCGAGAACCCTATTTGATTGTCACGAAACCTTACGTTTAACCGAATTATAGTGTGGAACATACGGATGTGTCAATAAGCATGTTAGGTTTTATTACATAAAGAAACAGATCAAGGGAATTTTCCCCGACCTGCTTCTGTTCGAACTATTTTGCAGAATGTCTGCCGTAGCTGACCGCGAAGTGCAGCATTTTGTTGTAAGCCTTGCGGTCAAGCTGTTTAATCGCATTAAATTGAGGATGGTTGGAGTTTACCTCAATGACCCAAAGACGGTTCTGCTTGTCATATGCGAAGTCGATGCCCATTTCATGCATGCCTGATTGTTTCTTACTTAATGCACGCGAAATTCGAAGTGCCAGATCCGTCATTTTCCGTACTCGGCCCTCGGTTGCTGCAGACGATTTCCCCTGCATTTTTCCAAGCTGCTTCATCGTATAGATCGAACCGCCTTGATAATAGTTCGTCACAATTTTATTGCGTGCCCCCACCTTTACGACTATGCCTGTACAAACCCAAGAGCCTCCTGGCTTCCGCTGTACCATTACCCGAATATCATACGGACAACCTTTCACTGTATCTAAGGATATCCCTTTTTGAATAATGAGCTTTGCCGGCTTCTGTTTCTTCAAGCGGTCATATACGCCGGAAATAGCATTATAATGTTTGCTTATTTGTTTCTTTTTGACAATCTCAAACAGTTCATAGCCTGGATCGGACCGCTTCAGCTTAAAGACGCCAATTCCATGCGAGCCCACATTAGGCTTCACGTAGAGCATATCATACTTGTTAATCATCATTTCCAGATGACCGCGACTGAATGATACGGTATGCGGAATGTGACGCTTCAGCGATTTATTGGCTGATAAGTAATTGCAGACACGCTGCTTCCCTACTATACTTCGGCTAGCATATTTCTTTTTGGACACTGCCATCACCTCATCTTACTGTATGAGAGGATGGTCGATAGCACTTGTGCGTATGTTTATAGACAGCAAATATAGTAAACTGTAGTATACTTCGAATGAGCTGGAACATTTTTCTTCATTTGTTCGTTTTAATTTAGAATGGAGGAAATTTCCGTTTAAAACCTATATAAATACAATCGAAAGGTGTGTAGTTCTTGTTTAATTTAAGTCAAGTATCCAGACCGGTCAAAATCGCTCTTCTCGTCACCATCCTTCTCGTATTCGCTATAAGCGCAGCATCCGTTCTTATTTACGGCGATCATTTTTTGCTGGGCTCCTATGAGAAACTGAATAATGATGACGTGAAATACGTGAACAGCGCAAAAATTTTATTGAATAAGCATACCCTTGCTTACAATAGCGGCGAGTCTCCATCCTCTTTTATTATGCCTGGGATGCCCTTTGTATTGTCAGGCTTAATGCTAATATTCGGACAAGGCGATACAGCCGTAATCGCATTTCGAATTTTGCAGGCAGCTCTGCAAGCCTTCTCTATCTATCTTATTTTTGTAATCGCGAATCATTTATTCAATAGCCGGGCCGCTCTTATTGCCAGCATCGCAACAGCGTTATATTTGCCTGATTATTTCTCTTCCGGCGTTATTTTATCAGAAACGATATTCCGGACGATATTTATGCTGTTAATCTGCTTCAGCCTGCTTGCTTTAAAGAGCAATCAAACCAAGCACTATGTCATCGTCGCCGTTCTCGTCATTATGGCTTGCTACTTTAAACCGCATACCGGACTTTTTCCAGTCGTTTTATTTATGTTGTGGGTGATCAATAAAGTATCCTGGAAAACGATCGTGAAGCATACAGTCGTCATTTCCGTTACGATGGTGATTCTGCTCAGCCCTTGGTGGATCCGCAATTACATAACGTTTGATGAATTTATTCCCTTCACCAAATCAGCAGGAAACCCGATGCTGCTGGGAGCCTTAATCAAAAACGCGGCTCCTGCCAAGCCATTCTTCGACGCTCACCCGGAATATGCGGGCGATAGAGCCAGCTTATTCATAGGCTCAGATGATGCCATGGCAGATACAGCCAAAAAAATTATGCGCTACGGTTTCACACATCAGCCGATAGATTATCTCAAATGGTATACTGTCGAAAAAGTAAAAGGGCTGTACCTCGGACCTTATTACTGGCGAACGGTGTTCGATATATCTATCGCATTCGTATTTGTCCCTCACACCCTTATGATGCTGATCGGTTCCGCCGGGTTGCTGCTTATGCTATTCAAAGCCGTTAGGCAGCGAAATATCCCCTATTTGCTCTTACTGTTTACGCTAGCCTACTTCACCGTTATATATGTTCCTTTCGTCGCGTTTTCAAGATACGGCTACCCGAATATCTTTCTTATTTTCCTGGCGGGGGCTTATTTTATTGACCGGATAGTGAGCATTCGCGCGATTAAACGCTTGGCAGCGGGGCCTTCTGCGGCTAACCTTTAAAAAGTTTGCTACCAAACCTTTAAAGGCTTACTACCAAAGCTTCAAAGCGTTTCGAACCCTCCCAAACCCTCCCTTCCAAGGGAGGGCCCCGAGGCGCTGCGCCCTCTGGACACCCGCACTGAGTAACGTTGGCAATAGAGAGGCGCTTGGCTTATGCGTTTGATTTGGAGCGCTCTCGTTCCTTGGGACACGTTTTACGTTTGGCATATAATGGATTAAGTAAAGTTGAATACGAGAGCACAGGCCCTGATTTGTTATCCGAAGCGGATTATGGATCAGGGTTTTTCGCGCTTGGTGGTACAGCTGAGGCATTCGCTACTGTGCTTCATTGTATAAACCACATTGTTTAGAAGCTATACTGTTTATGAATTATTCCGAAATGAAGGAGGTAAGGAGTATATGGAAATAAGCCATTGGGACTTGGGTTATTACAAGGATGGAAATGATATAGAAGCTGTTGGCTTTTTTGAAGATGGCAAATGGGTTGTTTACTACGATGATAGTCATGATACTCATTTGTTTGACGAAACACAGCCAAGACATGAATTATATGGTGTTGTGATTTTAAAGGTGCGTGATTACGAAGAAGCAGAAAACAAATTTATTGAATGGGTAGAAAGCAGACTGCTTCCATATAGAATAAAACGCTAGTATGAGTTTACTTCACGGCAGTCCTTTGTTACGCTAAAAGGCAGGTATAAAGGGGATTTGTTCTGGGTGTGGGGTAAGGAAATCTCCCGGCAATACTATGGAATATCTCTGTCATTCCACTAACGGAAAACTTTAGTTCAACAATCCGAGAAAGGCTGTCGGCAAGATCGGGAGTCTTTGTTGAGAACAATATTGGAGGAATCTCAATGAGTCAACGTTATCGAATTACAAGAGCATTTCAGGAAAATGGCAATTCGGCGCAAACAATATCTTTAGAAGAGTGCAAACAGTATTTCACGTCCAAACCTGATTTTTCCTATACATCAGTTTTTACGGTGTCAGGCTCTACCAGCATGTCCATTGAGGGAGATTTTTTCATGTGGAGCTGCGGTGATACTAAGATCCCATTCAGGCATTATCAGGGAGATCTTTATGTATCCGGCACCAATGAAGCAGTGATTCCCAAAATGATTGAGGTTGCGGGCGATTTAGGGGCGGATGTGCTGGAAGGGTAATTTTTTCATTAGAATAACGATATAGGAGTAACAACAGGCTGCAGATCATGCCTGCAGCCTTTTTACCGATGATGCTAAACTAATCCAAAATGTTAATAATCTCTTTAGCATACGCAAACCAATCCTTGTTGTCCGTATTCATTTCTATTGTTGGTATGACGGACTTTCTCGATGCACTACGTAATTCCGACTGAATCGATAGCAGCTCGGCTGCTGCAGCTTGGACTTGTTCACTGCTCTTGTTTACCCATTCATCAGGCGTACGGCTTTGTAATCTTTTTTCTGCTATTTCAGGGGATATCGTTAATAATGCGCATTTTGCTCCGAGGTTTAACAACTCCTGTTCGATAGCTTCGATTTCATCTACATATTTATCGGGATAGGCGACTCTGTGATTTAAATGAAATCGTTCTAGGATAAAAAATATCCCCCTGGACCTCCGGGAGGCATCTCCCAAATATTTTGCCCATTCGTTTAATTGTGTTAGCATTCCAACTCTATCTTGCAATAGCTGAAGATGTTCTTCGTGACTCGATCTCCTGTATTCTCCATGAATGTTATGTAAGACCTGGGAAAAATGTTCACTCAGAACAATGACGCTTCGCTCCGCTAATTCATCCTGAGCTTGTAATATTTTTATACATTTTAATACCGACGTTTTACCGGCATGCGAGTATCCCTCTAAAATAATTCCCCTCATCTGATTCACGCTACAACCTCCCTCTTCCAGATATTTGGAATTAATTATATCAAAAACAGCTGATCAATAGCCGAGCTACAGATACTTTTCATGCAAGCTGGCATTACGCTATTCCGCCCGTTAACGGAGCAAAGGGCTGCAATGCGGCAGCCCTTTGGATATTTTTTATTGTCACCTTAGGAATTACAAACTTTTCAAAAATTTCTATCGATGAAATTTGCACGTCGCAGTATAAGCACTACTGGTACTAACGCGATCAGGAAACAGCAGGAGGCAAGAAGCGGGAGTACGGCCCACTCAAAAATAGAGGATCCTAGAAACGTTTTCCAGCCGATCGCCGCTAGTCCGAGCAAGTAAGCGACTCCTGTCATATGGATCAACCTGAGGCGAACCGAGGTTTGAAGCGATTTGCGTTCAGTCAACCAAGCGACAAAGGGTACTGCTTGCAAAGCATGGAAACCGAGACCATGAAGCCAAATAATATTACCATGCATACCGATGATTCGGCCCTGGTTGAAAGAAATCCAGATACCGGCCGCAAACGAGATCAATACCGCAATCATTGCATAGCGTATACCCAGTACGAGCTCCGGACGCAGCTTATACGCTTTCTTGCGGAAATATTGAATCGCCAAGCTTAAATAAAACAGTACCAGCAGCAGAGCCACCAAACCAAAAATGATACCGACTGAAGTATCAAAGGCTGTGCCATCCTTCACGAACCTCGGATTTATGCCGCGAAAATTTTGTACGGTTTCCGCAAAGTAAGAATAAATCGCTAGTATGATGTAAGACCATCGAAAGATTGCTTTGCTTATTGCACCCATCTCAGAAAACGGAACGATAGCCGCCGTAGACAATAAAAACATACCCAGTGCCGCATTAAACGAAACTGCTTTGGACACATCGCCGTCCGGGGCTACCGGTCCCCCATACAGCATGACCCATACCGCGCATCCCCCTGCAAGCAGGAAGCCAAGTAACCCGGTAAGCACCAACCATTTCTCCCCTTCAAAAAACTTGACTGCCGGGTTCAATTCACCAACCGTTCGATTATTCAATTTCGTACACCCTTTCTATAGAGAAGTTGTTACTCCAACTCTAAAGGAAGGATATACCAAATTTAACGGGCCCCGGTCTGAATTCCAGCGGACCTGTGGAATGGTTTTGTTCTCGACTAAAGTCGTATAAAAAAAGGTGCTGATCAGAAGCCAATTGGCTCACAGGCTCTTTTCACTATCAGGCCTGAGCATCGGTCACCGCCCGGCAGTTTAATTCGATTTTGTGAAACTAATTGAAGTTACTCATCCGATAGAGGCCATTTAGTTTGATTATGCCTAATTAATAAGCGTATTTGGGAGAGCAGCTTCTAAAAATGACCGATTACGTTTGCAAAATAGAGCTAATCCGCCATCCTCCCAACCCGAGCGCGATTTAGTTTTGTGAAATGAAACTAAATTACTTTTTATCTACCCGAATCGGCCGCATACACCCGCTTGCACAATTCAAAAAAACAAATCTCCGAAGCGAGGAAGGTTGTAGTCTATCAGTCGGACGAATGATTGAGCCCGTTAGTGTATTCGGTCAAATGAAGAATAACGGGGGTTCCGGGGGTTTGATGAAAGCAGCTATCGTTCGAAATCAAGAAATGGCGGTACAGGACTAAACCCTGCACCGCCACTTCCTCATCTTTTCACGTCAATCTTAATCATAGCGGGCTGTCTCTCAAGCGAGCTTACTTTTGAGACAGTTCCGGAAACATCATTTATTTATCGACAACGCGCAGCACAGTAAGCTCATATGCTGTTTCGCCAACTCGGATGATGCTGTCAGCCGGAATATCGGTCTGTTTGCCGAGATGAACAACAACCCGGCTCGTATAGCCTTCTTGCTCAATCGCCGGGCTGCCGCTTTGCTCTAGCTGAGAGCTTGTCCCCATACCACCCACCGAATCAGCAGCATTCAAGCTGTCACTCTTTTCGGCGCTGGAAGTATCGGTTGCAGAAGCGGTATTTGAAACAGGGGTTGCTGTAGGCAAAATCGCAGGTGGAGCCGCGGATTCTGCCGGCTGCGCCGAACCTTCGGCCGGATTATCCTCAGTACTATCATTCGTCGTATCACCGCTGCAATCAGGAGAGAGCTCAAGCTCCGTAAATTCCAGCGTTTCAGCACCCGGCGGCTCTACTGCTAATGAACTCGGCGCAAACTGCGTGCAAGCCGATGCGTCCTTGAATAAGAACACAAGAGAGGTCGTGGCCTTCTCGCTTTCAGTCCCAGCGGTTTGCTCTGCGTATACGAGCGTATCCGGCGGGACTATGCCTGCTTCTGCTGTAGGCTGCACCTCTGGCAAAGCCGCGCCCTTTGGATTCTCATCGCCTTTGCCGGAGAATGAATACATGATGCCGGCGGTAATCATTCCCAGCACCGCTATAGATGTAATTATCGTCGCTTTACGATTCCGAAAAAATAATTTGGATCGCTTCGAGGAAAGCTCCTGTTCAGCCTGCTTATAAACAACAGTAAGGGAAGATCCCGCTTTGTCGAAAAGCTGCTTCCGATTCGCACGTTTTTTGAAAGCATCGCGGTCATATTTCATAAAATAACCGACTATAGCTGACGTATAGGCTGGAACGAAGCCTCTTGGCTTCATGAAATCGGGATGATTCTCCGACCATTGGAAGAAGCGGTATATCATCTCCTTATTCGAAGCATTCCGCTGCAAATAATCGAGCATCCCCGTATAATCTAGCGTTTCCATATCCGTGCTGCGCAGGAAGGCAAGCACGAGACGGAAAAATTCAGCGGACTCCAGTTCTCCCGCCAGCAGCCTTCGTCCTGCCTGCTGAACATGGTCTATCTCTGCCGGAGACAGACGGCCGAATAACGCTTCCGTCGGTTCCGGCAGCGCAAACCATTCATAAATGGCAAGCAGCTCATGAGCAGCTGATTTTTGCCTAGGATCCTGCAGCTGTCCGTTCCACCGCTGCAGCTTGTCCTTATAGCTGAGAAATTTTGCTGACGCGAGCTGATCTTTAGTGAGGCTGTCAAAATCAAGCTCGGAAAGCATCGCACGATAGACGGCAAGCTCCAGCCCCTGATACAAGTCAACTTCTTCATGTGAAGACCGATGCTTCCCTGTTCCTAACCGCGCTTCCCCTTCCAGCCTGCGCAGCTGATCTAAAGCGCTGCTTACCGCTGGTATCGAATACCGCTCGCGTTCCAGCCTGTCCGTCAGCTGCTGACGGGCAAACGTATGAAACGGTTCATAGCTGAAAAGCCTAGGATGATTGTTTCCCCAATGCTCAATCATCTGAAGCACGCTTTTCGCTCCAGCTGCAGCCTTCAGCTTCTTCTCCAGATAGGGAATGAACAAGGTGGAGGCGTGCCTCGAATCAACCAGAAGCCTTGTAAAGAAAGCCTTGATTAAGGCTGGATTGCTTTCAACGGCCGCATAGAAAAAAGCAGCCGCTTCTTGATCGTTTTGCTTTATTGCGTTATTGAGCGCCAGTATGAGGAATGAGACGATTTTGTTTTCGATATTTCTGCCAACGATCCGGTAGTAATCCTTAAAGGCATCCACAATGAACGCTTCTGGTACTTCTCCTTGCCGCACACGGTCAAACTCATAGTCAAACCGGGACAGAAATAAATCATTCAGGCGAATCTTGTAATCTAACGAGCCGGATGGCTGTATATATTCGAGCAAGCCGCGCAGCACTGCGGTTTTTTGCGCTTCATATAACGAATCGTTGCCTTCCTCGATTTGATAGATGACGCATAGCTCATGATAGCTGGCAGCAGCAATTTGACGCTCCGGTTCCATACCTGCCAGCATTTGCTCAGCAAATTGGAAAAAGTTGTCCACTCGCTCAGGGCGATCCAAATTGTCCCACACGAAATCCAAATACGGCTGATCCGTTCCGTCAAGATCGACATTACTCATTCGATCGTTGACGAAATCAAACGTATAATCCTTCTCGATGCTGCGGTCCCCTTGTCGCAGGCTCCCCTTCTCCACAAACGTGAGATGCACCGATTTTCGGCTTTGCGGCTCTTTCGCATATGTGATAAAGCCAAGCTGCTTGCGGAAGGCGTAAGGCAGACATGCATAAAGCAGCGACAGCAGCAGCTTTGCTTTGTCCGGCAGATGCTTAATCGGCACATCGAGCGCAACGTAAATCTTCTTCTTGCCGCCGACTGCTGACATCACCGCATACAACAGCTGCTTAAATCGCTTTTCTCCTATATTCAGCAGATTCAATATCGAATGATAGGCAGGCTTAACCGCTGTGGCCGCATGAATCGGCAGGCTGGCCAATTCCGCTAGCTCCATGCCGTTATCGTTATCGTAGCTATCCGTGAAAGCTGCTTGCAGCCAATTCTTATAATCACTAGCAGACTTGCTGCCGTAACCGCTTTGAATAATATAGTTATGCGTAAAGAATGCGCTGCGAAGTCCAGTGAAATCCGCTGCCTGATAGACGCTGCGCCCCAGCAAAACGTCACCGGTTTCCAGATGGAGCAAATGCATAGTCTCGGGATATAAGGCGCCGTCCTTCTCGCCGCGCGCTGCCAGCTCGGCCGGCGCATCGTATACGCAGAACGGATGGAGCACCTTTTTGATAAAAGAAGGATCTAAACCGCTTGACTTGGCAATCGTATCATAGCCCTCCGTGGACCTGAAAATACCGCGTCTTTCCCGTGCGTACATCTGCTGCTGGATCTTTCTGCCGGGTGTAGAATCGCGCACTATTCTCTTCTCCCCTCAATGAAATTCAGCTTATAAAGCAGCCAAATGAAAGGCTCGTCGACCCGGATTGGACTAACGACGGTCTGCAGCTTCTGATCCACCGGATTGCTTCCCAAAGCGGATACTGCATAATAAGCCGTATCCCTGAAATAGACGTCCATCGTACCCTTGAACGGCCGATCGACCTTCTCGATAAAGCGGCGGATTTCTCCGTCGATATTTTCAAATTCAGTCAGGTTAAAATAATTGCGGTGCACCATATTGTTGAAAATATTGCTGTTCGATTTAATGTATTCGCCATCCTCATCCTTCAAGGAATGAAGCATGTCGCTCTTAGTCAGAACGACGGCTGTCGGAATATCCGTTTTGTTATTTTCCTGATAGGCAATGAAATCACCGAACATCGTCAACACCACATCGCGCGGCTCATCGTATTGGGAGACCCAAACCCCCGGCTTATCGCCCAAGTTCATTCTAATTTTCTCGCGGATCGAACGGATTTGCAGCGGATCAACCATCAGCAGGATGCCTGCCGAGTTTTTAATATGCTGACCGTGCAAGCCGAGGTAATCCTGCTCTACCATGCCCTCGCCCGCCACATCGAAAAATACGAGCGTCAATGGCGGCTTCGTCTCATCTTTAAAGACGAATTGGAAAATAAACGGCTCCTGCATCTTCTCTTTCTGGGTGGATGCAAGCAGATCGCCGCGCTCGAATAACGGCTCCTCGTAATAGGTACGGAACTTGCGGCTAATTTCAGCGTTGAGCGGCATGCAGGCAGCATTGAAATGATCCGCCGTTGTGTTCTGCAGCGTATGGATCAATGAGGTCATATAAACCGATTTACCTACTTGGGAAGCGCCAATGATGGAAATAATGTTGCTTGGCACCTTGCCTGCCGTCACCGGAAGCTCGTTATGGCATTTTGGACAAAGCCTTCTGCGGGTTAACTCGCCGTAACGGTCATTAATTCCGATTAACACATGGTCGGAGTAAACAAGATGCTCTTCAGGCACGTCGTGCGGACGGAGCACCGCTTCCATATCATGTACAGAATCGAGGCCAAAGCGCTCGCGGTATTTGTTCAGCTCTTCGTCTTCCCCAAGCGCATAATCCTCATCGTCCTCGCGGGAATGGGTGGCGCGGAACACGACCTCTTCCGGCGTGAATTTGCTGAAGCAGTAGGGACATACAATATCGTAATACAATGGCCGCGGCTTTGGCTCCGGCTTTTTTTTGAAAATATCGAAAATGCTCATGCGATCTTCCTCCTTTATACTGAAATCAATTCGTACATTTGCCCGTATTTCCGGCCATCGGTGAAAAACAATCGGATAAAATCCTGTTTTCCTACCTCAATGGCAGGCAGAACATTTTTTCCAGCTGCAAAAGGCGCGACAAACGGATATAACATACCATCTTCTTTATTTGAGGGGTAACCGCCCTGCTTCTTCACATAGCAGAGCACGTCCTTCGCGATCGGGACTTCTGTCGTCACCTGAATTTGAATCGTTTTGAACTTTCTAAAAAAACCGCTTTTATCCGAGACCGAATAATAAATTTTAGCCTTGCCGGCACTGATTTCTATGCTATTTTCGCGATCCTGTTGAAGGATGAGCTGCAGGCCGCCGCTCCCCTCCTGACAGGCATATACTGTAAAGACATAACGTCCGATGCCTTCTATCCGGCTGTGATAGCCGTTATTCGCTTTATACTCCGCTTTCGTATACAGCTTTACATCTCCGGTAATTCCGGCACCGTTCTCCGCCTGTTCGGCAGGCGCCTTCCCGATGTAAACCGCTTCTATGCCTCCCGGCCAAATCCAGCGCAGCGTGCAGCGGTCCTCCTCGATCACTCGGGTCAAGCCGCTGATGACCGGAGAACTGTCCTCCGCATCGATAAACCGCATTTATAACCGCCTCCCGCATCGTTTAAAATCCATGACTGCGGCTGTCCTTCGTCCGTCCGCCCAAGCCCGCAGCGGGACGGTCCTGCATACTGCCTTTTCTTCCGCCTCCGCGCGGCCTAGTGCCGTTATTCTCTCCCACTGGAACGACTAGCGTAAACAAAGCAATGATTGCCGCCAACACGAGCACAGCAGTTAGACGGGATAATCCGTCCGAGAGTATATGCCCAGTCAAGCCGAAGTCCAGAATGAAGCCTGCCAGCAAACCGCCGACTATGCCGCCAGCGCCAAAGCTAACCGCCAAAAACCGATTGTCGAACAGCAGTCCGAGCGATACACCAATCGCTGCGCCGATAACAACTAATGATAAAATACGAAGCAGAGTGTATAGCGTACTATCTGCCAACTTACCTGTACGCTCTGTTAAGAGCGTCTGCTTATCGAGCTTATTGTAAATATTTTGGAAGACGAGCGAAAGTCCTGCCGCTTCCGTCACGTCATAGTAGCTTCCGCCAGTCGAATCAGCTATACCCTGCAGCAAAGCTGAGCCTCTAGCGTCAACAACACTAAGGCCAACCGTATTCACGGCAATACGCTGCTCCTGGTAAGCCGCAATTTGCTGGTCAAGGCTTGATTCGCTGAAGCCGTCTGACAGCAGGATGACCATCGTGCCGCGCCCCGCATTTTCCTTGCTCTTGATCGTATTCATCGACTCAGCCAAAGCGAGGCTGAAGTCGGTTCCTCCGTCTGTCGGCTCGATCGCATCGATTGCGGCATTTACTTTATTTTTCTCAGCCTGTGTGTTTACGCTGACGAAGGGCTGAAGCAGTTCCGCGGTATTGCTAAAAACGACGACAGCCACACGTTTATCGCTTTCCATGTTGTTAATCAGCTGCTTCGCAGCTGCAAACCGCTCATTGTCAGGATCGGTTTCCAGCATGCTTCCCGAATTATCGATGACAAGCACGATATCCTTCACCGGCTTCACGCCGCCGAATTGCAGCCCGTAAATAAGCTGAACCAATCCGCCGACAACAAGCAGCAGCGCCAGCGTCGCAGGTACGAGCAGCTTCCAGGATAAATCGATGTAACGCTGCCGCCAAGACGCCCCGTTTAAACGCGGCGAAATCATTTCGGCAATTAGGCAGGACAGTCCGATGCATAAAGCAAGGACGCCAAAGTAGAGGCCAACGACGACAAAGCGCGGCCACCCTTCTGACAGCTTGCCCAGTATGATCTCGCCGATCGCGAATCCGATTGCACCGCCTATTAAGCTGAACAATAGGAGAAGCATATTCATTTTTCGTTGCATGATGACAGCATCCTTTCCGCTTGCTGGTGGACCGCAGCGATTATCGATGTATAACGGTCAGCGAAGCTCAGGCAGAAGGGATGGATGAATATTGTGAAATTCGTACCCATTCTGCAAATAGGTTTCATAGTATACTTTGCCGTTGCGATAATACATCAAATCTTCTAAATGGAAACCGCCCATTATGTTTAATTTTTCAACTCCGCTGCTGCGCTTCTCGTGTACACAGCCCAGCTTGTAGATGCGAGATGTCTCATCAACGCCAAGAGCATAGCGGATAAACTCGCTTTCCCGGTCTCCGAACAAATATTTTTCCTCGTAGCGATGCTCGTGCGTATAGTCGAGCAGACGGATATGAATAGCCGCATTATCCTCAAGCGTCCGGTACAGAAGGTGGAACAGCTCATCCCGCGATAATGCTTTGCGGTTGCTATAAGCAACCGATACGTTCGCCCGCAGCAATAGCTCTTCCTCGAAAGTTTGGGCAAAGGGCTCTGCGGTCAGGATGTGTTTGCGGCAAATATCGATCATTCGCTCCGCTAATGCGTGCTCCCCTTGCTCCAGAAGCTTCGTCACACTGCCCAAGAACCGGTCCTCGAAGAACGCCGATGCGCCGCGCTTCTCTTCGATGTCCTTCATGACATCCCCGGTTACACGCTCGTAATAATCGAAAATGTTTTGCCCGATATAGTCATCCGCCGAGCGGATGCTTTGAAGCGACGCCGTCTTAAGCTCTTCCGCAAGCTCAGCCATTTGCTCAACACGTTTTCGGTACCCTTCGTGCAGAAGCTCCAGCTCGCTTGCGAACTTTCGGTACAAGGCAAGCTCAGTCTCCATGCGTAATAGCCGCCACTGCAGCCGGTAGACCGTCTCGAAAAAAACGCGTATAAAGGAGCGTAAATTTTGCTTATCCATAAACGGAAGCCGTTGAAATTTCAAATCCTCGACACGTATTTCGCGGGTGCGGTCAAGCTCCTCCCCGGCTAGATCGATTTCAATGACCAAATCGCGCATTCGAGCGCGAACGGCCTCCAGCGCACTGCCTGCCCCATTCTTCTCGCCGGTCCACTCGGACACCTGATAAAAGCTGATCTGCGGACGCTCCTGCATATTTCGGTTAACGGTGCGCCGCAGCTCTTCCCCAGCCTTTACATAACCGAGGCGCTCCTCAGCCGTATTTGTGAAATGCTTACGGAAGAAAGCGGCGCAGCCGCCGCTGAACAAAGCCTCCTCGGCCTCGCGCAGCGACATTCGCCGCAGCTGCTCGTATCGAATGCCGCTCGTTAAGAGTCCCGTCATATCGGCAAGATTATCTTCGCTTGGAACGAGTTCGGCCAAACGCGTCTCCATCGCCGCCATATCAAGCCCGAAAAACGCCAGCTTCTCCTTCGTACCCAGCTCAGGCGCGCTTTGCAGCCGCGCTTTTATCTCCTTGAAGAAGTGGTACAGCACGGTTAAGGCAATCGAATAATTCGGACGCTTCACTTTGGCAAGCCCGGCTGAGACATAGCCCTGCCTTCCTGATTCGGCCATCAAGCTATTCTTAAAAGACGAATTATTGTAGCTTACATCATTGGACTGTACCTGCGCATCCTTCCTCTGCCTGTTTTTCAACAGCAGAATGTGGCAAATGATCTCATAGTTGTCCTGCATCCCGTTAAGGGTCGTAATTCCCCGCTCGTTACGGTCAGATAATACATAAACAAGATCAAATAATGGTGACGGCTTATGAACGACCGGAATCGTTAAGCCGTCGCCGGTCACCTGCAGCCGCGCGGAGAATGTATAATCCGGCGACTGCATTCCTTCAAGCTCGCGCAGGAAGCTGATTCCCGCCGCGCTGGCATAACCGAACGTCTCCGATTGCTCCCGTTCATTAATCAATGCATACAAATCCATTTGTACCGATTTGAACAGCTGCAGAAAAATCGATTGCGCGAGCAGCGATATTTCTGGAACGAGCACGTTAAGCGGATCATCAACCCTAGTAATAACGGCAAGATGAAGGCGGTCGAAGGAGGCGTACAAGCGGCCAAAATCTGCAATCGTATCGCTAACCTGCCGCAGCGCCCGGTTGAGCAAACCCAAATAACTACCCTCGGCGTGGAAGGCGGCCCCTATATCCTTGCGTCTAGTCCGGTTATCATCTTGCCCCTCCGCAATTCCGGTCAGCGCAACCCGCATGATCTTCGGAGCAGATTGGCCAGTCTTACCCTCGCGGTATGATGACGCCGGTTTAGAGTGATTCCCCATTGCGACGCTGGCATTCGTTTCACTTGATGATATATGGAAGTAAATAACCCCGGCATTATTGTCCCATTTCAATTCATTCGAGTAAATCATCGGCTCAATCGCATGCTCCGCCTCATCGCCGATAAATAGAAACACGGTAGGATAGTGAATACTGCTCTGATCATCCTCAAGACCGCTCAGCTTCTGTTCTGCGGCCGAATAGTCGGCCGCATACCGATCCAGTATAACTCTCATAACTATTTCAACTTTCTGCGAATTTCATTAAGCTTTGTAGTCATTTCCTTATAGAACCGATGCAAGTCCTCGCCGTTTGCAAGCTCGACCTTCTCGTATTCGAGACGCTCGCGCGCATCAAGGAATGTGCCGAACAGCTCATCCAGCTTGGCAACCAGCAGTGAGGTGTCCTCCGTTGCCGTCAATTCCGTTACTCTGCGCGCTGCTTTGCGCATGAGCGTGCCGCGGCTCTTCTCATCCAGCTGGCGGAAGCTCTCGAACACCTCATGCTCGACATAGCTGCTGCTCTTCATTAAATTGGCGAAAGGCTGCCAAGCCTCTTCTTCGGGTTCGCGGTCGTATACATAAAGCGCCCCCTTCTTGCAGATCGTCTCCGTGTACAGTGCCTCGATAAATTGATCGAACCACTTTTCCTCATCCTGATGCTGATGAAGCAGCTGCTCAAGCTCGTTTGCCTTAACCGAAATAGACTCGTATTTCGCGAGTTCCTCGCGAACCCGTCTTAGCTGCTCCGGCGAACGAATCAGATTTTCCTGGGCAAGCTCCTCCGTGAAGCTTCCGAATATATCTTTCGTCGATTCGAGCTCCAGCCCTTCGGACAGAAGGCGCTTCAGCTCGCTCCATGCCCGTTTGACCTCGCCCAAATTCGGCTTTGCCGAATCAAGCTGCATATTGTAAGGCTTGAGCGCATCGGACAGCTGAAACGGCTTCGTGAAGCGAACGGAATAACGGCTGCTCGTGTTGTTATCGATGCCTTTCTCCTCGATAATGCGGTATCCCTCCGCTTTCGCAAACTCGTCGCGGACTCTGGCGTTATAGCTTTTCACGCGTGGATTGACGTACGTGTCTCCCCATGATTTTTCTGGAATCGGCGACGGCAAATACGTCCAATTGACCCGGTCAGTCTGCACCAGGTGGCGCCCGATACCTTCCTTGTCCAGAATCGTTCGTTCATAGCTTTCCTCATATACCTTAAGCGGCGTATAAACGAACAGAGGCACGCCGTTTCTCGTATTCAGCCAGAAAATCCGGTTTTTGACTTCGCTTTCCTTGATCGTAAAGTGGGATTTGCCGATCGAGTTATTTTGATAATTCCGAATTCCCCGCAAAATGCTGGGCGCCTGCACCGGCACCGACACGAAGCCCCATGACGGCACATGCAAGTTGCCCGAGCTGTTGCTGAGATGGAATACAGGTACGGCTTCCTCATCCAGCTTGCTCGCGATATGGCGCTCAACAAATTTCTCGATCGATTCATCGTTTCCGTATTTCATAACGAGGAATTCTTCCATCGATTTCGTAATAAGGTCGCCGAATTTATCGGTCAAAAATTCCGAGATCGAGCTGACGATATCGATTTCCTGCTCCTTCACCCACAGGTTCGAATGATCCAGCAGCTCCTGCGTAAAGTCGCGAATCAGATCGTCTCCGTCCTTCTTATCCATTAACCGGCTGATGACATCGGATATGTCCGGCACGCCGACGATATTCCAATAATACGTTTTGTTCCCCTTATGGTCGGCTTGCTCTTCCCCGTTTGTGAGAATGTCGCCGTTCTTGGCAAAGATCGAATTAAGGACATTTAAAATTTCGGAGAACACGTTATAGATCCGGTTGTTCTCGTTGTTAAGGAGCTGGTGCAGATCCTCATAAAACTCTATCAATTGCTCCATGCGCTCGACATCGGCATGCAGCCAGTACTCATTGATTTTCGCTTCGATATAGTTGTTTTTCTTCTTATCCTTGGATACGAACGCGCTCTTCGCATCGCCCATGCGTTCATTCGCCTGTTCTCTAGCCGCTTCAATTTCCCTCGGAAGCCGCGTCAGCCCCTCGCGAAGCGTCTCAATATAAGAGAGCAGCATCTTCAATAAGCAAAAGCCTTTCTCGGTATACAGGAGACGGGATACATAGAACGGTCCCTGCTCCGGATGAAGGAACGTGCGGCGGATTTGATCGGTAAACTGCCCGACGATTTCACCCGGAAGCTGTTTTTTGGCCTTGATATATTCCTCGCGCGCACGGGCCAGGAAGTTTTGCTCCAACTCGGTATCCATGTTTACAACTTGCATTTTCACCACGTTATTATAGCTGAGGCGCTCGCTGTTCTCGAAACCAGGCAGCGGCTCCGGTACGCGTGAATCGAACGTCTTCATCATCGTTTCGAGGTCGATTCCGAGCTTGCGCGCAAACTTCTCCACGTCGTCCTGACTTGGCGCCTTCTCGAACATTTTGTCCATTTTATTAAAGAGCCGGTAAGCCAAATACGTCGTCATTTCCTCGATCGGCAGCACCGCCGATGAAGCTCCGATAATGTTGTAATCGTAGTTAGCCGGATACATCTTGTTCATTTGAGCGATGTTCGTCCGAATGTTGCTAATATAATCATGAATGGCGAATTCTTCGCCGGACTGCTTCTCCTCGCTCGAAATAAAGTTCGTAATGTTCTCCGCCGTCACGTTCATGCAGTAATCGTAGGCGTTCTCGAGCAGCTTGCCTTCCGCATTAGTAGCCGAGATGAGATGGCACAGGTTAAAGGGCGGAAGCGGCGAATTAACGGACAGGATATTGCCGTACTGCTGCTTAAACCGCTCTCCCCGGCTGTCCACATTCATCCAATAGTCCAATTCTTTCAGTGCGGCATAGCCGTTCTTCTTAATATACTCGCGCGTATGATCGCTCAAGCTCTTGTTCGCAAGATTAATGTCCGGCGTGAACAAATAACCAAGCGTATTTACCCGGTCGATGCCTGCAGAGCCGTGATCGCGCTCGATAATCCCTCTGACGATATACGAAATATCGAGGAAGCAGCCGCTGCCCGTTCCGCCGGATAAGCCGGTGAGCAGAAATACCATCAGCTTCTTATTCGTGCCGACAGACAGCGTCTTAATTTTTTTGTCGATGCTTTGCACGACTTGGTTGATCTTCGTAAACAGCAGCAGCCGGCCTGCTTGACGCACGCCAGCCGCACCGTTCATCCCATCGGTAATGCTCAGCTCAGGCGACAGCCAATCGGTAATGTACGGCTCCAAAATGCTGCGGTTTTGCAGCAGTCCCCCCACCTCGGGATTGGACAGCAGCACGAATTCATTAATCGGATCGAGACCGATCCCTTTATACTTTTTGTTGCGGTCCTGTTCATTCGTTTCAAAGGCAAGGAACTCCACGTTGTTCGGCTTATCGCGCTTTCGCTTGGAAATCGGATCCTCCGGCAGCTTAAAACGGCGGTTAATCTGATATTTCAAGCGCAGCAGCGCATCGATGCCGGTACCGCCAAGTCCAATAATCAAAATCGGGTTATCAATCGTGTCTACCCGAATTTTCTCGCTGACAATGCCTCCGCCAAGCGAAACGTCGAGCTGCTGGATATGTTCTCTTACGATAGGTTTCATTCTTTACTACCTCCTGGGCTCTATTTAAACGAGATATTCGATAAATATCGTTTTGTCCACTTGCTTCAGCGAAACCGCAATGCGGTCTCCGCTCTTTATTTCCAATGGGCGGGTCGCATCGATTGCCCGTCCCGACTTCTCAATCGTGCATGAGGAGCCGTTTTGCAGGACGATGCGGTCGTTGCTGCCTGGTTTGAAGACGACTTTCTCTGTTTCCTTCAGCTCAGGCGCCAGCTGCAGCAGCTGGTGGAGCAGCAGTTTGCCTTTGAAGGCAGACAGCTTCTTGTACTGCGGCGACGTTTTGTCACCCGTATTCTCATCACGGATTTCAATGACGAGCTGGCCGACAAAGCCGCGGTTCGCCTGCTTCAGAAGACGCAGCACGAAATAGGCTGCTGCGAGCAAGACCGCCAGTCCTATCGCGCCAATAATGACAGGTACAACCGGGAATGGCTTCTTTGCTGTACCTTCCGGCTTAGCCGGTGCAGTCCCCGCTTTGGCCGTAATGGTAACCGCATCCGTCTCGCGGAAGAAGCTTTCCTCCTCGGCCTTTACTCTGATCTCATAGTCATGCTCTTCGGCAATTTTATAGGTTCCTTCAAAATGATCGCCGGCATTTTCCATCGGGAATTCCTCAGTTGCGCCGGTGTCCAAATCTTTAACGAGTAAAACCGCGCTCATGTTGCTGTACTGCGTCTTGTCCTCCAGCTTTTTCCCTCCGCTTACCAGGTAGGAGCTGAACTGTACCTTATCGCCCTTCGAATAGGCCGTGGAACCGAGCGGATCTATCGCCAAGCTCAAATCGTAGTTAAAAATAAGATTGATGTCGATTTTATCGCGATTCACGCCTTTAACCTGCAGCGTCCAGTCGCCTTCGGACGGCTTAAGCAGCTTGAGCAGCGAGTAGCTCTTCGACCTCGATTGCAAAACGCCATCCGAAGGAATCGCAACAGTGTTCCCTGCCGGATCAATCAGCTTCGCTTCAACCGGTTTAGATGACATGATCGAAATGTTCGCTTCCAATACATTGGCATTTGGAACTGAAATTTTCACATTTTGATAGCTTCCGTCCGCTGTAAATGAATCGACCGGCACGACGTTCAGCTCTAGATGGCTGGCGAAAATCTCGCTTAATATTTGCGGCAGATCATCAGCCGAATCGGTTGAGAACGACTTTCCGCCTGTCAAATCCGAAAGCTCGGCCAGCGCTTCCTCATTTAGTTTCCCGTTGGCGTTCAGACCGATCGTATAGATCGGAACGCCGCTGTCATTCGCTTCTTTAATAGCCTTCTGCATGTCCGCGCCGGACTGGGCCTCTGTTCTGCCGGAATCTTTATCAAAATCGTTATTGCCGTCAGCAAGCAAAATAATCATCGGCTCGTGATCGGGATCGGCTCCATCATCCAAAATTTGCATAGCTTCCTTGACTCCGACGGATATGTCGGTATAGGCGCCGCGGTTTAATTGATCGATAAAGCTCTTCAGATTCTCTTTGTCCGCCGCCGACTGGATTTCCAGCAGCGCCTTCTCGCGCTGGATCTCATCGGTATAGGCAACGATTCCAACCTGATCGCCCTGTGCCGACAGCATGTCGACAAACATCTTCATCGCTTCATTGCCAATTTTGCCCGGATCGCTCGTGCTCATCGAATTGCTCACATCGAGCACCAGCACCGCATCGATCCGAGAGGCGCCTTGCGCCGCGTACGCCGTAGATAAGCCGCTGAACGGCAGCAATAGCAGAGTGGAAACCCATATAAGTTGATGTGACAAACGTTTAAGTCGATTCATTTTTGTACTCCTTTGTAATGGGACGAGAGCATCTGCCTAGTCCTATAGTCACTGTTAGTAACAGCTCCCAAGATAAGATATACTATTAAATAAGTATACCTGATAGATTTCCAGAAATCACTTTTACTGTAAGAGAGGAATAATACATGGTTACATACGTCTGTCTTGGACTATTGTTTCTTTTTGTCATGATCAATGCTATTAGCTGCCATTCACGCCGGAAGCGGGCTCCATCTCATGAGGACCTTAACAAGCTTGTCTTTTCTATCCTGAGAAGCAGCGGGCAGCGTGATCGCGAATGATGAAGAAGCTGCCGGTACTTCTTAACCCTTTTATTAAAACACGCTATCCTTATAATAAGCTTAAAATTTGCCGCCGCTGCAATTACTTTACTGTACTAGGTGGTACAAAATGCCCAGTATGCGGCAAAGCTGCCCTGCAGAGCGCGGAGAAACGGGCTTCCTCCATGCTGCAGCGGTCGATGTGGAAAGCGCGGCTCATTGCATTGTTAATTATCGTCGTCGGCCTGGCGATGAGCGGGTCAACGATGCAGTCCAGCCTGTTCGCTGCAGGAGGATTGGCGTTACTCGCTCTATTATGGACGATCCAGAGACGGTCGACCCCTGCACTTTTACGCTTGCAGCTAGAAAAATTATTTCAAAATGAAGCTGACACCCTGATTGCAGGCCTTGTTAATGACCGGGATTCGGCCATTCAGGTGTTTCATAGCGGCAATAAACCGCTCGCCTATGAAATGCTGCGTGAAATCGGAGCGCTCGTCCATACCGATCAGCTTCGGATCGAGCAAATATTGCTGCTTCAATCGTTTGTGCTGCGAAAGGACATGGACCTTATGCTGGATCCGCTGCTAATGGACCATTTCAATCCCGATCTTGTCGAATATATCGGCGAGCTCGCGAAAATCAGGCGGGATCTGCTCAAGGAAAATACGTTCCGGTATATTTTGGTACATGAAGCCCAGATTCTGAGAATGGAACATGGCGAGAGCATATTAATCGGCGTTGCCGGTGCTGCAGTCAGAATGAAACGGTACATTGCCCTTTATCCGTATTTGGTGATGCGCTATGCGCGCAAGCTTCCTAAAGATCGTTTTCTGCGGTTATACAAGATCATTCAGAGCAGCCCGAACGCCAGCTCCGGCCCATTATATGAAGAGGTAATGAATATTTATAACGAAAAGTTCAAATGGGATGAGGATTTCCAGCGCGCGAGCAAGGACCGGGGGATGTAGATAGAGGACTATTTAACCAAAAAAAACCGGCATTTTGGCGCGTTCGCCGAAATGCCGGTTTTCCTTTATTTACTTAGAGCTAGCTAAACGTCCATACAAGGCGGCGGTGTAATACGGAACAGGCTGAATGTGATGGAAGAATTGTTTCAGCCCGGTTGGCCATGCTTCTCCGTAATCAATATGATCCGTCAGCAGGAGCTGCTTAATTCGTTTGCAATAAACCGTTTATGAATTGCCGCGCCTTGATGGCCGCGATCCATCGCAATCGCCATATCGAATTGCGCGGCTGCTTCGTTCGGGCGATCCAGTCCGAGCAGGCCGAGTCCCATCATAAATCGGCAATGAATGACGTTCCGTTTATTCAAATCCTCATCGAATACGAGGAAATCCGGCAGCGATACGGCAAAATAATCGATTTTGACATCGTCGAACAAATGCTTCTCGGCAAAATCAATCAGCTTATTGAATCTGCGTTTCGCCTCTTTGCTATTTCCAAGCTTCAACCAAGCCAGGCCTTGATAAAAGATCATCTCCGGCGGCTGATCATTATAAAACATTGCGCTTGCCGGCTCTTCCAGCCCTTGCGAAGCGGTCTTGAATGTTTCCTCGGCTTCCTCCGGTTGGCCAAGGCCCTCCAAAGCACAGCCCAAATAGTAGTACACATTGTTTTCTTGTGCTCCGGCAAGCTTCGCTTCGCCCAGATTTTCAGGATTCGCGAGTGCCTTCTGAAGCAGCTCTGCGGCTTCCGGATATTGCTGCTCCGACAATTTCTTCTTCGCAAGCTCGACAAGAGCAAGCACGTATTGCCCAAGAGTCTTGCCTTCGCCGCCTTCCCAAGGATGGAACCTGCGGGCGGCAAGCAGCTCAAACGCTTCCTCAAATCGTCCCAATAAATTGTGCAGGGTGACATATTCCAGATACAAATCATCTCTGGCTTGAACCAGCTCCATATGCTTCTCCAGTGCAGCCAGCCTCTGTCCGGGGGCGATATCAATCTTCTTATACAGCTGATCCAGCTCATAGAACACGCGCGCGTCGGTTTGGTCGCATGTGAAAGCAGTCTCCAGCGACTTGCGCGCCTTATCCGTATCGTTCAATTTATTAAAGTAGGCCAGCGCCAAATTGCGATGTGCTACCGAGTAGGAAGCATCAAGCGCGATCGATTGTTCAAAGTGAGCCACCGCATCCAGATGACGCTTCTTGTCATAGTAGAAATTGCCCAGGAAATAAAGAGCTTTGGCATCATTTGGACGCGCTTCGACCGCATTTTGCAGGACAATCAGATCAAATAGGCTGTTCGGGAAGCAATAATCCGGTGCCGCTTCATTGCCCGCTTTCAAATGACGATCCGCAAGCTCTTTCTGATTATCTTTACCGCAGCAGTACGCAATAGCAAAATGTACCATCGGATAGGCATCCGCCCCCTCATCGGCTGCGACAAAACGCAAAACCTGTATCGCTTCGGCATACAGACCTGCTCCGGCGTAATCCGATGCGAGAGCAAGGTGGTTATGAGCGTCACCGCGCATAAGCGCAGTCAAGTCTTTCAACGTCTTGCTCGCGCCAATCGTATTGCCCGCGGCCGCATAACCCAAATATAATTCGTTGTAAGCGCCAAAATCGGCAATATCCAGCTGCAGCGTTTCCTTCGCATAGGCTATCGCCTCTTCAAGCCTCCCTAACCGGCGCAGCAGGGCCGCTTTCAAATCTCGCGCCTTATAGTTGCGGGAATTGCGAATCAAGGAACGCTCAACCAGCTCAAGCGCTTCGTCATACGATCCCTTTTCGGAAGCGATTTGCGCCAAGGAGAAATAACCGCTGTCCTGCCAAGCAGCCGACCACACCGATTTGTAAAATGCCGCAAAGGCCTCGTCCAATCTGCCTTGATGCTTTAACGACACGCCTAGCTGATAATAGGCTTCGCTGTCGTAAGGATTCGGATTGCGCCAAGTCAAGCTGCTGATCGCTTTGCGGAAATGCGCTTCGCTTTGCCCGAACAGCCCTCTGCGCAGCAGCAGCGTACCGTAAGCGACATTTATCCGGATATCGTTTTCATCCCGCTTCAGCCCTTCAAGGTAATACGCCTCCGGCTCGAATGTGGCATGACGATACTGCTCCAAATGAAGCCCCGCTAAATACAGCTGCTCATTCGTTTTCAGCTCCTGCGGCTCGGGCAGCGGCTTAGCCGCATCCGGCATTTCTTCAATACCCGGCTTCTTCGGCTGATAGCTGACAAGCACGCGGCCGGCAGCATCCTTGACCGTAAGCCGCAAATCATGCTCTTGATCATCTGCGTGCAGCGGCACGGTTGAAGTGAATGTTCCGTTTGGAGACAGGTCGGCTGTCTCCAGCAAATACGTTCTGCGCCTGCTCTTCAGTTCGATCGTCGCCGCTTTGCAAAGCGAGGTCGCATAGGCATGGATAGTCGCTGTCGCTTCATGCGGATCAACCTCCAGGTTAACGGCCGCCTCAATCGTGGCGTTTTTAACGACGCCGATATTTTTGTAGGGCATAAAATATTGTTTAAATGATTTTTCCTCATACGGCTGCAGCCATGTAAAGTCCGGCTGATTGTCGGTATACACGCCGGTCATCAGCTCGATGTATGGTCCATCCTCGTCCGTTAAGCTGCGGTCCCACGCTTGGCCGAACTCGCCATTTCCCCAAGTCCATTGCTTTTTGCCCGGTGAAATATGATGATTCGCCACATGAAGCAAGCCCGCTTGAACCGAGTGGTCATAACCGCCGACGAAATTATAATCCGATTTATAAGCCATGTAGGAAGTCGGAACCGGAATGTTTTTGTAACGCGAAATATCGACGCCGTCCGAATAATCCATCTTGTAGTAAGTGCCCGTTGCAACCGGAAACTTCGAAACGTCGCGCTTGCCGTGATCGAACACGGCAGTGACATCGGGAGGAAAAACCGATTGTGTATGGTCGTTGACCGCTACAGCCGGATTTGCCCACCATAAGAAGGTTTGCGGCTCTGGCGTCCGGTTATACAGCTGCGCATGAATTTCCAAATATGCCTTTCCCGGATGCAGGGTGAAGCCCGCTGTTACCTTCGTTCCATACATGCGGTCAATTTCACTCACCCACACGGTGGCACTGCCGTCTTCCTTCTCCTCCAGCCGGTATTCCACAGGTCCGAAGGTGTTCGGGCGATGATGCTGAGGCCAGTTGAATTCGATGCCTCCCGAAATCCACGGTCCGGCAAGGCCGACCAGCGCCGGCTTAATAACCTGATTATAATAAACGAAATCATAATTATTCGTTTTATCTACCGCGCGATAGATCCGTCCGCCAATCTCCGGCATAATCTCAATGCGCAAATATTCATTGTCAAGAATGACCATGTTATATGGCTTAGGCGCCTTCACATCGTCAATTTTATCGATAACAGGATGCGGATACACTCTTCCTGAGCTGCCTTGATACACCCGCTTCTCCAAAAACATCGGATTTTTATCTGGTTTGCCAACGCCATAGGTCGGTATTTGAACGATTTCCTCCCAGACGCGTGAACGTTCTGCCTTACTGTTCAATCTGCTCACTCCTCTTGATCAGTTAATTATCCTATAGCTATACCTTACTGGAGCAGGGCAGCGCTTACCATTGATTATCCGCTGTTCATGATGGACTATATTCTGTTTTTAAATTTTCATTTAGCTTGTGTTAGCAAAGTCTCCATCGTAAAATACATTTATAAGGAAAAAGGAGGCGCGATAGCTATTTATAAAAAAGCAGATGGCTTCAATTCCGAGAAAATGATCGTTCTGCCGCAATATCGGCTAAATGAAATGGTCGCCCATCCTCTCATTAAACAAACCTATATTACCGACATCGGCTACTATCCCCGCGCCAAAAACCACTATCGCGAGCGGCCTCAGGGCTGCGACTCGCATATTCTGATCTACTGTGTAAGCGGACAAGGCTGGATAAGGCTGGGTGAGCATGCTCCGTTTACTCTGACCGAGCAAACCATCGCCGTGATCCCGTCTGACACACCGCATGCTTACGGTGCCGATGAATCCGATCCATGGAGCATTTACTGGTTTCATCTCAAGGGGGATCAGGTCGAAGCGCTTATAGAAAGCGTTGGATTGGAAGCCGGACCGCTCGAACTCTCTTTAACCGATGCGGAGAAAATACATGATCTATTTCATCAATGCTACGATCTGCTCTCGGCAAAGGCTTATTCCGTAGCCCATCAAATCCATGTTTCCCACACGATGCGGTACCTGCTCAGCTTCATCGGACTTATTCCACGAAGAAAACAGGAAGTCAAGACGCTGGCCTACATGGAACAAGCCATCCTTTATATGCAGGAGAGGCTTGAAATGCAATTGACGATCGATGATCTGGTCGCCCATACGCGCATATCCAAGCAGCATCTTAATCATCTATTCAAACAAACAACCGGCTTTGCGCCGATCGATTACTATTTGCGGTTGAAAATGCAGCGCGCCTGCCAGCTGCTCGATTTGACCGATAAAAGCGTAAAGGAAATCAGCTTATCGATCGGATTAGCCGATCCGTATTATTTCTCCCGGCTGTTCAAAAAAATTATCGGCACCTCGCCTACCGAATACCGCAGCAAGCTGAAGGGATAAGCGGTCTGCTGCCCTGCGCATGCAGACAACACACAAAAAGCCCTCCGCATCAGCGAAGGGCTTCTCGATTATTGGCCTAACAAAATTTTAGCATACGGGGAATCAATCGGTAACATTATGACAGGTTCATTTTTCAATGTCGTCGCATAGCTCTCCAACGTCCGGTAGAAATTATAGAACTGCGGGTCTTTGCCATATGCTTTGTTATAAATAACCGCCGCCTCACGCTCGCCTTCGGCCACAATCTTTTTCGCATCGGCCTCAGCTTGCGCGATCAGCTCCGTAGCTGTACGATCCGCTTTTGAAGTAATTTTGCGGGATTCCTCGTCTCCCTCGGACAAATAGCGGGCCGCGATCGATTGACGGTCCGAAATCATCCGGTTGTACACGCTCTGCTTATTTTCCTCCGGCAAATCGGTACGCTTAATCCGGACATCAATAACTTCGATACCGTAATTATCTCTTGTCAACGCCGCTACAACATCCTTCGTAATCTCGTCGTTGATGTTGCCCCGCGCCGTGTTCTCACTAATGATATTATCGTAATTGACCTCCGACAGCTTCCGTCTGACAGAGTTATACACCGCCTCGTCGATCCGCTGAATGCCGCCGCTGACCGATTGCACCGTTCTCAAAAACTGCGATGCGTTGGTGATGCGCCACACCGTGTAGTTATCTACTACGATCGGCTTCTGATCCTTCGTCAGTATCGTGGTCGGACTGCTCTCATAAGTCATTTGATACTTAGGCAGCATCGACACGTTCTCAATAAACGGGAGCTTAAACTGTAAGCCTGGCTCAGATACGGCCCTCATTGCCTCGCCGAACCGAAGCACGACTTTGTATTCGCCTTCCTTCACGATATACATCGAGCCTGAACCCAAAATAAGAACAACCAGCACGATGATAAGCGTTAACCATTGTTTTCTTTTCATTGTGCGTCACCTCCTTGCGGAGCTTCCGTGACTGGCGGCGTTGCTGCCGGAGCAGCGCTGCCCGATCCGCCGCGCAGCAGCTCATTGAGCGGCAAATAATTTACCGTATCGCTGTTTGAATTCGTTATAAATATTTTGGCATTCGGCAATATTTTCTCCAGCGTCTCCAGAATCAAACGGCTCTCTGTAACATTCGGGTTATTTTTGTACTCCCCGTATATCGCATTAAATTTGGCAACGTCACCCTCCGCATTCAAGATCCGCGATTTCTTCTGGCCTTCCGCATTCTCAAGAAGAGCTTGCGCCTCTCCGCGCGCTTTCGGTATGCGATCGTTTTCGTACTTCGCGGCATTATTAATTTTCGTATTTTTCTCCTCGCGCGCGTTCGTTACCTCGCGGAAGGCTTCCGCTACCTGACCGCTTGGCGGCTCGATATCCTGAAACTTAATATCAATGATCTGGATGCCTGTTTGGTATTTGGCCTGCAGCTCGATCAGCTTCTCCCGAACCTTGTCCTGAATGACCGTTTTACCGTCTGTGATGGCATAATCCAGCTTCTCTGAACCGATTACCGCACGGATCGAGGAGCTTGCCGCATTACGCAAAAACTGCTCGGGATCCGAAATGTTATATAAGTAGTCGCGAATGTTGCTTATCTTCCACTGCACAACCGCATCCGCCGATACTATATTTTCATCGCCCGTAATCATCATCGCTTCCTCTTCGACCGGAACTGCCTCCGAGCCTTCCTGACGGTAGCCGATATGTATCCGCTGCGTCAGCTCGGCCGGAACGGTAATGACCTGCTGAATCGGATAAGGCCATTTGAAATGCAGTCCTGCTGAAGTTTCATTCGAATACTTCCCGAAAGTTAAAATGGCGGCACGTTCTTGCTCTTGTACCGTGTAGAAGGAAGACGACCCTATAAAAATGATAATAATTGCCGCAACGACACCGATTACGATTTTCTTCACCGTATCTGGCTTGAATTCCGGCGGCCTGCGGACGCCCATACTCTGATTCTGGTTTTGATCCGTGAAGCTCACTGACATCTCTCCCCTTTCAAGCGTTTGTCATATTTTTCAAAAAAAATCGCTATAGGGGATAATACGGGAAAGTAAGCCTTAGGTCACGGATTTTTCGCAAATTTTATTGTTTATCCTACTAAACATTCAGCTATCTTCGTTTTTCTGCGTTTTAAGCTGTCCTAGTTAAAATTAAGCATGTTTAAATAGCAGCAGCTTAGACTCAGCCGGCGCCAGATCAATGCGATGCTCGCCGTCCGCTGAGTCGATACGCCGCTCTTGTCCGCTCCATAAATCCCGAACGACTATCCCCTTAGACGAATCTATGCCTATTCTTGCAAATGATGCATGCTTAACCATTTCCGTTTCCGCGTCGAAGTTGAAGGCGGCAACGTAAGTGCCTTCCCGGGCGCTCAGCGCAAACAGGTCTTCGCCTTTGCTGCCGCTTATGCCCTCAACCGGCCGGAAGGTTTCGCCGCGCCGCGCAAGCGCCATAACCTCGCGGTTCGTCATCCATTCCTTTGCCCGCCGCGCCGCTTCCTCCATTCGGTAATCATCGCCGAGCAGCAGCGAGGTGCCAGCAATAACAGCGCTGTTCAATCGGCTTCTGCCTTCATGCTCGCTGGTCGGCCGCTGATTATCGCTTTTGTAAAGAACGACATGGTCCGGATCGTTAAAACGGTAGAGGCTGTCATTAATCCACCAGCCGTAGGTAAGCGCGTTAAGCATGTATTCGGTATCGTTAACCGTCCCGAAAGCGTCGCAGGAAACACGGCGGCTGTGCGCATAGCCATGCGGGAATAAAGGAGCTATCGATAAATTGATTAAAAACGGACGGCCGACCCGCTCCGGTGAAAGCGTCTCGCGTATGAGCGCCATACCTTTATTATAGGCTTGTATACCCGTTCGCACGCTCTCCTCACGGAATACGCCTTCCATCGCGCCATGCGTCAAAAAATCCAATTTCACGTAGTCAAAACCTGTTTCGATAAAGCTGTCCAGGCTTCTCTTGATTCGCGCCTGCGCCTCGGGATGCGTCGGATCAATCGGGAACGCTCCATCCAGCTTCGGCAGCGGCTGCCCTGCCTGATCCTTAATAAGGATTTCCCGGTAAAGCACCTTGCCGTCCGTTCCTTCAACCGGACTATCCGGATCATTTCCCCAGAAAGCGAACGGCGTATAATAAATGCCCGGCTTTTGTCCGTTTTCCTTTACCCGTCGAACGGCGTCTTTAAGCTGCTCCTCAGGCAAGCTGTTCCAAAACGCATCAAAATTGACATATAAGCTATCATTATCGTCAGCGAAACCATTTCGCTGCAATTCCTTTGCAAAAAAATCCGAAGTATGCGTATATACATCATAATCGAGCCTGCTCATCACGGCTGACCAGCTGTTCCAGCCCATCGGCACGCCGCCTTCCCACGGGAGAGCGGGAGAGCATACCGCATTGGCCTTGCCATACGCCTCTAATCCGTCGCGGTAATCTGAGAAAGCCCCCACAAAAATGGTCGGCGATACAATGCTTCTGCCCCGGATAGAACCGTGCGCAACCGTATCCCTTGTTTGCATATCTGCTGCTCCGCCATAAACGCGAAGTCTGCCGACCGCTTCCGCAAACGTCCCTTCCACAACTAAGCCCGTTTTCCAGCGATCATGCGTTACCGATCCAATGACGAAGCCGTTTCTGCTTATAGAACGATAAATGGCGGTTGCCTCATAGCTGTGCACGCTGCAAGGTATCGCATGCGATGCAAAGCGAACCCATTTGTCATTATCGAACGGGACAAACAATGCTCTTATTTCCTCTCCCGCCTCGGAGCTCTCCCCAAATTGTGCAACGCTCCCGTCATTTAGATAAGCTGCGAGCGGCGTCAGCTCATTGGTCTCCCACTCGAATTCGCTTTCTGCTTCCAGCTCCGTTAACAAATAAGGAAGCTGTTCATACATGAGGAAATGCTGCCGCAGTGCCGGCTTTCCAAACTCTTCATGCTCTAGCGTCCAGCGTATGCCGCGCCCAAAGCCATCCTCTATCTCTTGAACCTGAGCCTCGTTTACGCGATGCCTGCTGTAATACGTTGAACGCAGCAGCTCTAGACCATAACGCGCTTCCGCATAGAGCCCTTCCAGCGCTTCACCGCTGCTCCACCTTAGCGTTACGCTTCCATCCTTCAAATTCGCCGCGGCTTGAATAACCCCATTGCCGACTACATATTCATCCTTGACATGCTCCAGCTTGAATTCCCCGTTCTTCACTCTAGATCAGCTCCTATTTTGAAATTAAAGGAGGCCGGCTGTGCCGGCCTCCTCATGCTTGCCCTTACGGTTATTTCCACAGCTCCACGCGATTTTTGTAGTTGCTCGTGTAAATAGCCTCAACCTTCTCGTCGCCGGCCGCTTTCATATCGCTCAACATTTTATCGAATAAACCGTTTGCTTCTTCGGCACTTTTCGCCATAATAGCCTTCGTCAAAGCTTGCTTCACAATATCGTTCACCTTCTGCTCATTAAGCGCTTCAGGCGTTCCGCCCTGCGGTCCAAGTCCGTCGTAGAGCACGGAATCATAAACGGAGTCGGACAAGTTTTTAATGGCCATTTTATCGACTGCGCCGCGTTCATAGCGTCCCGGCAAATCATACGGCGTTCCGTCGGAGCCCTTCCCGTTTTTAATGAACCAGGTCCATTTGCGTATGCCCGTTTCTTTCGTGTAAGCATTCCAATCATTTTTAAAGCCTTGCAGCACTTCCGGACGCGGCGTATGCTTGCCGTCCTTCATATCCCAATGTTTTCCCTCAATGCCCCACATCAACAAATATTGCCCTTCCTCGCTCGCCAGGAAGTTCATAAACTGCATCGTGCGTTCCGGGTTTTTATTTTTCTTCGTAATCGTGATCGCATCCCAGCCAAGCGAGCTGCGTCCGCCATAAGTCGTTTTGGCCGGATCTACCCCGTCAGCGACAACCTTGTAAGGAAACAGCTGCGATTCCTCGCCGCGATCCTTCAACAATATCGTATTCGCTCCGCCGGCCTCCCAATAAGCGCCCGTTGCAGCAAGCACAGTGCCAGCAGCCAATTTTTGTTCCCATACCTGCTTCTTGTTAATCGCCCATTCTTTATCCAGCAAGCCGGAGCGGTACAAATCATTCATGTACAAAATCATGTCGCGATACTTCGGATTTTTGACATCAAACTTTAATACGCCATTATCTTCGAAGAAAGGCATCATGCCGAACATCCCTTTGAATGTGCCCAGCGACCCGCCAAAGTTTTCTCCATCCATCGACAGGGCAATCGTTTCTTTGCCATCCATATTCGGGTATTTCGCTTTAAAATCCTGAAGCAGCTGCTTGAATTCGGATGCCGTGAACGGCACGCCGCCCTCCGCTTTATCAGGCGCCAGCTCCTTCATAATATCCTTGCGGATATTGAAGCCGAATACGGGCTCGCTTTCAAAGCCGTACCAGTTGGAGAGGTAATAGTTTTTCCCGTCCTTATAGCGCGTTTTGTTCAGCACGTCTCCGTACATTTCCGTTACGTCAGGGCCGTATTTATCGATCAAATCATTTAATGGAACAATAGCGCCCGACTCGATGTATTTATTAACCAAATCGCTGCTTCTCTCGAACAAAATAATATCGGGCAAATCGTCGCTCGCCAGCATCAGATTAAGCTTCTCCGCCGGATTGCCGGTCGGCTGTTGAATATCGACCGTAATGCCCGTCCGTTTCGTAATTTCCGCCGCGACCTCGTTGCTGAACTTATCTCCGGTATTTTTGTCGAAGAAAGTAAGCGTAAGCGGTTCGTTAGACGTCTCATCCGCGGTGCCGTTTTCGCCAACAGCGGAATTGCCGCTATTTTTCGAATTGTTAGAGCCGCAGGCCGATAATACAGAAACGACAACCATAACGGCAAGAAATAAAACGATCCATTTTTTAATACGCATTGTAGAAGTCCCCCTTATATGTGATCTTATTATAGTACATTTCAATCCAAAATCATTGGCCGCGCCAGGCCGCATCACCTCCAGCAAAATAACGTTTCATTAGCTTTTGACAGCGCCCAGCGTCATGCCCTTCACGAAATACTTTTGCAGAAAAGGATAAACCATCACTATCGGAAGCGTTGCCACCATTGTGGCTGCCATACGGATCGTATCCGGCGAAACCGACAGCCTTTTGGATGCATCGGCCAGCTGCTGCGCATCGCCAACCATCGAGCTCGTTTGATATTGGTTCAAAATTTTGACCAGCACCGCCTGCAGCGTCTTCAGATCTGAGTTATAAGTAAACACGTAGGAATCGAACCAGGAATTCCAATGCATGATCGCTGTGAACATTCCGATCGTCGCGAGCACCGGCGTCGTCAGCGGCAAAATAATTTTAAAGAAAATTTGCAAATAATTAGCGCCGTCCATCTTGGCCGACTCGTCAAGCTCCTGCGGCAGCTGCTGCATGAACGTCCGGACGATAATCATATAGAACACGTTCATCATGCCCGGCAGAATGAACACCATGAAGCTGTCGATCAGATGCAGGCTCTTCAGCACCATATAATAAGGAATGAGTCCGCCGCCAAAATACATCGTGAACACAAAGTACAGCGACCAGAAGCGGTTTCCGACAAGCTCGCGCTTGCTTAGAGAAAAGGCAAGCATACTAATGACGACTACTGCGAGCGGTGTGCCGATTACGGTGCGCAGCACCGTAACCTTGATCGCGAGCCAAATCTCGCTGTCCGACAAAATCTGCTTATAGCTGGCCAAGCTGAAATCCCGCGGCCACAAATACAAATTTCCCCGCAGCGTGTCCTCGGCGCTGTTCAGCGAAATAATGAAGATGTTCCAGAACGGATAAAAGGTGATGATAAAAACCGCGATGATAAATAGATAGACAACGGACATAAACAGAAAATCATTTTTAGCTTTTACCATGACATGTTCTCCTTTTCATTGTTTTGCATTAGAACAATGACTGCTCGTTCATTTTTTTGGCCATCGTATTGACGCTTATGACAAGGATGAAAGCGACGACCGATTTGAACAAACCGACAGCTGCACCGTAAGAGAACATCCCGTTTTGCAGACCATATTTGTACGTGTACGTATCGATAACTTCCGAATATTGCAGCACCGTATTATTTTGCAGCAAATATTGCTGATCGAAGCCCGCGTTCAAAATACCGCCTACCGCAAGAATCGCAAGAATGATAATGGTCGGTTTGATCGACGGAAGCGTAATATGCAGCATTTGCTTCAAACGGCTCGCCCCGTCTACCTTCGCCACCTCGTAAAGCTCGGGGTTGATCGCCGAGATGGCGGCCAAGTACATAATGGCGTTAAAGCCCATGTCCTTCCAAGTGTTCGAAAAGGCGATAATCCACCAGAACAGCGGTCCTTTCTGCATAAATTGAATCGGCTCGTCGATGAGTCCAAGCCCGGTTAACAGATTGTTGATGACCCCTCCCGAAGAGAGCACCGTAATGATGATGTTCGCAGCAATGACCCACGATATAAAATGAGGCATGTAGGAAACGGTCTGAAACGTCCGTTTGAACCAGCCATTGCGCAGCTCATTAATCATTAGCGCAAGAATAATCGGCATCGGAAATCCGAACAGGAGGGACAGAAAGCTCTGGGCCAGCGTATTGCGCATAACCCTGTAAAAATCGCCATTCGTAAAAAAGTAATTGAACCAATCGAGGCCAACGAACTCCGTCGTGAAAAACTGTCCGAAAAACGAGCCGCCCCCCGGCGAATAATTAATGAACGCCATGTACAAGCCAAACATTGGCACGTAAGAGAATAAGAGCGTTACGACCAAAGCCGGAAGCATAAGCAGGTACAACAACCGCTGCTCCTTCAGCCTGCCCCATACATTCGCATTTCCGATGCTGCGCTTGCGTTTCGGTGGAACGGATTTACTTGTTTCCGCTTTCAATATCGATTCCATTTTATAGCCTCCTGCCAGTCTTGCGTTGCTTTGTGACTTCATTATAGGTCTGCCGCGCGGTCCGTTCTATACAAGCATTTAACGATTCGTATCCCAAATCGACACACTTCCGAAGGCTCCATTGTTGAAATGCGTCATAGCGGATAAACTAGTAAAACATCCCGATACATGATAAAAAGGTGGGGACAACCGTGTACAGCATTTTGATAGTGGATGACGAGGCCATTGAACTCGAAACGATGGAGCATTATGTGCCTTGGAACAAAATCGGAATTACGGTCGCAGGAACGGCGCGCAACGGCAAAGAAGCGCTTGGCAAGCTTGCTGAATTAAAACCCGACATCGTTCTAACGGATGTCCGGATGCCGATGATGGACGGGCTTGAATTCGGAAGAAGAGCCAAGCAAATAGATAAGAATGTAAAAATCATTTATTTGAGCGGGCATAACGAGTTTCAATATATTAAGGCGGCGCTTAACATTGAAGCGACCGGTTATTTATTGAAGCCGATCGACATGGAAGAGCTGCTCGCCTTGCTTGAGAAGGTGAAGAAAAAATGCGAGGAGGAGCAATTAGCGGATCAAAGCGGAGACTGGGTGCGGGAGAAGCTGATGATGCGCATTATACGCGAACCGCATGCGGAGAAGCGCAGCGATTGGACTCGCAAATGGGAGCTTAGTGCGACCGATTTCACGGCAAGCAGAGAGTTTGCCGCCGTTTACGTCACCTTTGATTCAACTGCAGCATATCCCGCTACGGCTCCGCTCCCTTCTGACTTAGCTTCCACCGACAGAACGGAGCTGTTTCGAACCGAAGCAAAGCAAAGACTTGATACCTTTATACTGGTTGAAGCCGAGCCGCATGCCTTATTCGTTCTCTTTCAATGGAAGGATGAACATAAGCCGGCTGCAGCCGCGGCAGCCTTCTGGGAGTTGTTCCGGGAGCAGCTCGCTCAATCCTTCGGTCCGCAAATCACGATTGGCTTGTCCGCCCCGCATAAAGGCTTTCATATGATTTGGGATGCCTACTGCGAGGCGCGGGCCTGCAATGATGAGAAGTTTTACAAGCTGAGCGGAGCCGTTATAGACCTAAGCGATCTGAAGCCGACTAAACAGAAGGATGATGACGGCGAGCAGCATGCTGCCAGGCTCGCTTCCTCTATTCAGGCTGGAGACGCCGAGCAGATCAGCATGCAAATCGAATCGCTATTCTCAACCATTAGAGAAGAGCGGATCGACCGGAATTTTGCCATCCGAACGATTATCCGGCTGTTATCCGCACTAGAACAGCATTTCTCTGCCTTGTTAGCGGGCTCGCTTAAAGAATTGCTGCTGGTCGATCATTGGAAGGAAATATCGACGCTGAGCTCCGCTGCCGCTATTCAGGCTTATGTTACGCATTTCTGTGAGGAGATGAGGAAGGCGGCAAGCGAGAGGGATGTGGACCGCAACCAAGCGGTAGCCGCCCAGATCGTAAAGCTAATTAACGAGAGGCATCATCTTCCGCTTACTGTCGAAGAGATTGCGAAGGAGGTTTATCTGTCACCTAACTATATCCGTACGATTTTTAAGGAGAAGATGGGCGAGACGATTCTCGATTATTTAACGAAGGTTAGAATGAACCGGGCAGCCGACTTATTAAAGGATAAATCGCTTAAGGTACGTGAGGTTGCCCATAGCGTAGGGTATGAGAACGTCTCGTATTTCTGCTCGATATTCCATAAGCATAGAGGCAGCACCCCTAACGAATACCGGAAAATGTATTTATAGGCTGGAGTGAGAGCGCATGAGAAGGCTAGCAGGATGGCTGACCAGGCCTTTTAACAATTTACGTCTAAGAGAAAAGCTGTTTGTCATGTTTTTACTCGGCGGCATTATCCCTTTGCTTTTTTTCGTCTCCTATTCGTATCAAACGATTAAGAGCGAGCTTTCTGACCAAATGTACACGAACACTGTATCATCAGTCGCTCAAATCAATACGAATCTGGAAAATAAGCTGGATACGTACACGAAACTTTCTGCCACGCTGTATTTAAACAATACGCTGCGTGCTTATTTGACGAACAACTATACGGAGGAGCCTTCCCTGTTCGTCGATGCCTACCAGTATATCAATAACAGCTTCTCTAATATGTTAACTACGAATCCTGATATCCATTCGATATCTATTTATATCAATAATGATTCGCTGCCCGCCGACGGCATATATATTAAGAGAATGGACAATGCCTTTAGAAAGTCATCTATTTATCGCTCGCTTCTTGACACGTACGGGAACGTTAGATTCATTTCTACGCCGTCCGTTGTTGACCAGCCGCCTATGTTTACGCTGACGCGCATGCTCAATATAAGCAATCTTGACGATGCTTACGGCATATTGACGATCAATATTTTGGAATCGGACATCTTCCGCTTGATGGAGAAGGAAACTTCGGAGAAGACCGTTCTAATCGTTAACGATCATGGCATTATTATGTCCGCGAAGGACAAAAGCATGCTGAACCGTCCGATCAGCGAGTACGTCCCGGATGCGTTTCCCGCCGGCGGACAGGGCAGATTCGACAGCACCTTTAACGGAGAGAAAATGCTGGTGGTCTACAATACGACCAAGTTCGGCTGGAAGAGCGTCTCGCTTGTCCCCTACAGCAGCTTCCTGTCCAAAGCCAATCAGACAGCCAAGCGGATCTTAATTTTTGCGCTGATCAGCTTTGGCGTAATGGCGCTGCTCATCTATGTTACAGCCAGACTGTTCACCAAACGCGTCGAGTACTTAGTCGGCATGATCCGCCGAATCGAAAGAGAGGAATTCGAGCTCTTCGACATTCGGCCGCTCGGCCGGGACGAGATCGGTCAGCTTGGGAATGTGCTGCGCAAAATGTCCCAGCGGCTCAGCAATTTAATTTCCGATGTATATAAGAAGGAAATCGATAAGAAGGAAGCGGAAATGAATGTGCTTCAGGCACAAATTAACCCGCATTTTTTATACAACACGCTCGCTTCCATCTCATCGCTTGCCATCCGGAATTCGGACCAGCGGATGAATAAAATGGTAACCGATCTCGCTAAGTTTTACCGGATATCGTTGAACAAAGGGAAAAATCAGCTATCGATTCATGAAGAAATTCAGCTTACCCGCTACTACGTGGCCATTCAGCAAGTGCGGTTCGCCGATCTTATCCGCGTACACTATCAGATCGATGAATCAGTGCTGCCCTGCAGTGTCGTGAAGCTGACGCTTCAGCCGTTCGTGGAAAATGCGATGAACCATGCCATTTGGGATGACAAGCTCGGCATTAACATTATGATTAAGGCTTATCGCGAAGGTCCCGACATCGTGCTTAAAGTCATTGATGACGGCATGGGCATGCGAATGCAAGGCGGGAGCGGACTGGAGCTGCCGGCCAGCGGCGACACCCTGTCGGGTTATGGCATTCGCAACGTAGACAACCGGATTAAGCTGTTATACGGCGAGTCCTACGGCGTCACTATTTTCAGCAGGCTGGGCATCGGCACGACAGTCACGATTCGTCTTCCAGGGCGATGAGTCCATAAAAAAAGAAGCTGTCTCTCAGGTTATTAGACCTTTTGAGACAGCCATTTTTTTAGGGATTTTGTGCAAGCGGGTGAATGCGGCCGATACGATGATGTAAAAAGTGATTTAGTTTGACTTCACAAAACTAATTCGCGTTTGGGTTGCGAGTACGACGGATTAGCTCTATTTTACAAACGTAATCGGTCATTTTTAGAAGCTGCTCTCCCATTACGCTGTTTAATTAGACATAATCAAACTAAATGGCCTCTATCGGGTAGCGATCTTCCATTAGTTTCAGTAAATCGAATTAAATCGTTCAAATGGAACGCCATCCTCCTGCCGCAATCCGAAGATCTGTTGCTGTATCGTTTTGCAGCAGTACCGGCGGGATTTCCTTTTATCGATTCCTATGAACTAGCCTAGCCGCCAAATGTAAGGCAGCAACCGTTTGTGCCCTTTAATTCTGATCCATGCTGCCGCTAGATTTCACTGTAATTTTGAACAGCTTCGATTGCGCACCGTCCAAGCTCACTGTCAATTGTCCTGTAACCTGACTGGACTCATTCGTCCACAGATCAACAACTTTGGCATTAGAAGCAGCCGGAATACCGGATCGTTTGAAATCTATCGTCTTCGTTACGGACTCATTGGTATAGTTAAACACGGCGAGATAATAATCCTTGCCCTCCTGCATAACAAACATAACCGCAGCGCCCGTTCCGGTATTGCCTTCGACCGGCTTAAACGCTTTGCCTTTAAGCGCGACATCGTTTACTTGCTTGTTAGTCAGAAGCTTCTTCATCAGCTCCTGCGCTGCCGGATCGTTTACATCGTCGGAATTTAGAAATACGGTACCGGAAATGACAGCAGAATTGACCCGGGTCTGCGAGGCAGCAAACGAGCCGCCCTTCACGAGCGCCATATAATCGGGATCTGTATATGGATAGATCGTTCCGTTCTGCCACCAGCCGTATGTCAGATTGTTAAGCTGATATTCCGTTCTGCTCAGCGTGCCGTCAATGTCGCATGAGATCCGTCTCGCATGGGCGTATTGACTTGGGAATAATGGAGCGATCGAAGCGCTGATGAACATTTTTCCACCCAGCACCTTATTGATATGCGCCATGCCCTGGTTGTAAGCCTGAATACCTGTTTGAACATTCGGATCAAAGTGCTTGCCCTCGAAGGAGCCATGGCTTAGAAAGTCAATCTTAATATATTCAAATCCGTAATCGAGAAAACGATTGAAATAGTATTCGATACGCTGCTTGGAGCCCGGATGAGTCGGATCGATCGCATAAGCGCCGTCCACCTTCGGCAGAGGGCTGCCATTCTGATCCCTCAGGATGATATCGCCGTACGTATATTTCCCTCCCGTTCCCTCTACCAGCTGGCCCATATTATCGCCCCAGTAGACGAACGGACCATAATAAATACCGGCCTTTTGTCCGTTTTTGTTAATAATCTGGACTGCTTGCTTAAGCTGCTGCTCGGATAGATTATCCCAATAGGAATCCATATTAATATAAACATTACCTTTATTCGCGAAGGAAGACTTCTGTAAATTTTCCTTAAAGAAATCGGATACAGCTACAACCTTGTCATAGCTTAAATGGCTTTCGTAAGCGCCCCAGCTATTCCAGCCCACCGCTACGCCCTTCGGAACTCCGCGTTCGAATTCGAGAGGCGGCGCAACCGCTGCGTTCGCTTGGCCGTAGCTTTCCAGACCTTCACGGTAATCCGTATAGTAACCGATAAAAATTTGCGGCGACGTTAATGTCGTTCCCGTCACTTTCCCATGCGCTATCGTATCATGCGTCGAGGTAGGCGAGGAGAAACCGCCGTATACTTTCAGCTTGTTCAAGCGATCAGCGGAGCCGCTCCAATAAATGCCGGTTTTCCACTGATCATGGGTCACCGATCCGATGACTAAGCCGTTCCGTCCGGTATTGTCGTAAACAGCCGTCAATTCCGAGCTGACATAGTTGTTCGTGTTCAGACTCGTATTAATGGTCCGCGCCTGATATCTGGACCACGCGTCATTATCGAAGGGAGCAATGAGAACCCTGTTGTCCGCGTAGCTGCCGATATCGATGCCTCCCGTAGAATTGAGAACAACAGGAGACATTTCATTCGTGCTAAGCGTCTCGTCGCCTTTAACCTGTTGACTAACCAAGAAATACGGCAAACGATCATAAATTTGATAAATTTGCTTCATCGTTGGAAGGCCCGGCTCGCGATTCTCGATCGTCACCCGGATTCCTTTGCCATGGCCGTCTTTTATTTTCTCCACTTTGTTCATAGCGAACAGATGCTCAGCATAGTTTTTACTGTCCAACTGCTTATCCAACAGAATGCTGCTATACATGCCTTTCGCTATCGTCTTGCCGTTCCAATCGAATGCAGCAAGGCCGGATTCCGTATTATAAGTGATTTTGTAAATGCCATTCGATAAGGTCACGCCCGTCTCGTGCTCCGACACCTTGATTGAACCGTAAATAGCGGTGTCGGTCTCTGCACCGATATTGCCAATCCCGTCGACATCGTCCGGCTCCTCGCCAGGGGCCTCTGAACTGATTATTTCGATTTTATCGATATCAGGCGACCAGCCGCCGTTATCGTCGAACAGAATGGTATTGCTGCCTTTTTGCAGCTCCACCTCGATAGTGAAGACGCCAATCGTGTCCCAGCTTGCGGTTTGCGGCGGTGTGTAGGTTTCCTTCTCACCGCTGTTCACGCTAATGGCTATAGGCCGGGGATCACCGGAGATATAGCTCAGCTTTAAGGTATAAATACCGCTTGTTGGAGCGTTTATCTGATTGAATTGCAGCGTTGATCCGCCCCAGATATCGCCTACCTTCTTGCCGCCGGAGCATTCGGTTTCCGCTTTGCAAGAGCGTATGACGGAATGGCCCGTTAACGTATTTGCCGGTGCTTCCGCTTCATATACTTGTCCATTGCCAGCCGGTGGTTCATTTGGATCCGTTCCGGATCCGGAATCGATCAAACGAAGCTCAATTTTATCGATATCCGGAGAGTATCCGTCCTCATCACTGATGCGGATGGTATTTTCACCCTGATGAAGTTCCAGCTGAATCTCGTAAGTGCCAAGCGTGCTCCAATCCGCCGTTTTCGGAAGATCATAACGGTCGCTTCCCCCGCTGTTCACACTGACCGCAAAAGACCTTGGGTCGCCTGAAATGTAATGCACCGTCATCGCATAGACGCCACCCTCGGCTACATTCACACCGTTAAACTGCAAAGCGGAGCCTCCCCAAAGATTGCCTACCATTTGATTGCCGGAACAACCGACGGCAAGCTCACAGTCTTTGACAGCGGCTTTCCCGCTCAGCTGATTGCCGGCCGCTTCCGCCTCAAAGGAATAGCTTCCGGCATTCCCGTCCGCCGCCTGTTCATCTGCCAGCGCCATAGGAGCGATCATGGCCGTCTGAAACAATAAAACCAACGCTAAAATGACAAACAAGCCTCTCCCCGTTTTCAATCTGTTCAACATCATTTCCTCCTCTGTTGCATTCATGTGTAAAGCGCTTTCTTTGTTAAGTGTATAGGTGATTTGAATGCCGAACCAGCCAAGAATGTTACGATTCATACTCCAAACCAACTGACTTTTGCAGGCCTGCGCAGCCAAAAAATGCCCCAAAAGCAAACTACACTGCTTCTGGGGCATTAGATATTCGATAACCGCTATCGTTATTTGGCAATATCCCACACATCCTGAATGTCCGCTGGCCGCTGAATGTCGAAACCATCGACTCGCATTTTCCGTTCTGCCTGTACTCCTTCATTATTAATGTATGCATTTATGACCATCCTATATAAGAAAACACTTGCCAAACCATTGCAGAACTAGGTAGAATCGACAAGGGCCAAAACTAGACAACCTACATCATAGAAGGAGTTTAATCAAATGAAAAAAGCAATCGGGGTCCATGATAGACCTCCTACCCTGCAAAGCTTGCTGCTTAGCCTGCAGCATCTATTTGCTATGTTCGGTTCCACCGTGCTCGTTCCAAATATACTCGGCGTTGATCCGGCTATCTGTTTACTCATGAACGGAATCGGGACGCTGCTTTATCTTTGGGTATGCAGCAACAAAATTCCGGCCTATCTGGGCTCAAGCTTCGCCTTCCTTGCGCCGGCTGGCGCCGTTATCGGCGATCAGGCTGCAGGAGGCGGCAGCTATGCGGCTGCTTTAGGCGGATTTATTATATCGGGCGTAATCTTTACGATCGTCGCGCTCATCATTCAAGCAGCCGGAACCGGCTGGATCAACGTCGTCTTTCCTCCAGCAGCCATGGGCGCTATCGTCGCTATAATCGGTTTAGAGCTTATACCGGTCGCAGCACGAATGGCTGGTTGGATTATCCCGCTGGACAAGGATCCCGCTGTATGGTCGCCGGATCCAAAAATCGTTGTCCTATCCACCGTTACCCTTGCCGTAACCGTGCTTGGCTCCGTACTATTCCGCGGATTCATGCGCATCATTCCGATTCTGATCGGTATCGTAACCGGATATGTGCTTGCTTATTTTATGGACTTTACCGATTTCAGCAAGGTTGCCGAGAGCAGCTTCATAAAATTGCCGCATTTCACTTTCCCTGAGTTCCAGTGGACGGCGATCATTGCCATTGCGCCTGCAGCGCTTGTCGTCATCGCCGAACATATCGGGCATTTAGTCGTTACCGGCAACATCGTGGACAAAGATCTGTCGAAGGATCCCGGCCTTCACCGCTCTATGCTGGGCAACGGAATTTCTACTATCCTATCCGGCTTTGTAGGGTCCACCCCAAACACGACCTATGGGGAAAACATCGGCGTGCTTGCGATTACGAAGGTCTACTCGACCTTTGTTATTGGAGGCGCGGCAGTCATTGCGATTGTACTTTCGTTCTCCGGAAAATTTTCCGCACTCATTTCAGCCATTCCAGAGCCGGTTATGGGCGGCGTTTCCCTGCTGCTGTTCGGCGTTATCGCCGCATCCGGCTTTCGGATGCTTGTTGAATCCAAGGTGGATTACAGCAAGCCTACTAACCTATTCCTCACAACGGTTGTTCTTGTAACGGGACTTAGCGGCGTGAAGCTTACGATCTTGGATTTCTCTCTATCGGGAATGGCTCTCGCAACCGTAGTCGCAATTGTGCTCAGCCTGCTGTTCAAAGTGTTTGACGTATTAAAACTGTCCAACGACCATGAGTTTTCGAAGCATTAAATAGGAAAGGGGCGCCTCGCTGCAGGCGCCCCTTGTTGTATATCCGATGAAACAAATCTCCGCATCCATACATAGCATAAGTGGAAAGGAGTGAAGCTACTATGCCAAACTACCGTATTATCGTCGATCTTTCCGATCGTCAGCTGCACCTGCTGGATGGCAACATCGTCACTCGATCCTTTCCCGTTGGCATTGGCAGAATGGTCACCCAGACGCCTGCTGGCGAATTCACGATCGTGAACAAGCAAGCAAATCCAGGCGGTCCTTTCGGCGCATTCTGGATGGGACTATCCCAGCCCCATTATGGCATCCACGGCACTAACGATCCTTCCTCCATCGGCCATCTGGTTTCACACGGCTGCATTCGCATGTATAATGTCGACGTTCTAGCTTTGTCAAAGCTCGTCCCCATCCATACGCGTGTAACGATCCGGCCTTAGCCTAGCGCAAATAGAGTAATCAAGACAACTACGCAGCAAGCTAACCCATTCGCAACGGCAAAAAGCCAGCTTTAACGGGCTGGCTCTTTAGCCGGACAAAGAGGACGGTTCATCCAGCGCAAGCCACGTGTCGAATGCGCGCTCGCCTTCCGTCAAACGAATAACTCTTCCTCCACGGCTTAAGCTGCCATAGGTGTTATAACCTGTTACGCGGCCAAAGCAGAGCTTAATGCCATGCAGCGTTCCGCAATAATCGTTGTCATGATCATGTCCGGCAAAAGTACCCGTAACGTCACCCGACTCGACCATTGCCGCAAATAGTCCGCTGTTCAGCTTCGGACAGCATACCTCTTCGCCTTTGCTTCCGCTCTCTGCGCCCAGCTCCCAACATTCCTTATATTCCGGAAGCGGAATGTGAAAGAAGGCTAACGCAGGCAGTGCCGTTTCATTTTGCAGGCGATAATCCTTAGCCAGCTTCCGGTACCACTCCACCTGACAGCTGCGTATCCAATCATATCCGCCGACCGATTCCGGGGCAGTCGCTCCGGAATCGAAGAAATAAAGAATAGCAGCCGCTTTGTCCGCTTGCGAGCTTCCAATCGCTAAGGCGTAATTGCCGATTCCGTTCAGCTCATTCGGCCCTGCTATGGACAGGCAGCCAGCCTGCTGCTCCGCAATCGCCATTAGCTGTTGACGCGTTACGTTCTCCTCCGCATCGTGATTGCCGAATACGACGGCCCACGCAATACCGGACTCAATGGCTGGCGAGATTGCTCTGCGGAACGAAGCAATCGGATTATGTACGCCTTTGCTCCATATAAGATCCCCGGTATAGACGATCAGATCGGGCTGTTCCTGGGCGATCAGACGCGCAGCCAGCGAAAGTGCCCGCTCATCTTCATCATTCCACGGCTCGCTGCCAATATGCATATCCGTTAACTGCAGAATCGTAAAGGCTCCATTCTCGCGAAATTGCAGTCCGTCCGTCATAAAATCAGTCCTCTCCATTCGTTAAAATAAGCACCGAATAAAGTGAAACTTATAATGCTTCAAAATAGATATATGTCTGAAATCATGAGAAAAAAATCAAAAAAAGCCTTGCTCCGCAAGGCTTTCAATTTAATAAGTTATGGTGCGGTAGACAGGATTTGAACCTGCACGTCCATGGGACACTACCCCCTCAAGATAGCGTGTCTGCCGTTCCACCACTACCGCACATTTGAAGTTAGGACGTTTCTTCAGTTGCATCGCTTCGGATTGCAAAGGAAATGGTGACCCGTAGGGGACTCGAACCCCTGTTACCTCCGTGAAAGGGAGGTGTCTTAACCACTTGACCAACGGGCCGTTCTGAACAAAAATCTTTATAATGCTTTGGCAACAAAAATGATTATATCAGCTTATACGCTGGAGTACAAGTACTTTTTCAAAAAAAATTTCAAAACAATGTGCACAGCTTTTATTCGACAGTCTCTGCTTTAAACACATTGTCTAATTTGTCTTCCGGCGTAAGTCTCTTCTTCAAAGGCACCTTAACATCTCTTCCCAGTTCTTTAAAGAAAGTTTCCACGTCGCATTCGATTTTATCTACATAAACCGATAGCGTGCCTTTTTCAATGATCGCTTCATTACCTTCAGCAGGCACAGTAACCTCGATCGAATATTTTTTCATTAAAGTGTTGCTGTAACGCCCAAAAATTTCAAGCAATTCCTCGTTATTAAATTTCCCAATCGCTGCTTGGCCCTTGTTCGTAAAGTTTAAGTTTATTCTCATGTTTACAGCTCCTTATCTCTAATGATGCATCTGTTTGGACGGCTCGAGTAACTTATAACGAAAAAACCACTCTCTAGTCAGATTTATGGTCTGAATATAAAGTGGCATCATCTATCAGAAAAGTGCATATTACTGACACCTTCTAAGTTCACCTATATACATCGGCAAAGAGTAAGTTATGGTGCGGTAGACAGGATTTGAACCTGCACGTCCATGGGACACTACCCCCTCAAGATAGCGTGTCTGCCGTTCCACCACTACCGCACATTTATAAGCCGAGCAACCTTCATTCACAATTCCTTAGTTCTGCTAAGAAAATGGTGAGCCATGAAGGACTCGAACCTTCGACACCCTGATTAAAAGTCAGGTGCTCTACCAACTGAGCTAATGGCTCTCGCTGTGATTGTAACCAAGCTCCTTGGAACTTGTACACTTTGAGGATAAATGGTGACCCGTAGGGGACTCGAACCCCTGTTACCTCCGTGAAAGGGAGGTGTCTTAACCACTTGACCAACGGGCCGTATCATTCATAACAATAATTGCTTTTCACAATGGCGCAGCCTCGAAAGGCAAATAAAAAAGACCGGTTGAACGGTCTTACCGTTGCAAACACTTGTGAAAAAATGTGGCGGAGAGAGAGGGATTCGAACCCTCGCACCACTTACGCAGTCTAACCCCTTAGCAGAGGGTCCCCTTGAGCCACTTGGGTATCTCTCCAAATCTGGCTCCCCGAACAGGACTCGAACCTGTGACAACTCGATTAACAGTCGAGTGCTCTACCAACTGAGCTATCAGGGAAAAGTAAAAGTGACAAGTAATAATATATCACGTTGTATTTTGATTGTCAATCAATTTTAATAATAATTTTCCGCGGCATTTTCCGCAGACGTACTTTGCCGGATCAAGCTTCCGCTTCCGTAAATATTCCATGCCGCATATGCTGCAAACAAGCTTGTACCGAAACGGCTGCTGCTTGCGCTGCGCGCGTTCGGGAAGCGACTGGCAATAGCGTGAGCCGCCGACATGCGCAAGCAAATTTTTAAAATCGGCATCGCGATGCTGGTATCCCCGCTTCATAATATGCAAATGATAATGACATAGCTCATGCTTAATTATTTTTTCTGTTTCCTCAAGCCCGAAGGCAGAAAGCTGATGAGGACTGATCTCTATGTTATGCGTATGCGTAAAGTACCGTCCTCCCGTTGCTTTCAAACGGCTGTTGAATGTCGCTTGATGCAAGAACGGCCGACCAAAAAAGACTGTTGAAATATGTTCAACCCATTGCTGCAGCGCTTCATTATTCATCGATTATTCTCCCCCAACTACTTGAATTTTAAAGCCGCGATACGCTACACTGTCAAGTAGGAATTATTAAATACGTAAAAAATCCGCATGAGAAGTACGGTAATAACCGAGGGGAGACCAATAATTACTATGGCAAATATGCGCTACGTCTTATTGAAACAACATGACAGCATCTCTTTCGTTGAGATGCCCGATTCGCACGCTTATCAATTAAGCGCGCTTAACCTGCGGCTTCATAAAGAAATCGATAAATTGACTGCCGAGAACGTTCCGAGCTTGCCTTACGCGGTAGCGGAGTGCAACGATGTCGTGCTGCACGATTCGTCGATCTCCATCGTCTCAGGGCTCGATTACATCAACAGCTTAGAACAGGATTTTGCAAGCGTACAAGAGAAATCCTATCCGCTTATCTCGCTGTTGACAGAAATACGCGCCCTGCAAGCTCAACTCGAGCAGTGGTACGAGGAATACGAAGAAGAACAGAGCATTTAGCCTTGGACCTGCACGGACACCCGCCCTCCTCCATATTGTAGTATTACAATAAGTTAGGCCCCGGGAGGAGGACGAAGTATATGCCACAGTGGCTGTGCAATCAACTGATGCGCGCTTTTCAGAAAAAAGATCGCAGACAAATTAAGCTGCTTAACGACTGCTGGTATTTCTACCGTAACAAACAAAGTCCGAAGGAACAAGGCGGCGTCACCGAATTTCAATGATTGATCCCAATCGGATCACATAATCGCAAGCGGCTGAAGCCACTTTTTGGAAACAAACCGTTTCGCGGTGAAATATAAGCAGAGTTACAAATGCGAAGCTCATAACGATCTATATTTGAGTAAAAAAACGCGCAGGACCAATTGGTCCTGCGCGTTTCGATTGTCTGGGCGGTCATCTAAGCCTTCTTAATTTAAGAAAACAAACTGCACCAACCGAATTGGATTTAGAGGGCATACGTCCAGCATCTGAATTTCATCTTCGGCTGTGGTATGATATAGGCAATTACATGTCGGGAGAAAACCATGTTAAAAAAAATAAGCTTGGTAATCATTTATGCAGCTGCTGCATTCGTTCTTTATACATACGGCGACGAGATATTGCCATGGCTTCAGCAGGCGGACAATGTTCCTCTCGTCATCCTCATGGCTGCTTTAATGGCTCTATTTCCCGTTATTCCTTACCCTGTTGTCTCGGGATTAATCGGTGCGGCGCTTGGACCCGCGCTTGGCGGATTCGCTGCGTGGGCAGGTTCGGCGGCCGCTTCTATTGTTATGTTTCTGTTCATTCGATACGGATTCCGGGAATGGGGCGTACACGTATTGCATCGCTATAGCCGCATCGGAAGACTGACGGAGCTGTTCGAGCGTAACGCCTTTTTGACCATTCTGTTTGCCAGGCTTATTCCGTTTATCCCGTCAATCGCTATCAATATGTATTCAGCTTTAAGCCGCGTTTCCTTTACCTCTTACGCAATCGCCTCGTCGCTTGGCAAAATGCCGGCCATGCTGCTCTTCGTGACAGTAGGCGACAATCTTATAAGCAATCCGAAAAATATGTTAGCTGCCATTGGAATATACGGTCTATTTCTAACACTGTCCTTATTCGCTTACCGGCTCTGGCGGGGCATGCAGCCGGCAAAATTATAACGAAATATAGACGTTTCATTACAGAAACGGGAAAACCGGCTTCCGCTAACGAAGGCCGGTTTTATATATTCGCTTTCTTTTAGACCAGCTGTTATAGCCCGTTGAAAAAAGTAATATCCTCGACCGGCAAGCGGGTTGTTGGATGGCCTTCGGCAGACGCTTTACCGATTGGAAGCATCAGCGTAGGCAAATAACGGTCCGAGATATTGAACAGCTCTTTCACTTGATCGCGATTGTAGCCGCCCATAGGAACGGTATCGTATCCTTTGGCGCGTGCAGTCAGCATAATTTGCATCGCTACAAGACCTGTGTCAAATACGACGATTTCCTTCAAGCGTTCTGCCGGAAGCGAGGAGTACATTTTGGTCGAGTTCGCAATAAAGTTATTTGCGACTTCCTCTGTCATATAGCCCGCCGCTGCGGCCGCGCCATAGATTTTATCCGATAAAGTGTACATTTCCAAGTCGCCCAGCACAATAACGATTGCCGAGGCTTCTAAAACCTGCTGCTGATTAAATGCGATCGGATGCAGCTTCTTCTTCAGCTCCGGGTCGGTTACAACGAGAAAACGCCATGGCTGCATGTTCGAGGAGGATGGAGCTTTCGTAGCGATCTCCAAAATATCACGAATTTCTTCCTCTGAAATAACGACGCTGCTGTCATATTTGCGAATGGAACGACGATCGTTAAGCACTTGGAAAAAAGAAGACTTCGATTGGCCATTTGTTTGAACCGTTACTTGCGAATCGATTTGAGTTGCGGACATAATAGTTCCCTCCAAAAATTTAGTTTTTAATCTGTGCAAAATTCCGCTCAGTTAATTTCAAATAAAAACCTGTTTATAGAATTTCGCAGTTGAATGTCTATCAACTGTATATATTATATGCACAGTATAGATCGTGTCGTTACGTTTGTCAATCGACTTACTTTATTAAATTAACTTTTTGTTGATGAATGCGGTAAGGTCCTTTCTGCAAGCTGCGCAATTGTAAACTGCTGCAGCGTTTCGATCGTTTTCTGCTCAACCTCGTTTGCAATATCAACAAAAGCCGATTTCATATTCAGTCCGGAATCGTGAATGCCTATCGTATCCAGCATGCCGCTGCAGAGCGGTTCTCCGACCTTGAGCGCGATATATACGTCAGCGAGAGAAATGGCCTCGGGCGGGCGCTTCAATCTGTAGCCTCCGTCACGGCCTTCCCTTGTTTCGATGATTTGCGCGCAAGCAAGCTTAGCAAGCACTCTTCGCAGCTGAGTAGCCTCGGACTTCAAGCAGCCGGCAATTGCCGCGCTTGGGTAATTATCCGTCTTACGCGATAAAATAACGAGCGCCTGCAGCGCCAGTCCGAACCATTTTGAATGTGCAGATCCGCTGATTTTGTCTGCCTTCATCGTCCGTCTCACTCCTTTTGTAACATGGTGATGGATGATCATACTCTTTCTTAAAGGATAAAGGGTTCGCCCTTTGACGGACGAACCCTTTAACTGCATGCTGTTAATCAGGCTTACGCATAGTCAAGCTTACGCGGCCTTTCTTCAAATCGACGCTGAGCACCCACACGGTCACCGTATCGCCAACGGATACGACATCCATCGGACGCTTAACGAATTTATCGCTCAATTGAGAAATATGAACGAGACCGTCATTTTTGATGCCAATGTCGACAAATGCTCCGAAGTCGATAACGTTGCGCACCGTTCCATGAAGCTCCATCCCCGGCGTTAAGTCTTCAATGTTCAGCACATCCGTATGAAAAATCGGCGGAGGCAGCTCCTCGCGCGGATCACGTCCCGGCCGAAGCAGACTGTCCATAATATCACGCAAGGTCGGAACGCCCACACCAAGCGCAGGGGCAATTCGTTCAACGTCAAGCTGAGCAAGCTTAGTCTTCAGCTCCTCAGAGCCCAGCTGCTTAAGCGTAAGACCCATCTCGCTAAACAGCTTGTCTACCACGTCATACGACTCGGGATGAATTGGCGTGCTGTCGAGCGGATTGACCGGTTCGGCGATCCGCAAAAAACCGATACATTGCTCGTACGACTTAGCGCCAAGGCGCGGCACCTTCTGCAGCTGCGCACGCTTTACAAAGCGGCCGTTCTCATCGCGGTATTTCACGATGTTCTTCGCGATCGTAGCATTAATGCCAGCAACATAGGATAACAGCGAAGCCGATGCGGTGTTTACATCGACACCGACATGGTTAACTGCCGATTCGACCACTCCGCCAAGCGTTTCATCGAGCCGCTTCTGACTCACGTCATGCTGATATTGGCCGACTCCGATTGCCTTTGGTTCAATCTTTACAAGCTCGGCAAGCGGGTCCTGCAGCCGGCGGGCAATCGATACCGCGCTGCGTTCTGCCACATCAAGCGATGGGAACTCTTCCTGAGCGAGCTTAGAGGCCGAATAGACGCTCGCGCCCGCTTCGTTGACTATAATGTACTTCAGCTCGGGACCGCCCGCTGCCGCCGCTTTACGCTTGCCTATTAAGGCAGCGATAAACTGCTCCGTTTCACGCGAGGCCGTTCCGTTACCGATGACGATCAATTCTACTTTATATTTATCGATCAAGCTGTTGATCAGCTTCTCCGCTTCTGCCACTTTGTTGTTAGGTGGCGTCGGGTAGGAGACCGCGACCTCAAGCAGCTTTCCAATGTCGTCAATGACCGCCAGCTTACAGCCGGTACGAAATGCCGGATCTACTCCGAGCACGATATTGCCCCTAACGGGCGGCTGAAGCAGCAGGTTGCGCAAGTTTTCGGAGAAGATCGAGATCGCATGCTCCTCCGCTTTCTCCGTCATTTCGCCGCGCACCTCGCGTTCAATAGAAGGCGAGATTAGACGCTTGTAACAATCTTCGATGACTGCAACAAGCAAATCGCGTACAGACTGGATCGTACCGTTTCGCAGCAGCTTCCGCTGAATATGCTCATGGATACGGGCAGTTGGAACGTCGAAAGTGACACGCAGCACCTCCTCGCGTTCGCCCCGGTTAATGGCGAGCACGCGATGGGGCGGCAGCTTGCGAACCGGCTCCTGATAGCTGTAATACATTTCGTAAACCGTTTCCTCGGCGGCGTTCTTTGCTTCTGTCTTAAGAAGCGCTTGATCGAACGTAAATTTGCGTACCCACGCGCGAATCGAAGCATCATCTGCAATATTCTCTGCGATGATGTCCATTGCACCGTTCAAGGCATCCTGTGCAGTCGGCACCCCTTTTTCCGTATTCACATAACGGGCTGCTTCGGTAAGCGGATCGCCGCTGCGAGGCTGCAACCACAGCCATTCAGATAGAGGCTCAAGTCCCCTTTCCTTCGCTACGCTGGCGCGCGTTTTGCGCTTTTGCCGGTAAGGACGGTAAAGATCCTCGATTTCCTGCAGCTTAACCGACTTATTGATATCCGCACGCAGCTCTTCCGTCAGCTTGCCTTGCTCGTCTATAAGACGAATAACCTCGCGCTTGCGCTCTTCCAGGTTACGCATGTATTGAAGCTTCTCTTCAATCGATCTTAAGGCATTCTCATCGAGCTCGCCGGTCATTTCCTTGCGGTACCTTGCTATAAACGGGATCGTGTTGCCTTCATCAAGCAAGCTTACAGCCGATTTCACCTTCGTTACCGGGATGGATAACTCCGCGGCGATGCCGTTAATAATCCGCACGCTCTCGGCCGCTTTCTGCTCTGCTGTCAGTTTCGATTTCCCCTGCGCCTCTTCTGATTCCTCTGTAAAATGCTGTACCTTCGTATCCGCCAAACGTCATGCCCCTTCCTAATGCATTATGCTCCCGTATACGGGTTGTTCGCCATTTCAAACCCTATCGTCGTACGTCCGCCATGTCCCGGATATACAATAACATCCGGACTTAGCTTGTACAGCTTCAAGCGAATGGAATCATACAAATCCCGCTCGCGTCCGCCAGGCAGATCCGTGCGGCCAACCGATAATTTAAACAGCACATCACCCGAGAATAAATGGTTGCCGCACAAGAAGCTGACGCTGCCGGGAGAATGCCCTGGCGTGTGCATGACCCGGAAAGATAAGCCGAGAAGATTTAAGGTTTGGCCTTCCGCAAGCGCGTATTCGGCAGCATCCGTCGAGAGAGGCGGCGTTACGTCCTGCCATCTCATCGAACCGTTCTTGCGCGGATCAGTCAGCCAATCCGCCTCCAGATCATGGATGTATACCGGGCAATCAGCCGCCTTACGCACCTCATCCACTCCGCCCATATGATCGAAATGGGCATGGGTCAGCAGGATAGCCTCAACCTTTACGCCTTCGAGACGCTCGAGCAGCTTTTTGGGATTCATGCCCGGATCAATGACGATTGCCCGCTCCCTCGGCTGTTCACTATCGCTGGACGCCGGCTCCGTCACCGTAATCAAATACGCATTCGTTTGCAAAGGCCCTAATGTAAATGTTTCAATTCGCATATTCATACTCATGTCCCTCTTAAAACGACTCCAGCAAAGTGCGAAGCTCTTTCACAATAATGGACTGATAATCCGTGCCTTCACCGTAACGGCGGCCCATCTCTTGCCGGGTAACCGCCAGCTTCTCTTGATAATCAGCCGCTTCGCGGTCTGGATTTTCTTTCTTGAATGCAATCATCGCTTCCTGTACATGGCTCGGACGAGGTCCCCATTGTCCAAGCACAGCTCCGCCTGTGTCGGCAATAATGACAACGGGTACGGAACGGCCGCCCATCGTCAGAAATTGATCCATCGTATCGATATGCTCTTCCATAATAAGCACCTCAGTAGGGATTCCGCTGTTCTCGAGCGCTTTGAACACGACGGGGATATTGCGCACGACATCACCGCACCAATCAGCCATCAGAATCAAAACGCGAAGATCGTCACGATTGTTTAGCGACTCGAAATACTCCTTATCACTCTCATCCGTCCAAATGAACTTTTCAGACCAATCGGTAAACTGCTCATTATTTTTTGTCATGCCGTCAATAAATTGCTGCGGACTAATTCCTTTGCCGAGCTTGTCTGCTACGCTTTTGCTCATATGAATCCCTCTTTCGTCTACTTATTGGTTAATCCAATTTTGACGCATTCAACATTTTTCCATTATACCGATTTGCCGCGCGAACGTACAAATTTGAACAGCACATATACGATAAGCAGCGCTATTGCGATTAAAATGGCAGGTTGTACATATGGCGCAGCCTTTTCATCGATCTTATCCCAATTTTCGCCAAGCGTGCTTCCTAAATAAATAAATAAAATAGACCAGGGCAGTGAAGCCAGAGCAGTAAGAAGCGTAAATAATCCAAAATTCATGCGTGCCATACCTGCAGGAACGGAAATCACCTGTCTCATCACCGGAACGAAGCGAGCCGTAAACACGATTCCCGCACCGTACTTGTTGAACCATTTTTCGGCGGTGTCGACATGCTTCTGTTTGAGTTTTATGTATTTCCCGTACTTCTCAACGATAGGACGACCGCCGTACCTGCCAATCCAATAAAGGATCCAGTTTTGACCAATCGCTCCGAGCGTACCGAATAGAACAGCTCCCCAGAAGGTTATCTCCCCCTGCGATACAAGGTAACCCCCATAGCCCAATACGATTTCACTCGGGATCACTTCAATTAAAAGTCCGATTAAAATGCCAAAATACCCTAAGCTTTCAACCCACTGCAGCGCACCATCCAACATCCCATGAATCCATTCCATCTCTTCTCTCAATCCGCCTTCCTTTAATAAAATATGGTTTCTCTTTCTACTCCGTGCTGAAGCTATTCTAACATACGATACGGACAACCTTCCACTTTTGTCATGTGCTGTCAAGCATCCGCATAGACTAGCCTTAAATGATACGAATAGATGAGGTGAGTGTTTCATGTCCAAAATATTTATTGTAAGTAAACGGCAAATACAATTATTTATCGTTGTAACAGCGTTAATCATTTTGACCGGCGTTTACTTAAGCTGGGACCGGTCGCGAGAGGTTGGCGGACAGGCCTCGGAAGCGCGTGTCATCCAGCTGGTGACGGGCGAATACAAAACGGAAACCGCCGACGGCAAGGAACTGGAAGTATACGTCTGGCACCCCGGCACTATAAACGTCAGCAAAGGAGAGCCGATCGAGCTGCAAATTAGCGGCGTGAACGGAAACAGTCATCCTTTTGTCGTAGAAGGCCTAGGGCTGCGCGGCGAAGTAACGAAGGGCAAAACAACGATTGTCCGCTTTACGGCAGAGAAGGCGGGCACTTACCCCATTCTGTGCTTGACCCACACCGATATGCGTCACGGCGGACCGATGGTCGGCTATATCGTCGTGCAATGACCGCATTATCAAGCTAATCGAAGTGACCTGCTCCTCACCATACGCATACATATGGGATAGAGAGGAGTCGGTTCGCAATGAAAGCTGATGCGCAAAAGCATACCGCCGGCTATCCAACCGCGCGAAAAATACGCCGGGCCTGCAGCAACGAGCTGTACCGCGCCGTCAAGCGGATGAAGCTGTGGATATCGAAGGAAAAGATGGAGAAAGCCGAAGACATTTATTTTAAAAAGGTTATTCTAAACCTGACCTGGATCTACGAAAATAAAAGCAACCGCAAAGTTCAATGCGATTGGTGGGAAGAGAATGTCAGCGCTGAAATTGCGGAGCTATGGGAAGTGGATCGCACTCAGCTGTGCACTGCGTTTCGCGAGGCATACGGCGGCTGAGCAAATATGCGAAAAACCTGACTGCCATGTTCGCAGTCAGGTTCGCACCAGTGATCATGTTATATAAGCGAAAAATCAAGTTTATCTTGAATATTGACCACACGTAACAAGACAACGCTTGCTTGCGCTTTCGTAACAGGAGTATCCGGTCTAAATTTGCCTTTAGAAGCGGTAAGCAGTCCAAGCTTGATTGCAAGCGCAGCGGCCCCTTTGTTCTTAATGGACGCAGCATCCTTTAATGATGAAATGTCATAATCCTTGTCCAGGAATGCCGACAGCTTGTCATAATTAAGCATTTGCATCAGAATAAGCGCAAGCTGATCCCTCGTCAGCGTTTGATTTAAATCCATGTCGGCGCTCGCAGTCCCATCCAGCCAGCCTTGATTGTCAAAAAAGCTTAATGCTTCCCCATATGAGTCCTCTTCTGCGGTATCCTCAAAACCTCTTTCAAGCTCTAAAGGGGTAGCTGCATAATCATCTTCACCAGGCTGTATACTATTTAAAATTATCGTCATCCAATCCCCGATTGTCAGTGCTTCGTCAGGATGCAGCAGTTCATTCTCATCCGCTTGTAAAATGCCGTAATCAACCATCACATTAAGCTGCTTGCTTGCCCAGTGCTTGTCAATATCGGTTGGCTTGCTTATGAAGTCTCCCTCAACTGCTTGATCCTCTATATATTCTAGCTCCAGCTTTCCCGTTACGGCATTAACGATATATTCATCGGTCGTGCCATTAATTAACGGATAATAGACAAACTTCGTTTCATATGTTTGATTCTTGTCTTCCCTATCATCCGTTATTGAAGTGATATACAACAAATCTGCGCTTATCGCTTTGTTATACAAAACCAACGCTTCCTCGAGAGACAAGTTCGGCTTCAATTCGCTTATTTTCTTTTCCAGGTCCGAAGGATCAGCTAAAGTACGACTGTACTCTCTTAACTCTCCATCACCGTTTAGCGTAAGCGCAATATTACTATCCATTACGGCAATATTGTTGAAAAATTGAATGAAATAGAAATGATAGAACGTTTCTCCCTGAGTCGTGTAAGAAGCCTCGCCATCGAGAATCCGCATATATTTGCCCGCATTCGGATAAAGAGCTGTCACCAGATCAAGCGCCTTCTGCTTCGCGGCTTGCTCTGTAATGGAAGGTTGACGGACGATGCTTTCTGCTTCACTGGAATCGCTGAACTCATTCGTACTAAAATCGACTATTTGACCCGTATGGACGTCAACAGTAGCTTTAACAACTTTGTGATTTTGCTGTTCATTAAGCTGCAAGTTCCAATTGAGCTCCCATACCGTCCGGTTTGTCTCTTGCCAGTCCTCAATAAGAGAGCTTTGTACCCGAATTAAATTTTGGGGCAAAGCTACAGCTGATGTGACAATGGCGAGTGCCTCTTCCTCCGTTAATGCTTCTCCGGCATAGGCCTTAAAGGGAGAGACCGATGATTTTATAGCTGAGAAGCTTTGTTTGCTTGATCCATTATCGAAACCCCGGAGGTTGACAGCTTCTCCCGTCTTAGCGTCAATTAAGGGTACAGCCTCACTTCCCGCACCGTATGCTAAGCGATAGCTGTTTTCCGTTTGTTGGGAAAAATCATATTGTTCATCGTACACAGGTATGTAATAAAGCTGCAGCTTCGTTCCGTCCTTGAATTGTTTCTCTGCCTGCTTCTTCGTCAGCTTGGTGTCAGGCGAAGGAAAAACCGTCTGAGTAAGCAAGGCATCATACGAAACAACATCTCCGTTTCCGTTAATCGTGACATACACAAACTCGCTATTGGTAGGATAACCGTTAACAAGGACATTAAATACAAAATGATATTGCATAGGATAAAATAATGACGGAGAGCTGTATCGTTGTCCAAAATCCGACTGTTCTATCAATTCATTTACCTTGATCGATGTCTCCGCTTTCGTAACAAATCGCTTAGCGATCCCGGTTGCTTGATCCCGCGATACTTTCAAGGGATAGCCCGCTTTAGCTAAGGAATGGGCATCATTATAATAACCAACTACATGACCGTTCGATGGATCTATTCGGATTCTAACTTCGCTTTCAGCCATTGGTGTACCAAGCGACCAAGTAATATTCCATACGTCCCCGCTCAACCTTTGAAATTGATCTTCCCTTTCAAAATTAACCGCTTTGATTTCAGCCTTTTTCAACTCGGGAAACAACTTCAAGGCAATATTAATTGCTTCTTCATCCGATATATTAGCCTTTTCTCCGTATGATTCTTCTTGCTCTAAATCAGACGTCTCCTCCGCTGCATAAGCGGTTTGACCAAACATCGAAGCGTGCAGCAGCATCAACGAGAGTGCAATGCCGATAGCTCCTCTGATCCATCGGAGCTTTATAAACCGTTGTCTTTGCTCTAATTCCATACCCCTTATCGCCCTCTCTGCAATCCCATTCTTTGTAATGCATCAACTCTACCCTTCATTTTAGGATAAAATTTCATACTTTACCATAAAAAAACCGAATCGACGCATGCTGCCGGCATGGCCAATTCGGCTTTTGACTAATCGGTAATTCCAGTCTTTACTTATCGATTTCCTTCAACCGGTCAACAGATACCGTTTTCGTATTCACAGGGTTGTTATTGACCATAACGGTCGCCATGCCGTTCGCTTCGTCAACATTTTCGATCCAGACCGAATCTTCGTCCAGTTTAACCAAAAACGTCTGCTCTGACTCGTAAATTTGCATCGCACGCGCTGTATCCATTCAGCTTATTCCTCCTAGCCTTTCTAATGAATATTTCCTAACGCGGTAAGCCTTTACCTCGTTTCCTGATCCATCGTATCCGTTGTTGATTCGTCAATCAGGCCGTTCTGCAGCGTCACATTGCCGCCGCCTAATCCTTCATTTACCATCCTGTCGATATCCATAAAATAATCGTCCCGGCCCTCATGCTTTCGATCTACTGCTGCTTGCTTTTGATCATTGTTCGTATCGGTCACAATAATACCCTCCCAAAAGTTTAACGTATGCCGGGGCAGCTGCCTCTGCATTCGATGTGACGGCTCGTTATTATAAGCCATTACGAAAAATATGCCCGAAATTGCAGTCAACCATGCATCGGTTAAAGCAGCGGCGATAGCATATGAAGGAGAGCCTCAGCCGCCTTTTGCCGCTTCGGACGGTTAAGGAAGGCTTTGCGCTCCAGCTCCCGGCTATGCCGCAAATCCTCAATAAAATCAGCTTCCAAACGGTTAATCGTTCCTTCATCAAAAAGCACCGCACTCAGCTCAAAGTTGCTGTACAAGCTTCGCATATCGACATTCGCCGTCCCAACCATTGCCAGCATTTGATCAACGATCATCACCTTCGCATGAACGAAGCCCTTCTCGTACCGGTACACCTTCACACCGGCTTCCAGCATGTCCTGTATATACGATAAAGTCGCCAGCAGCACGAGTATGGAATCGGCTTTGCCCGGTATGATAAGCCTAACGTCCACACCGCTGAGCGCGGCTGTCCTGAGACCCATGATCAAACTGGGATCGGGAATAAAATACGGAGTGGTTATATAAATCCGTGTGCTCGCTGCCGTAATTGCCGCAAACATCACCTCGATGATTTTGTGATCATGCTGTCCGGGCTTGCTGGAGACGATCAATACACGTTCCTTCCCCTCGCTAAGATGCCGCGGCATATAAGCGCTGCCATCCAGCTCTTCTTTCGCCGCAAATGCCCAATCGTTCATGAACAGCTCCTGCAAATAATAGACGGAGTCGCCCTTTAACCGCAAATGTGTATCGCGCCAGAAGCCCAGCTTAGGATCTTTCCCTACATATTCATCGCCAATGTTAATGCCGCCGATAAAGCCTACCTTGCCGTCTACAACGACAATTTTCCGATGATTGCGGTAATTTAATTTCCTGTCGAGCAAGGCGACCCGCGGCGGCAAAAAACAGCTCGTCCGAACGCCTGCTTGGCGCAGCTCGTCAATATAGGCTTCACTCAAGTGCAAGCTGCCGATTCCATCATACACCACCCGAACCTCTACGCCCTCCCGTGCTTTTCGCGTCAGCACCTGCAAAAAACGTCTGCCGATATCATCATCACGAATCGTGTAATAGTCCATATGTATATGATGGCTGGCCTGCTCAAGCTGTTCTAATATTGCTTCAAACGTATCGTTACCGTTCGTTAGCACTAACGCTTCATTGTTGCGGGTAACCGGAAACGAGACAAGCCCCGCAAGCATAGCATAAAGCTTTTCTTGACTCTTAAGCTGCTCGTTTCCCATATCGGCTGCTCCGCTGACCTTTTCAGATATTTGGCTCGCGTATCGTACTGCCTCCTGCTTAAAGCGTTCTAAACGCCTGCGCTTCGTAAATTCTTTCCCGAGCAAAAGGTATGCGATAAAACCAATGATCGGGCATACGAATACGAGCAGCAGCCAAGCTGTCAGCTGTGCCGGACGACGATGCTCCATGAAGAACACAGCCGCTATTTGAACAATATAAATGACCAGCGCCGCAATCAGCCAAATGCACCACAAAGCCATAATACACCTCATTTTCTCCTTGCCGAGGAGCCGCTGACAAGTGTCTCTAGTTTGAGCGCGTGCTTAGAAACGTATACTTCTTCAATAAAAAAAGCCCGCCGATTATTTCTAATCAGGCAGGCTTGGCTTTACAATATGACCGGTTTGTTTGAGATAGTCGTTTAACGCTTCACGCCAAGGACGCAGCATTGTAAGTCCGTTACTGCGAATAGCGGTATGATCCATTACCGAGTAGGCCGGTCTAGGCGCCGGTCTTGGGAAATCAGCCGTTGTACAGGGCTCCACTGTAATGTCGGCACCGCTGTCTTCAAAAATCGCTTTGGCAAAATCAAACCATGAGCAAATTCCGCTATTTGAGGCATGGTAGATGCCGTAGAAATCGGTATGCACGAGCTCTAATAAGAAGGCAGCCAAATCATACGTATAGGTTGGCGATCCGATTTGATCAGCCACCACCTTGAGCTGATCGCGTTCGCCGGCTATTTTCAGCATCGTCTTCACAAAATTATTGCCGTATTTTCCAAATACCCAAGAAGTGCGTACGATGTAAAAACGGTCGTGCAGCGTCTGTACGGCTTGCTCGCCGGCAAGCTTCGACTTCCCATACACGGTTTGTGGATTAGTTTGGTCATATTCATTGTACGGCGCTGTGCCTGTTCCATCAAATACATAGTCCGTACTTATATAACAAAGCTTAGCGCCTGCTTCCCGGGCAGCAACTGCCACGTTGCGCGTTGCTGCTGCATTCACTCGAAAAGCCTCATCCCGTTCGGTCTCGGCTTTATCCACGGCAGTATAGGCTGCGCAATGAATGACAACATCCGGACGGTGAAGCGTGAATTGCTTGCGGCATGCCGGAAGGCTGGTAATGTCCAGCTCATGACGGCCGAGTCCAATGATGTCGGCTGTAGTTGACTGCCACTCCGTCAATTCACGTCCCAGCTGTCCATTCGCACCCGTAATGACGATTATTAATTTAGACATGTTATTCGATCGCCTCCGGGCGATTCTTATATTTCGTATCATAGTATTTCCGATAAGTGCCGGACGCGACCCGCTCCATCCATTCCGCATTGTTCACATACCAGCGGATCGTTTCCTTAATCCCATCCTCGTAGTTGAATTTCGGCTGCCAGCCAAGTTCATTGCGGATCTTATCCGCATCGATCGCATAGCGGCGGTCATGACCAAGACGGTCCTTCACATGTGAGATAAGCGTCTCCGGCTTCCCGAGCTCTTCAAGAATTGTACCGACAACCTGCAGGTTGTTGCGCTCATTCCGGCCGCCTACGTTATACACCTCACCGGCGCGCCCTTTGTGCAGCACCAGATCAATGGCGCAGCAGTGATCCTCTACATACAGCCAGTCGCGCACATTGAGGCCATCTCCGTAAACCGGAAGCAATTTATCTTGCAGCGCATTTTGGATCATCAACGGAATCAGTTTTTCAGGGAACTGAAATGGACCATAGTTGTTGGAGCAGCGCGTAATGTTGACATGCAGGCCGAATGTTTCGTGATAAGCTCTAACGAGCAGATCCGCTCCCGCTTTACTTGCCGAATACGGACTGTTTGGCGCAATAGGAGTATCTTCAGTAAAGAGCCCCGTTTCACCAAGCGTACCGTAAACCTCATCCGTAGACACTTGAACGAATTTAGTAATGTTATATAGCTTCGCCAAATCGAGCAGCGTTTGCGTACCGAGGATGTTCGTCTGTACGAAAATTTCCGGATGCAGTATGCTCCGATCCACATGCGATTCAGCTGCAAAGTTGATGACCGCACCAACGCCTTCTGCGAATAACGGCTCCAGCTGCGTACGGTTTGCGATATCCGCTTTCACGAACGAATAGTTCGGATGCTTCTCAATCGAGCGCAGATTTTCCAGATTACCCGCATAAGTAAGCGCATCGACATTGACAATCTCATAGCTGGGATAGCGTTTAATCATGTATAGAACAAAGTTACTCCCTATAAAGCCGGCGCCGCCGGTTACGAGTAATTTCACGTGTCTGACTCACCCTTCATATACAAAGTTAATTTCCGCATCGGCCAGTAGCGGATGCCTGCTGTCCTTATCTGATAATATCGGGTTCGATGTCGGCCAGTCGATTGCAAGTAGAGGATCGTTCCATGCTATGCCCCGGTCGTGTTCGGCACTATATTCTTCATCAACTTTATATTGAACTTCGCTATTAGAAGATAGAGTGCAGAAGCCATGAGCAAACCCTCGCGGCACTAGCAGCTGCATCTTATTCGAAGCCGATAGAACAAATCCTTGCCATTGTCCATAGGTCGGAGAACCCTTCCTAATATCCACGACAACGTCATAAATTTCTCCTGCGGTAGCTCTTACAAGCTTCGACTGCGCCTTAGGGTCTAATTGGTAATGAAGCCCTCGAAGGGTACCCATTTCACTGGAAAGGGAATGGTTATCTTGAATAAATTGAATTGCGATGCCATGTTTAATATATGTGCTTTGATTGTAGCTCTCCATAAAAAAGCCGCGCTGATCACCAAAAACAGTAGGCTCAATTAATATAACGCCAGAAAATTTCGTAGCTGTCACTTTCAACGCCAATCACCACCCATTATATTTTGAACCTTACCGAATTGTTGTCCATCATTGTTTCGCTAGACTTACTATATGAAAACGTGTTTCTGCATCTGTATGCCACCTCAGCGATACATACATCATATGACAATAGTTTGTCCGAGATGTAGACATAGTAGCGATCTTCAGACATGTTGACCGGACAAGGTGCTGGATAACAAAAAAAGCCGTTCGTCTACCGCCTGTCTTCCGAAGAAGCAGCAGGAGCAGGAACGGCTTTTTGATAATATGAAGCTGCCTATGAGGCAACGTCGCGCTTATTGAAGCTATACCATGTTAAAGCGATGAAGATGATGTAATAAACGCCAAGCACGCCAAGCGAGTAGCCTAAGGTCATGCCTTGCCGCATCGGGTTGCCGTCTAAATATTGTGTCAGGTTCAAATGGATAAACAACAGATAATCGATCCATTTATAGTCCAGCATCGCAATGAGGCCGATAAAGCTGTTGATGCCGAGCAGAAGGAACAACGCCATCCCAATTGCAAGACCGCTGCTGCGGAACACGGTCGAGAGCATGAAAGCAAGCGTTACCGTCACGACAAGCGAAATTAAAGTTAAGCCATAATACTTCAACATGTAGGAAAGTGGATTTTCCCCTTCAGCTCCTACAAAGGTCGGCTTTATATCCGGCGATGCATTGATACCAAAGCAAATCCAATTCACAAGTAGGGTACTTGCGAACAATAGTATGGCGAGCAAGATAGCAAATATCATAATCGAAATATATTTGGACAACAATATTTTCGACCGCGACCATGGACGGATCAGCAGCAGCTTAATGGTACCGCTTGTAAACTCTTCCGCTACTCCGCCAGCAGCGATAACGACTGTAAAGATCGTTACAAGCAGAAACAAAATCGATGATTCCATAAATGCGACATCCCACATCGAGGTGTCCCGTCCACCGAAAATGAGCCATAATATCGAAATGGCTAATACTAGCACAACCATAATTGCTGACATCACCCATGTGCGGGGGCGACGGTAAATTTTCATATTCTCATTTTGAACAAGCGGCAAAAAATTACCCAATTCGTTCCCCTCCCGTCACTTCCAAAAATTGATCTTCAAGCGTTTTGACTTGTGCCCGAATGCCGTATACTTTAATTCCTGCTGATACAAGCGATGCATTAATCGCTGCTGTGTTTTCTTTGTCTGCTTCAACAGTGAGCGTGTTCTCACCCTCAAGCTCCCCTGATCTTCCAGCAGCCTGCAGTACTTCGAGCGCGCCCTGCGGGCGGTCGACTTCGATAACGACGCGGTTATTTACTTTAGCGGCATGCTCGCCGCGAATCGTCCTGACGTCAATCAGCTTACCGTTCTGGATAATGGCAACCCGGTCGCACATAAGCTCCATCTCGGATAACAAGTGACTCGACACGAATACGGCAATACCCTCCTCCTTGGAAAGCATGCGCAAGTAATCACGCAGCTCGCGTATGCCTGCAGGATCCAAACCGTTTGTAGGCTCGTCCAAAATAAGGAGCTGCGGTTTATGTAATATAGCCTGCGCTACGCCCAGCCGCTGCCGCATGCCAAGCGAGTAGGTTTTCACCTTATCGCGAATTCGCCCTTCTAGGCCTACTAGCTTAACGACCTCATGAACGCGATGCTCTGTAATACCTGGAATCATACGCGCATAATGAATTAAATTATCATATCCGCTCAAATATTTATACATTTCCGGATTTTCTACAATTGCTCCAACATGACGAATCGCTTTTTCATAATGCTTCGTGATGCTATGTCCGCCAATTGTTATTTCTCCGTCAGTAAGCGACATTAAGCCAACCATCATCCGAATCGTAGTCGTCTTGCCCGAGCCGTTAGGACCGAGGAAACCGAATACTTCTCCGAGAGATAAATCAAGTGTCAACCGGTCAATAATCGTTCTGTTACCGATTTTTTTAGTCACATTTTGCAATTTAACTATGGGCTGCTCCATGTCCAGTGTTCCTCCTCTAAAAATCCAAATCCTATTCATTATAAACGATCTAGGAAACAATTGGAAGTTTGCAAAAAATAACCTCTGCTCTACAGCTACACTGTAGGACAGAGGCTCTCATTATCATTCGTCCGATAAGGTTGTATAACATGTTCGGCAGCTTTCGCGTCTGCTCGAAGGAACATTTTATAGTCGTAGTTACTGGTCTTACCCGGCGATCCTGCTTTAGCATCCAGCTTATCCTGCTCCATGCTGCATGATAAGCAATAACCCATTGGATGCACTACTCGGAAAAATCCTGTTCGAAACAATATATCCGCCTCAGGACTGGAAACCATCTGTCCGCAACTAACACAATAAAAACGGTCCTCTGAACATTTCATCCGATAGATCGCTTCCTCTCTCTTCGTAATGAATGTCTCAACCTCTCGGGTAATTTGCGGGATGCTGCGTTAAATGGTAGATGCTCGATCATAACGCCGATTAGCCATCCACCTGGAAAATTTCGACCAGAACGGAATTTGAAGCACTGCTGCCTCCAATAAACGCGACCGCCAGTGACTCACATACAATACCTTTCCATCACGGTGAACAGCTTTCAATTTACCTATGATCTGGGAGTAAATAACGGGTTGTTGCGGTATATCGCATGTATCGCCCCGGAATGTATATGTTGCTGGCTGCTGTTCATCGTCAATATCAATCATGCGATAAAACAAAAGGTGTCCCTCATTCGTTTCAAACAAGCATACATCTCCGATCTGCAATTCCTCTTCACGCACTCGAACGAAAGTCGTCACATTCCCATCGCGCAATAAAGGAAACATCGCATCACCGTAGCAAGTAATATCGATTGAGCCTCGATTTTCAATGACCTTTGCGATAATGACAGCCAGCTCATTCCGGACCATAATCTATTCTCCTATGCCATATTTAGTTGGCTCGTAATCTCATCCCACGTCACTCCGAGCGTAATGACATCTTCCTCATTGATTTGTTTGCCGGTTTGCACCTCGATTAGCTCAAGATCCGTAACAGCACGTATACTGTGTCTGGAGCGTTCTGGAATGATAATTGCGTCACCCTGTTCAACAACGCGATACGCCTCGTCCAAGATCAGCAGCCCTTTTCCAGACAGAATCGTCCACACCTCTCTTCGTTTAAAATGCATTTGATAGCTGATATTCTGTCCTGCAGCAATAAAGACTCGCTTCGTGACGGTATGCAGTCCTGATGCCAGTACTGCTGAATCAATTACCTTCGAGTGTCCCCAGAGTCGCTCCTCATACTTAGGCCGCTCGTTCATAGACAGAAGCTTTGCATTTAGCACGGGACCGGCATCCTTGTTAGTCACAAGAATTCCATCCTGGCTTGCGGCAACAATCACATTATTTAAACCGATAATCGAGATAGGAATGTCGAGCTCATTAATAAGCTGAGACTGCTCGCTATCATCCGATACTTCGCCAACTCCCAACCGATCAAAGGATAATTCCTCCGACAACGTTTTCCAGGTCCCGAGATCCTTCCATTCCCCATCGTAGCATATGACTGATCGGGAAGACGTTTTTTGTGTGACTTCAGCTTCAAAGCTTGATTTCGGCATTTTACCGTACTGTTTGTATAACTCATCATAATGAATAGGCAGGCCGCGTTCCATAAGCATCGAGATCAAATAATCAAGCTGAAAGGCATAGATGCCGCTGTTCCATAATGCCCCGTTCTTAATTAACGATTCCGCTTCCGCCTCATGAGGCTTTTCCTTGAATGTGCGCACCTTGCGTTCATACATCACCTCATCGTCGCTATAAGGGCTTGCCATAGGAATGATATAGCCGTACTGCTCTGATGGAAAGCTAGGCCTTGTCCCAATCATCAGCATCTCCGACCGGCTTTCTCTGAACAGCTTAGGAAGCCCTCTTATACATGTAAAGAAATCACTACCAACATATGCGTCCACTGGCATAATAATGACCGTTTCGCTTAAAGATACACCGGCGATAGAATACAAATAGGCAGCAGCGAGCGCCACTGCCGGGAAGGTGTCACGTTGTTCAGGTTCAATAATGAGCGGTGCTTTTTCGCCCACTTGCCTCTGTAAGAGCTCTACCTGCTGACGACAGGTTGCAATGCGGGTATGCTCCTGTAAATCAGCTTCATCAAGCTGACGCCATAGCCGCTGCAGCATCGATTCCATGCCCCTCGGGCCTCCCAGCACCGATAAGTATTGCTTTGCACGATTGCTATTTGATAAGGGCCATAGTCTCTTCCCAGACCCGCCTGATAATAATATGATTTTCAAAGCTTGTCCCCCTTCATTCATGCGATTGCCAATCTGCTATTACCAATCTGCTATTGATTAGGCTAGCCGCTGTAATGCATACGCTTTTTATTTAATAATCTGCTGTATAAATAATGAATCTTTCGCTGCTGCGGCTGTCTTTCCAATATTTCTTGGTTCATCACACCTATAATTAATGAGCGAAGGGTATCTGAACATTCAAATCGCACGCCGTGAGCATATTGATTATCTTTCTTTGAATTCCAAACGATCCGGCCGCGAACAATAATTTGTACGTTCGAAATCGTCATTCGGAATTCAACGGAATAGTTTTGCTGTATGGGCAGCTTCAGCCCTGATAAAAAACATAAGCCGTTTTGACTTAAGTTAAGCAGGAGCACTGTAGTCGTCGAAGGTGTAAGCAGCTGTCCATCATTACTAATTAGCCTAAGCTCTGCCTTCACGCCTTCTGTGAAGCGAAGCCTGATGTGAGCGCGCGAGGCATCATTTGAATTCATAGCCATGCTCAATTCCTCCATCATACCTATTAGCAAAAATGATCGTATATTCTCATGTTTTGCAGCAGAAGCATCCAATGGTTACATTTCCATATTCATTTAAAACTAGCAATTGTTCTATGACAGGAGGAATTCGATGAGCATCGGCAGCCGACTTGCAGAATTGAGGGATAAGCGGAGATGAACGCAATATTCGACCGTCTTTTAACAGAATATTGATAAGAAAGTCTATTTTAACCTCATTATAACCGAGCCATCGGATGGAATATGTCGGTTGATGGGCGCGGCTTTTTTCTAATTTGGTGGCATTTTGTCGAAAAACAAAAGGGACTGTCGCCTGAAGTAGTTTATGCTACTTCAGGAACAGTCCCTTTATTGAAATATATGGTTAAATAAGCTTGGTTCTTATTACTTGCCGCCTGCGCGGGCAAGCTCTTTTTTGTTCGCTTCGAAGGCTGCAAGCAATGCAGCTTCGCCGACTAATCCGCTATCCTCGACCTTACGGATTTGCTCAAGCATACGCTTGTAATCCTTCGGAATAACTTTAACGAACTTCGAAAGCGATACATCCCAATCGTTTAATAAGCGGGAGGCAATTGCGCTCTCCGTATATTGAGCATGTGATTCAATCAAGCCGCGCAGCTCAGCAATATCCAGTGAATCCTCGAGACGCTCCAGCAGTACCATTTCCAAATTGCAATGGTTGTAGAAATCGCCTTTCTCATCATAGATATATGCGACGCCGCCGGACATACCAGCCGCAAAGTTTCGTCCCGTGTTACCGAGAATAACGACGCGTCCGCCAGTCATATATTCACAGCCGTGATCGCCCACGCCTTCTACAACAACGTTAGCTCCACTATTCCGTACAGCGAAGCGTTCACCAGCAGCACCGCGGATATAAGCTTGGCCGCTAGTTGCGCCATACAGCGCAGTGTTACCGATAATAACGTTATCCTCTGCAACGAAGGTTGCCTTCGGAGACGGTGCTACGATGATTTTGCCGCCCGATAAACCTTTTCCGACATAGTCATTCGAATCGCCTTCGATGGAAAGCGTAATTCCATTCGGCACGAATGCGCCAAAGCTTTGGCCAGCCGTTCCAACGAAATGGTAGGAAATCGTATCCTCAGGCAAACCAGCTGCACCGTATCGGCGAGTCACTTCACTGCCGAGAATCGTTCCGACAACACGGTTCGTGTTCAAGATCGGGAACGTACCGCGTACGCGTTCACCGTTCTCGAGCGCTGCTTGCGCAAGAGGAACGAGCTGCTGCATATCAAGCGATAGCTCAAGTCCGTGGTTTTGCTCTTGAACGTTATAGCGTACTGCATCGTGCGGAAGATCCGCTTCGTACAGCAAGCCTGAAAGATCGATGCCTTTCGCTTTGTAATGCTCGCGAAGCTGCTTTGTTTCCAAAATATCGACGCGGCCAACCATTTCTTGAATTGAACGGAAGCCAAGCTCTGCCATAATCTCACGCAGCTCTTCAGCAATGAAGCGCAGGTAGTTAACGACATGGCTAGGATCGCCCATAAATTTCTTACGCAATTCCGGATTTTGTGTTGCAACGCCTACCGGACATGTATCCAGTTGGCATACGCGCATCATGACACAGCCAAGCACGATGAGCGGAGCAGTCGAGAAGCCGTATTCTTCAGCTCCAAGCAGCACAGCAATCGCAACGTCGCGGCCATTCATCATTTTGCCATCCGTTTCAAGGACAACGCGGTCACGCAATTTGTTCAGCATTAGCGTTTGATGCGTTTCTGCAAGACCAAGCTCCCACGGCAGACCCGCGTGACGGATCGAGCCCATTGGAGAAGCTCCTGTTCCACCATCGTAGCCGCTGACCATAATGACGTCCGCACGGCCTTTTGCTACGCCGGTTGCAATTGTTCCTACGCCGACACCGGATACGAGCTTCACGTTGATGCGAGCGCGCGGGTTAGCATTTTTCAAGTCATGAACAAGCTCTGCCAAATCCTCGATCGAATAAATATCGTGATGCGGCGGAGGAGAGATGAGGCCTACGCCAGGCGTTGAACCACGAACCTCGGCTACCCAAGGATATACTTTAAGGCCAGGCAATTGTCCGCCTTCACCAGGCTTAGCGCCCTGAGCCATTTTAATTTGAATCTCGTCCGCATTAACCAGGTAGTTGCTCGTTACGCCGAAACGTCCGGATGCAACCTGCTTAATTGCGCTGCGTCTGGAATCTCCGTTCGCATCTGGAATGAAGCGTGCAGGATCTTCCCCGCCCTCGCCCGTATTCGACTTGCCGCCTAAACGGTTCATCGCAATAGCCAGACTCTCGTGCGCTTCCTTACTGATCGAACCAAACGACATCGCGCCGGTTTTGAACCGTTTAACGATCGATTCGATCGACTCAACTTCCTCAAGCGGCACAGATTGGCGGCCATCCTTGAATTGCAGCAAAGAACGAAGCGTCAGATGCTTCTTGTCTTCACCCTGAACGAGTGCCGAGAACTTCTTGTACAGCTTATAGTCGTTTGCGCGGGAAGCCATTTGCAGCGTATGAATCGTCTGCGGTGTGAACAAATGGTCTTCGCCGTCTTTACGCCACTGGTAGTCGCCGCCGGAGTCAAGCTCCTTCTCTCCGCCCTCTTGCTCAGCAAATGCGCGGTTATGGTGCTTAAGCGTTTCTTCAGCGATAACGTCAAGACCGATGCCGCCGATACGTGACGGCGTCCATGTGAAGTACTCGTTGATGACTTCCTCTTTCAAGCCGAGCGCTTCGAAAATTTGCGCGCCGCGGTAAGATTGAATGGTCGAGATACCCATTTTGGACAATATTTTGACAACGCCCTTAGTCGCTGCTTTGATAAAGTTTTTAACTGCTTTGTCATGCGAAATTCCGCGCAGCATGCCTTGACGAATCATATCGTCAAGCGTCTCGAAAGCAAGGTAAGGGTTAACCGCACTTACGCCGTAACCAAGCAGCAAAGCAAAGTGATGCACTTCACGCGGTTCGCCCGATTCAAGCAAGATAGCTACTTTCGTACGCGTGCCTTGACGGATCAGGTGATGATGCAAAGCCGATACCGCCAGCAGTGCCGGAATTGCTGCATTGTCCTTGTCGACGCCGCGGTCGGATAGAATAAGCAGATTATGTCCCTTCGCGATTACGCGATCAGCCGCTTCGCACATTTGTGTAAGCGCAGCGCGCAAGCCCGTTTCGCCTTCGTTCGCAGGGAAGAAGATCGGAAGCGTGATCGAACGGAATCCGGGACGGCGCACATGGCGCAGCTTAGCGAATTGCTCGTTAGATAAAATCGGCGTATCCAATTTGATATGACGACAGCTCTCCGGCTCAGGATTGAGCAAATTGCGCTCAGGACCAATGGTCGTGCCGGTCGATGTAATAATTTCTTCACGAATCGCATCAATCGGCGGATTCGTTACTTGAGCGAACAATTGCTTGAAGTAGTTGTACAAACGCTGCGGGCGTTCCGACAATACCGCAAGCGGAGCATCGTAGCCCATCGAAGCGATTGGCTCCGCGCCGCTGCCTGCCATTGGCTCAAGCACTTTGCGAACATCCTCATACGTGTAGCCGAATGCTTGCTGTCTCATTTGGACAGTAGCATGGTTCGGTTCCGGCAATTCCGGAGCTTCAGGCAGATCTTCCAAATCAACAAGATGCTCATTCAGCCATTCACGGTAAGGGTGCTCCGTCTCGATCTCTGCCTTCACTTCCTCGTCGGAGATGATACGGCCTTTCTCTGTATCAACAAGCAGCATGCGTCCTGGACGCAAGCGGTCTTTGTATAAAATATCTTCAGGCGGAATTACAACTGTTCCAGCCTCAGAGCCAAGAATAATATGATCGTCCTTCGTTACGTAGTAACGAGCCGGACGAAGACCATTGCGGTCAAGCACCGCACCGATTTTCACGCCGTCAGTAAAGCCGAGCGCAGCCGGTCCGTCCCACGGTTCCATCAGTGTGCTGTGGTATTCGTAGAACGCTTTGCGCTCGTCGCTCATGCTCTCGTGATTAGACCAAGGCTCCGGCACCATCATCATTGCAGCATGTGCCATGGAGCGGCCAGACAGGAACAAGAACTCAAGCGTGTTATCGAACATCGCTGTGTCGGAGCCGTCCGGATTAATGACAGGCTTGATTTTCTCGATGTCGTCGCCGAACAATTCCGTTGCGAACAACGTTTGACGGGCATGCATCCAGTTTACATTACCGCGAAGCGTGTTAATCTCGCCGTTGTGGATCATGTAGTGGAAAGGATGCGCGCGTTCCCAGCTCGGGAATGTGTTCGTACTGAAACGGGAGTGAACTAGCGCCATCGCCGATACAACCGACTCGTCATTTAGCTCGGTGTAGAATGAACGAACCTGCTCAGTCGTAAGCATCCCTTTGTAAACAATCTTTCTCGAGGATAAGCTCGAGAAGTAGAACATATTGCCGCCTTCTTTGCCGGCATAACGAATCGCAAGCTCTGCGCGCTTACGAATTACGTATAATTTGCGTTCAAATGCCATATTATCCTTCAGACTATCGTTCATTCCGATAAATAGCTGACGAACAAAAGGCTTCACAGCTAATGCGGATTCACCCAGCTTCTTGTCATTCGTCGGAACGGTACGCCATCCGATTACCGATTGGTTCTCCTCTTGAACGATCGCTTCCACTTCACGCTCAATTGCGATACGGGCAGCTTCATCCTGCGGCATGAAAATCATACCGACAGCATAATGGCCTTCCGCCGGAAGCTTGATTTCTTGCTTCTTTAATTCAGCTGCAAAAAATGCATGCGGAATTTGAAGCAAAATACCCGCTCCATCTCCTGTATTCGGTTCACTGCCTTGACCGCCGCGATGCTCCATATTCTCGAGCAGCATCAGCGCTTGGCGAATGACCTTATGTGATTTGATTCCCTTGATGTTGGCCACAAAGCCCATGCCGCAAGCATCTTTCTCGAACTGCGGATCATAGAGCCCCTGCTTCGGCGGCAATCCCAAAATATGTTCTTTCATTGTGTGCAACCTTTCTATGAGAAGATTTTTGGGTAAGCGTGAACGTGTTGAAAATAAGCACCGATGAATACGCATTACGCTTCATTTTTAACTTGTTTTATCATAGAATGGTAGTCAGCGAGGCGCATCGGCCTGCTCCTTGCCATTCATAAGCTAAACGGTCAGCGGCTCGGCTTGCGAGCGCCCCGCGTTTAATTGACCATATACCGGGCCTATACCGCGACATTGCGATTATTATATTATTTTAACATTAGGCCATAGCGGAATCAATTTAATATTTTCATAATTATTTGCACTATTTTACTACAATCGCATTTGTCCGTTAACTTCCGCCTTCGGAACGGCTTCCTTCTTGCTCCAAAACATAAGCATAGCATAAGAATGCGACCTATATTCCCTTATATATTATCAGAAGGATGTGTCCGTGTTGTATAGCAAGTTTAGGAAAGTACCGCTTCGCGCTTCTGCCTCTGCCCTAATCGCCTTACTGCTTATGTCCGGCTTCGCTCCTCCCCACACCATTAATCCCGGCGAAAAAAATTCAGAATTCGCCTATGCCGCTTCCGGAGTGGACAAAGCTATTGAAGAAATGAGCTACCAAATCGTCGCGGTTGGCGATTCCGTAACGGCCGGCTTCGAGCACGGCTTTACCGAGCAATCGATTCCTTATGGCTTTGTCGAGCATGTCTACGAGCAAGCACTCTTCCATGGACTTCGCGCGGAGTATGCCAATTACGGCGTGCTTGGCTTACGTACGACTGGCCTGAGGCGATGGATGGATGCGGCCGGTAAAGGAACCGGCGTGAAAAGCGCGGATATTCAGCGCAGCCTTCCTGATCCGCGGGCTGAGCGCATATTCGCCGAGACAAAGCTGCTGCGCTCCGCGTTAAGCCGTGCAGATCTGATCGTGATAACGATCGGCGGCAACGACATGTATTCCGTATTGGCGACGTTAGAGGCGGGCGCAGCTCAAGATCAGGCAGCAGCTGTGCAAGGCAGCGCCCTGAACACTTACGAAACGGAGCTCGAAGCTGCGCTTAGACTGATGCTGAGCCTGCAGCCGGATGCTGAGGTCGTAATCGCAGATCAATATTTGCCAATCCCTCAGCCAGTAAAGATCGGAGCCTTAACTTTCCCATTATACCCCGAAGCTGACCGATTGTTTCTGCAAAATAGCGTCAAGCAGCTTCGCGAGCGTCTCAATCAGGTAACAGAGCGTTTAACGAAGGATGGCTTACATGTAAAAATCGCAAACGTCGCTTCAATGTTTATTGATAAAGAAATCAGCTTTACTTCAATTGCTCAGGGAGATATCCATCCTAGCCGAGCCGGCTATGCGGCAATGGGGAAAGCCTTCGCGAAGGCCATTTGGGGCGATTACCTTGTAGTCAAGCCTAGAGAGAACGGGGTGCCCGTTTCGATTGTCGTCAAGGGCAAAGAGCTTGGTAATGCCAACATTCCGCTTCTTGTGCAGAATCAAACCTATGTGCCGCTAAGGAGCATCACGGATGCGATTGGCGCCACAATCAAGTGGAACGCCTCCACGCAAACCGCTACCGTGATGCTGCAGAATAGTACGGTCGGTATAACCGCCGGCGCTGCCTCTGTTAGCATTAACGGCGTATCTAAGCCGCTCGATGCGCCGCCTGCCTTCATTCATTCAGGCGGCAAAGCAAGCACGCTGTACGTCCCGCTAGCTGCTGTATCCGAAGGGCTGCAATTTCAGGTCATCTATCGCGATACGTTAAAAACCGTCTTTATCAACAATTAATATTACGCTACTTATACTCCTTCTGAAGCTGCTGCATTTGCTCAAGCCCTTTTGCAGCCCAACGCTGCAGCCGGTCGAGTGCAGCGATTTCCGCTTCAGCAGCAGCTCTTAACGAAGCGCTGTATTCAGGAATGGCGCCCGTATACGGCTTCACATCACGGATCAAAACAGTCGTTTTTTCCGTATAGCTGAGCGCGCGCCGCTCATGAAACATTGGCACGTCCGGATTATAGGGATTGTGCAGGTCGCCTTGCTCCGGATGTTTAAGTACAGAAAGCACCTTTACAAGCGCCCTCGGTCCATTCATTTCAATAAGTTCTCCTATATAATGACCCGAGCGCACTTCCGCTCGAACGTAATCCCCAATTTGCAAGCTCTGATCATCCTGATTTAATCGTTCCATTCGCTTCATCCTCACTTTTATTTTATTTTCCACTTGTAAAATTTATGTAAATATAGTTGACTCAAGGGAAACATATCATAATAATATGCTCATCTGTGTTTAAGGATAAATTATCCACCGCGTTATTCGCAACCCTATCGGATAAAACTTGTGTTAGTCGCACTTGCATCGTAATATGGAATTAGAAAAGTAGGTGGAATGAATGCGTAAGAAAAGAGTGCTGCTGCTCTCTGAAGGCTTTGGCTCCGGTCATACTCAAGCTGCCTATGCGCTCGCTGTCGGACTAAAGCAGTTATGTCCGGGGATTCAGACCCGCGTCATCGAGCTTGGTAAATTTCTTAATCCGGTGCTTGGTCCATGGATTATATCTGCATACCGCAAAACAGTAAGCAAACAGCCTAAGATGGTCGGTCTTATGTACCGCAGCAATTATAAAAAATCGTTTAACCGCTTTACGCAGCTTGCACTTCACCGTATGTTTTATACCCAAACATCTCAGGTAATATCCCAGCTGAAGCCAGATTTAATCGTGTGCACCCATCCTGCACCGAATGCGGTTGTCGCACGGCTCAAACGATTGGGACTGGACATGCCGTTATATACGTTGATTACTGACTACGATGCGCATGGATCATGGGTAAATCAGGAAGTCAACCGATACCTCGTTTCCAGCGAGCTCGTGAAGGACCGACTCGTAGAAAAAGGGGTTACGACTGACCGAATCGAAGTAACGGGTATACCTGTTCATCCGAATTTCTGGCATACATACGAGAAAGAAGAAGTAAGAAAGCAGTTTGACTTAAAAAATATGCCCACCGTACTCATTATGGGCGGCGGATGGGGAATTATGTACGAGGATAATGCCCTGGAGTATATGACCAAATGGCGGGAGAGCACTCAGCTCATTTACTGTGTCGGTTCTAATGAAAAAATGAAGGAAAAGATGCTTGCAGATCCGCTCTTTCAACATCCAAACATTCGCATTCTCGGCTTCACCCGTGAGGTCAACAAGCTGATGGACGCATCGGATTTACTCATTACGAAGCCGGGCGGCATGACCTGCACCGAGGGAATGAGCAAAGGAATTCCGATGCTGTTTTATGAGCCGATTCCCGGACAAGAAGAAGAGAACTGCGAATACTTCATAAGCAACGGCTTTGGCGAAATGCTCGACTCGAACGATACCGTCGACCGCTGGCTCTCGCTCATCCATGAGCCCTACGCCTCAGGCCAATTCAGGGACAGTCTGCTAACGAAACGAAACCAACAATACGACCCGACGAGTTGTCCGAACGCCGTCCTGCGACTGATGCAGTGACGGCGTTCTTTTTCCAAATAAGAATGAAGCATAAATTGTATACCCTTATCCAAATAGTATAACTGATGAAGGGAGCTGTTTATTATGAGTTCACACATGAGAGACGGGAAAACGATTATTTTGAGGTTGGAGATCGATACGAATCTCGCCCAGTTCGGACGCGCGGCTACGGCGATCGAGCAAGCGAAGGGCGACATCATCGCCATCGACGTCATACATACGGACAAAAACAAAAGCGTGCGTGACTTAACCGTCAAAATAGCCGAGCACGGCGCAGCCGAACGGCTGACTGCAGCTCTGAAATCATTGCCCGGAATTCGGTTAGTCAACATTTCCGACCGTACTTTCCTGCTTCATTTGGGCGGAAAAATTACGATCCAGCCTAAAACCCCGATCCAAAACCGCGACGACTTGTCGCGCGTGTATACGCCGGATGTCGCCAGAGTGTGCCAAGCCATTTCCGAAGAGCCCTCCAAAGCTTTTACGCTGACCGTAAAAAGGAATATGGTTGCAGTCGTTTCGGATGGCAGCGCCGTGCTCGGTCTAGGCAATATCGGCCCGTATGCGGCGATGCCGGTTATGGAAGGCAAAGCGATGCTGTTTAAGCAATTTGCCGAAGTAGACGCTTTTCCGATCTGCCTTGACACCCAGGATACGGAAGCGATAATTGCGACTGTCAAAAATCTCGCGCCTGCCTTCGGAGGCATAAATTTAGAGGACATCTCTGCGCCGCGCTGCTTCGAAATCGAGCAAAGGCTGCGGGAGGAGCTTGACATTCCCGTCTTTCATGACGATCAGCACGGAACGGCCGTCGTCTTGTATGCAGGCCTGCTTAATGCGCTTAAGCTGACTGGCCGCAGCCTGAAGGAGGCCCGTATCGTCATTTGCGGAATCGGCGCGGCGGGAACCGCTTGCACCAAAATGCTGCTTGCGGGGGGCGCTCAGCATATCGTCGGCGTGGACCGCGAAGGCATCTTGACCGCCGACCGCAGTTACGAAAATTCGATGTGGCAGTGGTACGCCGATCACACGAACGCAGAGCGGCGCAGCGGCGGATTGGCTGACGCTCTAAAAGGGGCGGATGTATTCATTGGCGTATCTGCAGGCGGCATATTGACGCGCGCCCACGTAGAGACGATGGCCACGGATCCGATTGTGTTTGCAATGGCTAACCCAGAGCCTGAAATACGGCCGGAGCTGGTAGAGGACATCGTGGCCGTCTTCGCAACGGGACGGTCCGACTACCCGAATCAAATCAATAATGTGCTTTGCTTCCCGGGCATTTTCCGCGGAGCCCTCGACAGCCGCGCTACTACGATTAATGAAGAGATGAAACTTGCAGCAGCTGAGGCCATCGCCTCCGTAATCAGCGATGAGGAGCTTAGCCCGATGTACATCATACCGAGCGTCTTCAACAGCAAAGTCGTAGAAGAGGTGCGACGCCGAGTAAGCCAAGCCGCCCAAAAAAGCGGTGTCTCGCGGCGTCAGACACGGGAGTAGGCTGGCAAGAGCAATTTACCAAAAAAGCCCTTAACGCTTCCTTTTGGAAGCGTAAGGGCTGCAAGTTTATCTCGGACTGCTTCGTATGTATCGCCTCCCGTTACGAATGAAAACTCGGGATCGCTCATCCGTAACCTGGCTGTATCGATCATCCGGTAACGATAACCAGCCTCCGTTGCCTGCCTGTCCGCCAGGCAGTGAAAGAACACGGCCCCGTTCTTCATCCTGAACGACAGAAGCGCCCGCATGCAGTTCAGCGCTGCCTTCGCTATTAGTAGGATAGTCGCTGTTCGCAACGGATGAACCTTCAACCTCATTATTCTCAAAACCCCAATTGTAGCGGTACGGCGATGGTTTCGACATCAGCGTCCGGTGCTATATTCGCAGCATGTATGCCAACAGGTGCATATGCCATTACGATCACACCCGTTAGAAGCATCGCCGTCCAGCGTTTCATTTTGCCCTTCATTCCTCTCCCTCCTTTGAACTCATGAATGCGTTTTTATTATAGTCCAGCTAAGCTTTTACTTAAATGAGAGGATGTTAAGGTTAATGTAGAGAAATTTCAGTAGTACCCGATAAATTCAAGTGATCCCATACGAAAAAACAATCCCGAACTCGCTTAAATTTCCCCCTTTCCCGAAAAAAAAGTATTGACACCCTATCCGCTTTTTAACCGTATTAAATATGCTATAATAAAATATCGAGCGCTAAAGCGCTTTTTCAACGAGCTTCAGCATATGTTAGCATATAAAGGAACCTTTGCTTGATTTATCTCATACAGTAGGCTTTATGTGCAGGCTAGTTGACGGAAAGGGAGCCTGGTAATGTTTCAAGCTGTAGTCGATTTTTTAAAGGAATTCGGTCCGTTGGGATTATTTATACATGCTTTTCTTGATGCAGTTATTTTCCCGATCCCCGCATTTTTCCTTCAAGTATCATTAAGCATACTCAATCCATCTACAGCATTATGGCTGGCTACCGTAGGATATATAGCCTGTCTCTTAGGAACACCCGTTGGCTATTATTTAGGCAAAGTAATGGGCAAATCAGTTCTCTATAGATTTCTAAAAAAAGAGTGGATCGACGCAGCGACGGTCCGGTTTCAAAAAAATGGCGAAGCTGCTATTCTTATCGGATCGTTCACGCCGATCCCCTTCAAAGTATTTACCATTTTATCCGGCGTCTTAAATTTCCCCCTATGGAGGCTGATCGGTTACGCGGCTATCGGACGGGGATTAAAGTTTTATATTGTCGGTCTTTTGTTTTACTTCTATGGGCGGGCCGCGGAGAGCATGGTTAAAGATGTTTCCTTATACATTTTCATAGGAGCCGTGCCGATCATCGTAGTGTACCTTTTGCTTCGCAAAAGACATAACAAGAAAAGAGCGAAAGCGGAAACACAAGCTGAAGCCGAGCAGGCCGCGCAAATCAAAAAATCGGATGGTACGACTATTCAAATTGATTCCTAATATGGCAGGCGCTAACCGCTTTCAGCGTGACAAACTTATAATGTATCCGAATAAAGGCCGGTCAGGGAGTTTCCCCGACCGGCCTTTATAATCTAATGCTTTTCCGCTGCGTTTTCTTCCATATTCCCAAAAATCTCATGAGGCTCGACATGCACGTGCACGCTCATGATATTGTGCTTACGCCCCATGCGATGCTCGATTTCATCACTTATCCGGTGACTTTCGATTAGCGTAAGCCCGGGATCAACCTGGACGATCACATCAATCAGCACATGGCTCCCATGGACTCTCGCCTTGATATCCTTTATCGATTTAACGCCCTTCGTCTTTGCGATTGTCGTGCGCAAAGACGAAAGCTCATTTTCGTCAAAACCATCCGTTAGCGCATGCGTGGAGCTGTAAAAAATTTCCCATGCCGTTTTGCAAATAATTGCGCCTACCGCTAAAGCAGCTACTGGATCAAGCCACGGCAAGCCGAACTGCGCTCCTATAATACCGATTGCCGCACCGATACTGACAAGCGCATCCGACAAATTATCCTTCGCTGCGGCGAGTAAAGCCTGATTATTTATCCGAAGCGCTAATTTGCGATTATAGATGTAGACGCCAGCCATACATACAGCTGCGAACAAAGCAACCCATGCCGAAGTTAAATCCGGAACCGCATGCTCCGAAGCGAATAACGATTTGACCGCGCTGATTAATACTTGAATACCAACGGTCGCCATAATGAAAGAAGCAATGAGCGCTGCAATCGTCTCCGCGCGAAAATGGCCGTACGGATGGTCCTTATCCGGCGGCTTCTGTGAAATGCGCAATCCGATCAATACAGCTGCGGATGCAACGATGTCCGTAAGATTGTTAAATCCGTCTGCAACGAGAGCCCCTGACACAAACCAGTAGCCTGCACCGAGCTTAAGAGCAGATAGCGCCAAGTAAGCACCGATACTGACCCAGGCACCCTTCTCGCCCTGTTTAATCTCTTCATACTGATTCAGTTTCAATACCCTCCCAAGCATAATAACGTATGTATTTGTAAACCTCGAAAATAACCTATCGGTATCATACCCGAACGAACCCATGTGGGTCTAGAGAAACAGTGTTGACCAGGTGCGTACTTTTATGCACCGGTGCAACAATTCGCTGCAGCTTCTACAATATTGTCCAGTCAGTCATTTAATTAGAACCATCAGATTATACTTGCTATAAAAGGCTGATGGGGTGAAATATGATGTCATTTCATTATAATGCCATTCAATGGTGCGAGCGGTTAAGCGGTATACAGCTGTATTCGGTAAGGAACGAGCTGGAAAAAAACGTTCCCCGGACGCTTGCAGCCTTATCCGCCGCCGGTTTTCGCGAGGTGGAGTTTGCCGGCTACCATCAAATTCCTCCCGGGCAAATGAAAGCGCTGCTTGAGCAAACACAACTGCGGGCTGTTTCGACACATGTACAGCTAGAGCAGCTATATACGGACCTGTACGGGCAGCTTGCCTACGCTCGCTGCTTAGGAGTCAGCTATATCGTTCTTTCGTATGTTGCACCCGAGAGGCAAATTCGGGCATGCGGGTTTCAATTTCTTTACCATCATCATGAGGCAGAATGGAAGCTAAGCGGATCAGGCTTCATTCTCGATGATCTGCTTCAAGCCGTAGGACCGGAATGGATGCAGCTTGAGCTGGACACGTATTGGATCGCAAAAGCGGGATTAGATCCGGTCCTGATGCTTAAGCGGTATGCCGGACTTGTTAAAGCGATCCATTTGAAGGATATGTCGGCGGATGGAAAGATGGCCGAGGTTGGGCGCGGTGTGCTGGACTGGCCTTCCATTCTGGCTGCCGCGAGGGCGGCGGGCGTCTGCCATTATTTCATTGAATTGGATAATGCCGAGGAATTGGACGCCGTACATCCGTTAACCGGATTAACAGGAGGCATGCAATATATTCAGTGCATCTGCCGATGCGAAGCGCTGCATGCGTCGCTTAGGCTAAAGGACATATCATTCAATCAAGCCGAATGAAATAAATAGAACAGCCGGAGAATACTCCGGCTGTCCTAGAGGAATCAATTATTTGATTTCATAAATCTTATAAAGCTCATCAAGCATGAGGTTAGCCGCGATTACGCCACCGGCTGTGTTCCAGACCGCATCGCTCACTCTGATTGCTTTGTTATTCTTCACGGCTTGAAGACTTTGCCACAACGGGTCCTTCAGCATTTCTTGCTCCATCGCTGTTCCCTTGCCGTCACCAGTCTCATAAGTGAAGTAGAAGATCATATCCGCATCTACCTCGGGAAGACGTTCCTTCGTAATTTCTTCTACGAAAGTATCTTTATACTTTTGGTTGTCAGGACGTGTAATGCCGAGCTTGGAGAAAGCAATGCCTGTAAAAGTATCTTCTAGGTAAATACGGGTTTTACCTGCCATAAAACGAACGACAGACACTTTCTGGTTCAGCTTGTCTCCGGCTTTCTCCTTAAAGTCAGCAGTCCGGCTGTCGTAGTTAGCGATGACTTTTTCCCCTTCAGCTTTTTTGCCGATTGCGTCTGCATACAACAAAAGGTTAGATTGCCATTCACCGCGAAGCGTTTCCGAAAAAACGGTTGGCGCGATGGCATTAAGCTGATCATAAACTTTCTCTTGACGCAATTTATTACCGATAATAAGGTCAGGCTTTAAACTTGCGATCAGCTCCATGTTCGGCTGGCTTTCTTCGCCTACCACCGTAACGCCTTCCATGTCCGCTTTAATATGCTCATACCATGGGTCGCCTGTCCACGATTTTACTGCGCCTACCGGCTTTACTCCAAGCGCGAGCAATGCTTCCGTTCCTTCGTTCGTCAATACGACGATACGGGCAGGCGTTCCTTCAATTTTGGTCTCGCCCATTGCATGCGTGATAGCTCTTGCTTCCCCAGTTGCCGCCGAACCCGGCTCCTCCGAGGCTGCCGTGTTTCCATTGCTATTGTTTGAACCGGATTGACCGCATCCCGAAATAACTACGGCTAGCGCAAGCAATACGGCCGATACTGTCCAAGTGAACTTCCTTTTTAATACATGTAACATTTGTTTTTTCTCTCCTTCTTAATGAAAATCATTCTCACTGTTATCCCAATCGAAACTATACCAGCACTTTAAAACAAAGTCAACATTCGATGATAATGATTTTCAGCTTCATTGACACTTTTTGAATGTTACCCTAAAATGTTTTAGTAGCATTCAATTGTTCAAACGTGTACAATTATTAATCTTTATCCGCTTAACAGGTAAATTCCGCCAATGAAAGACACAAATATTCATAACGGCTATTCATATTCAGCACTGAGGAAAGAGGAATTTATGGACACTTTATTAAATACTCGTTCACTAAAAGTGGCAGGGCTTGGCGTAGGACTGCTTCTTTTTGTCGCGGGTATCATTTGCAGCATCGCTTTCGGAGTGACCAATATCAGCTGGCGGACTATCCTAGCCTCCTACACCGCATTTGACGGCTCGCAGGAGCATCTTATTATACAGACGGCTCGAATGCCGCGGGCGTTCATTGCTGCCACTGTTGGAGCAAGCCTGGCTGTTGCCGGCTCACTTATGCAGGGTATAACCCGCAACCAGCTCGCTTCGCCGAGTATTTTCGGCATAAATGCGGGAGCTGCTTTCTTCATTGTCACCGGTTCCGCTTTCTTCGGAGTAAGCGGCTTAACGGCGTTTGCAACGCTTGCCTTCATTGGCGCGGCTTGTACAGCTGCCCTTGTCTATACGCTAGGCTCAATTGGAAACGACGGCCTGACCCCGCTTAAAGTTACTTTGGCAGGCGCCGCCTTAACCGCATTTTTCTCGTCGCTTTCATTAGGTGTTCTGCTAACGAGCGGTCAAACGTTCGATCAGGTGCTCTATTGGTTTGTCGGCACTGTTGCTGGACGCGATATGCATATATACACTGCCGCTGCTCCATACATGGGAATCGCCCTCATAGGCGCGGTTATCCTTGCTAGGCATATGAATGTGCTCGCGCTCGGAGAGGATGTAGCCGTAGGGCTTGGACAGAAAACGGTTTATATTAAAATGGCGGCAGGAATCATTATCGTTTTGCTTGCAGGAGGCTCGGTTTCCATGGCAGGTCCGATTGCTTTTGTAGGCATCATCGTGCCTCATTTGATGCGTTATTTGGTAGGCATAGACTACCGGTGGGTCATTCCGTACTGTTCGGTGTATGGCGGCGTTCTGCTTCTGGCTGCCGATATCAGCTCGCGGTATATTTCTTTTCCGAAGGAAGTTCCCGTAGGAATTATGACGGCTATTATCGGCGTTCCTTTCTTCGTCTTTATCGCCAGAAGAGGAGGACGTTCCTAATATGAACAATTGGATCACCATCAGAGGCAGCAGGCATTCCTTTCAACTAGACCGCCGAACCGTTCTGATGATCATATTATTAGCCGTTGCCAATTTAGCGGCAGTCGTCATTTGCGTAGGTCTTGGCAGCAAAACGATAAGTCCCGCAGGCGTTATCCGCGTTCTTCTTGGAGTAGGCGACTCATCAGATTCAATGATTATTTTTTCGCTTCGGATGCCCCGCGTTTTGATTGCGGTTATGGTGGGCTCAGCCCTCGCAGTCTCGGGCGCATTGCTGCAAGGGATTGTCCGCAACCCGTTAACTTCTCCTGACATGATTGGCATAACAGGCGGGGCTTCCCTCGGTACCGTCGTGTTTATTCTGTACTTCTCGCATCTCAGCATCCGTTTCATGCCGCTGAGCGCTATCATTGGAGCTTTTGCCGCTGCGTTCCTAATTTATTTGTTCGCTTACCGCCGGGGGATCACACCGCTCAGACTCGTCCTGATCGGCATTGGCATGGCAACCGCATTAACAGCCGTAACCTATATGCTTATCCTTACGGCATCATTTACGCCTACAGCCGTTGCGGTTAAAGCTTTTACATTTATGACAGGCAGTATATTCGGCGTCTCTTGGGAAAAGGATGTTTCGACTCTGCTTCCTTGGATTATCGTACTATTTCCGATAGCTCTTATTTACGCCAGACATCTTAATGTACAGGAGCTCGGCGATGAGGTTGCAACGAGCGTAGGCAGTTCTGTTCATGTTAAACGGACGATTCTTCTTATCATCAGCGTGGCGCTTGCAGGAGCGGCCGTTGCCATCGGCGGCGCGATCAATTTTATCGGCCTGATGGCCCCCCATATTGCTCGAAAGCTTGTTGGGCCATCCTATGGAGGCGTTATTCCGGTCTCCGCTCTCATTGGATCTCTCGTACTGCTGCTCTCTGACCTTGTAGCGAGAGTAGCGTTCATCCCGCTCGACATTCCCGCTGGCGTGTTTACTGCGGCGATAGGGGCACCGTTTTTCATTTACTTGCTGTACCGTCATCGAAACGGGTCGTAACCGCTCCGGCATGCATTTTAAATAATCTGATAAAAAATAAGGAGTGGTTCTCGTGTCCTCCATTCAAGCGCAAAACCTTACTTTATCCTATGGACAAAAAGCGATTTTCAACAATCTCGATTTGCTTGTTCCTCCAGGTAAAATCACCGTGTTCATCGGCAGCAACGGCTGCGGCAAATCAACGCTGCTGCGTTCCCTCGCCCGCCTCTTAAAGCCTCAGGAGGGCTCGATACTGCTCGATGGCACCGAAATTGCCAAGCTCTCGAGCAAGGAAATCGCCAGACGTCTCGCCATCCTGCCGCAAGGTCCTATCGCACCGGAAGGGCTGACCGTTCATCAGCTTGTGAAACAAGGCCGCTATCCTTATCAAAGCTGGCTGCAGCAATGGTCCCACGAGGATGAGAAGATGGTGAAGAAGGCGCTGGAGGTCACACATATGGACGAGCTATCCTCCCGCTCGGTTGACTCGCTCTCCGGGGGACAGCGGCAGCGTGCTTGGATCGCGATGACGCTGGCTCAGAACACAAAGACCATTTTGCTCGACGAGCCTACAACCTATCTTGATATGACGCATCAGATAGAGATCCTTGATTTGCTCTTCGACTTAAACGAGCAGGAGGACCGTACGATCGTTATGGTGCTGCATGACATTAATCTTGCATGCCGTTATGCGCATCATATTGTAGCCGTGAAGGACGGCCGCATCTATGCGCAGGGCAAGCCGGAAGCCATCATGAACGAACAACTCATCCGCGCTGTGTTTGACATGGAATGCCAAGTAACAGCCGATCCGATCTTCGGAACGCCGCTTTGCATCCCTTACGGCAAAGGCCGCAAACTTCCGATAAAACAAAGCCAAGTGATGATCCATGCTTAAGCAGCCGGCTCCTCATTGGCGTTATATAAGCCTCATTATAAAGTGAAACTTCATATCCTAAAGAAAGGAGCTGCCCTTCCAGGTTATATAAACCTGGAAGGACAGCTCCTTTTGCTCTGATCAGTCATTAAAAAAAACGCCGACCCGCAAGGTTTCCCTCACAGGCCGACGCTTCTTTATATAAATAGCGGATTACACCGCGTACATACGCTCGCGAAGCGCTTTAACCTCAGCACTCTCAAGGTACTCATCATACGTCATCATCCGGTCGATTACGCCGTTTGGCGTAATTTCTACGATGCGGTTAGCGATCGTTTGCACGAACTGATGGTCATGCGATGTGAACAGAACCGTGCAATCCGTATCTGTCAGGCCGTTATTCAAAGCCGTGATCGATTCAAGATCCAAGTGATTCGTTGGCTCATCCAAAATAAATACGTTCGCGCCCTCAAGCATCATCTTGGAGAGCATGCAGCGAACCTTCTCGCCCCCGGACAATACGCTTGCTTTCTTCATCGCATCGTCGCCCGAGAAGAGCATACGGCCAAGGAAGCCGCGGATGAACGTCTCATCCGGATCCTTCGAATATTGTCGCAGCCATTCCACCAGGTTCAAATCTACCCCATCGAAATAAGGAGAGTTGTCTTTAGGGAAATAGGCCTGCGAAGTCGTAACGCCCCATGAGTAACTGCCGGCATCCGCTTCAACCTCGCCAACGAGCAGCTGAAACAGCAATGTCTTCGGCAGGCTGTTCGGGCCGACAAAAGCGACCTTATCGCCTTTGTTCAGGGCAATCGTCAGGTTGTCGATCACTTTCTCGCCGTCAATCGATTTCGTTAAGCCGTCAACAAGCAGCAGCTGCTTGCCCGCTTCACGCTCTCCTTTGAAGAGGATAAACGGATATTTACGGTTCGACGGACGAATATCGTCAAGCGAAATTTTCTCAAGCAGCTTCTGCCTTGACGTCGCCTGCTTCGCCTTCGATTTATTCGCGCTGAAGCGTTGAATAAACGCCTGCAGCTCTTTAATTTTATCTTCCTTCTTCTTGTTCTCACCGCGCATCAGCTGCAAAGCAAGCTGGCTGGATTCGTACCAGAAGTCGTAGTTGCCGACGTACATTTGAATTTTGCCGAAGTCAATGTCCGCAATATGCGTACAAACGGTATTCAGGAAGTGCCTGTCATGGCTGACTACGATTACCGTGCCTTGGTAATCGGCAAGGAAATCTTCCAGCCAACGAATGGACTCAATGTCCAAGTGGTTGGTAGGCTCATCGAGCAGCAGAATGTTCGGAGCGCCGAACAAGGCTTGTGCCAGCAATACGCGAACCTTCTCGTTACCGCTTAGCTCAGCCATTTTCTTGTCATGAAGGTCCGGAGTAATGCCAAGGCCGTTAAGCATTTCTGCCGCTTCCGACTCTGCTTCCCAGCCGTTCATGTCTGCGAAATCGGCTTCAAGCTCGCCCGCACGCATGCCGTCCTCGTCGGTGAAGTCCGCTTTTGCATACAAGGCGTCCTTCTCCTTCATCACTTCATAAAGACGCTTGTGACCCATCATGACCGTCTCGAGTACAACGGACTCGTCGTATTCATAATGGTTTTGCTTCAGAACGGCTAGCCGTTCACCCGGCGTTATATGCACTTCTCCGTGCGATTGCTCCACTTCACCGGATAATATTTTCAAAAAGGTCGATTTACCAGCGCCGTTAGCGCCGATCAAGCCATAACAGTTGCCTGGCGTAAACTTAATGCTTACATCTTCAAAAAGCGCCCGCTTCCCGTAACGGAGCGTTATGCCACTAGTGCTAATCATTCGTTTAATCCCGTCCTTCACTACAAAATCACTTTATCTCGAACTATTATACCACAGTATGCGCGGAAACCGAACCTTCTTTTGCCTACTCCTTGGCCTGACGGCCTTCAGTGCAGCAATTATCTGAGCATTTTTTCAAAGGTCATGCCGCAAAAAAAAAGCCTCTCCTAAGCGGCCGCCATGATGTCGTCGCGAAAGAGAGGCTATTATGCATGTATTTTGTAGTGAATCTAAAGCTTAAGATATTAGTCCCAATTCAGCTTGACTTCATTGCCTGTGCGGGATGATTCATAAATGGCGTCAAGAATGCGGTTGTTGGTGTAGCCCGACAGTGCGGACGTAATCGGCTGCTTGCCTTCGCGGATACACTCCACGAAATGACGGCTCATTAAGATGCGCTCCTCTTCGCCTTCAAGCGGCGTAATGTCGCTCTCTTGCACCTCATTGTCCGAATGGGTAACGTACCTGCCGTTATTTCCGATAACCGCTACTCCGCCCTGCGTTCCCATCAAATGAATGAAAGGTTCCTCCGGCAAAAATGCGGAATGCGCTGCCCAGCTTACTTCCAGTGACAAGGTCGCCCCGTTATCGAGCTTGATCAACGCCGAAGCAAGATCCTCAACGTCATAATAACCGTCCCAGTTCGGCGTTCCCCATGTTCCCGTGCCTAGGCGCTTCGGTCCGAATTCAGCATAGGTCGAGCCGTATACAGATATTGGCTTTGGATTACCCATCAGGTAAAGCGACAGATCAAGCATATGAACGCCGATATCGATAAGCGGGCCGCCACCGGCCTGGTCTTTGCGTGTGAACCACGAGCCCCAGCCGGGAATGCCCTTTTTACGGAACCAGCCTGCCTTAGCATTATAAATATGGCCTACATCGCCATTGTCGATGCGCTGCTTAAGAGCGCGGCTAAGTCCGGTCCAACGCATCTGATGCGACATCATCAATACTTTACCGGATCTCTCGGCTTCCTGTACAATCGTGCGCGCTGCTTCGGAATCGATTGCCATCGGCTTCTCCAGAAGAACATGCTTGCCTTGCTTTAGAGCCTCAATAGCAAGCCCTGCATGGAATTGGTTCGGTACGCATATAACAACCGCATCGATGGACGTATCCTCAAGCAGCGATTGCGGGCTTGCATGTACCGTCTCAACCCCGTACTCCGCAGCGCGCTGCCCGGCAAGCGGCAGGTAGGCGTCCGTAACGGCCGCGATCTCGATCCCTGCTACCTTTTTGAACGTCTGCATGTGTATGCTACCGATCGCACCCGCGCCGATAACTCCTAAACGTATGTTTGCTTGACTCATATTTAGTTCCTCCTTAAGGTTTGCTGACGCAAACCTAATTCGTAAGATTATACCGAGGGTTGCGTGAGCAATCCTACATCGTAAGATTATGCTAAGGTTTGCTAAACAAACCTGCTTCTTAAAATTAAGCTTAACGTTTGCACATGTAAACCTGAATCGTAATCGACAGGAAAGTTTTCTTGCTTAGTATACCGCTTTCGCATACCGGCGTCATTGTGCTCTTTTGGCGCGCTCTTTTCCGCGTTTGTCATTTGCCGGACAAGCGCCACGTCTCGCCATGCGGCAGAACAAGTATGCGGTCATCCTCGATGCAGCGCTTTCTGCGCTCGGCTTCCAGTCTGTCAAGCGCTTCACGCGGTGTATCATCAGCCAGCTTGAAAGCGCCGTAGTGCATAGGAACGAACCAAGAGGCATCCAAATCATCGAACGCTTGAAGAGCCTGCTCCGGCGTAATATGCTGCGGCCCCATGAACCATTCCGGCTCATAAGCTCCGATCGGCAGAAGCGCAACGTCGATCGGGAAGCGATAGCCGATCTCCTTGAAGCCTTGAAAATACCCGCTGTCTCCGGCAAAATAGATCGTCGGCGACTCCGCTACGAACGGCCTTTCGGCTAGGCCGTGCCCGCAAAAAAACGGATTCGATCCAGCATCGGACGGTTCGGCTGCGCTTGCTACCTGCGCCCGGGCTTCCGCATCCTCTGTACGCTTATTAGGCGCCGCCGATTTGCTGCCAGCGTGGCTCGCAAGCTTTCCGCTTCGCGTGGCTGGACGCTCAATAACAAAGCCGCCCCAATGCGAGCTGTTCGTATCCCACGGATTGCGGCGGGTCGAATGCTGAGAAGGGACAAAGGTGATTTTGACACCGTTAATGATAACCGACTCCCACCAATGCAGCTCCTTGATTCGGATAAAGCCTTTTTTCCGCAGCTTTGAGCCGAGACCTGCAGGCACAAGCAGCTGACTGGCGCCGCTGAGCCTGCGCAGCGAGCTTATATTTAAATGGTCATAATGGGAATGAGAAATCAGTACGACTTCAACCGGAGGGACATCCTCGATAGGTATCCCCGGCGGCGAAAGCCTTTTTTGGAAAGCCATTTGGGTCGACCACACAGGGTCCGTAATGATATTTAATCCGCCAAGCTGTATAAAAAAAGTCGAATGCCCCACCCATGTAATGGATGGCCATTTTCTGTTATTCCCCAAGTATGCGATGTCAGGCTCAACATTCGGAACGGTGAATGAATAATCTTTCATTCTCAGCCTGCGAATGCGTTCCTGACGCCATCTGTTGAATTGCTTCAAAGAAGTGTGCTGCTCGATCGGATCTATGTTAGCAAATCGTTTTAACCGCAACCGTCCATACCTCCCTCGCCATTATCTGTTGTTTTATTAAGATACCAAGCGGGCGGCTCTCATTGCAAATATGTTTTATGCGTAAACGCCTGAAGTGCCTCATTGTTCGCATCCTAACATGAAATCAGTTACACTTAGTAATATAGCTTATACACATAAGACTACGCTTTCGATGCGGCATTTGTTACTCGCGGGCAGCAAAAAAACGTCTATTACATACATTTCCAGGAGGTTTCCTCATGAAACTAATTTCAATAGAACCAACGCCTAGTCCTAATTCGATGAAGCTTAACGTCGATGAAATTCTTCCGCGCGGACGCAGGTTTACCTATAAAGCTGGCGAGGCAAGCGACGCCCCCGGAATGCTTCAGCAGCTTTTGCAAATAAAAGGCGTTCGAAGCCTGTTCCGTACCGCAGACTTTATTGCGCTTGACCGGATGCCGGGAGCGGATTGGGCTTCCATATTGGCTGAAGCAGGGCAATTGCTCCAGAAGGATACAGCTGACGGAGAACAGGATGGCGGCGGACAAGGCCCATCTGCAAGCTATGGAGAAGCGCAGGTTCTCGTTCAAATGTACCGCGGTATTCCGATGCAGGTGCGCGTGCGTATGGGAGACAGCGAGGTACGGTCTGCGCTTCCTCCGCAGTTTGCCGAGGCGGTTAGCCTGGCTGCCGGCTCCGGCATGATTCGTGAGCGCAAGCTGGAGGAATTCGGCGTCCGTTACGGCGAGCCGGATGAGATCGCGGCCGAAATCGTACGTGAACTGGAAGCCACTTATACGGAGGAACGGTTAGAGGCGCTCGTTCAAGCCGCCATTGCGCAGGGAAATATGGGCGGTGAGGAAGGAGCGGCGCCAGCTGTTGTGAGGCCGGCTCCATTAACGTTTGAAGAAGCCAAGGCGCAATTCGCCTCTCCCGATTGGCAGGTTCGCTATGCTGCCCTGGAGCGTTACGTCTCCTCGATCGAAGGCTTGCCTTTGCTTGCTGCAGCGGTTAAGGATGAGAACACGTCCATTCGCCGATTGGCGGTCGTCTATCTGGGCGATCTGCGGTCCCCCGAAGCGCTGCCTTATTTGTTCACTGCGCTTCGCGATTCGTCGACGTCCGTCAGACGGACAGCCGGCGACACCTTATCCGATCTAGGCGATCCAGCCGCAATGGGACCGATGATCGAGTCGCTCCGCGATAAGAACAAGCTTGTCCGCTGGCGAGCAGCACGGTTTCTATATGAAGCTGGCGACGAGTCGGCAGTCGAAGCACTCCGTGAGGCAGCCAAGGACAGCGAGTTCGAAATTCAGCTTCAAGCCCAAATGGCGCTGGAGCGGATCGAGCGCGGCGAGGAAGCAGCCGGATCCGTATGGCAGCAAATGACCGCGGCCCGCAAAACCGAACAGTAAGTGTACTCCTGTTCATTATGCGAGGGGCTGCTCATATATATGTACATATATATGGACCCGAAGGATGTGATCAGCGATGCAAACCTATATCGCTGCAGATGGGGATACGCTTAGAAAATTAGCTATAAAATATCATTTTCAAATCAATAGCCTTCAAGCTTTAAATCTGCACATTCCCGGTATTGACGGAAGTATCACGCCGGGTACGCTAGTGAATCTTCCGTCGCCGGGCATTCTAGTCGAGGAATCCTTCGAAATTCCGGTTTGCCCGTCTGACCTCCCAATCTACCAGGATCACTGAGATCGGCAATAAAGTATCGCTCGACTTTTTTATTCCACAGCTCCTCGACAAATTTTAAATGTGTAGGATCGGTTTTAAAGGCTTCAAATTCAGCCGAATTGGCGAACTCCAGCGTAACGCCGAATGAATAATCATTTTGCGGATTGATCTGGCAAAATACAGCTGCCTTCTGGGCGCCCGGAATGGAAGCGAGAACTTGACGGGTATAGGACAAAAACGTCCCCGCTTCTGCTTCTCCGATTTCGGGCCGCAATGCAAACAGAACGATATGCCGGATTCATGCGCTGAGGTATAGCTTGCGGATAGTACGGGGATATTCCCGGATGATAGGGAGAATACAGGGAATACGGGGAATACGGCCAGAACGGATTTACTCTTTCAATTTACTCTTTCAAATCCCGGATACACCCTCACATCGCCATATGTCAAATCGAATCTCCTCCTATACAAATGCCTGCATGATATTTAAGCATTAAGCCACCTTGATTGATTTCAAATAATCGAGGCTTTTTTTCACGCTTTCCAGCGGATTCGGACTGGTATCCCGCTCGACAAAATAATTTTTCACCCCAACTTCCTTGAGAATACGAAAAATAGGCGGCCATTTTATAATGCCGGCCCCCACATCCTCAAAACCGCCGCTTTTATCCATATCTTTGACATGAATAAGCGGACTGAGGTCTTTATACTTAAAAAGGGCTTCCAACGGATCTAATCCGCCCTTTTTCGCCCAGTAAAGATCCAGCTCCAGCTTCAATAAATCGGTGCCGACGCCTTCGAGCAGCCGGTCGATGATTCGCTTGCTTCCGACAAACTTATAATCGTGAGCATGAGGATGATAGAGAAGCTGAAGACCGTGGCACCTTATTTCTTTGCCGATTTTCTTTAAAGAGCTGATAACGTCCTGAATGGATGATTCATCTTTGAATCTTTCCTCAGGATAGCCTGTTATTATATAACGGACGCCTAGCATTTCAGCGTACTCAATTTGGTGCTGCAAGTCAGATTCAAGATCTTCCGGAATGACATAGGTGGAAACCGTTCGCAAACCGAGAAGGTCTAATGCTTTTATTATTTCATTCGCGGGAATGTCCTTATAGAGTAAGCTGACGAACTCCACGATCTTATAACCCATGTCCGCCACTTTCTGGAGCGTACCGAAAAAGTCGGTCAACATTTCATTACGTAAAGTGTAGAGCTGCACCCCAGGAGGAGTTTTGGGACATATCCCACATTTCTTTTCCGAATTTCAGAAATTTCAATGCTGCATCCCTCCCCCGTCTATTTAAGCTGTTCCGCAATATAATCCGCCGTGCGTATGGCCAAAGCAACGGTGGTAAGCGTCGGATTGGCGGTACCGCTGGTCGGAATGACACTGTTGTCTGCCACGTAAAGCCCCTGTACGCCGTGGATTTGGCCGTATTGGTTCGTTGCGGATGTCATAGGGTCAAATCCCATACGGCATGTGCCCATTTCGTGAATTTCCATTCCAGGGAGCTGCTGACAGATATCCGGCATCCCTTCCATGAATACACCCATTGCTGCTGCAGCCCGGCGTATCCCTTCGGCCATGTTCTGTATAATGTGTTCATCCTGTGCACTGTAAGAAAAATCGATCCGCAGCTCCGGTACGCCGTATGCATCCCGTTTAACCGGATCCAAGGTAACTTTGTTTTCATACCGGGATTCGACATCTCCGCTTGCGAAAAATCTGACCGGCAGTTGCTGAACCAAAGGCTCCACTTGATACTGCGACCAAGAATACTGTCCCCTGATTTGGATTTGGTAAGGCCGAGAAGCGGCACCCGGAACAAGAATATGGAGCGGCCCCAGAACCTCCGGGAATTCGCTGCGGTTCACGACTCCTTCAGCTATTACTCTGGAGTGACCGGCTAAATAATGGCCGATCGCCCTTCCTTTAATGTCTGAATTCAGCAGGATCTGCGCAGAGCCCAGCGAACTTGCCGATAGAACGACATGCTTTGCTTTAATCAAATGGGATTTTTTATCAGGTGTCATCACTTTGACGCCAATCGCCCTGTCCCTCTCCATAAGGACTTCCACGACCCGGGCGTTCACAGCCATATCGAAGGAGGCGTTCATCGCTTGTGCGAAAAGAACGAGCGAGCTAAAAAAAGGGTTGGAGCGAAGCACGCCGGTAAAGGAAGGTTGAAGGTTAATAGCCACCGGTTCATTAATCGCATCGGGAAATCCGTTTTTCTGAAGCCTTTTTAGAAGGATCTGGGTAAACGACGCCTCTTTGGTATAGTCCTGATTGACGCTCATCGCTTTTTCCGCAAGATCATAAAGAATGCTCATTTCTTTGATGGATACAGGCCACTCTGCAATGTAGCTATCGGGCATGCGGGGACTCGTGGCATCCCAGAATAATGTTCTCCCTCCCAAAGCATAAACTTGAGAGGATGGAAAGTGGGGGGCAGCGATTTCCGCTGCTTTGGAAAAGTAGGCTCCGAACCGGTCATTCATCGTCGCGATATTCCAAGCGTGGGTCGGCAGCAGGAGACCTCCTCTTTCGACGATTCCCACTCGTTTCCCGCTGCTTTTCAACTGCTCGATTAATCGCCAAAGGACAGCTCCTCCGCCTGCCCCGGTGCCTACAACGAGCACATCGTATTCGGTTTGCTCCATCTTCTCCAGCGTTGTAAGAGGAATCCATTCCTCTCCTTCTGTTCCGCCAACTGCTATAACGCCTGCAGGAATGACCGGAGGGTACGGACATATAGGTACTTGGCTTTGGTTTCGATCATGCACAGGAAGCTCGGAAAGATTAACATGCCTGCCTGCCAGATTCAAATCAGGATCTCTAATAGCAGGATTGAGGGAAAGCAACTGCTCTAATGGGAAGGAGATCTTTTGGGATATTTTTCGGAGGGTGTCTTCAACATCGGCAATGTAAATTTTCACAGGATTCACCCTTTCCTTGCATCCGTTACCTATGTTATTCTTACGCTCCATTCCTTACGCATATGAATCTAAACGATTTGTCCGGATATTAATAGCAGCATGCAAGAAAGGCTGTGAACCAAGGATAGTATATGTCGCTCGTGATGGTGATTCTCTTCGGATTATCGCCGACAAATATTGCACCCCCAAAAGGAAGAAAACTAGATTTTTCCTGTTTAGGGGTATTTTAAAATTCTTAACTTGATGGGCATGGGGTTAGTACCAGCGAAGTCTCACTACCCCCATACGCAGGAACAAATCCTTCACGACGAACGGTCGCCTTCGCTTTTTATCATATGGTCTTCTCTGTACTGGCCGGGACTTACGCCTACATGCTTCTTGAAAACTTGGCAGAAATACCGCTGGTTATCATACCCGACGTTCTGCGATATTTTGGAGATTTTGAAGCTGCTTTCCCTCAGCATCTGTTTCGCTTTCTGAATGCGCAGCAAAGTGATATATTCAAGAATCGTCTGTCCGGTCGATTTGGAATATAAGTTGCTTACATAGGAAGAGTTGAGATCGAATCGCTCCGCCAATTGATCGAGTTGGATATTTTCATGGTAATGGGATTCCAGATAAACTTTAATTTCTTGAACAACCTTTTCTTTCAGGGTGGTTTTTATTACGTTCAAATAAAATTGCACACCCTGCGCCAAATCCTGGCACTGTTTCTGCAAAGACGCCCAATCCGGCGCTTCCAGTATACCGTCAATCATCCGTGTGCGGTCTCCGATCACGCTCTCGATCTTGATTCCGTAGTCCTGCTCAATCAGATCGAGCAACCGGTTCGCCCATTGGATGCCGGCCTTCTTCAGGGTAACGGGAGCGATCAATCGCCCCGTTCCCCATTCAATCCAACGTTCAAGCATCTCTTCGAACTCTTTCTGTTCGTAACGGACGAAGGATTGTATTTGATCAGACCAATCGGAGATCAATCTCTCGGAAATGCGGGTGATCTCCGGCCAGCTGTTCCCGTCCATTACCGGAACGCCGAAGAACAAACCCATTTGACATGCCTTGTCGGCTGCCAAAAAAGAAATGTACGCATGTATTATTTCGGTTACAACCGGACCGATTCCAAATGACAATGAAATATCGTCCGATAAGCTGTCATTCGAAAATGTTGCGGCTGCAGCCATCAGAATTTCCGTTAATGGCACGTATTCCTCTAGGGCCGCCATGCATAATAAAATGACTTTCTGCTGCTCGTAGAGCAGCTCCACCACGATTCCGCGATTCGCCAAAAAGCTCAGGAGAGCATCCGTAACGCCATTGTTCTTCATCTGTTCGAGCCAAAGCGTCGCCGAGCTTCCGATTACGATGGCCGTAAACTGGTTATATCGTTCGTATGGCGTCTGATCGAACGATGGACGTTTTCCATGGACGATTAGGTCCGTAAACACCGCCCAATCTAATGCTTTTGCAGTCCGAAGCTCAGGCCGATTCCCCGTTTGCTCCGCTTTACGCTCCAGACGCTCGATCGCCCTCAAGACGGTCTTGGCTACTTCCTCGAGCTCTGCCGGCTTGATCAGATAATCCACCGCCTCCAGCTCAATAGCTTCTTTGGCGTATTCAAATTCAGAATATCCGCTCACGATGATGCATTCCGTTTTGCGGCCTTTCTCCTTCAGGGCACGGATCAACTCGAGCCCGTTCAGGCCGGGCATCCTAATATCTGTCATGACAATGTCCGGATCCGACTGAAGAATCTGTTCCAACGCTTGTTTGCCGTTGTTTGCCGTCCCTACGATCCGTACCCCGGATGCGTTCCAATCGATCATGGCCGACAACGCTTCCACCACGAGCTGTTCGTCATCCACTATAAAAAGTTTATACATGATGTGTTCCCGCCTTTATAGCCCGACCTCAATCCATTATGCCGATCTCAAGGGTAACTTTGGTTCCGGCGCCCGGAACGCTGTCTATGCGGATCCCGCGGTTTTGGCCGTAATGCAATTGGATCCTTTCCTGTATGTTCCTTAAGGCATATCCTCTCGGCTGCAAAACAGCAGGATCAAAACCCACTCCGTCGTCCTCGACTTCGAATACAAGCGTTTCCCCTTCTCTTCGGCCCCTTATGGCAATGTTCCCATTATCCTCTTTCAATTCGATTCCGTGAAAAATCGCATTTTCCACCAACGGCTGAATAAGGAGCTTCAGCATGCGGAAATGCTCGATTCCCGGTTCGAGGTCGAATGTCACCTCGAATTTTCCGTAATAGCGGATGTTTTGAATCTCCAAATAATTTTTCACTTGGTCGATTTCATTGCGGACTGTCGTAATGTAGTCCCCATTGTTCAAGCTTAGTTTGAAAATATTGGAAAGAGACATGACCATTTTGGAAATGTTTTTGGCACCGATTCGTTCCGCCATCAGATAGATGGAATTCAGCGTATTATATAGGAAATGAGGATTGATTTGACTCTGCAGCGCATGCAGCTCCGCTTCCTTCTCCTTAAGCTTCGCTTCGATCAGTTTGTCCGACAATTCGGTGTTGGTGCGGAAGGTCCGCAAAAATTGATTGCCGATTTTTCCAATCTCGTCTTCCTCCTCAAAGAGGATTCCTTCGATTATATCCCGTTTGGCCGCTTTTCGGGCGACGGAAGAGAGCAAGGTCAATTGCTTGGTGATCCGCTTCGAGATCAAATACGAACCATAGGCAGCAAGCAGAAAAGCCACCAGCGTCAATGAGAACGTAACATTACGAATCAAGACGATTTCCGAATTGATGTTCGAATAGGGGATCATGCTGACCACTTTCCACCGGGTCCCCGGATTCGTATCGAAGGTGACGACATATCGTTCTCCGTTAATCATTTCGATGCGGGTGCCTCGATCAGGCAAATCATAGAGCAAGTTCAACTCCTTTTGAGGAATCTGTTTCAACCCGGCGGTGCGGGAATTATAATAGATGACTTTGTTTTGCTCCAGGATCATCAAATTCCCGTTTTCCGCATTGGTAATATTTTTAAACATTTCATCGAAGACCCGTCTATCGATGGAAATGATCAACATGCCGATCGGTTCGAGCGTATCGAGGTTATTTAATCGTTTGCCGTACAGCAGCAAGTTCGGACTGTTCTTGACGAGCCGGACTTCGTCACTGTTCAGCCACAATCCCTGGCCTCCCATGCCGTCAACTTGCTGATACCATTTCGACTGGGAGACAGCCCGGTAGATATTGTCGTAAGTTAATCTGTCCCATTGATTCGTAATGATCAGTTCCCTTTGCTCGCTGCCTACGTAAACGTAACGTATATACGATTTGTTGTTGGAAATATTAACGATCAGACTGCGAGTGGCATTCTGAAGGTCATAGATTTCTTTGAAATCATCCTTGTTATAGGAAAGGAAGGCCTGAACGTCTCGGGAAGACAGCATCAGTTTCGAAATCGTTTCAACGTCATTCACGAAAGTTTGGATATTCCAATTGATTGAGCCAAGCAAATTGGAGGTGGTATCGGACACCTTGTTCTCGACCGCTTTGCTCAAATAGACAAAGGTTAAGGAGGCGATAAGGACAAGCGGCAGAAAGGAACAGGCGATGGACAAGATGATAATCTTGCTTCGGATGCTGATCGAAAGGAACGGCCGGTTTATTTTCATGAAACCCCTCTGGCTGAGTAGAGTATAATGCCTAATGCTTTCAGTATACCTTCAGCTAAAGGTATATGCGAGATCAACCTTTAGTCGCTCCTGCGGTCATGCCGGAAATAACGCTCTTGTTAAAAATGAAGTAAACAATCATGGTCGGGATTGTCGTAATGCTGATTGCGGCAAAGGTCGCTCCCCAATCCGTCAAACCGTACTGGCCGATATAATCCATTAAGCCAACCGGAATGGTTCGTGATTTCATGTCGTGAATAAACGTATTTGCGAAGATAAACTCATTCCAGATGAAAATCAGATTCATGATTACAACCGTGACGATCGTATTGCGGGATAGAGGGAAAATCATCCGCCAGAAAACCTGGTAAACACCGCAGCCGTCCATGACGGCAGCCTCCATAATCTCGTTCGAGATGTATTTGTAGAAGCTCACGAAAAGATAGATCGAGATCGGCAGAGCAAAACCTACTTGGGGCAAAATGAGGGAAGTGAGCGTATTAATAATTCCCGTTTCGTTATAAAGAATGAAAAGCGGTATGAGCACGACCTGAATCGGAATCATGATGCCGCACAGGAATAAGAACAACACGCTTTGGCTCCATTTAAAACGCATCTTCTCAATAACGAAAGCGGCCATGGCGCTGAACAGGATCACCAGCAAGATGGTCGTCACGGCGACGATGAGACTATTGGAAAAATAAGTGCCCAAATTCCCTTTGTTCCAAACGCTGATATAATTTTCGAATGTGAATCGGCTGGGCAGGCTAAGTGGGTTATTGCCGGAAAAATCGGTAGGCGCCTTAAAACTGGAGATGAATACCCATACAAGCGGATAAACTTGAATGACAAGCAGAGCAAAGGAAATAATTACAAGAATCGCCTTGGAATAGCCGGAAAATTTCATCATCAGGTCTCCTTACTGTCCATCATCCGTCTGATAAAAGCGACTGCAATGAGGCTTTCAATGACAATAAATACGGCCATCGCGCTGCCATAGCCGAAGTTCAGACTGGAGAAAGCGGTTTTGTACATATAAGTCGGTAACAATTCCGTCACGCGGCCCGGTCCCCCGTTTGTCATGAGATACGGGATGTCGAACCCTTTTAAAGCCCCCGTAGTAGCCATAATAATAGAAACCATCAGTACCGGCTTGATCAGCGGCATTTTGATCGAACAAAACAGGCCCCAGGAAGAAGCTCCGTCAATTCTGGCAGCTTCCTCGATATCGGAAGGAATGGAAATGAGCGCAGTATACAAGATGATCATATAAAGACCGATAAAACGCCAACCTTCGGGTACTGATACGGCGGTCAGAGCCCAGTCCAAGTCGGAAAGCCAAGGCTTGCTCCAGTCTCCGAGACCGATCTGCTGCAGAACATAGTTCAATATTCCGACCGGCTCGAACGAGTATACGTTTTGGAACAACTGTGCTATGGCTACCGAAGTGATAATAGCGGGAGCGAAATACAACGTTTTAAACAATTCTCTGCCTTTGGTGATGCTGGTCAGCAAGATGGCAACCAACAAACCGAGAAACACTTGCATGGCTACAATAACGAAAACATAGATCAGGTTGTTGCTGAATGCCTTCCAGAACGTCTTGTCTCCGCCGAACATCTTGGCATAATTGTCAAAGCCGATGTAGACCATATCGGAAACCCCGTCCCAGGAAAAGAAGCTGAAATACATCGACCAAAGGATGGGCGCTAGTACGGTGAACAAATACACGAGCAATGCCGGCAACAGGAAGACGAGAACGGCTTTGTGATTGCGTAGGATTTTATCCATACCCTTGATCATACCCCATTCTACTATTGTTTTACTTACATAGCTGGCCAACCGAATTTCGGTTGGCCGGCTGTTCAGCGTCGTTATTTGAAATATTTCGGCGCATTTTCTTTAATAGCTCGATCCATTAATTCCGCAAAATCATCCGGAGTGTGGGCTCCTAGAGCCAACGCATTCAACTCGTTGCCGAGCAGCTCATTCGTGGCCGGGTCGAGGCGCGTATCCCACGGCACCGCGAAGACGCTTCCGGATTTCGCGATTTCGTCTTGGATTTTATAGAAAAGTTCCGGCATCCCTTGCGCTTGATCAAGCGAATAATTGAAAGGCGAGAATTGGCCTTTTTTCGTATAAGCTTGCGGATATTTTTCCAGGAGGAATTTCACGAATTCCTTCATCGTATCATCAAAGGTCTTTTGGTTGAACGCAACGCCGATTCCCGAGTTGATGAAATAATCGTTTTCAGCCGTCTTGGCGCCTTCCGTCATGGGAAGCCGGAAAAATCCGATGTTGTCCTTCATTTCCGCGCTTACTTTATCATTTACGAAATTCATAGTTTCCCACGAACCCATGTAATAGATGCCGGTTTTGCCGGCCAGGAACAAGTCGCGCGCCGCGGTGTAATCCGTTGCAGAGAACCCTTGTTGGAAGTACCCTTTGGTGCCCAGTTCGTGAACGAATTGGATACCTGCCATGCCAGCCGGTTCCTTGAAGGATGCCTTGCCTTGCTTTACGTTCTCGATAAAATCATTTCCGGTCATGCGGAAAGGTTTGTAAGCCAGGTACCGGAGTACCGGCCATTTGTCCTTGCCGTCGACGGCAATCGGCGTAATCCCGTTCTGCTTCAGTGTCTCGGAAACTTTAATGAACTCATCGAACGTCTTCGGCGGTTCAAGGCCGAGATCCTTAAACATCTTGATGTTGTACCAGAAAACCTCGATCCCGTATTCGAGCGGGATAGCATACATGGTACCGTCTGCGAACTGTTGATATTGCAAAGCAATCGGACGGAATTCCTCGTATTTCCCAAGGTCTTGCAGCACTTTTTTCATGTCCACCAGCTTGCCATCCTGCACCAGCTTGGAAGCGTAGGCATCGGGATCGGTATCAAACATAGCGGGCATCTCGTTGCTCGCGATCAATGTCCGCAGCTTCTGCAAATATGACGGGCGATCGCCAGTGCCTTCCAGAACCAGTTCGAATTCCGGATGCGTTTTGGAAAACTCGTCGGCAATCTCCTTTACGGTAACGGCCGGAGGGCTGTCTACGCCGCGGGCGACGAACCATTTGTACGTTTTCTTGTCCACCTTCTGTCCCTCTTCTGCCGGAGCTGCCGATCCGGCTTCTGCAGCGTCGTTATTTTTGTTGTTACCGCCTCCGCATGCGCTCGCCAATGCCATCAGGGCAACAAGCGTTAACGCGAGAGCCAACCATTTGACGTAACTTTTCATTTATAAGACCTCCTGTTAGTTGGGAACCGAAATGGATGCCTGTTCGAATTGCACTCGGCCTTCCTGAACAAAGCAACCCCAGTTGCCGGTTTTCAAATTATACAAGCGTGTAGTCATAGCGACTTGGTCGGCCAAGTATACGACGCAAACGGAATTCTCCACAACGATCTTGATATCATAGACCTTACCGGCTTGTAATTCGACCGGTACTTCCAACTCTACCGCATGGGGAAGGTCTCCGTCGATGTGCCACTGCGCCTCACCCTTCACCCGGCGGGGCCACATGTCGAATACGAGGCGGTTATGAATCGGTTCAAGGCGAATGTAATAGGCTTCGCCCTGATCCTCGCTTGCGCGAAGCATGATGCCGCAGCTTCTGGTCCCTTCGGTGAAGGACAGCCGGGCCGAAATCTTGCAAGTTTCAGGCATGGAGCCGGCTGCTATGCAAGAGAATGTTTCGTCAGCCGCCGTAGTTATGCGTCCCTCTGACTCCTCCCAATCCCCGAACCGCGAACCCCACTCGGCAGCCTGCTTTTTTGCAAAATGATGGGAAACGGTCTCCGGTATGCGAACCGTTAACGTTCCATCCGGCTCTTGAACGACTTCGTGTACGACCAAATTTCCGGCCCATTGCCAATCTCCGTAATCGTCCTCGTTTTCCTTACTGGGATCCCAGCCGAAAGCGTACCGCTTGTTTCCGTCACTCCATGTTTTTGCGGCATAGAACGCTCTGGCGTCAAAAGCGTCGTTTCTCGGCGCCGTCCAAGGTCCGCTCAAAGATTTGCTCATGCGGTAATGGGTGACGAACCGGTCCGAGAACGTGGAGTAAACCAGATACCACCATTCCCCGATCCGGAACAAGTCCGGGCATTCGTGCGTCACGTACATTTTCGGATCCCAGAAAGGTTTGCGGATTTCCCATTTCTTAAGATCCTTGGAAGCGCATAATCCGATGCTGCCCCGGCGCCGGGACGGACCTTCTTTGTTCCTTGCGGCAAGAAGCATCCAGTACTCTCCCGCCTCTTCGTTCCAGAACACGAAGGGATCGCGCCAGTCATGTCTTTCGTATTGAATCCCGTCTGAATAGAAGGTATCTTCGGGAATTTTCCGCCACGATTCCATATCCGTGCTCACTGCATGCATGACGCATTGGAGCGGCTCGCCGTCCTCCACGAATTCCGGGTGCGGATTGAGGCCGGTGTAGAATATATGGTATACGCCTTCAGCTTCAATGATGGAGCCGGTATAACAGTTCATGTCTTGCTCGTTCGCGCTTCCCTGCTTCAGCATTTCGCCTTTTTCTTCGTAGTGCACGAAATCGCTTGTGCGGAGCTCGAACCAAGAGGTTCCTTCTCCGTGAATTTTCTTGTTCTCCCTCCAATCATGAAGATAGAACAAACGGAATGTACCGTCTTTGTAAAAGGGGATGAGGTCTCCCACCCAAGCCCCATCCGGCTTATAAAATAAGTTCGACAATGTATGCGACCCCTTTCTTTTATCATAACTTGATTATAAAAGAGAAAGAAAACGCTTTAAATTCCAAATTCTTTGTCATATGTTCAATATTTTTAGCTTTCTACTCGAACATAAAAAAGACTGCTCCAAATATTGGACACAGTCTCAGCATTAAGCGGGCGAAAAAAGTCAAATGATAAAAAAAGGAATCACGATCATTGCATTTTATTATAAATCGATACCCATGATCTGGACATTATCAAATGAAACTTCGCCTTCATTAACAAAAACGCCCCACCTGCCCATTTTTAAATTATAAAGTCTTGCGCTCATGGCAATCTTATCGTCCACACACACCACACACAGGGTATCATCCACAAATACTTTCATTTCATACGCCGTTTGTGGTCTAAACTCCATGGGTCTTTCCAGTTCTATCATAATAAGGACGATCACCGGCCACTTGCCACTGCATCTCTCCCTTTACCCGTCGCGGCCACATATCGAAGACGAGACGATTGTAATCGGGCTCGAGTCGAATATAATAAGCGTTTTCAAAATCGTCGCTGGCTCTAAGCGTGATCCCGGAACCTTCACACTTAATGTTACGTCTGCCTCCTGAATGATTTCGTGCACTACAAGATTGCCCGCCCATTGCCATTCATTGTAATCATTCTCAAGCACCTTGCTTGGATTCCAACCAAACGCATAGCGAAGCCAGCCATCCGACCAGGTTTTGGCGGCATAAAAGGCTCGTCCGTCAAAAGCGTCATTCTTTGGTGCGATCCAGGGTCCTTGTAACGTTTTGCTCATTCGATAGCGCGTAACGGATCTCTCCGAAAATTCGGAATAAACCAAATACCACCAGTCACCAATTTTGAATAAATCCGGACATTCGTGTGTGATATATAAACCCGGTGCCCAGAAAGGATCACGGATTTCCCAACGCGATAAATCTTTGGAAGCACACAATGCGATACAGCCTCTTCTCCGCGAAGGACCAGTTTTCAATCTCGCGGCAAGGAGCATCCAATATTCACTAGCTTCCTCGTTCCAAAATACAAAAGGATCACGCCAATCGTTGCGTTCATACATGTAGCCATCGGCATAAAACGTATCCTTAGGGATTATAGTCCATTTTTGCAAATCTTCACTAACTGCGTGCATGACGGCCTGCAGCGCTTCGCCATTCTCAACAAACGGCGGATGAGGGTTTTGTCCCGTGTAATACAAATGATACTTGCCGTCCGCTTGAATTACGCTCCCTGTATAGCAATATCGGCCTGTGCGAAAGCCTCCATTTTGTTGCATCCGTTACCTATGTTATTCTTACGCTCCATTCCTTACGCATATGAATCTAGACGATTTGTCCGGACTGAAAAAAACCGCTCCGCTTCCGTCAACGGAAGCGAGCGGCGATTTAATTCGTCTGCCCTGCGGATCGATACTATTAACTTTCTATCAATCTTGCTTCTCTCTCTCTAAAGTAGGACACCGTTTTTCGCACCAAAGCATCGAGCAGCTCTTTGTCCGGTCTGCCGTACATGGCTGGATAAGGATCTCCTCCCGGACCTAGAGGTTCAGGTGTAACAAAGCGTCCTTCTTGATTAAATCCGATTAAATAAAGCGCCATGATAATCGTATCCAAATCCATATGCCCTTCCCCTAATGCACCGCGGTTGCTGTCTGCCAAATGCAGATTGATCAATTGGTCCCCTGCCTGCATAATCGCTTCGCCGATATGGGTTTCTTCTACCTGCATATGATAAATGTCCCCGTTGATATGCCCGATGCCGGGATGGTTGACGTCTTTAATATAGGCCTTTGCTGCGGTAACGGTGTGAACAAGGGAGGTTTCGGCCGACCGGATCGGCTCGATTGCCGCTTTAATGTTCCAATTGTAAAATTCGTCTGCCACCGTTTGCAGCGTTTCGATGCTTCTCTCCCATTCCATGTCGTCATATTTCTGAGCCCTGCCCACAGCTCCCGGTACGACTAATAAATAATGGCCTTTTACAGCGGCTGTAAACTCGGTTTCCCGGCGGATGTAATCGATCGCTGCTTGGCGGTGACGGGCAATGTTGCTGGAAAGATCGTTTTCCTTCGAAAACATACCGCAAACACCTGACACTTCAATGCCCCAGTCCTGCAGCACCTGCTTTACTTCATTCGGCCGGTATCCTAAATCCGGACCATAATGATTCCCATGCAGCTCAATGTACTTCACGCCATATTGATTTAACCGTTTGGCGGTGTCATCCAAGGCTTCAACGCCGAATCCCCAGTTGCTCCAAGACAGGTTCAATTTATTCACGAGGCGCTCCGGGTAGTTTTGTTTTAATTCCCGGAACATCCTTCGAATTTTCTCGCTCTTAAGTTCGTAGTTTTGCATGAATGCTCCCTCGCTTTCCCGTTATGCTAGCTCCAGCAGCTGTATATACTTAGTCGTCAATTGCTCTAAATCCTCGCCTATAATAGGGAACTCGATAACCCGGGGGATGCGTTTGGAAAAGTAAGGAAGGACGTCCCGCCACTCTGCATGTTCATCAGCAGATAACGGTGCGGCAGCTTTTAGGCCATTCCGATTCTCTGACCATTTAAAATGCACATAGACGACGTATTCGGCAAGTATTTCGGCAGCGTTGCAAATATCCTCTCCGGTCCAAAGCCAATTGCCCACATCAAACGTCATGCTGACCGGAATTCGCTCTTCTTCGCAGTCATCGAAGAAGCCGCGTAATATTTGCGGATTGCCTCCGTGGTTGCTTTGATCGTTCTCAACCGTTAATTGAATGGGAAGGCCCAAATAGCCGGCCTTCTCCAGACAGCCCCTAAGGGCGTTTAAATCCGATCTTCCCGGCACGTATGTTCCAAGGGTCGTTTTCACAAATGCTGCATCCAGCTGCTTTCCTTCGACTAATGTTTGGTAGAGCTGCTCCTCGTTTAAATCGCCTTCTGGCGACCATATTTCTACGGAAGCGGATATCGCACAGCGCAAACCGTTATCCTCCAATACTTCTCTAAGCTCATCAAGAGGCGGCTCCTCTTCAAGAAATAACTCCCGGCGGACTTCGAATCCGGTTGCCCCGGAGCGTGCCGCTATCTCAGCGAAATAAGCTTGCCCATGCTGCTGTACTAACTCGGCACCGTACACCGATGCTGCTATAAAAATAGACGGTTTCATGCTTCTTCTCCCCTTAAATAATCGTCTGTTAACCTTTAATTCCTGTTGTCGCAATGCCTTCGACAAAATAACGCTGTGCTAGGAAGAAAATGATCAAGCACGGGACAATGGACAGAACCGACATGGCCATCACCTGGTCCCAGTTTGAAATGGACGACGTATCGAGCGACATCCGGAGACCCAAGGAAATCGGGTATTTTTTGACGCTGTTAATATAAATTAATGAGTTGAAGAAATCATTCCATGTCCAGATAAACTGGAATACCGCAGCGGAGACGAGCGCCGGTTTGCTGAGCGGCAGCAATATATGGGTTAGAATTTTAAACGAATTGCAGCCGTCCACGACCGCCGATTCATCCAAATCGCGCGGCAGGCCGCGGAAAAACTGAATCATCATAAAGATAAAAAACGGATAAGTCGCAAACACGGATGGAATGATAAACGTCCAATAGGTATCTAACCAGCCTAAGTTGCGAAATAACAGATAGCTCGGAATAATGATAACGGCATTCGGAAGCATAAGCGTTGCAATCATCAAGGAAAAAAACAGGTTTTTCGTCGGAAACCGGAAACGGGCGAAGCCGTAGGCCACGATAACACTGGATAAGACAGTTGCGATCACGGTCGGAACAACCATCAGGAACGAATTGGTAAAAAAGGTGCTGAACCCAAACTGCCCTGTGCCCTTCCACCCGTTAATATAAGAAGTGATTACGAAGCGGGAAGGTATTAAATTTACGCTCGAGAATATTTCGGGCAGCGGTTTAAACGACGCACTAATCAACCAAATGATCGGATAAATTAATATAATGCCGAAGATCGTTAGAAAGCTGAACCTGCCCATACGAATCAGAGATGTCATTAGAATTTTCCTCCATCCTCGTAATGAGTCCAATATTTCTGGGATTTAAACGCTATGATCGTAAACAGCATAATAGATAGGAACAAGATCCAGGAGAGCGCTGACGCATAACCCATTTTGGAAAATTGGAACGCATCTTGATACAGCTTTAAGCCGAACAAATAAGTGCTGTTAAGCGGCCCCCCGTTCGTAATCAGAAAGGCTGCGGTGAATTCCTGAAACGCATTGACGGTCTGCATAATAAGATTGAAAAATATGATCGGCGTAAGCATCGGAAAAGTAATGCTGAAAAACATGCGAAGCTTCGATGCCCCGTCAATCGTTCCCGCTTCGTACAAATCTTTCGGTATTTGCTTTAAACCGGCCAGGAACAGCACCATCGATGAACCGAACTGCCAGATGGCAAGCAGGCTGATGGACATCAAAGCTAATGAAGGAATTCCGAACCAGTCGATTGCCGGCAGCCCTAAGCCGGTAATAAAATGATTGACCACTCCGTCCTTCGTGAACATCGAACGCCACAGTATGGCGATCGCTACGCTTCCGCCCAGAATGGACGGAAGGTAGTATAGCGTACGGAAAACCGAAATGAATTTCATTTTCACATTCAAAATAACGGCTATCAGCAGCGCAAATGCCAGCTTGCCGGGTACGGCGAACAGCACATAAAGAAAGGTTGCCTTGAGCGCCGGGAAAAACAATGGATCCTGCGTAAACATATACACATAATTGCTCAGCCCGATAAATTTTTCAGCCCTCAATAAACTGAAGTCGGTAAAGGAATAATAAAACGAAGCGAGAAACGGATACATCTTAAAGATCAATAGTCCGATGATGAAAGGGGACACATACAGCAAGCCTATCCATTGCCTGTTATCTGAGTTTCTAAAAACGCTCCCTAGTTTGTTCATAGTTTTTCCACCTTAGACCATTCTTTTATTTTGTAGATGCCACGATTTCTTTCAGTTTAGCCTCATAACGTTCGATCATTTCCGCTGCGGCAGCTTCAGGAGTCAGCTTTCCAAAGGCCACTCTCTCGATCACTTCATTGGAAATTTTCATCAATTCCAGATTGTTATTTATAAAGCTTGGAGCGGCCGCTTGATTGGCTATAGCCGTCTCTAAGGAGGTTGCAACGACCTGATCAAGCTTGTCGTTTTCGAGCAGCAGCTTCTGCGAAGACGGTTTGACCGGAATCGACCGCTCCACGCCAAGCGTCAGAATCGCATCTTTATCCGCAAATAACCAATTTAAAAATTTAGAAGCCTCATCAACATGCTTGGAATTTTTGTTAATGCCGATCAGCTGCGAAGGTCTGGTATTTATGCCGGAAGATTTGGCATTTTCCTTGACCGGAAACCGTGTTGTCGTAATATCAAAGCCTGCTGCTGTTCCGCGAAGCTTAGGGATATCCGCGACATTCGCAATTGTCATGGCCGTCTCGCCGTTAATCCACTTCGGATTTTGCTCGGTTTTAGAGTTAAACAACGCGCTCTCGCCGAGCGGCTGCAGTACGCCAGTGTCGAATAACGATTTAAGGAAGGTGAAGGTCTCGGTCATCGACTGTTGATCAAAGCCCAGCGTATTGTCTGCATTAACTAAATACTTTCCTGTAAGCTGGCTGTGATACGAAGGAACTATTTTTTCAGAAAGCGTCGGCAAATCCGCGTTGATCAAAAACATCTTCGGATTTTTTTGATGCAGCTTCTGTCCTTCCGCAATCATTTGTTCCCAGGTCCAGTTATCGTGCATCGGAATGCCTTCGCGCTCCATGAAGCTTTTGTTCACAATCGTCGTCAGCGCGTTCATTCCCGTTGGTACGCCTTGAAGCTGATCGTTAATGATCGCCCAATCGCGTAAAAACTGTTCATCGAATTCGGTTAGATCGATCGTATCTTTCAGCGTGTACATATCGACAAACAAGTCGGCTTGTCTGACCAGATCGTTTATCCATAAATAGTCCAGCTGGATTAGATCGGGAGCCGTTCCGCCGGAGAGCTGTGTCTGAAGCTTTTGATAGTACCCGTCGAACGTCCCGTATTCCGCTTCAATGGTCACATTCGGGTTTTGCTTCATGTACAAATCAATCGCGGCTAACGTTGCTTTATGTCTGGACTCTCCGCCCCACCAGGAGAAGCGCAGCGTTACCTTTTCTTTCTGGCCCGCAGTTTCCTTACCCTCCGAGCCGTTTTTGCCGGTATTCGAATTCGAGCCGGAACAAGCCGACAGCGTAAGTAGAAGGGTAAGCAGTGTGATCAAGCTTAATGTCGTGAGCCTGCTAAATTTTTTCAACATGTTATTCATCCCCCTATTTTTTTTAGATGTAATTAACAGAGTAGTTTACACAAGCCGGCAGAGGCTTCTTAGCGAGTCCTGCTAATAAGTTGTCCACTGCCAACATTGCCATACTATTGCGGGTCTCATACGTGGCACTGCCGATATGCGGCGTTACTAATATATTGGGCAATGCAAGCAGCGGATGGTCGCCCGGCAAAGGCTCCGGATCGGTGACATCTAAAGCCGCATACGCGATTTGGTTCTGTTTCAAAGCGTCGTACAGCGCCTCTGTCTGTACTACCGGCCCTCGTGAAGCGTTTACAAAATAAGCCGTCTTTTTCATCCGGTCGAACTGCTCCTTTCCGAACATTCCTCTGCTATGATCGGATAACGGTACGAGTACGACAATGCAGTCCGCCTCTTCCAGCAGCCCTTCAAAGGAAACGTATTTTGCTCCGAGCTGACCGTCATCCTGCTTTCGCGTACGATTATGGTAGATGATTTGCATGCCGCTCGCCTTCGCTCTCTTTGCCACCGCGGTTCCAATATCGCCCATACCATAAATGCCTAATGTTTTACCATAAAGATCGGTGCCCATCACTTCACGCCATTGGCCTGCTCTTACAAGGTCCCAACCTTCGTGAATGCGGCGCATTGCCGATAATAAAATGCCAAAAGTAAGATCTGCTGTCGCCTCAACCAGCACGCCCGGCGTATTGCCGAACGGAATCCCTGTCTTTGTGCATGCAGCTACATCAATATTGTCGTAGCCCACCCCTGATTGCGCAATAACCCGAAGCTTCGGAGCAGCGCTAAGCAGCTCCTCGTCCACCTTAATGCTGTGACCGACACTGAGCAAGCCTTCCGCATCTTCGAGCCATTCCAGCAGCAGTTCCCTTGGGATCGGGCCGGGGCCTTCCCACTGCCTCACATCGCAATGTTCTTGGAGCTTCGCATAGGGGATCGGCCAGGTTTGTCCTGTTAACACCACTTTAGGTTTCATGAACAAACTCCTTTCATCAATAATCATCTATTTCCAACATGTTTGTTACGCTATTGGCATTAATTGTTCTTTAACGTAGCGGGCGTTTTCCATCATGGCGCCATCGGGGTCGACTACCGCTTTCTCGGACTCTTCTTCTACCATAATCCATCCCTTATAATCGGTATTTCGCAGATGTCTGACAATACGGGGGAAATCGATCACCCCTTCGCCCATCGCCTTCCACACATAGTCGGCAGATGCATCTTTAAAGTGTACATGCTTGATAAGCGGTCTATATGTTTCAAAAATTCGTGCCACATCCATGCCGCCGCTGGCGATATGTCCTGCGTCAGGGGTATACCCGATCACATTCGTATCTAACCCGTCAAACATAATCTTATAATCCTCTTCGTTTCTGAAAACCGAGCCTGGCGGAGAGTTGGGATGAAACGCTGTGACTACGCCATGATCTGCTGCTCTTCGTGCAATTGCATTGACGCATTCCAGAACGTTACGCTGCCTCGTTTGCAATTCATCACGATTAGTACCCGGCATTTGGACTACATTAAGTAATGCATTTGGAAACTGCTTCAGATACGAAATAAAATGGTCGGCTGTGCTTTGTTCCTCGTCTGTTTCCCCCTTATGAAGCCAGTGCAAGGAAAGCGTCAGAGCCGCGAGCTCCAGATTTCGTTTTTGCAATTCCTCCTTGAGAAGCGCCGGATGATTATAAAATCTGCCCAGCATCGCTACCTGCGTATCCAGCCCCTTAAAACCGCCGTCTGCAATGACGTCCAATATATGAGGCAAATGATCAGACTGCGTTTCGTAAGACAGCTGCCATGTATAGCCGTGACACCCAAACTTTATCCCCATTGTTCTTGACCCCCTTATCTTTTTTTGGGTTAAACCGTTGCCGCTGACTAAATAATAGCGCTTACATTTCTAAAAAAACAGGCATTCGATTTGTTATTCCGTACCTCTAGTTATGTATTTTCTAACCCTATTCCCGCAAAAGGTATCATTACTTGTTATATATTAGCTTAACTTAACATTTCACGAGTTGAACTGATTTTTAGCTTCACGATACTGGTATACTATAATCAACATAAAAGTTAAACAACTGGGGGGCCTTTATGTACAAGCTTCTGATCGTCGACGATGAAAGAGAGACCCGAACCGGATTACGGAACTATTTCCCTTGGCAAGAGATCGGATTTGAAATTGTAGGCGAAGCGGAAAACGGGGCAGACGCGCTTACCATTATTGAAATAGAACGGGTGGATGTCGTGCTTAGCGATATTAAAATGCCTGTAATGGACGGTTTGGAGCTTGCCCATGAAATTCACCGTAAGCGCTTACCTGTTAAAATTGTATTTTTGAGCGCTCACAGGGAATTCGAGTATGCGCAAAAGGCAATTATATACGGTGTGAAAAACTACATCATTAAACCTACAAAATACGACGAGCTGGTTGAAACGTTTATAAAGCTGAAGGAAGAGTTAAATCAAGCGGCCGCGACGGAAGCTGTCGAATCCGCATTAACAGAGCACAAAGTAATAGCGGCGGTCCGCCAATACGTAGACAAGCATCTTTCTAAAGCCAGTCTAGAGGGGGCTGCCGAGCATGTCTATATGACGCCCCAATATCTCAGTAAATTTTTTAAAGATAAGACGGGGCAAAATTTCTCTGATCTGCTGCTCGATAAGCGAATGGGCAAAGCAAAAGAACTGCTTGAAGACTTTCAGTACAAAATTTATCAAGTGAGCGAGCTCGTCGGCTATGCCAATTCCAAAAACTTCACCCGGGCGTTCGGCAAATACTACGGAAAGTCGCCGCGTGAGGTTAGAAACGAGTAGCCTATGAAAACCATTCATACTTTTTTTATCAAAAATTTTGTAGGCGTCATTCTGCCGATGTTTATCCCGATCCTGGTACTCGGCGTATTGTCCAATCTTATTATCGAGAACTATATCAAAGATGCTATTATAGCCAATAACGAAAGCTTGCTTCGGCAGGCCAAAGATAATGTCGAGTTGATTTTTAACGAGCTGGATGCGATCTCCTTGTATTTTATTACGAATCCGACGATCAATCAGAATATGAATCGCGTCTTGAGAGCGCCGGTGCTGCAGTCGGGCGATATCACGCTGTTCGATACGGTTCGCGACTTCATCGATGCTCCGGCAAATGCCAGACCCTATATTGATTCCATTTATATGTATATCCCAAATGACTATGGCCGTTATTACAACAGCAACAACGGGATTGACTACTTGCGCACATCCCATGATGTTTCCTGGCACCGGAGCATTACGATGCATGAGCACGAAATGATGTGGGCCGAGTCCCGCACCGTTAAGGCGTATTCATTCGAGCCATCAAAGAAAGTTATAACGCTATACCGCAAACTAACCCAAGCGCAAAATTCCGGCGTGCTCATCCTTAACATTTCCACTGATTATATTGAAAAGCAGCTCGAGCATCTGAAGGTGCTTCCCGAGCAGCAAATTTTCATTATGGATCAAAATCATCAATTAATGACCAGCCAAGCCCAGTTGGCTGATTTCACAAGCCGTGAGTTTGAAGACATCGCTTTAAACAAGGAATCCGTATTTACGATTCAATCTACTAACGGGCCAAGTCTCGTTTCGAAACTAAAATCAGATAAATACGGTTGGAGCTTCGTTACGGTCACTTCACAGAAAAGCTTATACAGAGTACCCAATTTCTTGAAGAAATTGACGTTTTTTCTGCTTATCGCCTGTTTTATTGCGGGTACGCTGCTCACCTATTTACTCACTAGAAATAATTACCGAAATGTCAAATCCATTCTGAACATCATCCACTCAGCCAAATATGGCACCGAGCTGTCGGCGGTCGAGGAAAAGCCTCATAATGTCTACAATTACATCATTCAAAACGTATTGCGGACGTTCGTGGAGCATAACTATTTGACCGTCCAGCTTTCGGAACGCAAATACCGGCATGAGGTGCTAGAGCTTAAAGCGCTGCAAGCTCAAATCAATCCTCATTTTCTGTTCAATACGCTCCAAACGATTTATTGGAAAGTAATTGGCCTCACCGGGAAACCCAATGAGGCTAACGTCATGCTGGAGCATTTATCCGACATACTTAAATATGCGCTCGATGTGCCCATGCAGCTTATCCGCCTCGAAGAAGAGCTGCAATATACCCGCAGCTATATCGAAATACTCAAATACAGATATTCGGACAAGTTCAAAGTGATTTGGGATTTAGAGGAGAACCTTCTGGATTATCGGGTGAACAAGCTCATTTTGCAGCCGTTGGTTGAGAATGCGCTGTATCATGGCATTAAAAACAAAAACGAGCAAGGGTTGATCAAAATTAAAATCCGAGCAAAAGGAAACCATCTGCTGGTAGCGGTAATAGACAATGGAATAGGGATTGCACCCGACCGTTTGAAGCAAATCAGGGATCGATTACAGTACTCGCCGGTCAATGTCGATGAAGATTCACCCCATATCGGCCTTTACAACACGTACAAAAGAATCAAAATACAATTCGGCGCCGCTTCTCAGTTCATTATCAAATCCAAAGCGCGCTTTGGAACAAAAATAGAGATTACAATTCCGCTCATCGACCAGGAAACAGTCGGCCCCTTTCTCTAAATAATCATTCACCGAACAAAAACACCGCACCGCCCGAATTAATCCGTTGGCACAAATCTTAAAAACAAAAAATGGCTGTCTCTCAGGTTTTTAGACCTTGTGAGACAGCCCCTTTTGGGTATGATCGTTTTGCTTTATTCGAATTGCCGCCTACCGCCCATATTCAAGCTGTATACGAACAAGCAGCGAATCATCGCCGGCATACGGCTCGTAGCTTGCCCGGTATCCGACTGCTAAATTCACACTCTGAAAGGCAGCCTTCAAGGCAGCGGGAAATTGATCGCCTTGCTCATATCTGAAAGCTAAGCTTGCCGTGCGGGAATCAAGCGCCGATTGAATCATTTGATTAAGCTGCTCCGCGCTCGACACCGTATACTCCGGCTCCAGCCAGTGCAGGCCCAGCGCCATCTTCAACTTGCTGAAACGACTGCGCTCTGTCGTCCGGCCCTGCTGCTCCAGCTCCCGGATCGTATCGGCATAGGATACGGTTGCAGCAGGATATGTTTTTGTCCATTGATGATCTGCACGCAGCTCTTCATCCGTCTTCAAGTAATAATTGTATCTAATCGTATTCTCGCCCGATTTGGCAGTTTTCGCTGACGGGTCCTTGCCTGCAGCCGTTATCCCTACCGGATCATCCCAAGTTAGATCAAGATGATACCATATGCCGTCCAGCTGCACCATATTCCAAGCATGCTCGCCTGTGTTCACGGTGCCCTCGGCAATTAATACCGTAATGCCCGCTTCCTTCAGCATTTTGTAGCCAAGCAGCGCATAGCCCTGGCAGACTGCCTCGCCTAAAGTTACCGCTTCATATGCGGTGTAGTGCGACAATGACTGGTCATATTCGATACGGTTAACGATCCAATCGTGAATCGCTTTTACTTTCTCGTGATCGTTCATCCCCGGTTCAATGATCGTTTGGAGCGCCTTCGCTGCTTCCCGGTCTACGACGGCTGTTTGCGCAAGCGTCTCGCGGTATCTGGCTTCCAGGGCGATCGTCGATTTATTTCCCCAGCTTCGTATCGTATAGATGTAGGATTCAAGGATGTAAGCCGAATAGTCATCATGCCTAAGGGCAGCGTGAATAATATCCTTGAGCTTATCCGAAAGCTCCTGCTTGTCCCCCGTGTACGTAACCGAAAAACGCTCAGACCGGGCTTGAAACTGTTTAGCGATTTCTAGTTCCAGCCGCTCAAGCTTATTCGTCTCATCCATGGCGACGGCCTCCTCCGACTCGGCTGCGGCAGGAAATAGGTCCAGTTTTAAGTCAAGATAGAACGCGGCTGCGATGACGACTACCACCACTAACAGCTTGGAAGCTACTCTTTGCATGCGTACCTCCTATACGGGTTGCGAAGCGAACAGCCCCGGGATCCGCAGCTCTTCTTCACAAGTCTATTTGTTTCTTGCTGCATTCTTGAATAGTATCATAATCGAACAGCTGTCCATAGACCGGTTAAAAAATGCAGCATTAGTATTCACCGGAAAACTCAGGCGTTATCCAATATATATTCTAGAGGATACACCTCTATAACTATGGAGTCCATTTCAAATTATTCCCAAAATTCCTATGCGGTATAATAACTGCTGCAGCAATTGACTAGCTGTAATTCATAGTTTATCCGGTGACCGTTGTTACGGGTAAAAGGATATGAAAGAACCGTTAGGCAGCATGCTCCCTAACGGTCCGATTTTTCCATGAAACATCTATGAAAATTGAGCGAAGAAAACAATCCAATCCCTTCAGATCAGATTGTCGTTCCTAACTGGCTTACATACTTCCCGTTGTCCCTTGTCGCTTCATCAGGATGAATTTCCGCGAAAGAAGATTCCTCTTCCACCATAATCCACCCCTGATAATCCGATGCTTTTAGCATAGATACAATATCAGGGTGCGGGATGGTACCCTGCCCCATCGTCTTCCAGTCTCCGGATATTTTATCATAATCTTTGAAATGAACATGCCTGATTCGGGACAGCTGCTCGCGGAATACCTTTAACGGGTCCATGCCTCCCCTGGCGATATGGCCGGAATCCGGACAATAGCCGAGGTATCTGTCATCGATTCCCGCGAATAATACCCGGTAATCCTCTTCCGTTCGAAACACCGAGCCTGATGGCGAGTTCGGATGGTAAGCGGCGGTAATCCCGGCTTCAAAGGCGCGTTTGCTTACCGCATTCGCGCAAGAAATGGCCGTTTGTTGTCTGAAGGCGAGATCCTTCCGGTCTTCGCCCGGCAGCTGTACCAGGATAAGCTTAGCCTCGGGAAAATGCTGCAAATACCGGATCAGCCTGTCAGCGTTCTCCCGTTCTTCAGCCGTTTCCTCCATACCGAGCCATGGCTCCGCCAAAGTTAATGCCGCCAGTTGAAGTTTACGTTTAAGTAAAGCTTTTGACAGCTTTTCAGAATCATCGTAGTAGTCTCCCAGCATACACACTTCCGCCTCCACGCCGCGGAAGCCTGCTTGCTGAACCACATCCAGAATAGCAGTTAAACGGTCTTTGTAACGTTCGTAGTTCATTTGCCAAGTATAGGTTTGACACCCGAAGGATATCTTCATTGCATGCTCTCCTTCACTGCATTTCGAATGAAACCGACGGCTTGCTTACCCCACGCCTCAACTTCGCTATTAAAGCAGAAATCTACGCACCACCATTCCATTGGAAGGAAAATATCATTCGTCTCTTTCAAAAAACTCGTGAAATCGATTTTTCCCGCGCCAAACTCCGCATGGGTGCTCGTTTCTTCATCATGCAGCGTTCCGTCCGAATCGATCAGATGGAAATGTCCGATATGGCCTTCAAGCAGCCTGGCATATTCGGCAATTCCTCCCTGCAGCAGTTCCTTCTGACCCGCTTGTCTGGCGCCGGCTGCACCGCTCATATAAGCATGGCTTGTATCGAAAAGCACCTGGAAGGCCGGATGATTGACCTCTTTCACGGCGCGAGCAACCTCGCTTGGCTTATTCAACCAGAAGCCCGGCTCGAATTCCCAGACGATTCGTACGCCAGCATCTGCCGCAAGCTCTGCGGAAGCATGCCAAGTGTCGATTAATCGCGCGAACCGGCTGGCATAGGTTTCTTCGCTGACAGGAACCGGCGATGTAACCGTATCCACTCTTAATATCTTTGTACCAAGGTCCACGGTAAAATCAAGATAATTTTTCAATAATTCCAGGTACGATTCTTTGTCCGCTGCGGCCGGAGGCGCATGACGGAAGTCCGGAGCATACGCGGAAACGCCGAGACCATGCGAATGGATCTCGCCCAGCAGCTCCTTACGTTTGGAGACTGTATCGTATACATCAGGGACGGGATGCGGCAGAAAACCATTTACCTCGACCCCTGAATATCCGGCTTCCCTGGCATAGCTTAACACCCGGGAGAAAGACCATGGCTCGTGCTCAAATGGACCAAACGCAAATGCCCATGAGCCAATCGATAGTTTAGGTTGCATATTCAGCCTCCTCCTGCCTTAACATGAAATCCAATGTCAATTGATTGAACTTGTCCAACTGGTCCCAATGATGCGTATGGCCGCTGCCTTCGAACACAACAAGCTCCGCATGGGAAATCTCACTTGCGATCATTCTCGAAAAGCGAAGCGGCGTAAACCTATCAAGCTCCCCTACCGTAACAAGCGCAGGAACGGCAATCGCGCCTAAGCGTCCTGCCGTATCATGCGTTATGCATGCGTCGCATTGAGCTTGGAAGGCATAGGGCGGCATAGGATGCTTATTTGCTTCTGCTGCCTGCTGCCTGGACAATAAATCGTCCAACCTGTTCTCATGATATTCAGGCGTGAAAATAATGAGCTGAAGCAGCTTCTGAAAGTCGCTTGCGTTCATTGCCTCATATGCGCTGCTCAACGTTTCGAACGTTCTGCGTGCAAATACATCGACTTTGGACCATGGACAATTTAACGTTAACGAGATGATTCGCTCCGGCGACAGCAGCGCAATCTGCTGCGCAATTGCGCTTCCCATCGATATCCCCGATACATGAGCCCGCTTTATCCGCAGCGCATCCATGACGGTAATGGTATCTTTGGCCATCTCGACCGAGGTATAGGCTCCCTTTGGCTTGCCGGATTGACCCGCTCCCCGGTTATCTACCATGATGCAGCGAAAGCGCGATTCGTACGCCTGCACATGCTGCTCCCATGCGCTGCCATCAGCGCCAAGCCCCATAAGCAGAACCAAGGGAATACCTGTCCCCCGCTCTGTGTAATAAATCTGAACGCCGTCGCGATCAACAGTCGGCATGGCGGTTCGCCCTCCGTTCTTTAGCCTTTGACAACTGCTCCCGGATATAAACGATTCCTTCCGCAGCAGCAGCATCCGTATGCGACGCATATGACCGCCAGAGATGCAGCCTTGATATTAATCCAGGCACAGCCTGACTGAAAGCTTCGATCGTCAGCCATCCGTCATAACCTATATCCACCAGCAGGTCAAAAATTTCCGAAGAAACGGCATGGCCTGTTCCGGGCACCCCCCGATGATTCTCGGAAATATGCACATGAAAGATATGCGGAGCTGCCTGTCGCCACGCCTCAATGACATTTCCTTCTTCAATGTTGCTGTGATGGGTGTCCGCCAGCAAGCCCACATTCGGAAGTCCGACCTCCTTTACAAACTGCAAGCCGGCTTCCATCGTATTGACCATATACATTTCAAAACGGTTTAAAGGTTCAAGGGCTATTCGTATGCCAAGCGAACCCGCATACTCCCCGACCTCCCTGATCGTCTCTACCGCATACTTCCATTCATCCGCTTGCGGTGCTTGCCCGCTGAATCCGCCCAGTCCTTGAAACAGCGGTCCGCAGAGCAGCTCAGCCCCCAAAATATGCGTATGATCCAATGCGCTTTTCAGGATATCGACAGCTTTCATGCGCAAGGCCGTATCCCGGCTTGCCGGATCGGCCGTCTTCGCATCAAGCGCCGCGATTGTTGTTCGGCCCAAACCATATTCGTCAAGTAAAGCGCGGAACCCGGCGGCATCCTCACGATTCATGGCGTCAGCTGCCAATTCAACGCCATCAAAGCCCCAATCCTTGATTTGTCTCAGTAGCGGCGCATGGACATCCGGTTTAGCCTGATCTGTCCACAACAGCAAATTCATTCCGATTTTCATTGCTCACTCACTCCCATGGTTTTAGAATGATTTTGCCGCATTGTCCGGACGCGGAAACTTCGAAAGCTTCCTGGATGCGGCTGAACGGAAATGTATGCGTAATCAATTCGTCCACTGCCGGAGAGTTTTTAATGATTTCCATAATACGATTGAATTCGTTCAGATTGTAATGCCAGGAGCCGATGAGCTGAATGCCCTTGCGAAGCATATCGTCGCTGATCCGGATTGGCGTTTCCGTGCCGGACTCCCCGACGAAGGTGACTTTGCCTTTGCGTTTGACGGCATCAATCAATAATCGATGCGCGGAAACGACACCGGAGCAGTCAAGTCCGTAGTCGGGCCCAAACCCGCCGGTCCATTCCTTAATCTTGTCGACAGCTTGCTCATCTCTTGGATCTACGATGTAATCCACGCCAAGCTTTCGGGCCAATTCGATCCGGTATTCATTCATCTCAACCGCAATGACTCTGGCTCCCCGATATTTGGCTGTAATGATCGCCCCTAGTCCGACTGGACCCAATCCCGTAATCAGCACGGTTGAAAAGGCATCGACGCCCATCCCCGCAAAGGCGCCATGCGAAGGACCGAGCGCGCAGCAGGCAAGGGATGCCTTTTCATAAGAGACGCCTTCCGGAATTTTCGGTAGAATCCAGGACGGTTTCGCGATAAATTGCGTCATTGTAGCGCTGCTGTATGGCAGATTATGCTCGCAATAAATATAATCTCCGGCTGCGCAAAGCGGGCACTTGCCGCACGGGTATCCCGGCATGACCACTACTCTGTCGCCTACGTTAAGCTTGCTGCCCGGAGCGACCTTCACGATCTCGCCCGCCGCTTCATGCCCCAAACAATCGGTTGCATGTCCATGCACGAAGCTTTTGTACTCCGCGCACATCGGAGCCGCATGAATCTTGACCAGAGCCCATCCGTCTTGCAGCTCAGGCTCAGCTTTTTCTACAATTGAGGTAAGCTTCTCGCCAATAATCGCGATTTGTTTCATCATTATTCACTCCCTTTATTCGTTTGCAGAGCCCAGAGCATACTATTGGTAACCAATTTACGAAAAGCGGGATGTTCAAAATCCTCCGGATGCCCCAGCGTCGTCATAAATACATTGCCGCCCCACCGGTTGGTAAGGGTCCATGCGACCGGATGAACTTTAGAGGCGTTGATCCGGCTCTCGCTGGTAAGCTCGGGATCGACCGCGCTGCCGTTCAATAGAATGACTGCCCCTTCCGGCGGATAAGGCAATGTCAGATAAAGCCAGCTTCTTACATGGAAAAAAGCAGGAACATCCTGGACGATCGGATGATTTTCCGCCCCGTGGGCAAGTGAGACATCCGTTGAAGACGAATGTCCGAAATGATTAATCCACGGAGCTCCCAGGACATCCATTCCGAACCCGGCATTCAGGCGCTCCCGCGCATGTCCTGCTGGATATCGGAAGGCATGCGTGCTCGTGCGAAATGCAATGACCGGTTTTCCGGATTCCACAAAGTTCAGCAAATGTACAAGCTGCTCTTCAGGCAGCTCGCGAAAACGTAAATACAATACGGCCAAATCCGCTTCATTCAGCTTGTCCAGCTGCGGAATATTAGAAGGATTCGACGGATCCGGATAGGATGCCAGAACCGTAGTGCGGGCACCATACAGCTTTCCAGCCTCCTGGGCAAGTGCTGCCAAAGACACCTCAGAGTTGTATTCATCTTCACCGGCTACAAAGACAATATGCTTTCCCTTTAGCAAGCTATTTCCGCTCATGTAAATCCCCTTTATTTGCACATTTTTGTTGTACACGTTTATTATATCGCTTGCTTTATTTATAAAAAATGAACTTACCCATTATCAATTTGCACTTTTCCTTTATCCATTTTTTGCTTCTAACGTTGAAATGAAGTCGGTTTGCCATTACAATTGTATGTATCGAACACACTGCACACAGTATTGGAGGATATGTAATGCCCGCTGCATTTGACATCCATATATTCGGAATGAACACGCCTCATGATCCCGAATTTGTTATTGAACGTCCCTTCGGCTGCGATAACTATCTGCTTATGTGCTTTTCTACCCCCTTCTTTACTCAGACCATTCATGGAATTGAACTCGGACAGCAGGGAGATTGCATTCTCCATGATCCGGGCTTTCCCCAGTATCATGGAACGCCGGAGGGGATGAGCGACGGATTTCGTAACGACTGGATTCATTTCACGGGCGATGACGTTATCGGGCTGGCAAAGCGTTATGATGTACCCTTTAATCAAATCATTAGTACGGGTGAGCCGCATTTGCTCGGGCCCTATTTGCGTTCGATTGAAACGGAGCTGTCGCTGCGCAAGCCTTATTGGAAACAAAAAACCAGCCTGGTATTGGAAGAAATTTTGTTATTGCTGAGCAGACATAAACTGATGCACGATGAATTCGACAAGCTCACGGCAGCAGAGCAAGAATTCAAATACAAATTTATGACAGCACGAACGTTTATTCATGAGCATTACGAACAGGACTGGACAGTGAACAAAATGTCGGAGCTGGTGAACTTAAGCGCGGAACGGTTCGGGGTGTTATATCAGAAATTTTTCCATATGAGCCCAAAGGATGATCTGATTTCGAAACGCCTGGAGGAAGCAAAGATCCAGCTCCTAAACAGCCATCACAGCATCGAGCAGATCGCCCTCCGAAGCGGTTTCAACAGCTTGTATTATTTCTCCAGACTGTTTAAAAAACGTGTAGGCCGCACGCCAAGCGACTACCGCAAAAGCTTGGGCGGCTGATGCCGAAGCCCCCAATAAAACTGCGTGAACAAATCCTTATGGCAGAACCCCAAAAAAGACCGCCTAACCGGCCGAATGGCCGGAAAAGGCGATCTTTCTTCATTTATTTTCAAGAGCTTAAATGAGAGCGTACTTACTGTTATTTGCCGTCACTAACCAGACATTCGCAATGAGTTCATGTCCCGCGGCTGTCGGATGAATGCCATGGGATGTCCAGAAAGTTTACCAAAGGTACAAATCGTTGCCCTTCAACTTGAATATCGCTTCCATAAAATAATAGTCCCCATAAATAATTGGATGATGATGAGACTTGGCATAGTACGCCCCTGAACCGTATTGCAAAATGCAGTCATTATCCCTGGACCAGTCACTGCGTGATTCATCCAACGTTCTGAGCAGCTTTAGCGCAGCTTCGATATAGGAGCCTTTTTCGTACGCGCCTACTGCCTTGGCAATTTCGATCAATCCGCATGCCGCAATCGCCGCAGCCGTGTCATCCTCGCGCCTAGGCTCTTTCGGCTGTCTGAAATCGACCGGAATTACCCCGTCTTCAGGAATATTGGCCATAAAATAATGCGCAACACGCTTGGCCGTGTCCAGATATTCTTCTTTTCCGGTATGAATATAGCTCATCATAAAGCCGTACAATGCCCAAGTTTGTCCTCTCGTCCATGAAGAGCCCTCTTCATAGCCTTGTCCACCGTATGTTTTGACCACTCCGCCGTTAAACGGATCGAACTCCACAATGTGATTCACGGAACCGTCCGGTCTTACGAAGGCCGTCATGGCCGTATCCGCATGCTTCATGGCAATCTGCTTAAACCGCGGATCACCCGTTTCTTCCGACGCCCAGTAGAGAAGGGGAATATTGAACATGCAGTCGATGATCGCCCAGCCCCTCGTGTCGTTGTCCCCCACATCGTTCCATGCACGGATAAACCCGCCAGCCAGATTAAAGCGTCCCGCCAGAAGGTTTGCGGCATGCAGCGCTCTTTTCCGGGACTCCGCGTTTTTCGTTACTTTATAATTGGCCACGCTGGTCGGAAGCCACATAAACCCGACATCGTGATGCAGCCCGTAATAATCCTTGAAACATTGATCCAACCCGGCTTCGGAAATATTAGCGATCTCTTTATATTTTTCGTTGCCGGTTTCATGGTGCATCAGCCACATCATACCGCCCCAGAAGCCATTGGTCCACCAGTTGATGCCATCCGTTTCGGTACCGGTCGGGTTGTCTGCGATGCGGTCATCATGTCTTCCGTTAATCGTCGTGTAAGGAATTTTGTTTCTGGATTTTTCACTGACCCAATCCATTTTTGCTGTAATCTTTTCAATTATTCCGTTTAACCACATTTGTTCATTTGCTTCTAACATGTCCATTTACCTTCTTTCCTCAGGCTATTTCAGGATTCTTGAGTAAATCATAGCCCGTATCCGTCCAGAGAAGTATCGTTTTACAGACGAAAAATGTTGTTTTCTTGCGCACTTCTCACAATACAAATGCTTCGGCTTCAGGATAGATTGCCTATGCCCCTTAAAACAGATCCCAGGATTCCCTGCGGACTCATGTTGTTTTTCGTCATGTATTAACCCTTTTAAAAGTCCAGTGAAAAAGTCCGCTTCACGGACCATTGGATCTAATTTTCCAGATTCAAGTCGCAATTTCTGCTCGTTTTTCATCTGCAAACGAAATAGTTTCATCTAGCCGAACTAATTTGCTCAATCCTCAGGTCATGAGGCAATTAGTTCCGTTTTGCCGAATTAAACAGCCTTACTTTTGTCATCCCGATAAAATAACCGCGTTTAGTTTCGCAAAATCGGACTAAACCCCTAGTTTCAAAGGTCATCGTCAAATTAGTGATGCAAAATCAAACTGTTTTCACAGCAGACTCAGAAGCTGCCGGACCAGCATCGGACAAAAATGAATATTCTTAACTTCCTTCCTTAATCAAATGAATAATTACTTGATAATGGAAATTAGACCGCCAGGAATACTGCTTCCTGGCGGTCTAATTTCGTCTATCTCGTTATCTATTTATTCCGTAAAAACGGGCGCAGTTTCCGCTAAACGTTCTCCCTTACCTCTTGCGGAAATCGTTCCATATAGTTGATGCATATTGTGTCCGTAACCCGCTTCTGATACATACTTCATCAACATGCAATCTAACAGTCTGGCACCCCCTAGAATATTATCGGATTTAACTCAGGGGTTTTTCCAATCTCTATTCTAAGGGGCTATTTCATATCGGTGAGTGTTGGGACTATTGGGTTGAAACAACATTACTATTTAGACTTCTTCTTTGCTGCTGATCGTCCCTGTTTTTTAGGGTCATCCGATGGTGGTGCCGCATGCTGGGAACCGTTCGGTTTGATGTTACCACTGCCACTGCCCATGTTGAATCCTCCTTTCTGCTGATCGAGCTTTTATAGTTATGTGTCCTAAAAGAAATCTTCATTCATTGGTCTCTTAAATACCGCTTATACCGACATCAACCCGCTTGCCTTGCCCTTCCCGTGATGAGGAAAAATAATGTTGTTTAATCAATCATGTGTTGACAACAATGCCTGAAGCAGCTTATATGCTTCGTTCAAACAAAAAAAGAGGCGCATCGCTGCACCTCTGCCGAAGCCACTTTTAAGGAGTTTGCTTATTGAGGCTGATGGTGGGTTTATGTCAGACCAATAATTTCGGACAATCTTTTACACCCAAATAGGTACTTAAACAACTCGTTATACGTTCATGTTCATCAAACTGCGAAGTACCCGTAAGTACAATCGCCCCAATAAAGCCAACTCCCCTTACTATAATTGGGAAGCCGCCTCCTGCATCTACATAGTCAACAGGACTTAAATGGAGGACCTCTTCCAGCGTTTTGCCTGATTCCTTCAGCATCAACTGAACTCCCAATGTACTTTTATTGAGTCTATAAACCGTATTTTTCTTCTTTCTGAGCCATTCATCGTTGTCAACAGTCGTCCCCTCTAATGAAGCATGGAAGATTTGTTGACCGCATTTAGAGATATCCACTGCAAGAGACTTTCCTTCACTTTTGGCTTTATTTAATAGTAAAAAACCAATTTCTATCCCCATGTCATGACTGAATTTATCAAATTGCAATAACATTTCTTGTTTCGCAATCATCTCATGATTCATTGTCCATTCCTCCATCCATTTATTTAGAAATTCACTTCGTTCATCAATCTTCAAAAGGATATTTAAGCCCCCATTGACGTCGTAATTCATCACACTGCCTGATAATGGCTAAGCTTTGTTTCCATGTCATGGTTGGCGATTCCTTCAGATTCTTCCTTATACAATCATTCACATGTGCAATCTCATATTGAAATCCATCATCATTAATGCCTTTGACCCTTTGAGGTGTTTTTTCTTCATAGGTTGTGATCTTGCCATCCTTCATCACATATGTATACGACATCAATATCCGTTCTCTTTATCAAAGCGTCATACTCTAATGCCACGGAAATATTGTGCTTTTGGGCCATCTTCTGCGCACTTTCTATTGTTCTAGAGGATATAGCCACAATTTCCATATCATTCAACTGTTTTGCGCCACAAATCCATTTGTCTACAATGCTCCCTGATCCCAATATTCCCCACTTTATTTTACTTTCCATCGTTATACTTTCCTTTCTCTAATGAAATTCGTTAGCCTTGAGCTGTTTCAACCTCTCTGATCCCTCTTCTTTGTATCCGCTTTCATACTAACAAAATTGCCGAATCAGAGAATTGGAAAATATTAAACACTTTCATTGGATATTATTAAACCGATTGTCCAGCCGAATTACGCATTCCCACGGGTTGAAGTGCACTCGATATTGAAGCTGGAATTGCTGACGTCGCACCAATCGGAGCATGATGATCAGCAAAAAATAGCCTTGGCCGACTAACGGCCAAGGCTATTGCATACGAGCGAATCGGAGCCGATTCGCGATTAGTGACCCATCATCATCGCCGGGTCCGGATTGTCCCCGCCGGCGGTTCCGTCTTCTTCCTGCTGCTTCGGTTTACGCAGAAGGAGCGACAGTGCAACACCCCCGGTCGCGAGGCACGCGGACAGGAAGAACGTGTCGCCGTAACCCGCGACGACGGCGTTCAGCGGATTCGCGTCCGCTCCCGCGCTTTCGGCGTGGGAAGTGATTTGCGACGTCAGATAACCCGTCAGGCCCGCGACTGCAAACGAGACGACGACTTGCTGAGCTGCTGTTGTCAGCGGTGTGACGCGGCTAACCAGACGGCGAGGCGCAGAGTTCAGGACATGCGTGTTGAGCGGCATCATGGAGAAGCCCATGCCGAGACCCATAATGCAGATGGACAGGATGATAACCCACAGCGAGGTATCCACCGATATGCCGGACAAGATGAACAGGGCAATGGATACGGCGGCAAGACCGGCGAAGGCGAGCGGACGTGCGCCGATCTTGTCGAACAGCCGGCCGCTGATCGGCATGCCGATTCCCGCGCATAGCGCCTGCGGCATCAGGATCCAGCCCGTTTCAAGCGCGGTGTAATGCATGACGCTTTGCAGGTACAGCGGCACGATCAGCATTGCGCCGAACAGCGCGAGCTGTACGATCCACGTCAAGATGATGCTGCGTGTAAAGTCGGACGACTTGAACACTTTCAGCTCCAGCAGCGGCTGCTTCTGTGCCAGTTCCACGAAGATGAAGAGGATGAGCGCAATGCCGCCAACGGTCAAGCCCGTGATCGTCGAAGCGCTGGACCAGCTGGTGCCGCCTTCGCTTACGCCGTACGCCAGCATGGAGAAGGCGATCGGCGCGAGGCACATGCCGATGACGTCCAGATGCGGCGCCTCATGGCGGCCTGCTTTCGGCAAATATTTATACCCGAGAATGAAGGCGATAATGCCGATCGGCAGATTGATGATGAAAATCCAGTGCCAGCTGACAGAATCGACCAGCCAGCCGGATAGCACCGGACCGAACGCCGGCGCCATCAGCATTGGGATGCCGAGTACGCCCATGATGGATCCGCGGCGCTCTGGAGGCGCGAGCTTGAACACCATGGCCATCCCGATCGGGGCCACCATGCCGCCGCCCAAGCCTTGAATGATGCGGTAAATGATCAGCTGCTCCGGCGTTTGCGCGATGCCGCACAGCACGGAGCCGATCGTGAACAGGGCGATCGTAATCATGAAAATTTGCTTGGAGCCGAATTTATCGGTCATCCAGCCTGCAAGCGGGATAACGGCAGATAAGGCCAGCGTATAGCCGGTGACGGTCCATTGGATCGTCTTCAGATCGGTGTCGAAGTATTCAACGAGTTTCGGAATGGCATTATTGACGACGGTGCTGTCCAGAATAACCATGATCATGCCGACAATAATCGCCATGAGCGGCGGCAGAATAGCTTTCAGCGAGAAGTCGTCCCCGCCTGCTGCCATCGGTTTTGTTTTTTTAGGAGCTGTCATAGGTCCCTGCTTTCTGCTCATCGAGCTGTGTATGGATGAAAATAATGGTCGAGCAAGGTGAAACGGCTGCTGCCGTCCTTTTGGCGGTACAGCGCGTATCATTCCGGAGAATTCTAAGCCCATTTATAACGTGAAACTTATAAATACTTAGAATTGAACAAATTGATCTGTTCGTAAATGGACGCCGACACAAGGAAATAGGAGTCGTCGCGGGATTCTTGCTTACAACCGGCCTTGATGACGGGCTACAGGATGGTGCCGAAGATTTGCTGAATCATGAGGGCGGCTTATCGCGGCCGACGTTACCTCCGATCCGTCAATATGGCGCTTTCTCGTACAAATTCGCAGGCAATGCCTGCACGAACGACGACCAATCGCCCGTCGTGTAAAGATGAAGCCGGTGCATGGCCCGCGTACACGCCGTATAAAGAAGCTTGCGTTCGTTGTCCCGGCCGTAAGCTTCGGGCGAAGCATCATAGACCAAGACTGCATCGAACTCGACACCCTTGGCGAGATACACAGGAATGAGCATCACTCCTTTTTCAAAGCCCAGCGTCTCCTTCGTAATGAGCTGCAGAGCTTCGCCTCCTTGAATCCGTAACGATTCATGGGCCTCCCGGCTTTCAGCTGCGGTCTTCGTAATGACGGCGATGGAATCGAAGCCCTCGGCCATGAGCGCCGCGATGTCTGCCAGAATTTGCGCATCACGCTTCTCCCCGCCGTCCAGTCTCGTCAGAAGGGGCTTTGGGCCTCCCCTTTCAAACGGTGCAATTTCTTCCCCGTCTGGAAGCATCGACTTCGTAAATTCAACAATCGACCTGGTTGAACGATAACTGCGTACCAGGCAGACAAGGCTTGTTTCGGCTTCACCGAAAAGACGTACCAGCGGCGAATCGGATGCGGCCAAACTTGTAGCCTGCATGAAGATCGCTTGCCCGAAATCGCCGAGCACCGTCATCCGGGCACGGGGAAACAGCTTTTTTAGATATTCATATTGAAACGACGAATAATCCTGACCCTCATCAACGAAGACATGCCGGATTTCCGTGTTCGTCCGGACGCCTTCGATCAGCTCTTTTACATACAAATACGGAGTCGCATCCTCGTGGAACAACTCATTCCGGAGCAGCGTTTCCTTGGTTTGCCTGCATATTTCAGGCCACAGCGGGGGGATGACGGCACCATTCGTTTTCTCCCGATAAGCGGCTTCGTCCACAAACAATTGGCCATATATGGCTTTAACATCTATAAACGAGAATTTCTTCACACTCTTCCTTAGCGGTGTAAAGCTTTCTTTCACAATCCTTCTGCGGAGCAGCTCTTCCTCCCTCCGGGCGAAGTCAAAGTCGCCTTCATCTTCCCGGCGCTTCTTACTCATTTTCTCGCGAACTGCGGCGTATTGTTCCGCAACGTCGAATACTTCCCTATCTTTATGCAGCATTCCGAAGACTTCCATGTACTGCTCGGTGTCGAGATAATTCAACTCTTCCTGTACCCAAGGCGCTTCCCGTTCCATACGTTCCAGCGAAGCCAGTTCGCTCAGCAGCCATTCCTGCAAGAGAACGACACGATTGAGCAGCGGCAGGGAACGGTTATAACCGTAAAATTTCGCTCTCATTCGCTCCGCGGTAATCAAATCGCGGTCCCGAATCCGAATATCGATGAATCGCATGCCTTCCTGTCCCAACCACATTCCATAGTTCTGCAGGGCTTCGAGGAAAGCCTCGGAAGTTTTATACCCGATCCCCTGAAGACGAGCCTCATACCCCGGCGCTCCTTGTGCTGTCAGTACATATTCGATCTGATCAAAGGGATCCTCCGGCCGTAACGAGGAACCTAGCCAATAGTCGAGAAATTCTTGAAAAGTCGTCTGCTGCATATTCTCTTCACCGAGCTCCGGAAGGACGGTAGAGATATAACTGGTAAACATCGGATTCGGTGAGAAAAGAACGATCTGATCGGCCCTGATCGTCTGGCGGTGTTTGTACAGCAAGTACGCCACCCGCTGCAATGCCGCGGAAGTCTTACCGCTGCCGGCCGCCCCCTGTACGATAAGCATCCGGCTTTTGTCATTGCGGATGATGGCGTTTTGTTCCTTCTGGATGGTTGCCACGATACTCTTCATTTGCGAGTCCGCACCTTTGCCTAGCACTTGCTGCAGCAATTCGTCTCCGATCGTTTCGCTCGCGTCAAACATGTTGCGGATTTGCCCGTTTTGAATCTGAAACTGCCGTTTGAGCTCCATCGTCCCTTCGATTCGTCCGCCCGGCGTGACATAAGACGCCGGGCCGGGGGAGTAGTCGTAGTACAGGCTCGCGATTGGCGTACGCCAGTCATAGATCAGAAAGTTCAATCCGTCTTCGTCGACGAAGGAAGATACGCCGATATAGATCTGCTCGCTGAGGTCCAGGCCATCCTCCTGAAAGTCGATGCGTCCGAAGTAAGGAGACGGGAGCAGTCGATTCATGCTTTTCCATTGCTGCGTCAACAGCTTGTGGCCGCGCTCCCGTTCGGCCAATACCGCGGACTGCTGGTTAATCGTGTAAAAGGTCTCTTCGAAATCTTCGTCCGTGCTTGTGTTGATCGTAACTTCTTCCCAAAACCGCTTGCGGATGTCCGTAGCCTGATCGCGCAGTCCGGCAACCTCCGGCTCCAGTTCGGCGATTCTCGCCTGCAGCTTGTTCCTGACCCGTTCCAGCCGCTCCTGTTCCTGCCGCCAATCCTTCGCTTCCATCACTCCCTGAACACACTCCTTTTTCCATTTAATGGGATAAAAAAGAGCATTGACAAATCAAAGTTCCAGATGTACAATTAAAGTGGGAATAAAATAGATGTACTACTTATTTTAATTTGTCGATGACGCTACTGATTATATCATAGCGTTAATTCGTGTTCAATTTATTTTTTCGTTGTCACCCTCCGGCAGAGCTGAACACTGACCCGGATTGTGGACAGTTTAAACAAACCACCGCGAAGTTAAGCTGCCAGGAGATGACCCTCGAATCCGTCAGGGGCATCTTTTTTTATGTTATTGGATTCACGCTGGTTTATCGTCAAACAACAAACGAACATACGAAAAAGTGCTTAACATTGACTCAGCAATGTTAAGCACTTTTATTTATGGCGATATCCAATTCAAGCTCTTTGATAGAGTAGACCTTAGCGAAGTCTAGTAACCACGCTCTACAATTGTTTAAATCCACGAATCACTTTAAAGACTATTCCAAACTGAATCATAAATCCAGTAACTGCTCTTAACAGTAAGCGCCTTATAAGTGTTGGCATTGCAATATTCATAGAAAGTCTTATTCATTATTCCATAATAAAGGAATACAAATCAATGGCACCTTCACCTTGGTAAGTAAAATACAATGCATTCACTCCATCACTTATCTGCATAGGAGCCGAATACATTAGCCACTCTCCCTCTCCCCTAGGAGAAATAGGAATCCGCGCAGCCTTTTCTCCGCTAATTGTTGTGCTTACATGAAATTCTCCTTTTCCTGTTCCTCTTACTTTAACAGAAATCGTAGAAACATCTTCAATATTAAAATACTTAAATCCTGCAGTTGCTCCATCCGTCATGTTTGCAATATACTGGTTAGGGTTATCTTCCCTGTCCACTCCCTCTTGGGTAAAGAATGGATGGAATTCATCAACTTCTTGACCAAACTCATAACGCATGGCGCCTGATTTGCTCATAAGGTTGCAAGCGATGTATGCAGGATATTCCCCTTTTCCAATTAATGCACCACTATTCAGCCCGCAGCTTGTCATTTCTACTTGCTTGATACTTCCATCGCTTTCAATTTGAATTTCTTCAGCGCATGCCTGCCGTGAAAATTGATGCTTATTAGTCTGTCTATGATAGAATACATACCATTTACCGTTAATTTCGATGATGCTGCCATGATTGTTGCCAGTGTAATTCAATGCTTCCTCGTCCGTTTTTCCATTCAGATAAATATCCCCATTGGAGATAATTGTTCCTCCATATCGAAAACCGTCAATCGGGCTCTTGGAAGTTGCATAGCATAGTTCATGCCCGTTAATAGAAGAATAAACAAAATAATAAGTATCTCTAACCTTTCTAATGGAAGATGCTTCAAAAAATTCATGTCCTTCGAAATCTGTACCCGAACCGCCTGCCTTGTCTGGAAAGATATATTTAGGTCCTTCTTTTACCGTAATCATATCTGTTTCCAGTTCAATTACCATACCACCTTTAATAGTTTGTTCTTTAAGTCCCAATTGCTCCCAAGGAAAATTCTGAGGACAAAATCCGGAGTATAAATATACTTTTCCATCATCGTCTACTAGCACACCAGGATCAAACTGGAACCCCTCGCCTTCTCGGCCCCCGAGTAAAGTTCCGTCCTTGTAATGCACATGTCCGTAAAAATCATACTTGCCTGCAGGTGAATCACAGACTGCTACTGCCATGACTCCAAGAAAATCAAATGCATAATATAGATAATATCTGCCGTCAGGGCCCTGTTGGACATCTGGTGCAAATAAGAGTCTGTTATCAGTTCGCCCCATTGGATCCTGAATTTTCTGGTAAATTACCCCTTCATATCTCCAGTTACTTAAATCCTTCACTGGAGCTGACCAACATACGTAATCATTCTCACAATACATCGTTCCATTAAACTTATCATGGCTTCCATACACATATACCCTGTCACCAAATACATATGGCTCTCCATCAGGAATGTATTCATAACTTGGTAAATAGGGATTAAATGCTTGCTGTTTCATAAATACCTCCATTAATAAATAAGGATTAAAAGCTTTTAAAAGATACGTGTACTTTTAGTTCATACACGTTTACTGCTGCGCTCTTGTAATTCCTTTACAATCTGAGGATACTCTTTATCTAATTTATAAAATCCTAATAAAATCATTTGTATGATTGTAAATAAAATTGGCAATATAACAAAAGCAAATTTAATGGAGGAAATGGCTGAATCAGATTGTGCTGCTGCACCTCCAACATAGTGTCCCATGACAGAATCCAACCAACGATCGCGGTTCCAAGCCCAATTCCAACTTTTAAACCGAAACTTCCTGCACTGTATATTAATCCCTCGGTACGTACACCTGATTTCCATTCCCCATACTCAATCGTATCAGCTAACATTGCAAACATGGAGGCACCTAGTGGAACACTCCCTAGTCCTTTTATAATGGTTGCAATAATAATTAGTGTGATATTGCTAGGGTTAATAAGAATTAATCCTAGGCCGATAAGGGTAACTACTGAACCAAAAATCGAGGCGTTTCTTTTTCCATATTTTTTAATAATTGGTGCTGCAAAAATTAACATCCCTAAAAGCATTGGAAGATTCTGAGCTAATGATAAAACACCAACAAGAGTGGAATTCCCCATAATGTATTGAGCGAAGTAAACCGTTACACCACCAGATACGCCCATGTTTACAAAGGTAATAACAAGAAAAGCTACGATTACTCCCCAATACTTATTAGTAAATAGAGCCTTAAGACCAATTTTTAATGGTACAGTTTTTACTTGAGAAATATCTGATGGTTTTACTCGTTCCTTTGTTGTCAAGAAAGTTCCAACAAATAATGCGGAAGATATAATACTAAAAATAACAAACGTAATAATCCACCCAGCTTGCCCATTCCCAAACATTTTCACCATTGGCAGTATTAATATACTTACACATAGTGTACCAGTAGTAGATAGAAACATTCTGAAGATATTGATAACCGATCTTTCATATTGATCCTGCGTAATTAACGAATTTAGAACACCATAAGGAATATTGATAGCAGTGTAAATCACATTTATCAGGACATATGTGACAGCTACGTAAATGACTTTTCCAGTTGAACCCGCATTAGGAACAGTAAAAAGCAAAATGGTAGCTGCACCAAAGGGGATTGCCATCCACAACATCCATGGACGTGCTTTCCCATACTTTGATTTCGTACGATCTACAATAACGCCCATAGTAATATCAAGTGCTCCGTCCAAAATTCGAACGAGTAACATGATAGTTCCCAACACACCCGCTGCAATACCTACAACATCTGTGTAGAAAAATAACACAAACATACTTAGTGCGCTCCAGACTAAATTACTAGCAAAGTCTCCTAAACCATAGCCTAATTTTTCTTTAAATTTTATGCCTTGAACTAATGAGACTGTTTGTCTTGATTGATTTATGACATCTTTTAAAGCACTTTGCATTCTGAACTCTCCTTATTAACGTTTACCCTTTTACATTTTTGTAGTACGCATCAATTATTTCCTTGTAAAACTAATTGATACCGCTTTCTCTCATCGCTATAATGGATGTATTATTGTCTAGAACATGATTGCAATCATATATTACCTTTCTCAGAAAACGTTTTCTGTTATTTATTTACATTATAATTGCAACTGACCTAAAAGGCGATTGTACGATCAAGGTTAAATTTACCCAAATCAAAGGAGTTAACAAGGATGGAAAATACCTATGAACACACCTATGAATCTACTAACGCATTGCGACTTCCGTTTATTGATTGGAACATACGCTTTTTTGGTGCTCATATGCAAACTGTTTCCAAGGAATGGTCTGTAGCAAAGGAGTCTCACTATGCTTTCGAGATTTTGATTGTTTTGGAAGGTAAACAGGAAACAACAATAGACAACGAAATTTATTTATTAAACAGTGGGGATATTATGCTTATTCCTCCAGGGGTTGAGCATACCAATAGATGTATTACAAATAACCATTTGACCTATTTTTGCGCTCATTTTGATATAGACGAACCTTCTTTACGCATAGGCATGTTGAAAGATTGCGAATTAATTTATACTCCTGCTTCTCCTTTTTATCAAAGACTAAAAAGCACTCTTGAAAAATGGTTTGATATGCTATCTGTCACCTATGTTAGATCTGTTAAATATAAACTGAAGGTACAGATAGTCCTATTTGAGCTGTTAGAGGTATTTGTAGACATTGTTTCACAAAATCAAAAAAATTTTTCAAACGAATCGATGACGATAACAAAATATGCAAAAGAAATTGCAGACGCCATAAGATCAAATTTTAAAAGAAGTTACTCAGATAATGAGGATATTGATAATGCAATTCATATACAGCCAATTATTGCTTCTCTTGGTTTAAGTCCTAATTATGGTTTAGAAATTTTCCAGAAAGTCTACCATATGTCTCCGCGAAAATATTTATCTGAACTGAAATTGCAAGAAGCTAAAATTTTAATACAGCAGCCCAATATTTCTTTAAAAGAAATTTCCAATCGTTTAGGTTATAAAAACCTCTCTCATTTCAGTAGACAATTTAAAAGATGGACGGGACTAACTCCTACAGAATTCCTTAAAAATTCTATTCATAAACTGTGAAGCCCTTAACCTGCCCTCAAAGCGCCAATCTGCTGCAGCAGGCCAAGCATATCAGGCTGGCCATATTCTTCGACAATTTGCCCACTGGATAGTCGATAGAAATTCATAGCCTGCACTTCGATTGTCTTCGTTGTCGGCGGGAAGCCGAAGAAAGTGCCTAAGTGCGTGCCGCGCATTGTGAAACGTGCAGCCACCTTGTCCCCCTCGACAACCATATCCTCCAGCGTCCATTGGATATCCGGGAAGCCGCCTCGCATCATCCCGATAATTGCGAGATAGCCAGAAGGCCCCCTCATCGGCTCGGTTTGTCCAGGGACATAGAAGATCGCATCCGAGGCGATGAGCTCTTCAGCAAGCTTCTCGCTGGCAGTATTAATGAACGTAGTAAAACGGTGCATAAGGTGTTTGTTGGTTTCTGAAGTCATAGTGGAACTCCCTTTCTGTTTAAGATCAGGATTGAAAAGCAAGGAGGTATTCCTTGTAATCCTCGTCGCTGAAAACATTAAAGATGATCCTTTCAAAATGATGGGCCTGCGTATTCAACCACTCATTAACGGTCAGAACGGCTATCTTGGCCGCTTCAGACTTAGGAAATCCAAATACTCCCGTTGAAATCGCGCAAAAAGTGATTGTTTTTATTTCCGTTATCTCATTCGCAAGTTCCAAACAAGACCGATAACAAGCCGCTAAATCGGCGCATTGGTTTTCCGTCAGTTCCGTTCCTTTGGGCACAACGGGACCTACTGTATGCAGAACAAACCTTGCGGGCAGATTGTAGCCTCTTGTGATTTTTGCTCCTCCTGTACTCTCTGACTCACATTGAATGGACATGATGACGTTGCAGTCTTCCCTCAACTGTGGGCCTGCCGCGGAATGAATGGCATTATCGATACAAGCATGAAAGGGTTGAAAACAGCCTAGCATATTTTTATTGGCGGCATTCACGATGGTATCTGGATCTAAGCGTGTAATATCTCCTTGCCATAAAATGAACTTATCAGCTTGTTTAATGCGGCTACCCGGAAATAAGGTTAAAATCGAATCCAGATGTTCAACTTCGATAACGCCTTTTTCCTTTAATTCGGTTTGTAAAAGGCAGTCTAGTTTACTTAAGAAATCATTATCTAATGGTGCCGGTTCTCTAACGCTCCCCCTATACTCTTTCCAATTCTGGATTGCTCTTCGTTAGTCACGTATTGCTAACCACAATCTTTCCGTTCGCGGTATTGCTTTCCATCAAGAGATGTGCCTCCTGAATTTGATCCAGTGTGAACACTTTAGCAATCGCTGCTTTGATCTTATGCTTCTGAATATATTGAAACAGATCGATAAGCAGGTTTTCTTTAATGAGCTCGCTCGTAAAAGCTGTAAAATAAACGCCAGTCGGAATATCAACCAATGGTTCAAAGCGATCGATTTCCCATTCGTTGCCCAATATCCCCGACATGCATAAGATGCCGTGCGCTGAAACAAGCGACAGTGAATGTTTCAATGTAACTGTTCCCACTAACTCCAACACTTTATTTACGCCTTTTGGCGCGATGGCAAATAATTGTTCGGTTAAACGGTCATCATCAACCAATACATAATCCGCACCAGCCTGCTTAACATCTTCCACTTTGTTTCTGTCTCTGGTCGTCGATATAACCGTTGCACCGGCGCTCTTAGCAAGCTGTAGTGCGGCGATTCCAACAGAGCTGGTCCCTCCACGGATTAGCAGCGTCTCTCCTTCGGTCAATCGGAGACAGTCAAATAGCGAAGCATAAGCCGTATAATACATTTCCGGGATTGCGGCAAGTTCTACCCAGTCCATCTCATTATCAATTGGATAGACTTGATTAGAAGGGATAAGAGCAAATTCGGCGTAGCTGCCATCGAATTCACGTCCCAGCCCTCCCATCAATGACACTACACGCTGCCCTTTCATAAAAGTGCTGTCCGAGGGATCGTCGATTTCGCCCACACATTCTATCCCAATAATTCGCGGGAGCTTAACGGATGGCGAATGACCTTGCCTTGTAAACATTTCCGAACGATTAATACCAAACGCTTTTATTTTGACGCGTACCCAGCCCGATATTACATCTGGAATCGGCACTTCATGCACAACCAGGTCATGAGGCGCACCCGGTTTTTCAAGAACGACTGCTTTCATCGGTGATGCTCTCCTTTCAGAAGCTAAGCTAACTCAGAACTAAATAGTCATTAATCGAGACTTTCTTTTCTTCCTATTTCATTTGCAATTGATCCCGTTGCATTTATAATAAAAGCGATAAAGCGTTTTTGAAAGTAGGCACCTTTTTATCATATAGAAACCTTTTAGTAACTAATGGAGGGACATGAATGATTCCAAAAAAAGAAAATTCCCAATGCCCTGTTGCTACTACTGTCGGCTTAATGGGTAATAAATGGAAAATACTTATTTTACGGGACTTACTGACGGGAGCAAAGCGCTTTGGTGAGCTTCGAAAAGGAATACCTGAAATTAGTCAAAAAGTATTAACGCAAAACCTGCGTGCTATGGAGGAAGATGGTATTATTACCCGTGAGGTCTTCGCCGAGGTTCCACCAAGAGTAGAATATCAGCTAAGCGATTTGGGTAATTCATTACGCCCCATTATCGGTGTCATGGAACAATGGGGATTAAATTATCAAAAAAATACAAACCCCACTGAACATGCAGAAAGTGGAACTTAATCCGTTTAGATAAAGTTAAAAACCCTTTTGAAGCAACAACATATAGATGACCGTACCGCTTGCAATAGATAAAAGCATGTTTCTTCGCCAAATATGAATCAAAGCAACTATAATAACAGATATCAACTCGGGTACTCCGTGGTTACCGGATATCAACTTGACATCCTTCAAGCTGTAAATTACCAGCAGCCCCAAAGCCGCTGCCGGCAATACTTTTCCAAGATATCGTACATAAGGTGGAGTGGAGCAACCAGGCGGGAATAAAATAAATGGAATGAATCGTGTCATCATCGTCCCCAAGACGACCATACCGATTGTAATCATCTGTTCGGGCATTGTCATGGTCATACACGCCCTCCTGTTCCTTCCAGCTGCTTCCTTATCACGGTAAGCAGGCAGAGTATACTGATCATCGATGGGAGAATGAAGTTGTTACTGTCGAAAACGATAAGACATAGAAGTGATAACCCTAACCCCAATAATGCGCTGTGATGCGTCTTCTCCGCGACCCGAAAAGCCCGCCAATCGCAGCCCCGACTACCCAATAAGAGTGATTAAGCAGCGTGACGAAAAACATATACCATCCCTTATCCACCCCTTGAGGGATATCAGCCGTGTAATTGATGGAGAAGGATTCATCGCACAGACCAAAGATCAGATAAACCTTTTTCAGGCCCGTTCCTTTGTACTTTTCAAGCATCGATATCCCATAAAACAGATGACGCGCATTGACCATTAATGTGAGCAATAGTGCACCTAATGGATTGATTGTCCCGAGCAACAGGTTGACTGCAACAAATTCCATGGAGCCGGAAAAAAAAGCAGCTGGCGCAGGTGGCGAATCGTATTTTTTCAACGTATTTCCCGCAAGCCCCAAGCAATGGTCATCCAATAAGCTTTTACAGATGGCTGCCGATATCGAACCATGGTTCTGCAGTGCAAATAGAGAGTTCCTTGCAAAGCCAAGGCCTCCGCGTTTTCCACGAACCAACACCTAGTAAAGTGAAAACAAAGTTGCCCAATCAAACATGAAAATTATCCGCATTATGAAAATAAAGTTCTTTAATGATTTCTTGCGCGTCTGTCGTTTGGAATCTCGTTAAAAAATAAAAAGATCAGCTAAACCTTGAAATGACCAAAGTTTAAGCTGATCTATTGGAACCTCTATAAGTGCTATACTAAGTCAATATTAACATTAAAAATCTGGCCTACACTTCTTGGTTCCTGCACTGCCTATTTAGCCCTTTTCGCTGGGAAAGACAAGCTGTCAATCCGTAAGTCCGGCGCATTAAACACGACATACAGATCATGATTTCCCGTCAGTTTCGTGCTACTCAGATTAACTGTAACATCTGTATATCCGAGTTCCTTAACCGATGCATCGGCATTGGCTATGGTATAGGAGCGCTGTCCTGTAACCGGCACATTCAAAACGGCAATCGGTTTATTGGCTGGCGAATCGATATGGAAAGTAATCACACCGCCAGAAGCATTAGATGCGACGCTTGCTGTCACTTGTTTCGCAGCCGTCAGATCAACTTTTGGAATCGCGATCCAGGCACCGTTATTCATGGACCCTACTGCATAGTAAGCGCCTATAACCTTCTTCGCCTTCAGATTTACTGCTGTACGTTCCTTAGAGACCTCTCTGTAAATCACGTTCTTCGACGCAAAAGAGTGATCAAATACGTTGAGGGCTTTGTTAATATTGAGTTTCTCAAGAGGTGTACCCACGACCTTTACATCCTTTTGTATCCGAAGGTCCTTTGAGGAAGCACCGACCATGAAAGTATAGACGCCGTTTTCAACAATGAGATCTCCTTTGTTAACATCCCAGATCGCAAAGTCCTTCGGGTCCACTTTCAATGTGACCGTTTTTGTTTCTCCTGCATTAAGCTTAGTCTTCTCGTATGAGATTAGCTTCTTGGACGGTGCATTCGAACCGTAAGCCGACTTGTTGTTCTTCGCATATAACTGGATAACTTCGGAGGTATTTACCTTACCATCGTTCTTCACGTTTACCTTTACAGTGAACGGCTGTTTGCCACTTACGGAAGCTGGCACGGACAGGTTGCTGTATTTGAAGTGACTGTAGGATAGCCCATACCCGAATTCGTATGTTACCGACGATTTCGTGTACATATAAGTTAGTTTGGTTTCAATCGGGTCCGCATTCGTCATATCCACTGTGTATCGCGGATCGGTTTTATCAAGCGTTTGGGTCAAATCCGGAATTGAATATTTGGAGATGGCTGGTAAAGCAGACATATCCGCATACCATGTAGAGTTCAGACGGCCTGTCGGTGCATAGTCTCCGTAGAGCACCTGAGCCAGCGCTTGCCCATCGTATTGTCCACCGTAAGGCTGATACAAGATCGCAGAAACATGGGGATTTTCTTGAATTTGCTTCATGATTACCGGAAAACTAGAACGAACGACAACGACAGTTTTCTTGCCTTTCGCAGCGAAAGCGTCAGAAACGGTTTTGACAAGTTTGTAGTCGTCATCACCCATATACAGGCTAGACCTGTCATTCCCCTCGCCAGCACTATGACGCGGAACGGATCCTACGAACACAATGGCGTAATCGTCGGTTTTCGCTCGTGTCGCAGCAGCAGCTCCTACATCTTTAACAACCGTTTGCTCATACTTGGCATTGCTGTCCTTTCTTGCTTCATTGGCAGTAGAGGCATTCGTTAACGTCGCGCCTGCCGTTTTTAACTCGCCGTCATCACCTGTAACTACGAATCTGCCATTTACATAATATTTTCCAGAGAAATTCCCAAAGAAACTTAAATGATAGGTGTCAGCCACCATAGCGATTGTACCGTCACTGTTCTTCTCCATTCTCAAGGTTGGTGGAATGGCGCTGGTGCCTCCCCCGCCTAGCTGATCCGAATTCCAGTCGTTGTTTGTCAAGTTCAGTTTGGTGGAATCCGTGTTTCCAACCGCAGCATTTGCCGTTTTCGGAGAAGTAACCCACTTTTTGTTTTTCATTGAAAGCAGACTGACTCCCCCTTGTCCCCAATCGTAAACCTCGAATAGTTGAGCTGGATTGGATTTATCCAACGGTCCAGCAGTCGTGACGAGCCCGGCGCCGGCATCTTCCGAACTGCTGGTAACTGGATTTCCATTTGATTTAGAAGTTAGTGCTATCACTTTGCTGCCGGTATTGTAGGAAACGTTAGCCGAGCCAATTTTTTTTATGATCGACGTCAGCGGAGCATCACCTGAATTCGGCAAGACTGGCGTTACGGCTAACGATTTTGATGTTTTAAACCTTGAATCGGCATATATACCCGAAATCGCCGCTTTTTTGCTTTTCGACAGTGGAAGCGTTCCATCATTCTTTAACAGCACGATGCTCTCCTGCGCGGCTCTTAGCGCTACGACCTGGTGCTCTGGCACTTCGTAAGTAGATTTCGTAGATGACACATCCCCTGCATCACTTGCAAACGGATAAAATTTAGGGATTCCATTTTCGTCAGTTTCATTGAATATACCGAGACGGACCATTTGGTTCACATGCGATCGCGCGGCTTCAATCAAATCTTCTTTCGTGGCTCCATATAGTCCCTTTGCAACAGCGTTAACCAACGTTTGGACATCCTGCAACCCGTCCCCCGACTCAGCTAGAGTAAACAGTACGGAGGCATGAGCATGATCTACCGTGTATTGCGTGTCATATCCGTTCCCTTGTGCATTTCCTCCGGGACTAAACGGATTACTGTAGACCCAACGGTCACTGTAAAAGTCCGTACTGCTGTAAGCTCCAAACTTTGAGTTATTATTCGCGTAGATTTGAAATGGGGAGAGAATATTCGGAATTCCGTTTGTCATGCCGAATGAAGTCATAACACCTGCCAATGAACCGCTCTCAAACCCTCTAAACGGGCTTCTGGTATAATACTCGTAGATCGAGCGAGCACTTGCGTTATTACTTGTCGATTCTCGGAACCATTGAGAATTATAAACGGAATAATGTTTTGTCCCTACGGCAGCTCTTATCCAGAAGCCGTCGTCGCTCTTTTCCTGATCGATCCCAGTAAGACCGGTCGCCATTGTATCCACCAAGGTTGAGGTTAAATACGTATCTTCGCTGAAACTTTCATCAAAGCGGCCGATCAATGGGTTGATCCTTAAATCACTAGTAGCAGTGAAGGCCACTGAACGTGAAGCGTTGGGACCGTCTTGAATATTAGAATCTCCTTGCTTCACTTTAAGCTGGCTGAGTTTCTCAGCTCCCATTACATTACCTACATCGGCAATCAAATCCTTATTCCAAGACTGTCCCATCCCAATGTACGACGGAAAGTCGGTGGAGATTCCTTGGTCATTATCCGCTGCCGATAATGCACCCGGAATTTTTTTACCAGCATGCGGACCACTTTTTAACGTGTAGATGTTCCGAGCTCCAGCCACGTATACTGCTGGTCCTTCCATACCAGTATATTCAAAATAAGTATCTACGAACTCGTCCAGATGCTCCGGAACACCGTCAAACAGAGGCATCCCGTCAAATACTCCGCCTGTTTGTGTTTTGAACACTGTGGATATGTTTGTTGCATTTGTTGCAAGTACCTTTACAGGGCGTGCGGTGCCGGCTAATAAGCTAACCGATAAAGTACAGACCATAGAATAAGAGAGCAGCTTTCTTGCAAACTTAGACGTCTTACTATTCATTGAGGTTTCAATCCTTTCCCTTAGTTTAATCATTTTATTTTTGATCGAAATCTTAAAGCTTAGCTTTCTTTAGTGGAAACCAAAAATTAAGCGCTTTCATAATTCTTTCGATAAAATGCAACTTATGTACTCAGAAAGTTGCCAAAGTTCATCTTCCATCCATTAATTAATGAAATTATTCTTCACATCACCTCTTTCAAAAGAGGTCTAAATGTCACCGTTAAAGTGCGAGACAGAATCTCCCCGCACGTTTAACATATGACTGGTTTAACCCTTAACCGAACCTGCCGTCATTCCCTCAATAATGTAGCGCTGAAGAAACAGGTAGACGATAAGCATCGGCAGCATGACCGAGAGTAAATCTGCAAATACAAATTGCCACGAGGTTCCGTATTGCGAAACGAAATTATAGACGGAGAAAGGCAGCGTCCATTTACTGCTATCGCTGATAATGTAAAGCGTGTTGAGAAAATCGTTCCAAGATGAGATCGCGACAAATACGGTGACAGTCGCAATCGATGGCTTCAATAACGGGAAAATAATCCTACTGAAGGTGTAGAAGCTGCCTGCGCCGTCAATCGTCGCCGCCTCATCCAACTCCCTAGGCAAAGATCGAACAAACCCGCTCATGATGAAAATGGTGAGTGGAAGGTTAAGTGCGGTCATGAACAGGATGAGACCGATAAACTGTCCTGATATATGAAGCGATTGCATCAACTTGATCGTCGGAATCATCGAAGGTGGTGCGATCATACCCGCAAAGAATAGATAGAACAAGTATTGAACCCAGCGACCATGCCGGCGTGCAAGAAAATAGGCACACATGGAGCCGGCACTTATGGTGAACACTACCGTGGAAACCGTAACCAGCACACTATTCTTGAAGCCGTTTAGTAATCGACCTTCTATAAATACCGTCTTATAATTGGACCACATCCATTCACTCGGAAGGCTGAGATTCAATTTGACCGCTTCAGCAGGATTTTTTAAGGAGCCAAAAACGACTAACAACAGCGGCAGGATAATAAGCAAGCTTCCGAGGGTTGCCAGCAAGGTCCTGAGCCATGAACCGTATCTCATTTTCATTCCGCCATCTCCCCTTTCCGCATGAGTTTAAGCAGCAGGATAGAAATGATAGCTACGGAGAGGAACAAAACGACGTTCGCGGCTGTTCCAAATGCATAAAGACCCGAGCCGAATTGTTTGAAAATAAACGTGTTCATCACTTCGGTAGCGCCACCAGGTCCGCCTCCAGTCGTGGTATAAATAATCTCGAACGCTTTCATTGAACCAATCATGCTCAACAGTACGCTAATCGTTACGACAGGGGCCAAAATCGGCATGATCACAAAGCGGAGCCGCTGCATATAGGTCGTTCCGTCAATGACTGATGCTTCCAGCATGTCTTTTGAAATCCCCTGTAAACCAGCGAGATATAACGCCATAGACTGTCCTGCCCATTGCCACACATTCACGACTGTCACGGAATACAACGCAAGCTTTGGATCGCCAAGCCAATCTTTTGCCCAATCCGATAATCCCAGACTGTTTAATAGTTGATTGAATATACCATCAGGATGCAGTACGGTCGTGAACGTATAGCCAACTACTAGCGCACTTAAGATTGATGGCAAGAAGTACAAACTACGGAAAAAATTCCTTCCCATAAGTGTCGAATTAAGAAGAAGTGCTAGGAGCACGCCTAGCCCATTTTGTAAAATGGTAACAAGCACAGCGTAAATCACGGTATGTTTCATAGCGAGATACATACCTTTTGTTTGAAACAAATCTACGAATTGTTCAAATCCAACGAACTGGATCTGGTCCTTGTAGGGGGACCAGTCCGTGAGTGAATAGTAAAACCCCGAAAATGTCGGATATAAATACAATACAGCAAATATCGCCAGCGCTGGAACAATCAACCACATGGGATACATCCGTTTGTGCAGCAAATTTCTCTCCACCCTTTCCTGCGAAAATCTCTTAGAAGCCGGCCACTCCTGCCGCTTTTGCATTCTTATCTATGTTAGACTGCAGTCCTCTAGCTACTTCAGAAGGCGTTATCTGTCCGCCATACATCTGCTGTAAGAGCGATTGATAATCGCCGATCTCGACCACGGCCAGCGAATTGAAAAACGGAATCGCTTTCCCCTGTTCGATATACGCATTCATATCGGCTGTGCCTGGGTTTAGCTTCACGTCTAGGCCTGTCCAGGTCGGAATCGATTTTACTTCATTAAAGTATTTAGACAGCTCTTCTGGGCTGCTGAAGAATTTCAGGAAGTCCTTGGCAGCTTCAACATTTGGGGAATCCTTAAAAACATACAAGCCGTTCGGATCGGAAATCCCGGCGTAGTTATCGCCATCCCAAGGCAGTGGGAACATACCAATCTCAGCATCAGGGTACTTCTCAAGAAGTGGAGCAATTGCCCAATCTGCTTGGAAGATCATCGCCGACTTGCCTGTTGCGACTTGCTCTAAAGACATGTCATATGTTCCAGAAAATAGATCTTTGTTCAGATATCCCTTTGTCTGAAGGTCGCTTTGTTTCTGAAGCGTATCCACGAACTCTGGAATTTGACCGAAGGTCGTCTGATGCGCGTTGATTTTATCCATCAAATCCGGTTGCTTGATCATGACATTAGCCACAGCGTTGAAAGTGTACAATTGCAATGGCCAGCCTTCTTTCCCCGCTTCATATACCGGTGTAATACCTGCAGCCTTGATCTTCTCGCACGCGGCGAGGAACTCGTCATAAGTCTTTGGAATTTCAATCCCCAGATCTTCGAATACTTTTTTGTTATAGATAACCCCGGAAACACTGGTACCGGTTACTGGGATGCCATACAGTTTACCGTCATTTTTGAGGAAATATTTCGTGACCGCCGGGTTGATGCGCGATACGAATTCCTCATTGCTCAGATCGAGCAAATTTTTCTCGGGCTGAAGCTTCTTCACATTACCTGCTTGCCCCCAATAGAACAAAAGGTCCGGCGCATCCTTCGTGGCAAGCCGCGTGCTTACTAGATCCGCGTAATTATTAACCGGAGCGCTCTGGATATCCAATTTATTCCCCGTTTTTTCCTCATAATCATCGAAGATCATCTGCCACTTCTTCTCTTTCAGCCAGTCGCTGGCAACCAACACTTTGAGTGTAACGGCCTTCTTGCTATCATTAGTCTGTGAGGCTCCGCTCGCTGCCGAATTCGTCGTGCCGCCGTTCTCAGCATTGCCTCCGCCTTTTCCGCATGCGGTTAAAGCAACCGCGAGCACTAGCAGAAGCGCTGCAATTTTACCCTTACTCTTAATCATTCTGACCCCTCCATATTGGTGTTGTACTGTCTTGCCTCTTTATCTTAGATTTTCGGTGACTATTGCGGAATGGAAATAGTGAACCTCAGACCTGTAATTATCGAACCTTTCGATAACGAGATGTCGGTTTGAGCAATGTTTATGAAACCTTGATGTCACGATGAAAATGTTACCTTTTTTACTCATTAAACGGTCAGCTTTCCTTTGACAATATTTAAGTTGCCCTCAATCTGTATATTGAACTGCTCAAGGGCTGCCGAATGTAAGGTTAAGCAAGCCGGATGCTTCAAGGTTACAGCGATGGTTCCATCCATTTCACGGATGCATTCCGCTTCAATCCATCCGAATGTGGTCGGCACCGTTCCCTTTGCCCATTCCAGGTCACCCATGCAAGGACGAAACTCAAATTCTCTGTCTGATATATTGGTCACATCGATACCCAGAACCCTTTGAGTCAGAATGTAGGTCGGCGAAGCCCCCCATCCATGGCAGAGACTGACCGGGATATGATCCGATAAATACGTCGGCGTATTCCCTAAATACGGACTAGGAATGGTGCAATCCGGGGATGAAGGATCAAAGGTCTCCCACCACGTTGTCGCTCCTCGAGAGACCATCTCGCCCCAATATGAGCGAACAATGTCCAATGCGGCTTCGACATAACCTTGTTCGAACAGAACATCTAGAACGATATGGTAGAAGAACGCCCCCTTCAGCTTGGGGCATACTCCCTTCATAAAAATGTCATTAAGAAAATAAGCCGTTTCGTCATCCGTCATGATTCCAGACCAAGCAGCGAGGAAATTCGTTTGGTACGTAAAACTATCCGACAATCCGTCGTCGGTCATACAATCGGCAAACAGATGTTTATCAGGAACCCAAAGAACTTTGCGAATCGACGTGTATAGCCTGTCCGCCCTTTCAGTGCATACCTCTGACAGAGTGATATCCCCTAAAGCGGCTGCTATGTCAGCCGCTTTCCTCAGCATCTTATAATGCAAACACGAGACGGCTGTGACCCGATCCCGCTTGTCGATATAATCCGCCCAATCAACGAAGCACCACCAACCATTCCGATCGGCTCCTGCGAATAGTCCATTCTCGTCCTCTTGGTCGTGGAACCATCCGATCAGACGGACGATTGGATTCTTTAATTCTGAGAGGAATGCAATGTCGCCCGAATATCGCCAGTAATCGTAAACGCCTAGAAACCAATATGCATTGAAGTCAGGCAGCAAGAAACGGTTGCGTTCCGGTCCTGTGCCTGGAATTGAACCATCCTCATTTTGTATTCTTGCTCCTTGAAGCAAGCATTTCCGGATCAGTCTCGTGTCCCCGAAAGTCTGATAAATGACTTTGGCCATAACCACCGCATCCACAACCCAAAGCGCTTGTTCGCGGTATGGACAATCCTCAAGATGATCCTGGCTGTTGACCAACGTGGTGTATCGGCCTATTTCCCATATCCGGTTCAAAAGCGTGTCGCTGCAAGCAAAAGAACCCTCCTGCTGGAAAGGATAATGGACAAACTGCATTCGAATAACGTCGGCCATAATTGGAACAGGTGTCCCTTGTACCGCGAGCTGCACGTAACGGAACGCTCTCCTTCCGAATGGTGACAACCGATTAATACCTTTCTTCAGAACGAAGGTATCTAGCAGCGTCAGTTCTAGGGACTCTCCGTAAGACAGCTGCAATACGCCGCCTTCCGGTGCGTTTAGTTCTATCTCTGGATAGCCGGTCTTCACCGCACCAAAGTCATATACAACGCTAGGCAGTGAGCCTGGAACTGAAGCGTCGATGGTCATTCGTCCGTTTGCACCTTCTGCGAGAAGCTCGGCTCCCTGTAGCGAACCATAGTTTTTCTCCACCCGGAGAACGGAAACAGGGCGGATCGTTTCACGGGATAAGAATGGAATTTCTCGGGGAATCAATCGCGGCCAGGAGGAGTCGGGATCGTTCGCGACTGCAGCAATTTTCGCCTTCTCCCATTTGGAATCGTCGTAATCCGTTCGCTCCCAGCCGTCTTCCCGTTCTGACATGTATATCTCCTTATATCCACTCCAAAGATGCATTCTGGATACGGCATGTACCCATCGAGGGGAACGACGGCATTTCCAATTTGCATCTGTGCTCACCGTAATATCTCCTTCAACCGTACGTATATCCAACTGGGTAATCAGCCCCCCTGGACCTTTGCGCTGTTCTGTAACGATTTCTGGATTTCCAAAATTATAAGCCAGAATAGCAATACAATTATTCCCTTGTTTTAGGGCACTCTTAACATGATAAATATCGTAATACTTCCATGAATTATCAGAAGGGGACGGGCCTGATCCAATAAACGAGCCGTTTACGAAGAGCCTATACTCTTGATTTGCTGATATTCGAAGTGTGGCTGATTGTACTTCAGAGTCGATTAAAAAGGCAGTGCGCGCTTCTGTATATACATTGGGGGTACGCTCCGGTAAGTCGATCCAAATCCATTTCGCCTGCCATGTTTGATCCATGCCGATCTTCTCCCCTCATTGGTTAATACTGTTGTTATTTATGATTGAAATATAATCCTCTGGGTAAGTGCTTCTGTTGTTGTGCCTCTATCTTAGGGTTTAGTTGATAATTGCAGAATGGAAAAATTGAACCTTTGCCCTGTAATTATCGAACCTTTCCGTAAACATGAACACTGCGTGATACAATATTATGGGGAGGAAGCGACATGCAACTTCGTATTCAAACACGTTTATTTCTTAGCTTTACCTTACTCAGTTCTATATTAGTAGCCAGTGGCGGCTATTTATACTTCACGCAAACATCTAAAGATCTAATGATCCGCATGGAGGAGACGAATCGGCAGCAGTTATACCGCTATCAGGAAGCACTCGATAACGTAATCGAGGACATGGACCGCATTTCCGCACAAGTCATATACAGCTCCGATATCAAGAACTATCTGGTGGGGCAAGATGATGAGGATCCTTCATCTTTCCAAAGTTTCGCCAGCCGCAAAAAGTACGAGGACATGCTAGCCTCCTTCAATGGTCCTTGGTTTATCGCCACTCAAATCAATTTGATGACAATGAATGGCTTCTTCTTAACCTACGGACAAAATATGGATACCATTTCAAATTTAAAGCAGCGGATTCAGCAATCGGAATGGCTGAAAGAAGCGGTCCTATTGGAAGGCGACAAACTTTTGGTTCCGCCACATGAAAGTGAGTGGCAAGATAATCACCCTCTCTACTTCTCGCTGGTTCGAAGCTTTAACTTTCCATCTGCTTTCACGCCGGCCGCTGTTGAAGTTCAACAGCCCTTTGACCTCCTGTCGCAGACCATGGAGGTTGGCCGCAGTGAATCATCCAAAGCAAAAGTGTACGTTATTAACGACAAAGGCGAAATTTTCTATCCGTATTATGCATCGGATGCGGATCGTCCGCAGATTCCACGCTGGGCTGGTAGTTCAAAGGAAATTAAGCGATCTGACGGTGTTGATACGGACCTATGGAGCCAGATTCGATCCGACTTTAGCGGGCTCACAGTTGTGATTCAGCAGCCAAAATCGGAAGTCATGCAGCCCATCACTCACCTTCGCCGGATTACTATGATCTTGGGTCTTTTTGGCGAAATCGCATCGCTAGTAATCGCTTATATCCTAACGGCAGGCATCGCTTCACCAATTCGTTATTTGCAGAAACGTCTTGAGAAGCTAACGATTGATAATATCACGACATCAAAGGTTAAGAAGCTTCAGAATATCAAGGAAATTGGCAAGCTGTATGCTACGTTTGAGGAGATGCGTACTAGGCTTAACCACTCCCTGAACGAGGTAATTCAATCCCAAAAAAGGGAAAATGCCGCCCATTTGCACGCCATGTATGCACAGATGAATCCACATTTTCTATTTAACACATTGACGGCTATGGCATCTTATGCAGAGGAATCAGGTTTTCCTGAATATGCCCGCATTTCGCAGCAGCTTAGCGGGATGCTTCGTTACTCGACCAATTCCATGTCGAAGACCGTGACGCTTAAGCAGGAAGTTCATTATACCGTCCAATACATGGAGTTAATGAGGTTTCGGTACGAGGGACAATTCACGTTTTCGGTTCAAATTGACCCGCAGCTCGAGGAAGAACCGATTCCCAAGTTTCTTCTGCAACCTCTCGTGGAGAACTCATTCGCGCATGGATTTCAAAAAGCCCGTCCGCCTTGGAATATCGAAATTTCAGCTCAGGTATTGGGTGAATCGATGTCTTGGGAAATCCGAATTGGTGACAACGGGTCAGGCTTTACAGACGCTGCTTTTGCTGAAGCCCAGAGTCTTATTCAAGAACTGAACGAAGGGCGGATTCGGCAGTTAGAAAGTTTATCTTCCCATGGTCTTGGCCATATGGGGATCGTCAATACGCTGACCCGCTGCAGACTGTTTTGGAATGATGAGGTTCGGTTTTCCTTGAAATACCGCCCGCAAGGGATGGAATATACGATAAAGATAAGGAGGTTGAACGAAGGTGTTCCGACTGATCCTCGTTGAAGATGAACCCCGGATTCTCCGGCATTTGAAAGAGAAAATCCGAACCCTACGTCCTGACTTTAAGATAGTCGGTGCCTACAACAACGGGGAAGATGCGCTCGTTGAATTGCATTGGACGCAGCCGCACACCATCATCACGGACATTCGCATGCCGGTAATGAATGGACTAGAACTGATCGGTAAAGTAAGAGCGCTGTTGCCTGGAATTCAATGCGCGATTCTCAGCGGTTATGATGACTACTCTTACCTGCGGGAAGCTATCAAGCTTGACATCACCGACTACCTGCTCAAGCCCGCTGCGGATCATGATATTGGTGAATTACTGGATAAAATAAAGGATAAACTAATGCACAATCAGACTCTGCTGGAACGTGAAGTTGCCAGACAAATCATAGAGGCGTCCGATTTCACGGACCATATTCGTGCTGAGTGGGAAAGAATTGCAAAGGAACTTTTCTATCACGGCAATTACTTGCTCGTTTATGCCTTGTCACTGCTAAGCGATATTCCTGCTGGCATTCATGATACCTTCATCTCCATGCTGCGAGAGGGGGAAAAGTTTACTCTCCTGCCTTCAACTGCAGGTAATGAAGACATCCTCTTATTCGGCATGCATACTTGGTCGAATGAACGTCAAACAGAATGGACCAAGGCCATTAAAACTTGCGCGGAAGCGGAGGATGGCGTGACCGTTGCGATGGCTTTATCTACAAAAGGCCTACAACCGGTTCCTGCCCTGTTAGCGGATTGCAAGAAGCAGGTACGGGCGAAAGGCCGCTTTGAAGGAAGCTGCTTCTGGATCGACGAAGCTTCTCCAGAAGATATCAAACCATTATTGGAACCGCTTCAGCCCGCATTGTTGCGATTAACCCAATTCATTACGAAACAGCAGAAACAATTGTTTGCCAAGGAACTGGATACCTTTTTTGCAGGAGAACCAAAACAATCTTTTCCCATCACCCGTAGAGGCTGGGAGCTTCTTCTACTGCACGCATCGCATACGCTCCACAGTCTCGCCAAAGATTCTTTTACAAGTACCTTCGATCTTAAGCAGACCATGGAACTGGAAGTAAGCGATGAAGTATGGAGAGCTAGAAAACGAACCGATCTGCATGCACAAGTCAAGGAGATATGGTGTTCATATTTTTTTAGATCCGAGTACGATCAAGAGACGCAGCGGGACTGGGCAAAGGAAGCCAAACAGCACATTCACGCTCACTTTCTCAAAAACATCTCCCTTACCAGTATCGCGGATGTGTTTCAGCTTCACCCAGCCTACTTGAACCGAGTATTTAAGCGAACTTTCCAAACCTCCATTCCGGATTATCTGATCAGAATTCGCATGGACGAGGCTTGCCGTTTTATGCGGGAGCATCCCTTTGTTCTGATCAAGGATATAGCAGAACATGTGGGATATTTGGACCCTTATTATTTTAGCAAAGTGTTCAAGCAGCATACCGGGTACAGCCCTACTGATTATAAGAATCAGAATGGATAAATACCCATGACATGCAAGAGAGAGCCTTCTCACAGCGGAGAAGGCTCTCTCTTGTCAGGTTTTCATAGCTCCTCTCTCCTAACATACATTTATGTGTCTAGGCGGACTTCCAACCAACTTCCATCAACTGGGATCATTTTTTCTAATTGCTCACCATGCTTTCTGTATCGAAGAACGCCATTCCCCTGTGTTGCCCTTACACGAATACGTTCTTCATTCATATCGATCTCCGCCTCCCCATTCGCAATTGGAACGGTTCCCTTAAACCAGTCTAAGCCGCCAAGGTGTGGCTCCACCACAAAAGTTTCATATCCGGGACTTAAAGGCTTGACGCCAAGAAAGTATTTTCCGATTAGATAGATCGGACTGGCTCCCCAAGCATGACAAAGGCTTTTGCCGAAAGGCATTCCATACATGCCGTAATGCTCATCATTCGCCAAAGACGGATCGTATTCTTCCCAGAATGACGTTGCGCCCAGTTCGATCATGCCGCCCCAGTAGGAGATCATTTCCGCGCGTACGTAATCATGCTCCCCGCTTTCACAGAGCACGGCCAGTTCATGAAACCGCATATACGGTGTCCGGATGCGCGGCACGTCGGGATTCAACATGACATTGCGGATGACACTGTCGCGCTGCTCCGGTGACAGATAGCCATAGGTCATCGCAAACATGCTGGCATGTTTTGTTATCGTCGGCTTCGTTTCACCTTCAACTCGGTGATGAAGCAGCCCGCCTTTCGTATCATCCCAGAACAGACGGAGCGTGGTTTGCTTGATATTCTCCCCAAGATCACCGTAAGCTGCGGCAGCCGTGCCATCGCCGATCAAGACCGCGAATTGGCTCATCGCCTCCAGCCCACGGACGAGAAGAATCTGTTCCGTACTTACGGCACCTGTGTTCGTGAAATCCGCCCAGTCTACGAACACCCAATCCTGTTCTCTCCCTTCCAGCAATCCCTCTTCGTTCAGTTGTTTCAAACAGAAATCCATCAGGGTGACAGCCCGATCGTAGTATTGCGTGATAAATGTAAAATCCCCGGTGTAAAGATAGTAGTCGTACAAGGAGATAAACCAATAGAAGGAATAGTCCAAGATGGTATTAAAATGTGTTGTCAGGGGATCTTTCCCCCTTAAGGCAACAAGCGTCCTGCGCGTCACGTCAAGATCGAAAAAGCTGTAGTAATTCATCAGAAATGCCTGGTAAGCATCTCCGGACCAAACCCATCTATCCCGTTTGATCCCATCGAGAAAGAACTCCCTAGTGTTTAAGTGCAACGTATAAAGTGACATCCTGTAGATCTCGTTCAGCATTGATTCTGAGCATTCGAATGAACTGCGATACGTTACGGGTACAAATTCATAAAGCATCGATACGCTATCCCAACTTATGCCTGGATCAGCGTGGATCCACACATACCGAAAGGCTTTACCTTCTTCAAGCGTGTAAATGCCATCTTGTTCCTTTGCCTCCGCATCTGAGACATTAAATCGATCCAATGTTACACATTCATCCGGCGATAATGCCTCGGACAAGGACTCTCCGTAGAAAACCTGCACCTCTCCGTCGCCTGTCAGGCTATGAAACCGAAGATACCCGAACGTTTCTTGACCAAAGTCAAACAACGGCTTACCGTCTCGGATATCTACAGTCACGGGCTCCAACGGTGTAACGGCTAGACGAAACTGCGATGGCCCTTTGTCAGGCGAATGGAATGTCCATGAACCAGCAGGCAGCCAATCGTTTTGGTAGGAGGTCACCTCCCAGGAAGAATCGGTCCAAATGTTATCACCTGTAATATAGAGTGCAGGCACCTCTGTGTCATTGAATACGCTGACGGTAATTTTATGGCGACCAGCTGGAAGAGTTATGACTTCTTGACTCGAGCGATAGTTGTCCCTTCCGTCTAGATAGAGGGAGAAAGTCCCTTCCGCCTTGATGGAGATCTGCTCCTCCTCTGGCAAATCGTACGTATATTGAAACTTAATGTTCGAATAATGGCGGTCAAGCCGCCAATAGGCCGGATAAGCTACGCCACGTGCTCTACGTTTAACCGACATTTTCTCATGAAGGCGAATTTCAAAATCCCCGGGATACCAGATCCAGGTTGCCGCTTGTTTATTTGGATTTTTCTCCAATATGATAACCCCTTTCGCTATTATATGAATGATTGTATAATAAACGAGGCAAAGAAAAAGCAGGGAGATGTGACATCAATCATGGTCAATAGTGACTTTTCACAGAACAATCTCTCAAAAAAAGCAGCTAAAGCTCCGGTACATCATTCTGCAGTCTCGGAACATTTTCAAGGGGATTTTCCGTTATTCATTAACCGCTGGGAGGAAGGCTTTGAGCTCAGGGAACATAAACATGCCTATCTTGAAATGGTGTATGTCATGTCTGGTGAAGGTTACCACTATGTATCTGACCGTATAGAGAAAACTGGAAAGGGTTGCCTGTACATTTTACCCGTTGGCACCTCCCATATTTTTCGCCCCAGCGGTACGTCAGGCTCGAACAAGCTACTCGTTTATAATCTCTGCATCCTACCCGAGTTTATTGCTGAGCTTAAGACTTGGTTGTCACGTTATGGAAGTGGCGCTGAACCTCTATTCATATTTGACGGAAAACCTGAAACCTATATCTCCCTGATTGATAGGGGTATGGAGCTGGGGGAATTGTTTGAACAACTGTTTCGAGAATTTTCAACAAGACAATGGGGCTTTGAAACAAATATGTTTGCAGACCTACTACAGTTGTCGATACGTATAGCTAGGATGCTGAAGCAAGAAGCGGCTTCTAAGGGCTCCATACCGACTGGAAGACTGAGACGAACAGATGTGACGAATATGCTTAGTTATATCGATTTAAATATTACAGAGTCTTTGACTGTTGAGCAGCTGGCTTCAGAAGCCGGGGTAAGCCGACGCCATTTCATACGCTTATTTCAACAAATAACGGGAATGGGGTTTTCTGACTATCAGCAGCATAAACGGATCGAGTTCGCTTGCCGACTCCTGCTTGAAACCGATCATAAAATCTCTCATATTGCAAAAAACGTTGGTTACCGGGATCCAGCTCATTTCCGCGAGGTATTTCGTAAAGTCATTGGGACAAGTCCAACCGGATACCGGAAGAAATACTAATCGAGGCAAAAAATGAGTGCAGGTTAGTCTTTGGGCTGTTCGGGACGCGAGATCCCGTATAACAAGGGATGCTATGGAACGACAAGGAGAATCAATTTTTCATTAAAGAACTTTATTTTCAGTTAAAGAACTTTATTTTCCCACATCATTCCCTGGTGAGAAAAAATAAAGTTGTATAATGAAGGTCCAGCAAAATCAAGGCTTCTCGAGATGTCAAAAACAAGGTCAAAAAATTAAAGTTGTTTAATGGAATGAAATTATGGAACTGGATTATGAAACAAACCAAAAAAGTGCTCAACCTTGCCTCAGCAAAGTTAAGCACTTTTAATATTCAAGCTCCGCAGCAATGCCATTTAATACACCCATGATATTCATATCTAACATTTGTCGCCATTCATCAAAGCGTGTTTCCGAAAGAGGAGCAGTTGGCATCATACCGGCGTTATTATAAAGCTACGCGACCATATTTTTTGATCGCCAGATCAACTACTGCTTGAACTTCCACTTTATTTATTACATCAGCAACAGCTTAAGCGCGTGCTTTCGCAGTAATCATACTTGTATCTCCAGTAATCCATCGTTTTCTACCAATCGATTGGTTTGCCATCTCTGAAGAACCCTCCACGAGGTCCTTCCGATCCCATCGTCACTAACCGGAGGATCAACTCGGCAGCGCGTTTCGGAGTTCTCGGAGCAGAGGGTCCTCCCATATCCGAGTTTACCCAGCCCGGATCAACTGCATAAATTTTGATATCTCCTCTGACTTCTGCTGCTGCCAGTCGGGTCAAGGCATTCATTGCAAGTTTGGAGAGCTTGTACGCCCCTGCTCCTTCGGACGACATGGCACTCATGGCTCCATATTCCGAGGAAATATTGATGATCCATCCATATCCCCGCTTTTCCATGAGCGGTATAAATGAACGCATGACATGGTAAACGCCGAAGAAATTCGTGGACATCGTTCTCTCCAGAATCGCATGATCCAAGGTCAATAGCTTGGCATTCCCATCCAAATATACGCCCGCGTTGTTAATCAATACATCCAATCGGCCAACGGTCTCGGTGATGGTTAATGCTGCTTGACGGATGCTTTCTTGATCTGTGACATCCATGAGGACGAACGAAACATCCAATCCGGACTCGGTAAGTCGTTGCGCTGCTTCAGACCCTTTCTTTGGATCCCTGCTTGTCAAAATGACCTTGAACCCCATTGAACCCCATTGAAGCCAATTGTTTGACCAGTTCATATCCGATTCCCCGATTCGCGCCTGTGACAAGAGCTGCTTGCTTATCCTGCAACATTGGAATCCTCCAATCGGCCGGCATCCTTCAATCGGCCAGACATAGAAATTCTTGGATATATTGTTGCGGTGCTTAATATCAGGAACAAGATTCCCCCAAGTACGACGTATTGCGTACTTATTCCTGAAATGAACAGTCCGCATACACTTGCACCAATCGTTGTTCCCAAGTTGGCGGATGTCAGAAAGAGTCCATTCGCGAATTCAGGAGCCTCTGGCGCTGCAGACACAATCCAATATTGCGCAATGTTGCCTCCTATGCCGCCCAATATTCCCCAAATCAAAATAATGAAGACCATTGGCACATTGAACTTTCCCATGATGAAAAGCATGATGTAAACTGCTCCCAATGCAAATGGATAAGACATTACCGTTCTTAGTGCAAGATTTGTAAGCAGCTTCCCTGCAATCATATTTCCGACAATGTTGGCCGCACCGTATAGGAATAGCATCAAACTGATTGTGTTCCAGGCATAATTGGTCACGGTTTTCAGATACTCGGCAAGGTAACTGTACACCCCGAATACGGCTCCGTTCATAAAGATCACAGCGGCAATGGAGAGCCAGGTTATGGATCTTCTTAATACGCGTAACTGAGTACCATAAGAGAGCCTTTTCGCAACTGGCATCGATGGTACGAACAGGAGTGTCGCGATGAATGCGACTGTCGTTACAGCAGCAAAGAACAACATCGCGTGAGCAAGTGATGCGGCGGTGGCAATCAAACTTGAGACCGGTACGCCAAGCACCATCCCTGCAGACACGCCAACGAATACTTTGGCCACTGCCTTCGAAGCCTCATCTTTGCTGACGGACGCAGCTGCGGCGGTAAATGCCAATGAACAATAAACAGGATGAAAAAAAGCCGGAACGACACGTGCAATCAATAACATGGTAAAGTCTGTTGTGAAGGCGGAGACAAGATTGCCCGCAATAAAAATGCCAAGCACGAGCAGCATCACTTTCTTTCGGTTCATGCCCGAAAACAATGAAGGCAATATTGGACCAGAGATGGCAACCGCAAGTGCAAAAAGACTCACGATTAACCCTGCGGTGGAGATGCTGACATGAAAGCGGTCCGCTATCAAAGGCAAGATCCCGATTACGCCCATCTCGGTATTCAAGATACCGAATACACCCAGGGTTAATATATAGACAATCAACTTATTTCGTTTAGTCGTCATAGGCCATGGATGTTGAGAGATCACGGTAGGCAATGATCTGCGTCTGGAGGTCTACAATTTTCTGCTCTGCAATGCCTATCGCGTCTGCGCCTGCGATGAAGCGTCGCGGTGGTTGCGATTCGCTTGCAATCATGAGGAGTGCCTTGGCAAGCTTGTTCGGATCACCGGACTGTTGCCCATTCTTTTCATTAAAAAATGCCATATAACTAGCTCTGCGTTCCACATAGTCCTCGATCAATAGCTTGGCGTAAGTCGACGACGTCTCCGTAAGAAATTCTGTACGGAAAAAGCCCGGGTTGACAATGGTCGTATGAATGCCGAATGGAGCTGCCTCAGGCGCCAACGACTCCATCCACCCCTCTAGCGCAAATTTCGATGCACAATAGGCGGAATTAAACTCGAATCCGGAAATGCCGGCGCCCGAGGAGATCGAGATGATATGACCGGAACGCTGTTTGCGCATCACAGGCAACACCGCCCGGGTAACGTTCATGGGGCCGATCAACGCCACCTGCAGCTGACGTTCGATTTGGTCCGGGGTCAATTCCTCAAAGAAGCCCCCATAGAAGTGTGCAGCATTATTAACCAGCACATCGATGGTCCCGAATTTGTCGATTGCCATCTTGACTGCGGAATGTGCATCAGAAGGCCTAGTAACGTCCAATTGGACGACCAATAAATTCTCGTTTTCACCGATCGCCTTGGCCACCACATCCGTATTACGGCCGGTAGCCACAACTCTGTGCCCGGCGTTCAAAGCAGCTTTCGCGATATTTGTGCCCATACCTCGACCGGCACCCGTGATAAAACATACCTTTTTCTTATCCATGTTATTCATTCCCTTCAGCTTTTCCAATAATGATCATTACTGTTTGTATTTATTTTAGCGCGCTTTTTTCATATAACAAATACCTATATCTTATATCAAGATATGCTTGATGAGCATTTCTTAAACATGTATAGTAAAGCACAAAGGAGGACTGTTAATGGAAGTTAGAGTTTTACGTTATTTCCTTACTGTTGCAAGAGAAGGCAGTATTACGGCGGCGGCTGATTTTTTGCATCTTACACAGCCAACCTTGTCTAGACAATTAAAAGATCTTGAACAAGCGTTAGGAAAAAAACTATTTATTCGCAGTAGTCACAGTATCATTCTTACAGATGAAGGAATGCTCTTAAGAAAGAGAGCCGAAGAAATCGTTGATATGGTCGATAAATTAGAGGCAGAGTTTAGATCCATGGAAGAAACAGTTAGTGGTAATGTCTATATAGGCGGTGGGGAAACAGACGCCATGAAACAGATTGCACGGGTAGTAAAAGACTTACAGTTAAGTTATCCAAATATACGGTATCACCTCTACAGCGGAAACGAAGATGATGTAACTGAACGGCTTGACAAGGGACTGCTTGACTTTGGTATATTAATTCAACCAGCTGATGTATCAAAATACAATTATGTCAATATCCCCGCCAAAGATGTTTGGGGCGTTGTTATGAGGAAAGACAGTCCTCTTGCTTGCAAAGATGCCATTCAACTAGCAGATTTAATAAATGTTCCACTAATCTGTTCAAGACAGGCGATGAAGCAGACATTTTCTAAAAATGAATTTACGTATTGGTTTGGCGATGATTTTGATAAATTAAACGTCGTAGCTACATACAATCTTGCCTATAATGCTGCGATTATGGTTGAAGAAGGCATTGGTTATGCAATAACTCTTGATAAAATAGTGAATACGTCTAGTGATAGTAACCTTTGTTTCAGACCGCTAGAGCCAAGACTTGAATCTGGTTTAAATATGGTTTGGAAAAAGCATCAGGTCTTTTCGGCAGCTGCCGATTTGTTTTTAAAAGAAATTCAGGCGAAATTAACAGATGTGTAGGAAAAACTAGTAAGAGGTTGTTATAAACTCGGGTAAAAAACTTTTGGGGTAATGGGTATGGCAGGGGTTAATCAAGCCAGATAACGTTTCTTGGCCTTAACAGAAATATTTAGTTCAAACTCCTAAGAGGAGCTGCCTCAATAAGGCAGCTCCTCTTAGGGGGTACTGAACATCATCTCCGATTAGGCAAGTATTTTAGGTTCTCTTTTTCCTGAGCAGATGATCTTACCGCCTTTTAAATGTTTTCTGGGTTATAATAAAACTAAAAACTTTGGCTTATCTACGCAGCAATTCAAACTGTCTGATCATTTCCTCGATCAACTGATCCGGTGACCAGTCGATGAGCCAGTTCTGACCGAACATTTGAAATAATTTTATCGTTGGGAAATCATTAAAGAATCCGAGAAACTCATCTGTAAGAGCTACCTTGTCGACAACATGACGGTTCATCTCCGCAATACTGTCCATTAGAATCGACTTTGCGGTTGGATTGCTGAGCCATTCACTGAGCAAACTAAATTTATGCAGCGTCATTGCCTCGCTATTGAACTGGCAATGGATACGTTCAAGGATTCGGATGTCCCGGGATGAACTGCCAATGACGAGCTGAAAATAACCGGTTTCCGCGACCCATTTATTATATTGGGTATTATAATACGCGAAATCCCGCTCATCGAGGACAAAGTGGATTTCCTTACTCTCCCCTGGCTGCAGCTCTACCTTAGTGAAGGCTTTCAGCTCTTTTTCGGGACGCACCCACTTGCAGTCCTCATCATGCACATAAAGCTGGACGACCTCTTTACCTGCCATATCTCCTGTATTCTTCAATCGGAAGGAAACGGACACCTGATCCCCCCGCTGCACGGCTTTCAAGTCCGAGTAGGAGAACGTCGTATAAGACAAGCCATGTCCGAATGGAAATTGTGGCGCAATTTCTTTACTATCGTAGTACCGATACCCGACGAAAAGACCCTCGCGGTAATACAGCTTGCCGTTCTCGCCGCGAATCCGCTTATGGGATGGATTGTCGGAAAGCTTGACAGGGAAGCTCTCCGAAAGTTTACCGGATGGATTGACGCGGCCGAATAGAGTCTCTGCAATCGCTCTGCCTCCACCTTGGCCGGTGAGCCAGGCATGGAGTATACCCGGAACATGCTGCGCCCAAGGCCGCATGGCAAGCGCTGAACCGCTGCTGGTTACCACAATGCATCTTGGCTGAGCGGCGCATACGTGTTCAATCAGCTTCACCTGATGCGGCGGCAGATTGATCCCTTCTAAATCATGCATCTCCGACTCAGAGTATTCCGGCTGCCCGACGAACAAAATTGCAATATCGGCTTGCGCCGCCACTTGAACGCTTTCTTGAATCATCTCCTCATCTACTTGCTCATGCTGCGGATAACCATCCGCATAGGAAAGCTTAATCGTATCCCCGGCAAGCGCCCGAATTTCGTCCCACGGTACATCGACCCGCGTTGGGGTAACCTTGGCGCTGCCTGCACCTTGAATTCGAGGCCGTTTGGCAAAGCTGCCTATTACAGCTATCGACGAGATATTCTCCGAAAGGATCGGCAAAATTTGATTATCGTTTTTCAGCAGAACGATACTTTCCGCCGCCGCTTTTCTTGCAAGCTGGTGGAAATCCGTCTCTGGGCGCTCCGAGACGTCAACATGTTGAATCGTTTTTCGAACAAGCTCCAGAATACGGGATACGACGCGGTCAAGCTCGCCTTCGCTCAGTTTTCCGTTTGCGACAGCCTCGATAATGGCTTTCGTGTTGTAGTGGGCAGGACCCGGCATTTCGATATCCAACCCTGCCTTCAAACCGCGGATTCGGTCATTGACCGCCGTCCAATCGGACAGTACTACGCCCTCATATCCCCACTCCTCGCGGAGAATGTCATGGAGCAAATGCTCATTTTCACTGGTATAGGTACCGTTGAGCAAATTATACGAGCACATGATCGTCCAGGGGTTGGCCTTCTTAATAATTCGTTCGAAAGCGCTCAAGTAAATTTCCCTTAGCGTACGCTCATCCACCTCCGAGCTAGTGACGAGCTTCTCATACTCCTGATTGTTGCACGCAAAATGCTTCACCGAGGCGCCAACCCCTTGGCTTTGCAGTCCATTCACGAACGCGGCGCCAAGCTCGCCGCTTAGACAAGGATCCTCCGAGTAATATTCAAAGTTTCGTCCCCCAAGCGGCGTACGTTTCATATTAATCCCGGGACCTAGCAGAAGCTCTACGCCCATTTTCTTGCCTTCGATCCCAAGAGCAACGCCGACCTCATACAGCAGATCGGTATTCCAGGAAGAACCGATCGCCGAGCCCGTGGGGTAACAAGTTGCCGGCATGTTTTCGCCCGTGATCCCGATTTCGTCGTTGCTGTTCGTTTTACGAATTCCGTTCGTGCCGTCGTACATATGAATCGGCGGAATACCCAATCGCTCGACACCTTTGGTCATCCACATATTTAAACCTGCACACAGGCCCGCTTTTTCTTCCAGCGTCAAGGCTTGCAGCAGCATCTCTTTCATTTGTTTCATCTTGACAACTCCTCTTCCCTTATTGATCTCTTTTGCTTGATTTATGGGCGTGCTTCTTCCAGCCGCTCTTTCTTTAATTCCTGTGTATCGTAAATTTTGAAGAACGGAAACCAAACGGCGAATATAACAAGCAGTACAAAAGCCAACAGCAGCAGCCCGTTGAGTCCTGACAGCAAATACGTCGAGATCCCGACGGGGGTATACCAGAGCTGGAACACTTTGCTCGGGATTGCCGCTAGCCCCCAATCCAGTGCCAAATAAACTATAATCGGTGTCACGATGCCATTGATCCACATCGGAATCATGAGAATCGGATTGAACGCGACTGGCGCACCGTAAATAACGGGTTCATTGATATTGAATAACGAAGGAACAATCGTCGCTTTGCCAATCGTCTTCAGCTTTGTCGACTTTGCAAACAGAAACCAGATAACGAGCGGAAGGGTTGCCCCCATGCCTCCTACGCCGACCCAGCCGCTGAAGAATGTTTCGAACGTGTTGATGTTGACCGGCTCCATACCTTGCGCGACCAATTTGGCGTTCTCTTCGATAGCTGGTATCCAGATCGAATACAAAATAGGCGTAATGACCCAGGGGCTGACGCCGAATGAAAAGAGCACGACCCCGATAAGATTAAATAAGGTGAACCCGATAAGCGTTTGGCTAATGGCATTCAAAGGCTTGAAGACACTGATGATGAGTCCGAAAATATCGAAGTGCATCTGATAAATCAATATCCATCCTAGGGTAAGGATCAGTGCAATGGGAACGAGAAAGTCGAACCAATCGACAATGAACTCGGGCAGCTTCGTATCTTTTTTGAACCAGGAGAATTTATTGAATGCATTCATAACAGCAGCAACGGCAATACCGACGAGCAAGGCCGTAATCATACCCGATGGACCAAATCTCTCCAGCACGAATTGGATGGTGCCATCATCACCGAATGTTGGCTTTAAAAGCATCAGGTAAAGCGACAATCCGGTCGCGCCAGCAATGAGCTTGATTTTGTGACGCTCTTTCTTCTGCATGACCATATACGGCGTCAAAAAGGCAATGAAAATACCGAGAAGTCCGAAGCTGAACGTCGTGATCGGCGTTAAATCCGGCATGCCGGGTATATAATCCTTTAGAATCGACACCAGCGTTACTAAGGAGCCGATAAATATCATCGGAAGCGTAACCATAATCGCTTCCTGAATCGAATCCACCCACACGTTCTTGGTAAAGGCTTCAAGGCGCGGGGCAAATCGCTCTGTCATCCACTTCATCATTCGATCCATGTTGATCCCCTTCACATTTGTGTCACTCGTTAACGTTTGAATTGTGATAAAGCTTTCTTGTTCTTCTTTACGCACAGGGCTCTTTTTTGTTGAAACTGCTTCATCTCATTGTTTTGCTAGTGATCCATGTTGATCCCCTCCACATTTATGTCACTCGTTAACGTTTGCAAACTCAGTATATATCGTTGTGATAACGCTTTCTTGTTCTTCTTTGCGCAGAACAGGGGTCTTTTTTGTTGAAACTGCTTTCATCTCATTGTTTTGCTATTAACGGTTTATAACTATACAGCAAAAAACACCCCTACCTAAGCGCAAAGGTGCCGTGTTATACAAAAAATGCTTCAATATTGTCTCGACAAGGTGAGCAGCAACACGCCATGCGGCGGGAGAATAAAGGTATTCTCATAATGCTCCGCATCCCGAAGAAATAAAGTCTGGATCGTCGGACCGCATCTGCCGGACAAGTAGCTTTCTTCCTCCCCGGTCAAGTATAAGGGGGCGCCCAAGCGGATCCACTCGTCGTACACGGAGCCTTCTTCCCGATTCAACTGGTATTGCGTTACTCTGTAGCTCCCCCCCAGCCCCTCCAGCTTGACATGGAAGGCTTTGTTGCCCTTTTCTTCAAATACCGTATACCGGCTTGTTTCCGTCAGGCCGGACCAATCTCCGCTCGCGAAGAGTGGATCGACGTGCACATAATGGTACATCAGCACCTGTATGCTGCCGTCAACACTGCCCGTTACGATATAGCCCTCGCCTTCGGCCATGACGCGGTCGCCGAGTTTGCCCAGCATTTCGAGCCCATAGTAGCTCGGTTTTTTGAGCCCTAACCGATTCAGGAGGCCAAAACCTCCGTAAAACAGGGAAGGGGGAACCTGACTTTCCTCGAATACATCCGTAAAAGACCAATAGCCGAGGCCGTCAAGCAGCCCTCTGGTTTCCAGCGCATGATGGATAACAAATGGCGCCATAAACATAGTGTCATGGATGTAATTGCGGTCATAAAGCGAAAAATTCCATTCCGTAATGAAAAGTTCAAGTGAAGGATGCTCTTTCGAATCAATCTGCTCCATCAAACGATGAATTGTGTCCACGTAAAAGGGAGGAGGCATCATCGTCGTCAGCTTCTCCGCTTCCTCCTTCTTATTCGGGTATTCGGAGTAAACATGGAACGAGAAGAAGTCAAGTGGCGCTCCTTCCAGACGGCAAAAAGCGGTAAAATCCTCCGCCCAGCTATCGTTCCAAATCGAACCATAGCCAAGTGCAGGTCCTCCTACCTTCAACTCCAGGGCGATTCCTTTTATACTATCGGCCGTCGACTTATAGAAGCGAAAGAACTCCTCCCTCGTTCCGGCCCAGCACAGACCAGTAAGATCAGGCTCGTTCCACACTTCAAAATACCACTTTTTTACTTCCTCAAGCCCATAACGGTTCAGACAGTGGCGAATAAACTCGCGGACGAGCGCATCCCATTTGCTTTGATCGTCGGGAGGCGCAATATTCCCCTTCCACCAAAATATCGTTTCATTCGAGCGTCGCAGTAAAGTCGGCATGAAACTAATTTCCACAAAAGGCCGTATTCCGCACGCCAGTAAAAAATCGTATAGCTTATCGACATAAGCCCAATTGTATATGGCCTTCCCGTCTTCCGACTCGTTATAAACCATCATTTCGTCATTAAAAATGCCGTGGAAACGAATATGCGAAAACCTTAAGTTTCGCTGCACCTCACTGAACTGCTCTTGCCAGTCCGAGCGCAGTCCTTCAATCGCCCTTCCGCCATTGATGATTCGCTTCCAAGGTTGTACATAACGTTTAACGCAAACCTCAGAACGAACGCTAATTAACGTGGGTTCCTGGGCAATCCCTGCTGAGGAAATTGCATTCGCGTCTCCACTCGCTTCCTCGAGATGGCGGTATAGCGTCTCCATGGCTTGAATCGTGTCGATTACGTAGTAATCGGCGCTGGGCGACTCTTTGGTCAGCGAAGTTAAATGCTCCCGGTGCCGCGTTACCTCGGTTTTTTTTAGTGATTCTCTGAAGGAGGTTGGCGTCATATCGTACTTTTCCTTAAAGTATTTATTGAACAATTTGACGTTAGCGAAACCGCAGTCCATGGCAATCTGAGTTATATTTTTATTTGAATCCGTCATTTCAGCCACCGCCTTCTCCAAGCGCACCGACGTCAAATATTTTTGAAAAGGCATCCCGATTTTCCCGCTGAAAAAATGGGCGAAATAATGCAGGCTTAAATGCTCTTGATCGGCGATTGATTGAAGGGTGATTTTTCCCCTATAATGACGATCAATGTATTTTAACACCCGGTTAAGCCGAGCATATTCATACAGCTTCCCTTCGGTGTGTATCGCTTCCTTCTTACCGGCGGAGAATTCACGCAACAGGTACCCCGTTAATAGATGCAGCAAGCCTAGCGAGAAGTTATGAAAACCCGGCGCCTTTTTTGTCAATTCCCTAACCAGTTGAGCCAAATATCGGCGGATTTGGTTATAGCGTTCCCGATTTTCCGCTGTTTGCAGGGTAGAATTGCATTCGATAAAAGTTTCGCCCTCCAATAATCCGGGGCTTAATTGCAACGTGAGCAGCACATTGTCTTGCTGGGTGCGTATTAACTTATGTATGGACATGCTGTTGACTACAACAATATCATCTTGTTTAATATTGTATTGATGCTGATCAACTAGGAGGGTGACGGCTCCTTGCAAAACATAAATGATCTCGACTTCTTTGTGCCAGTGATAAGGAACATGCGTAACACTATTGACGAACAAGTGCATCGGCAAGTCATCCTGATGTTTGATAAACTCGTACTGGTATCGCATGGGGTGACCTCGCTTTCCATAGTCTCATTATGTATCAAATAAGAGGAAAGATACAATCACGTAGCCACTTTGAATCAAAAAAATGGGCGCTACAAAGAGGCTTGGCTACTCCCATGGCTGGCCGCATAATTTCATAATGGATTTCATTTTCTTTAGCTTCTTCACCTCGACGTAGAAGTGGTACAAAGCCCTAACATCCGGATTGGTCATAATCATACACATCGTAATGAGACATCTTTGGAACTAGTAAGGATCTTAAAGCCCTGCCGCAACTCAAGAAATACGATATCTGCCCATCTATGAATTTGGTTAACCGCATAACCCGAAGTAACCTAAGTCTTCTCATTGAAAATATAGTATAAGAACAATCCAAAAAAGTGCTCAACCTTGCATCAGCAAAGTTAAGCACTTTTTGTTTTTCTATATCAGAGTCAAGCTCAATAGTAGATTAGACTACTAGTAGCCTCGATCAGCCAACCGAAATAACCGTTTAGTTACTCCCGTCTGAACCAGGGAAGCCTGGAAAGTGGAGCCTCGACTTCCGCTTCGCGCGGGCCGGACACTTGACTTCCATCCTCTCCCAGCCACGTTCCTTGCGGGAATACGACCTTTCGGGCCGTTGCGCCTTTACGTAACACCGGTGCAACTAAAATGTCGTTGCCCAGCATGAATTGATCGGTTATCGTCTCATAACCACCTTTAGGAAACACGTATGCCATGTGCCTCATGATCGGTTCGCCTGTTGCTGCAGCGTGTCTGGCCAACTCGACAATCATGGCCCCCATTCGCCAGTGAAGCATTGCGGCTTCGATGCAGTACGACAAATGCGTTTGATCAAGCACCCTCCATGGCGCTGTTGAAAATTGCATCATCGGAAACAGGGCCGAGCATTGTGCGTAACGGACAAATAGCTCTTCGTCCACCTGGAAGTCTGGCTGGATTAAATCCTGATATTGACCGCCGCCGACCATGTCGGGACAGTTAAAAGCGTATCCCACAAGTCCTTGCGCAAGTCCGTTCGGAATTAAACTAGCCAGGCCGTCGGAACCCCAGCTGTGATTTTTGTCGGTCTGCCGCTGGACAAGCGGTTGACCCGCGAGCTTCCAACAAGCCCGGTATTCGTTAAAGGAATAGCCAAGGCCGATCCGCGCCCATGCTTCACATTGGCCGTTCGGCGTCGATGGTCGTGCGCTGATATCCGTCATCTTGTAGAACTGTGGATCTCCGGCATCCATTTTAAAGCCGTCGACACCGTACTCTTCCATAAGCTGATCCAATTGACCTGTTAACCAGCTTACCGCTTCGGAATTCGTACAGTCCAAAATGGCGCTATAGCCGTTCCACCATTGGCGAATAACCGGCTCCCCGTGTAATTCCCTTATCAGGTACCCTTGTTTCTGCAAATAGCGGAACACTTCACCATCGGGACTAATGAACGGACAAACCCATAGCATGACGCGGAATCCAAGCGCATGCAGCCGGTCGATCATCGCCTTGGGATCGGGAAACCTACCTTGGTGAAAGGTTAGCGTCCCGTAGTCTTCATGCCAATTATCATCGATTATCAGGATGCCTGGCGGAAACCCGTTTGCAATAATCGCTTCGGCGTAAGCGATCACCTTATCTTGCGTCGGATGATAGCTCATCTCCATCCAGATGTTGTACTGCGGAACTGTGAAAAACAATAAGTCTGGCAAGGTGAAAGATGGCGGGAAGTACAATTGTGATGCATGAAGAAACGCATCGCGCAAATGATTGCCGCCTTGCTCGATCTTGATCGTTCCTGCCACTCCTTCAATGACCAGCTCATCGCCATCAAAAGTAAAGCAGAACGGTTCCTCCGACCAAACATATCTTCCCTTATTCGAAAGCAGCAGCGGGCATGCCTGGTTATTGCCAGCGTTTCCGAACAGATCTCTCTGATATGCCGTGCTGCCGAATGGCATTTTCGTTCCATCGCTAATGACCCCGCCCCACCAATATTCATTTTCCATCAATGGAACACTAATGGTAACGTTATACATATAGCCTCCTCATCCAAGGATTTCGCACCCACACTATTGAACAAACATGAATGCCTGTATCACCATTTAAACATGTGGAGTCTGAATTTCTAGATGTATCGATTTAGCCGCAGCTATATTCGTTAGTAAACCGATGTTATGTTTTTAAAGTAGATAGATCGCCGCTTCGACTCAGTCAGTGGTCAGTGGTATAACATAACCATATCTTACCCAAGGGATATGCTGTATCAGCGTATAATATACGCCACTTACCATGTTACACTCAACCTGTTCGATGCTCTCCCATAGCTTATTCAAGACCGGCTCACCGATCAAGAACAATCAGAGGCTAAGTCAATCTGATCGTGCTCAGGACCTCTTATCGATGTACACGTAACAGACGACCGGGGCATGGTAATGATGTGATGTCCGTCTTGTTGAATATGACAAAAACAAAAGCAGCCGTATCATTTACGGCTGCCCCAAATTAGCACACTATTTATCTTCAATTAGCGCAACACCGGGTCCAGGAATCTTCAGAATCTGTACCCCCTTCGCGAACGATACTGTCTCTTCACGGACGATCTTACCACAGCAGTCCAATACTCGAACCTTTCGCGCAGCTAATTCCTCCTCAAAAGAAACGACGATTTTATCCTGCAGCGTTCCATTAACCAGGATCAGCTTCTTAGGTACCTTCAATCCAGTACGTACGACCACATCCGCATACACGGCAATCAACCTTTTGTACACCGTATCGGCTTGCACCAGCGGATACATGGCTTCAGGAGAACGGGGCGACAGCTCGCCGTCTAACAATACATCCCGGTGTTCTCGCCAGAAGGTTAACCAGAACCTCGTCATATCGATATGATGCTTAGGAAGCGCCTCGAATCTCATAGAGAACTGTGGAACGGAGAATAAAATATTCACCATCTGGAGAGCGGCCGCTTCTACTGGCTCCTGAGGATTCCACATGACCATATCCGAGTGTACGGGCGTAGTCCCGGACAACAAGCGGATATCAAGCGTTTCCATGCGGTTGGTCAGCGCATCGTTCGGACAGTCCGTTGCACGGAACATGTTCCCGTATTTTCTCATTAAGGGTCCGATATAGGTCTGCCTGAACTCGATCATGATGTCCGGCTTGATCACTCTCAGCCGCTCCATCACATCGGTGAGGAGACGGTCCACCGACTCTTGAACGGAAACGTAATCCATACCAGGTCTCGGTTCGGCTTCCTGCCCCGCGCTCAAGTAGAATTCGTCGACGAAATCCAGCTTGAAGCCATCCAGCCCCCATTCCATTACAGCCCGCTCATAGGTGGAGATCAAGTATTCCCTGCACTCGGTGTACCTCAGATCCAATACGCCCGCCCCAATATTTTCCTTAAAGCTCAGCAGCTTATCCTTGAATCTCGGCCAAGCTTGGGAGTGAATACCGACGAAGGGCACGCTGTACCACAAGATATATTTCAATCCAAGATTATGGATGCTCTCGACATGCACACGCATGTCCGGAATGCGATCAGGGCATACCTGCCAATCTCCGCAATAGGCGTAACCGCGATTCGAGTCCGACGTTTGCCATCCATCATCCACGATTACGGCCTCAATTCCCAATTCCCGCGCCGATCGGCATTGGTCCTCGATGTCCTGAGCTGTGATCTGTTGATGAAAGCTATACCACGTGGAGTACATGGGCGCTCTCGCAGCAGCGGGAACAGGAGCAGGCTCATAGCCTTCCATTCGTCCCCACCAGCCGGATACCAATCTGAGACTTTCATAGTAAGGAATGCTTCGGGTATCGATTCGCAGCACGATCTGGTAAGACGTTCTCGGTCGTGTCGGTTCCGTCAGCAGTCGCACCCGGCAATTCAGCGTGGCATCCTCTTCATGGACACCCATCGTGAATTCAGCTTGATTCAAGGCATCGGACAGCGCATACGTCAGTCGGTTCTGACCATTCAGATTATAAAAGCAGCCGACTGGCGCAGAGACTGCCGCCTTGGAGGTGATGTGATGATTGAAGTCGGGAATAAGGCTCTTATTGTGAAATGCGGCAGGTTGCCAATACGACTGGATATCCACCATCGGGTGCTTCCAGTACAGCTCGAGCTGCGGAAAATGCCGCTCCACCTCGGATTGAAAGGTAACCTGAATGTGAATCAATCCTGGCTCGATTTCCGAAACTGCGCTCTCTACCTGAAGTTCATTCGCGCCGGACATATAAATCGTTTGATAAGGTGTTTCAATCTGCTTCAACGCAAAGCCTCCATTCCTATCTTTATTTGACTGCGCCGCCAACCCCCATAGCCCTCTCCACCTGCTCGCTAAAAATCAGGTAGAACACAATCGTAGGGATACTGGAAATGACCAACGCTGCCCCCATTGCCCCCCAATCGGTATTGAAGGCGCCTTGAAAACTCATCAGCCCCAGAGGCAGGGTCTTCAAGGATTCATCTGAAATGAGGATCAAAGAAATGGTGAACTCGTTCCAGGCCGCCAGAAAGACAAAAATCGCAACCGTAGCGACCGCAGGCGTGACGATCGGTACAATGACCCTGATAAAGGTCTGCAAAATGCCCGCACCGTCGATAGCCGCCGCCTCCTCCATTTCAAAGGGTACAGAGCGCAGAAACCCGTAAAAAATCATCGAGGCAAACGGAATTTGAAAGGCGGTATATGGTATAATCAAGGACCAATACGTGTTGGTCAAATGGAAATCCTTCACTAGAATCAATAACGGAATCAAGATAATCTGAACGGGAATAAATAGGCCGGCCGTCATAAAAATCCTGGCGAAGCCCGATAGCTTCCATTCCATTCGGGCCGTTGCATAGCTGAACAGCAAAGCGATCACGAGGGTGGCCGCTACCACACTGAGACTGACGATGAGACTGTTGCGAAAATAGACCGCAATGTTAAATTCCGTTAGCGCTTTTACATAGTTCTCGATCCGGAACACCTTCGGAATCCCGAACGGGTTCGTGACGAATATTTCATTATTATTCTTGAAAGAATAAAAGAGCATCCACACAATCGGATAAGCCGAGATCAGCGCATAGAAGGTCAGAAAGCCATAGGCCAGCGTCTCTCTTCTGAACGGATTGAAGCGAAACCTAGAGCGCCTAGAGCTGATAACGGACGATCTCAATTAGCATACCTCCTTAATATACGATTCGTTCTCTCGCCACAAAGCGATTGATGAGAATCGTGAAGATCAAACACTCAAGCACCAACAAAACAACGGAGGCTGAAGCATATCCGTATTCGTTCAGCCTGAAGGCCGCCCTGTACATGAAATACGTCAATGTATAGGTGCTCGTGCCAGGTCCGCCTCCGGTCATGATCGCCATATGCTCAAATGCCCGCAGCCCTCCCGTGACGGCAAATATCAGACAAAACTTGAACGTCTCTGCAAGCATAGGCATCGTGATGCGCAGGTGCGCCTGGAATTTGGAAGCCCCATCAATGGTCGCCGCTTCGAAATACGATTCCGGGATGCCCTTAATCGCGGTGTAAAGCAGCACAAAGTGGAAGCCCATATACTGCCAAGCGTTAACCCCGGCTACGGCCCAAATCGCCGTGCTCTCATGACCGAGCCAATCCTGTCTATAGGACAAGCCAAGCAGCTCAAACGCTTTATTCAGCAGTCCATACTGACCGTTATAGATATTCAGCCATAGCTGGCATACGACCGTAACAGACAAGACGACGGGAATAAACAGAGCATTCTTAAAAAAGCGCTTGCCTCTTATTTGTCTGGACGAGATCAAGATCGCCAGCACGGTTCCCAGTCCGATCTGCATAATCACCAGCACTGCTGCAAATATAAGCCCATTCTTAAAAGAAATATAAAAATCAGGATCTTGAAAAAGCCGAATATAATTATCCAATTGTATGAATACCGGTTTGCCCAGTCCATCCCATTCGAATAAACTCCGGTAGAAGGTTTGCAGCATAGGATAAACCACCACAATACTGAAAAGCAGTAAGGCCGGTGATACAAAGAGGACGATTGCTGCTTTGTTCCTTCTAAGCTTGTTCATGGTCTACCTCCCTTAACAATGTCCTAACAAGAAACATTCGAATGTGCAGTCACATTCGAATGTTTCCGCTTTCTTGCTTATTTATTTTCTTGCCCGGTTGATCGCCGCGTCCATATCCTTGATGAAATCTTTTGCCGGGTAGCCTCCAGCAAGCAGCTTCTGAACGTTATCTTCCAGCGCGGTCTTTATCGTCGGATTCGTCATTCCAAAGGTGAAAGCGCTAGAGCTCTTGGCTTGACTTGCATAAGCCTTGTATTCATTTTGGATGTCCGTGTAAGGCTTTTCCGGCTGAATCGCATTTTTCACAATCGGGAACGCGCCTCTCTTCAGTACACGGCCTTCGGATATTTTGAGCGAGAGCTGGATAGCATATTTGGCCGCAATATCCTTATGCTCGGAATTAGGCGAGACACCCAATCCTCCGATCGTTCCGCCGCCGCTCATTTGATTCGCAGTCGCACTTTCCTGTCCGGGATCGGCAAACGGGTACTTCAAGATTCCGGCTTTGCCGGGCATTTTAGCACCCAAATCCTGTACCGCCCAGCCGCCATTCAGCAGCATAGCCGCCTTGCCTTCTACAAACAGCGAAAGCGCTTCATCATAGCCCGTATTGAAGACGCCCGGAGCAAGCATACCTGCACTGATTAGCTGCTTGATTTTATCAGCTGTTTTGGAGAATTCAGGATCCGATGCCATTACCGTACCTTTGTCCAGGTCGGAAATCCCCTTAGGGTCCATTCTCGTTGCAATCATGTCGTACAATTGAACGCCCGGCCATTTTTCCTTAGCGAACAAGGACAGCGGGATGATATTTTTTTCCTTCAGCTTCTCGACGACATCCAATAGTTCGTTGAAGTTCGCCGGAGGCTGCAGCCCGTTTTGCTGGAACACATCTTTGTTATAATACAACATTGCAAACCATGGAGCGTCGGACGGAATGCCATAAATTTGACCATCTTCGTCTCGCAGATTCGCCTTCGTAGAGTCCAGCAATTGATCCTCGATATTCAATTCCTTGACATAAGAATCAAGCTGAAGGATATTGTTCGATTTTTTAAACGTCTTGATGATATCCGGATTCGCATCGAAAATATCCGGCAAATTCCCTGCTGCCGCCAGTGTTTTCAGCTTTTGGTTGTCGTCCCTGGCTGCCGGCATAATTTCCGCTTCGACATCCGGCATGACTTTTTTCATTTCGGCAATCGCGTAATCAAGCGGAACCTTCTCAGAATCATCGGAATACTGCAGATACAGCTTTAAATTGACCTTATCACTCGCAGTCTTGTCGGTTGTGCTTCCTTTGGTCTGCCCGCTGTTGCTGCCGCAGCCTATAACGGCTGCGAGCATCACTGCCGCAAGAGACAGCGCCGTAATTCGATGTAGCCCTCTGTTTAACATCCTGTAAGACCCCTCCTGATTAAGTAGTAATTCCCTCGAGGATGTCTTCATTATACGAGCATGAATCAGCGTATTGAATGGATATTCCGCAACGAACTTGGAAGAATCGCATTACTTTTTAGCGACTATGATAATTTGTTCAGACTTTCATATTCCCGGGGGGAATAACCAAAGTATTTTTTGAACACTTTACTAAAATGACCCGGGTCGCTGTACCCCGCCATCAATGCAACCTCTGCGATTTTGATCGTATTCTGATTGAGCATTTCCTTGGCCTTCTGCATGCGGATATTTAACAGATATTTGGATATTTGCAGGCCCATCTCTTTTTTAAATACACCGCGCAAATAACCGGCATTGATGTACAAATGATTTGCAATAGCTTCTATATTGAGGTCCTCTTTGCTGTATTCCGCTTCAATATAGTCTTTGGCTGCCAGCGCAATTTTCTTGGATTTGGTCGGTTTCGAGACACGGTTGTAGGCCGCGACCTTCTTGAAGATATCGGTGATCCAGCTGTGGATGGTCCCAATGGAGCTCTGGCGCTTCAATTCCAAATAAGGGTAAAATTCCGCACCGAACACGTCCTCCACACTTCCGCCCAGCTCCTCCAAGTACGTAAGACACATCGAGATAAAGCCCATGTAGATGACAAAGATATAATCCAGCGACAGCTTATTATCGATAATATAGGCCTGCACCTTGACCAGCTTATCTTGAATGGCCTCCCATTCGTTCATTCTCAGATGAATGAGGATCTCCTCATTCACGAACAGTGAGTAAGACCCGACGTTGGAATCATTTGGCGCAAGCTGATCGTAAAATACGACCCCTTCGTTCATCAGCCGAAACCGGTTGTGCAGGGCGAGCAGCGATTCTTGATACGACTTCTCGATCTGCTCCAGCCCGCGGTGAGACTGTCCTACCCCGATTGTAATTGGCAACTTCAAATACTTCTCAATCAACTCACACAGTCTGCGGTACAGATCCGGATCGAGCTTCTGACCATCCTCAAGGACCATAATGGAAACAATGCGATCCTCATCCCCGTAGAACGAAACTTGACGGCACTCTTCCTCGCTCAGCTCATCCCAAATATTGTTAACGGCAAATTTCCAGAGCAGCCTTTCCTTCATCTGATCCCAATTGTATTTGACCGGGTTCAATTCAATGGAAATCACCTGGAACCAGTCCTCCGGTTGAAAATGAACCCCCTGCTCGGCCAATTGCTCAAGGATCGCCTCCCGGTCTTGCTGATCCCCCCCAATGACCAAGTCGTTCAGATGCATTTCTCTCAAGCTTTTCTTGTTGCTTTCCGCGATTTTCCGGTTCTTCGTCATTGCATCATGCCGAGCTTTGATTTTGAGCAGCGTCAGGACCAGCTCTTCCTTATCGTAAGGCTTCAGCAGGTAGTCTGATACGCCATATTTAATCGCTTGTTTGGCATATTCAAACTCGCTGTATGCGGTAATGATGACAATTTCCATGTTGGGATACATGTCCTTTAGATGCTTCGAAAGCTCGAGCCCATTCATAAAAGGCATATAAATGTCCACTAATGCCAGATCAATATGGCGCGATTTGCACTGATCCAGCGCATCTTCACCATTCTTCGCTTCCCCCGCCACATGAAATCCATAATGCTCCCATCTGATCTCTTTCCTCAGACGCTCTCGGAACATGGGTTCATCATCCACAATGATCACATTCATAATGTTTCCACTCCTTCGTTAAACGGTATTTTCACAATTACGGCGGTGCCGTTATGAACCTTCGAGTGCAGTTCGATCCCGTATGGCGTGCCGAAGTACAGCTTGATTCGATGATCAATGCTGAATAAGCCGAAGCCGCTGCCGTCTTCGTTCTGGCTTGGATCGGTCCAAAGCTTTCGAAGCGCTTCTTCGGACATTCCGATACCGTTGTCTCTGACTTCGATCCAAAGCATGCCGTCTTTCTTGTATCCTGTTATTTCCAGGTGTCCAAAGGCTCGTTTCGGCTTTAACCCGTGATAAATCGCATTTTCCACCAACGGCTGAATCGTCAGCTTCAAGATTCGATAGTCCAAGCATTCCGCCGGTATGCGAATCGTGTAATCGAATTCATCTTTGTAGCGCAGATGCTGGATATACAAGTAATTGCGGATCATTTCGATCTCTTCCCGTACCGTGATGATCTCGTTGCCCCCGCTCAAGGAATGCCGATAAAAGGCTGCCAGCGCCTTGGTCGCTTTCTTCGCTTCCTTGGTCCGGCCCAGTTCGGCCAGCGTATAGACAACATCCAATGTGTTATATAGAAAATGAGGACGAATCTGCTGCTGCATCAGTGCCAGCTCATATTTTCGCTTCGTACGCTGTTCCTCTCTGATGTCGTCGATCAACTGCCGAATATGCTCAGTCATGCGATGATAAGTGAAGGTTAATTGGCCAACCTCATCATGACTGAAAACAGCCGGGACTACCTTATACAGATCCCGTTCCGTTTCGCGCATGGTTTGGATCAGACGTTGGATGGGATTCACGATGAAGACAGATAGTTTCAACGCAACGAGCACGGTAACAAGTGCGCACACCAGGATGACAACGATCGAGATCCTTTGCAGAAATTGATAATCCTTCATCAGCTCGTCCAAAGATACTTGATAGAGGATCAGCCATTTGTTTCGATTCAGCGGATATTTGGTGTACACCATCTTTTGGTTGTCGATATTCATCACGTTGCCTTCTGCCGCGCTGCTTTGAAGCAGCGGATTCAGAGCCAGATTGCTGACCGTCTGTAAGACTTTGCTGCGATTCGTCGAGGAAATGATCCTGTGATTCTCGTCGATCAAATAAAAATTGCTCGTTGTCAGATCGTTCATCTGCTCAAACAAGGAGGAAATCTGGTCCTCGCTGACGAACAGAATCAGCTCGCCCAGCGTTTCTCCTGACTTGATATCGGTTATCTTCTTGCCCATCGGCAGTACAATTTGCGATTGCTGCTCATTGCCAAAGGAAAAACGAGTCATCTCAAACCCTTTGCTGTATCCCGATGTCACTTGCAGTTGGTCGATATAGGCTTGAATCTGATCCTTGGCATTTGCTGAAGTGATCGATCGGTCATTCGCAGCGTATATTCGCTGTTGATTGTCAATAAAGATCGCTTCTTTCACATCGGGGAATACAAGTAAGGCAAAATTCAGCTTATTTTCTATCGCATATTTGCGGTCGATCGCCGACGTGGTGCCACTGCTGTCCATTAATAAGACGGACAGATCATTCATGTAGAATGTGATCATATCCAGACAGCTTTCCGTATTCTGAATCACATTATCGATTCTTTGCTTGATCAGATTAGAGCTGTTCATGCGATCCTGGATCGTCTTCTTTACTTCATTATGTTGAAAGATAAAATAAGAAATCAGTCCAACCAGCAGCATCGGAATAATCATGAGTGGCAGAAACACAGTGAGCATCTTATGCCTGATTCTTAAATTGGAGAACATGATGCTAAGCTTCTTCATCTTGCAGATCGCGCTCCTTTCTTCCATTCTTGCGGCTGACAAGCGCCTTCGCTGTTAAAACAAATAAACTGACCACGAAAGTGGTCAGCAGTTTAGTTGTCGCAGGGTATGTCGTCGCCCGATGCTATGGGCCTTCTCCGTTCTTCCCATAATGACCTCAGCACATCCAAGAAAACGTCTAACATAAACATAAAGTAGCTCCTTCTGCTCGCTTAAACGCTTTTGATAATTTTCCATCCATTTGACAGCTTCAGGAATAGCCATGATCTGCCTTTAAAATCCTCACGCTCACCTTTACAACCCTTGTATTCGTCGGTAGTATCAATCCTTTGACATCTTTTCGGATTTGAGTCGATCCATCTCATCGATAAGCAGGAGCTTTTAATTGTCTATGATAAACGAAAAGAAGGCGGCTGTGAACAGAAATTACTTGACGAAGCATTCTCAAATAAGATTTGCTGCTGTTCCGACATTTTGAGACCAAACTGATACAAAGATCTCTTTCATGTTAGCCTGCTCTTCGGCTGGTCGGATATCTCCCATGCGTTCGATGCACGGAGCATCGAATTCATCATGTCTTCGGTGTCCTATCTAATGCCCATTTCGCTGGACAAATAGCTCCATGAAAGTGCCTCTGTTCAAGAAATATTTCTCTGCGGTTCAACTAATATAATTTTCAAATTTAGGTGTTTTATGCAGAATATATTGACGGCACTGTACAACTTTACGGATAGCACCGTCGCCGTTTCAGAAGAGTTATCCGAATCGCTTGTGCTATCTAGTTTAAAAGGTCATCAAAAAGGCGTTTTGAAGCCATATGAGGCGGTAATATACAATAAAACATATACAATAAAACAGGAGTTCTAAAATGAAACGTCATCAGGAAGCGGTTGCCGCAGCCGCCAAAAGTGACGCGATTCTTCCAAGTTCGTAGCGGAATTTCCATTCATTACGCTGATCCATGCTCGTATAATAAAAACATCCTCGAGGGGATTGGACGCGAAGCCGTTTGCCAAGGTGTGTATCATCCGTGGAAGCTTCCCCCGATACAGTGAGGTGCCGGGCCGATGGCCGGGTTACTTCCGGGGAACCGTGGCTCACGGTCAATCCGGATTATCCGCTTGTCAACATGGAGCAGTCGATGGCGGACGAGCAGTCGCTCTACGGCGACTACAAGGAAATTTACGCGGAAACCGAGGAGCTCGGCGGCATACCCGGACGCTCGGGGAGGAAATCTGGACGGTGCTGTGTTTACGAATAGAAGCATCTCTGTACCGGAGTCTTTATCCGAGTTTCTTGTCTTGTCAAACCGGAAGGATCATCAAAAGGCGTATTGAAGCCATATGAGGCTGTAATTTGCAAACGCTTATTATAAAACAGGAGGCCTCAAATGAATCGTCATCAGAAAGCGGTCCATAAAGCGATGGATTCGGTCATCAAGACTCAAGCGGCGGCAAGCGAGTCGTACTGGAAACCGCAGTACCACATTTCCCCGCCGGCCTTCTGGACGAACGACCCGAACGGGTTCGTTCATTATCAAGGAGAGTACCATTTATTTTACCAGCACAATCCGTTTTCGCCGGTATGGGGGGACATTCATTGGGGGCACGTGAAAAGCGGCGACCTCATCAACTGGAGCCATCTGCCGATAGCGCTGGCCCCCGGTGAAGAATACGACCGCGACGGCTGCTTCTCCGGCAGCGCGATCGAGAAGGACGGCAAGCTTTACTTGATGTATACCGGCAATGAATGGACGGGGAGCAATTACGACACCGATTTGAAGCAGGCGCAGTGCCTCGCGGTCAGCGGGGACGGCGGCGTGACGTTCGAGAAAATCGCTGAAAATCCGGTAATCGCAGAAGCGCCGGAAGGCGACATCCATCCCCATCACTTCCGCGATCCGAAAGTATGGAAACGCGGAGACACTTACTACTGCATTCTCGGATCGCGGACGCTCGATCAGGTCGGTCAGGTGCTGCTGTACCGTTCCGACGATTTGATCCGCTGGGAGTTTGTCAATGTTATCGCCGGGAGAGACAATAAATTAGGGTTTATGTGGGAATGTCCGGACCTGTTTCCGCTTTACCAGCACGATGTATTGGTCTTCTCTCCGCAGGGCATGAAGCCTAAAGGGTATCTGTACCATAACCTGCATCAGTCAGGGTATTTAATCGGACAGATGGATTATGAGCAGGGGAAATTCGATCACGGTGAATTTGGGCTTCTGGACTACGGCTTCGACTTTTATGCGCCGCAGACCCTTGTGGACGATCAAGGCCGACGGATTATGATCGCCTGGATGGCGATGTGGGAAAGCGAAATGCCGGAGCAGTCGGACCGGTGGGCCGGGGCCATGACGCTGCCGCGCGAGCTGAAAATGAAAGACGGCAAGCTCATCAGCCTCCCCGTCCTGGAGCTTCAAGCCCTTCGCCTGAACGAAATCACGATGGAAAATGTGCCTCTTTCCGGCGAGCTTTCGCTGGAAGGGATAGCGGGCGACTGCCTGGAGCTTGAAGTTTGTATCGCCGCGCAATCGGCGTCAAGCTTCGGAATCCAGTTCAGATGCGACCAAGCAGGCCATGAAGCGACGGTTTTAACCTACGATAAGGCTGAAGGCTTGCTGACGCTGGACCGGAACCACAAGGTGAAAGGGCCGGGAGGCATTCGCCAAGTTCCGGTTGAATTGCAGGACGGCGAGCTCAATCTCCGCCTGTTCATCGACCGGTCTTCCGTCGAAATTTTTATTCAGGACGGCGAGAAAGCGATGACGGCGAGGATTTATCCGCAGGAGACTTCAACGGGAATCATCTTTTTCGCGGACAAAAGCGCCTTATTGAAGATAATGAAATGTTGGAAATTAAATTCCGGCGTGGAGTCTTCATCTTTCAAATGAAATTATTGTAGATATTCCATTGAATCCGATTTAAAAAATGGCAGCATCAATCACAAATAAGGCTCTCGCCAAAATTACAGTAAGAGCCTTAGTTTAACCGTTACCAATTTCCCCAACTTCATGATATTCATATAATTAAAGAACTTTATTTTCTCTCACCTTTCCCAGCTAACGGGACTGGTTAGTTCACAGCCATGTAATCAAACTGTAATATTTCTCTCATCTTGCTTTCATCTTAGGCTTCTATAATAGATTCATGACCCCCCTTTATTATATATTCTCTCTTGTAGCCTGCAGCCCCGTGCCGCAGGCTTCCTTTTTGCCCGAAGCATTCATGACCGTTTCCTGCAAAAAAGGGATGACCCGCTCCCAAAAGGCAGGCTCCTGTTCCGATGCGCTATGCCCCTTGGTCGATACGAACAACGTACTTATAATGCCCTCAGGCAATTGCCTCTTCAGCACACGCAGATCCTCCGCACTAATAAAATCATCGCCGTTCGAGTGAATCATCATAACCGGCGTACGGCCCTCTTCCGGGCTGCCCGCATGCTTCGATAACACCAATGGAATGCTGGCGGCTTTGAACTCAGCCCGTGATATGTTTGCGCGAATAAGCCAAATCATCGGAATAAGATAGGCTAGGGGAAAGAACGGAATTTTTTTTCGTTTCAGCTCTGACTTCATCATCGTCTCGAACCGGACAGGCATCGAGTCCGTTACAACTGCGCATACCTGTATCCCTTGATCGAGTGCAAGCAGTGCTCCGAAGCCTCCGAGCGAATGTCCGAGCACCGCTATCCGGTCCGGATCGATTCCCGGAAGACGCTTCGCAGTATCGACCGCAGCCTGCACGTCATCGCGAAACATTAGCGCGGAAGGCGCAGAGATGGAATCGCTGTCGCCGTGGCTTCGCGCATCGTACATAAATACAGCGAAGCCCGATTCGTAAAGCGGACGCGTGTATCGCAGCACTCTCGTCCGGTTGGAGCCCCAGCCATGCGCGACTATGATAAGAGGCGCAAGTCCCTCATCGGGTTTTGCGCAGGAGGCTGGCAGGAGCAGCCAGCCTTCCAGCTTGGAGCCATTGCTTGTGAAGGATAAGGATCGCCACTGCGTGTCCACGTCAGGAGCATCCGCATTCGTTAGCTTGCGCGGCTTCTGACTGCGTACTCCCATTTGCCAGACAAACGCAGCCAGCAATGCAATGATAATGAAGAAGCTGGCCAGCAGCCACCATGAAGCGTCCACGTCATTCCCCTCCTTGCTCTACAAAGCCCGCACGGCATCTGCAAATTGCCGCGCCCGCTCCGTTACCTGAGCGAATTTGCCTTCGCGTACCCATTCCAAATTGATGAGCTTGCTGCCCATTCCAACGGCATTTGCCCCTGCTTTAAAGTAATCTGCGATGTTATGTAAATCAACGCCGCCAGTCGCAATCATCGGTATATCGTTCAGCGGACCGCGAATTTCCTGCAGGTACCCGATGCCAAGCGTTCCCATCGGGAATATTTTCACAGCATCGGCCCCTGCCTTCCATGCCTTTACGATTTCCGTCGGCGTCATAACGCCGGGCCATACGGAGATGCCGCGCTCACGCCCATAAGCGATAACTTCCTCATCCAAATTAGGAGAAATGAGAAACTGCGCTCCAGCTGCAACCGCCTGCTCGGCAAGGGCGACATCGGTTACCGTACCGGCGCCCACCGCAGCCTGACCGTCAAACTTCGTGCGCCAGCGCTCGATCATAACCGCCGCCCCCTCCGTATTCATCGTAATTTCCATCATATGAATACCGCCGTCAATTAAAGCCTGCGCCGCAGCATCCGCATGCCGATCCTCAATTCCCCTTAAGATCGCTACAATTTTGTGCTGCAGCAGCAGCTCAAGCATACTGTTCATTCTCTTCTCCCCCGAATCTTCTATTCATTTATTCCCAAAATTGCTTTAAAATGCGCAAAAATAAATTCGGAAACGGCAAAGTTTCCATATCTTCCTTGCCAATCCAACGATAACTGCTCAGCTCCGTATCCCCTGCTCCGGCGGAAGCACCGCTGCCCGCCGATTTCTGCGCATCACCCGCACTTACTTCATATACGGAAGCCGCCTCCTCAGCCATGCCCGCTCCCTCGAAGGCAGAAGCCGCAGCCGCCTCCGCAGGAGAACAAGCCTCTTCGCCCAAATCCGTCAAGTAAAACCGCATTTTCCAAAGAATATGGCTAAAAATATGGTCGGCATCCACAAACCAGCTGCGCGGACGGATAAGCAGCCCCGTATCCTCCTCGAGCATGCGGCTGATCATCTCGCCCAGCTCGTCTTGCTCCTTCGGCGCCGTCTCGGCCAGCCATTTCGCCTGATCCGGCGATAGCAGCAGATGCGGCAGCTCCCACATCTGGGCAAGCAGCCCGGTATCCGGACGCTGTCTTACGAGCACTTTGCCTGCATTCTCGCCGCTGCCTACAACTATGGCTGCCGCTCTGTATTCCGGACGCGGCGGCTTCGCCTTCGTCTTAATCGGCAACTCCGCCTCTCTGCCCGCAAGCCTAGCTGCGCAATGCTCCATCACGGGACATGGCAGGCAGCTTGGCGATTTCGGCGTACATACGAGTGCCCCGAGTTCCATAAGCGCTTGGTTAAAATCGCCTGCAGCGCCTTCGGGAATAAGAGAGGCAGCCAGCTTCTCAATGCCCGCTCTCGTAGACGGCTTCGCAATATCGTCCTCCAAGCAAAAATAACGTGAAAGCACACGCATGACGTTGCCGTCAACCGCAGGCTCCGGACGGTTAAACGCAATGCTCATAATCGCGCCGCTTGTGTAAGGACCGACGCCCTTCAGTCCGGCCACGGACGTCTTATCATCAGGCACAATGCCGCCATAGCGCGCCACCACTTCTTTGGCGCCTGCCTGCAAATTCCGTGCGCGCGAGTAGTATCCGAGACCCTCCCAACTTTTGAGCACTTCCGTCTCGGGCGCTTCCGCAAGCGCCCGCACAGTGGGAAACTTACTCATGAAATTATTGTAAAAAGGTATGACGGTATCTACCCTCGTCTGCTGCAGCATAATTTCCGATACCCATACCCGATAAGGGTCCCGGTTCATCCGCCATGGCAAATCCCGTTTAATCAGCCGGTACCAGGCAAGCAGCTCCGTGCTAAAAAATGTATTAATGTCTTCCTGTTCCATTAACTATTCTCCTTCTCGCCCGTTGTCTCTGTCAAATCCACTCGATTGCCCGCGCTTTGCTTGCTGATCCGGCGATATTGAACCGGCGTGAGGCCCGTATATCTTTTGAACAGCCTTGATAAATAATGATTTTGCATGCCCACCTGCTTCGCGATGGCTGCCACCGGAAGATCCGTATCCATAAGCAGCCGCATGGCATGCGCGATTCGGCGATTCGTCACATACTGGATCGGCGAGCAGCCCATGATGCTCTTGAAGGAAGTAATGAAATAGTTTGGATGCAGGAAGGCGAATTTAGCGAGCTCTTCGATTTGAATGTTCGCATGCAAATTGGCTTCGATATATGCGAGCACCTCATTCCATTTTACTCCAAAGCCTGGGTCTTGGAGCGTTTGCCTCTGGACATGGCTTTCATCCAAATAGAAGGCGATCATCTCCAGTAAAACCGCCTTCAGACGCAGCTCTCTCGTGATAGAGGCGCTGTGCTGATACGATTCCATTTTGGAAAAAAGCTCATTCATCATCTGCTTGTCCTGCACATATACGAATGGCGGCAACTGTAACGAATTTATAAACTCAATATCCCCAAGCTCTAAACGAAAATGGCACCAATAGCGGCCAAAAGGCTCGTCGCCTTCCGTGCCAAACGATTGGACCGTTCCCGCAGGCAGTAAATAAAGCGTGCCCGGCTGTGCGATATACCTCTCATTTTGTACGTTCAGCCAAGCTTCACCCTTGTCCGTGTAACAGAAACGGTAAAAATCCGGCTCGGATTTTTGCTCGGTCCAGCCTGGCAAGCTCTCCGAATAGGCGGCCATAATAACCTCAGCTTGGATTTTTTTTAATTGGTTTTTCAAAATGCTTTCTATTGTCGGTTTCATGAATTCTCCTGTAGGTAATACTGCGATATAATGTATTTCATGTCCTCTATGAATAGTCATCTGCCTACTCTATTATACGAATTAACGATTAAAATTCATATGGACGTCCTGTGAATGTCCCGAACAAGTCCAAAATTTCCAAAATATTGAAATTAGTAAGGAGGAGCTTTCTATGCCTTTTAATCGTTTGCTGACTGTTGGAATAACGCTTATTGCTTCTGCGGGACTACTGGTTGCTCTGGCAGGCTGCGGAGGCGATAGTGCTGCGGAGAGAAGCAGCGCGCTGGATGGACCTGCCGAGGTGGTCTCCGTCTACAAGGCGAATTGCGTCAGCTGTCACGGCACCGGGCTGCAAGGCAGAGTAGGCCCTGCAACGAATCTTCAGAAGGTCGGCGCACGCATGAGCGCTTCGGATATTACGAAGCAAATTGAGCAGGGAGAAGGCTCGATGCCTGCCTTCAAGGATCGCCTGACTTCCGAAGAGATTGCCGGACTAGCCGAATGGTTAGCAAGCAAAAAGTAACGGCTGCGGCAGCTTCGATGATAGACAGAAAGGGATGCCGAAGCTAAGATAATAAACAGAAAAGGATGCCGAAGCAGACATTACTGCTGCTGGCATCCTTTTTTTATCAGCCTAATAGCCGATATGGTGTCCATTTATTTTGGGAGATTTCGTGAAATGAAGAGCGGATTGGCCTGCGTACGTCCAATGCGTTTCACCCATTTGGGGGTGCATCGGAAACAGATCGCCCTGCACCAGCACCAGATCTCCGCCCCAATCGTCCGAATACAAGCCGTCAATTTCGACCCACTGCCCCGTTTTAAAGCGACGCTTCGTCTTTTGCTGCCGCTGCTCCTGCACTGCCGCCATCCCCTCTCGACTAGCTGACTTGGTATATTACATTCCAAGTATAGGCAAAAGGTTACTACGTTATCCGTTCTGCAACGGCAAAAGCAGAAGCCAGCTTATGCTCATGCGTAATCGTTACGTGAATCCGCACCGATTCAGGACTAAAGCCGAGGCGGTCCCATGCGGCGGAAGATAGACTGCACTCCGGCTTGCCGCAGCTTCCCCGCAATATTTCAATGTCCGTAAATCCGATAACATTACCGATGCCGCAGCCAAAAGCTTTCACGACCGCTTCCTTCGCCGCGAACCGCCCAGCCGTAAATTGGCTCAGCCGCTCACCCGAATACTGCGCAGCCAGCTCACGTTCGCCTGCGGACAGCACACGCTCCATAAATCGTCCGCCTGTGCTCCCTTCCAATATTTTTGCTATTCGCGTAATATCCGATAAATCATTTCCGATGCCGATGATCATGCTTACACCCGCCTTTTCTCTGAAGGTGAGATTAGCAGATGGCTCGTTCGAAGTCAAGGCTAAAGGCTCTTTGAACCTTTTAAGTGCTTACAAATTCTGAGTGCTTGCGAACCCTCTGAGTGCTTTCGAACCCTTTAAGTGCTTTCGAACCCTCCCAAACCCTCCCTTCCAAGGGAGGGCCCCGAGGACTGCGTCCTCTGGACACCTGCAATTGGACTAACGTAAGTGCGAATCAGGCGGCTGTAAGTTTCGCTTCTCCTTGACTCGCTTCGTCCCTGCGGGACACGCTTACCTTTTACATTCTCAAACCCATGCTGATACATCGGATTATGATTTAGTTTCATTTTGCTAACTAAATTTTCATACTGTTTGAAAAAAGCGCTGTTTAGTTTCATTTCACGAAACTAAACA
>NZ_JBWDNW010000033.1:0-39715 GCF_056269405.1 Paenibacillus sp. J2L1-98 | reverse complement strand
AGCAAGTGAAGACAGCTGCTTCTTTGTTTATAGTGAAGTGAAGGATGAAATTTATTGGCATGGCCAGGTGAGATGACTTATTACGTTAACGGAGAACGATAGTTGAACACCTAAAGGACTGCCGCGTGGTAGTTCTTCGTTAACGGGCAGGATAGTTCGAATAACACCATTCTTTACCGTACATCTGAAACCAGTTATTCTAAAGTTATTACTTTGGAATTTGGACGGAGGCAGTACTTTGGTTGTGGATCGAAACGAGCTTAAAGTAGGGTCACTGAATTTATCTGTATTACATCTTCATCAAAAAGAAATTGGAGTTATTGTGAAAGAAGAACTGGGACACTTCTTACTTATTGATGCAACAGATTCTCCAGAAATGTTCTTGATGTCAAGCCTCTTTAAGCAAGTCAATGAAACTAACGATGTCCTTTATCTTCAACGGGAAGACCCTAATAATGCTGATCTTTTTATTTTCAACGGAGCTATTAACCCGTTGAGTAGGAAAGTAATTAAAGAAATAAAAATTGCCCTTAATCAATCAAAGGTGAAGAAGAATTTTGAATTAACAATGGTAAGCTCCCATGATGAGTCAGTCTGGGATAATTGGGAAAGCTGGAAGTACAAAAAACAGTTAAGAATTCACGCCGATAATCACTTAGCCACTTTAAACGCTTCAAAATTAGGTTTAGAGTTACTGACGAACTATTGTGCATATTTGGCTTCCTCATACATTGGTCATTCTCATTTTGATTGGTATTCAACATCAGACTCACCAGAGCTTATAATTCGAAACATAGCTCGGAATGATTAAACTAACGGGTACGTTAGTTGAGATCAATATGATAGCAGCCGGTTTGTTGAACTAAATGGCAGTTAGCGCAACTATCCAAGTATTGGAAGTGTAAAATGTGTAGTATGGTATTTCTGCGAAAGAGGGGGGGTTGAAGGTACCGCTCTTCGGGGAGATCGTTAAGGGAGGCCGCGATGAACGAGACAGCATTTGACGAACCATTATTTGCAAGCTTGAAGCCGGGCTTAACCTCGTTCTGTTACCGAATGCTTGGCTCCATGGACGATGCGGACGATGCCGTTCAGGAGACGAGTATTCGGGTCTGGCAGAGCTGGAGCACGTTCAGACAGGATTCCTCGTTCAAAACTTGGGTCTATCGGATTGCCTCCAACTTGTGCTTGGACAAGCTGAGACAATCCAAACGCCGCGCGCTTCCCGTTGACCTGTTCGACCCGGCCGTCGCCATCGTCGAGCCGCGCGACACACTGCCGGACTCTGCCTGGATCTGGCCGTCTCCCGACTTTGGGGGCAATCCGGAGGATCGGCTCGTCCGCAGAGATACCCTTCAACTGTGCTTCATCGCTCTCCTGCAGACCTTGCCTCCGCGGCAGCGCGCGGTACTCATTTTGAAGGATGTATTTGAATGGTCCTCCAAGCAGATCGCGGAAACGTTGGCGATGTAGCCGGCAGCGGTGAACAGCGCCTTGCAAAGAGCCCGAGAGACGATGGACCGGGCGCAGCTTCGCTCGGATGAGCTCAGCAGCATGGACGTTCAACCGGAGCAGCAGCTGCTGTCCCGGTATGTGGAGGCCTTCGAGCAATTCGATATTGCTGCGCTCGTCGCGTTGTTCCACGAGGAAGGCTGCATGTCGATGCCGCCCTTCGAGATGTGGATCCGCGGCAAGGAAGATTTGTCCGCCTTCTATTCGCTTACTCGCTGGCATTGCGAAGGTTCGCGATTTGTGCCCATTACGGTGAATGGCGGTTATCCGGCGTTGGCCCAGTATATGCCGGGCAAAGGGGGCTCTAGCCTGGTACCTTGGGGCATCCACGTCATCGAAATCAAAGAAAATCAAATCCTGCACGTTCAAAACTTCATTCATACGCCATTATTTTCCCGATTTGGGCTGCCTGAGCGAATTGACCAATGAATTTCGTCATTGGCTTACGTCTATATCATTGAGAAAAACCAAACGACGAATATCATGAGAGAGGTGTCTATTTAAATTGGAAACGAGTCAACCGACGAAACTAACCGTGCAAGCCGTCATTCAAGCCCCTGTCGAGAAGGTATGGCGCTATTGGACCGAGCCGGATCACATCACGGTGGAATCAAGCGTCCGAGGACTGGCACGCGCCGAGAGCCGAAAACGATCTGCGGGTGGGCGGCAAGTTTCTGACACGGATGGAAGCTAAGGATGGCAGCATGGGCTTTGATTTTGGCGGCTTCTACGATGTCGTGCATCGGCATGAGGCGATCGGCTACACCATGGAAGACGGAAGAAGAGTGGATATTGCTTTCGTCGATCAAGGGAATGAGACGAAGGTCATTGAAACGTTCGACGCGGAAAGCTCCAATCCCGTCGAGTTCCAGCAAGCAGGCTGGCAAGCGATCATGGACAAGTTCAAAGCCTATACCGAACAAAACTAATCATCGCGATGAAGACGCCGGGGAAGATGCCCGGCGTCTTTCTTTTTGAACCCTAGTACGAGCGTGCTCTCCGTTAGCCTTAACCTTGTGCCGCATCCATGTTCATGTAGTTAATGGCCCACAGATGGCCGTCCAAGTCCACGAAGCCCCAATGATACATGAATCCATGATCTTCAGGTTCAGCGTGCAATTTCCCGCCCAAGGAGACCGCGGTATTCACGATTTCATCGACCTTTTCCCGGCTCTCGAAGGCCAATGCGATCGTCATCTGCGCATACTTGCTCGTATCGACGGATTCCTTCTCCGTGAGCGTATTAAAGAATGCTTGATTGATCAGCATGACCTGCAGGTTGTCGCCGATCACGATGGCTACCGAATTCTCGTTCTCGGGGAATTGCGGGTTGAGCTCGAATCCGAGTCCGGTGAAGAACGCTTTCGATTGTTCTACGTTTTTTACAGGCAGGTTGAAGCTCGTGAATGCGGACGTTAATGCCATTTTCAAAACACCTCTTCGTCAAATTAGTTTGTGTTCATTTATGCCTTCGTTTATATAGACGACAGCCGATCCGGGAATTCATCGGTCTCATGGATTCGGAAGCGTAAAATTTGAAAAATAACTTGGTATTGAGTTCGGATACCCGCCATTCCCGTAGCGTGGTAATGCTGCGGGCAGAAGTGAGAATACGTATATGTATAGAAGTTCTTGTCGTTTTTGTATAGAAGTACTTGACGTCCGATGTCGGACGACAAGAACATCAATACAATGAAAGTCACATATACTGCGGCTTTTTTATTTATTGTATAGAAGTTCTTGTCGTTTGCGCAAGACAAGAACTTCTATACAAAGCCGTACCAGGACAAGAACTTCTATACAATCCCGGGAACCAAAAGTACACGAGTTATTAAGCTCCCTTGGTACGATATGATTTTCTCACGAATGCTCGCTTATTCGCAGGATTTCGCCCAGATGGTAAGGGGTGAAAAACAAGAAGGGGAACTCCGTGTTAGACTTCGGCAACATGAAGGCGCACGGGAATAAAGGGGGAATATTGACGCCCCATATACTTCCATTTACTGCATGCATTCTCCACACCGCCCTTGGAGGTTTTCACGGGATTTTTAGGGCTATGACCCGTTGCGTACTCCCATCGTACCGAGGCGCTTCTTTTTTTGCAAAGCTGATAATTAACATTCTACAGGAATGCTAACGGGCATATTACGCAAATGCATTAGAAAGGATCGGTGCACTAATTAGCGAATAAAATATTGAGGAATTAGCAAAGAACTATTTTTCGCCAAAGGGGATAATGTAATGCTTTCAACTACTATGGGAGATCTATCTGAATGGATTTGGAATGCTATTTATGAGACGGATGATGTTGAAACAACAATTACTGATGAAACAGTCAGACGGCTACTTAGTAATAACAATATTCAGATAGCAATCAAGCATCCAGAAGAAAAAGTAAGTGGTGCTGATATAGAATGGTGGATTGTATATGAGGATAAAGGAAAAGGAGATGCTATTGCACTTACTTTGCGAATACAGTCAAAAAAACTTATACATCGTCCCAGAAAGCCCTGGTATAAAGAATTAGATCACCTAATTGGGAAGGGCGGACCCTACCAATTAAATCAACTTATTGATCAATCTATTATCGCTGGTTTTATTCCAATGTATTTCTTTTATAACTTTTTAGAAAACAGTACACTAGATCCTAGGAAGAACGGTTTAAAATATTGCTTTGCGCATACAATTAAATCGAATTTGGTTACTAAGAAAGGATCTTCTCTTTCTTTCAAAAAGAACTACATAGATTTAAATAAACATACTGAATCTGGAGTGGAACTTGGTATTCAATTGACCACAAACCAAGATAGGATTATTGAAGACTTACTTAAGAATCCATCCATTACTGGAAAAAGTAAATCAGACTTTTACAAGAAAAAGAGTGACTTCCCAAAATATTTTGAGGAAATTTATTATCGATCAGGTACAATGGGTTTGGCTAAAGTTAAAGAAGTAAAAGAATGGTTACATTTCATGGGCAGCACGACTGTTCTCCCACCGCCCGCTCGTTATATTCTTGTGAGCTTTGTAAATGAGCCATTTGGAAATAATTAGACAATTATTTTTAGAGATGATTTAAGTGTCACGAATTAGTTTCTATAAATAAGAGAGAATTATATTCAATAGTTGATTTCTCCCTCAGAGAATAAGGTTTTTCTCACGAATACTCGCGAATTCGCAGGATTTCACATGCATGTTTAAATAGGAGTTTAAAGGATTACATAACATGGGTTAGGCGGTTCCGTTTGAGGGCATGCGGGAATAGAAGGCGTCGGTCTATTTACAACATCTTCCACAGAAAGTTTTGCTGCACATCTTTCTCCACAAGGTCCTTGGGATTCACTCTCCCAAATCTCAACGGGTCTAAGCCCTTACATTCCTTCGTCCTATCTAACCAAGGTGTGGAGTCCGATCAACGTTAACGGAACGGGTCTAAGCCCTAAAGCGTAAAAATCTCGGTACTCCGTGCTTTCTTTGTGAAATCCTGCGAACGAGCTAATCTACGTGTCTGGGTTGCGAATTTAGTTGTTAAGCTGCTAGTGGCGGTTGAGCTTTATCCGCGGAGAAAGTTTGTCCTTCTCGCGCCATGGCTACAAGCATTCGAGCCAATTTCCCAATCAACTTCATCATGGACTGCATTTTCGTCATTCGTTTTACTTCAATATTGTGTGCATGCACGGCTTGGAATGCACGATTGTGAGATAAGAGCCCCGGGCAGTTTACAGCTCGCCGCGCGCCGTCGTCCGGATCGCGAGCGGCGCGACGCGCCTGCAGCATGACTATTGATAGAAGAGACACGGCCGCTGCGCCACCGCGGGTGGAGCCAGGGAAGCAATGAACTGATCTGAAGCAGGTATTTTAGAAGACCTGACGCTTGTTAACGAATCCGAGCAGGGACATGAACTTATTTTTTGATGAAAGAAAAAACGTATCATATAATGTGGCACATCATATAAGAAAGCTTGATGAACAAGGCTTTAAGCCCTAATACATATTTATAAAAATGGGATATTGAGATGAAATAGCAGGCTGTCTTCTCACTCCTTTACCTCTGGTCTTGAGGAAAGGAGGAACCCGAAATGAAATTGTATTGTTCTTTTCCAAAGAGCGTTCATGTTGAAGTGCATGTGCGCAGCGCTCATTAGGTAAGGGGTCATTTTCGTGGCGGTTACTGGATTCCAGCGCATATCCGCTCAGGATCTGTAGTTTGTGATCATTGCTGCTCGTAGGATACCCAGCAAGTAAGAAAGGGTTCAGACCTTCAGTCTGGACCCTTTCATCATGTTGGGTGGCCACCGCAGTGAGAAGATCTGCTAAAAGCAAGGCGAACATTTAAAGAGATTACCGGTTTTTCTAGCTTTCTCAAGGTCTATAAATAAGAACACTATCTCTAAACTTTGTGCACTGGTCAGCCGTCAGTAACGTTCCAGCACTTGGATACATTATATTATCTGGATTTTTGTTATGGGCCCTATCTTCCTCAACACCGTTTGCAGGATCTGCTTTAATGAAATCAGGATCATCTTTGTTTCCATTTTTATTACTGTTGTTTAGTACATGCCCAATTTCATGAGAATATACTGAGGACTCCGCCTCTGTTGATAGAAGAATTACATATGGTAGTTTATTGGGTTCATTAGAAGGAATCGCTACGCCTTCAGTTTTTCCGTTTTGAAATTTTTTTCCATCTAAATATATAAAGATAATACTGGTTATTGGGAAGCCGTAGTCCGGTTGTTGTGAATCGAAGACTCGGTTCTCATTCGCTTTAATACCAGCATCATAGATTCTTTTTAAATCCTCGTAATCAGATAGAATGGTTTTACTTTTAGGATCGATTTGATCTGCATTTGTGGTTATTTTAGGTGTAGTTAATGGTTTATGACACATATCTTCAATTGAAATGTCATACGAACACTGATTCTTGAAGAGTTGATTGAAAAATGCTTTATCGGCATTGTATCGGTCAAGATTATAGATACTCTCAGCCATATAGGTTATAGTCCATAAATGTGGATGTTGAGGCCTAATGATATGGTGTGGTCTTCTATCGATGTGTGGATATCCAAATATATCGCGTAATAAACTAAGTTTCAAATTTATTCCTCCTGATTTATTGTGATATATTAATGGGGCTTTTAGTGCCGAACTAAGCATTGTTATTGAGACAAAAAGTTAATCACTAAAAACATCAATTACCATTTACATGCGATTTCAAACAGGATTTTAGAAAAACTTAAAATTTTTTTCTTTTTTTTATTTTTTTTAAGTACAGCGACATAAGAATCCCGAAAAAGAACCCTGAGAAATCAAGGTTCATTTTCATTTGTACAGATTTAATTGTCGTTTAATTTGCGACGTGATAATCCCGTATTACTGGATTGGCGACAAAAATAACATGGGAGGGATATGATTATTAAGCTCCCTTGGTACGATGTGTTTTTCTCACGAATGCTCGCTTATTCACAGGATTTCGCCCGGTTAGTAAGGGTTGAAAGACAAGAAGGGGAACTCCGTGTTAGACTTCGGCAACATGAAGGCGCACGGAATAAAGGGGGAATATTGACGCCCCATATACTTCCATTTACTGCACGCATTCTCCACACTGCCCTTGGAGGTTTTCACGGGATTTTTAGGGCTATGACCCGTTGCGTACTCCCATCGTACCGAGGCGCTTCTTTTTTTGCAAAGCTGATAATTAACGCTCTACAGGAATGCTAACGGGCAGGATTGCTTCATCAATTGTCGAATCCGTTGCCTGAATATTTCTATTAATGGGGGGCATGGTATAGAAATTAAGAACAATTAGCTGAAAAAGGTAAAACTTTTTGGAACACGTTTATTCAAAGAAGAACTAACAGATCGACTCTGCGAATTTGCAGGCCGTATTCACCCCGAAATCCGAGAAGCTTAGCCAAAGCGTCTTAAAGGGATAGGATTCGCCTGTCATATAAAGGCTGACTTCGATTTGTTCCATCAAAAGTATCACCTCCTTGTTGTTCTCGCTGGCGAACGGGCGACTAGACGATATCGACCTTTCCGATCATTTCTTCCTCGATCCCGAAGACGTCGACGGTCACTTCTTCGCCGGTCGCGTTGTACAATATAATCTCCCAAGCTCCGGGATCGGAGGAGGCAATTCCGATTTTCTTGTTTGCCAAATACACTTGGACATAATCCATGTCACCGGGCACGTGCTTGACTCGACAGCTCCACACGACTTGGCGGATTCGTCTCTTGTAACCGGCAGGATCGACGCTAGGCTTTACGAGGATCGGCTTGGAAACTTCGAGCGGCTTCAATCGAAAAGGATTAAGTTGAGCGGGGACTTTGTGAAGTTTTCTACGCCAAAATTCATGTTTTGCCATTACGGCTTCGCCTCCTATAACCACGTCGTGACATCGATATTCCCGACGAGTTCTTCCTCCAGGGTAAAGACATCAATAGAGATATCCTGATTCGAATTGTTGTGTAGCATAATTTGCCATTGCCCCGTCGTTAAGTCCCGCTTCTTCATGCCGAGAAGCACGAGGGCGTCCGGTTTATCCACGATCCAGAATAGAGTCCCGCACAGGTGCCCGCGCCGCAAAATCCGGTGAAGCTAAGCAAGTTCCAAACCTCGAATATTTTGACCCTGATTCCTTTCAACTGCTTAGTTTCATGTTGCAATTCCCGAAATAATGTTCAATTTAAATAGCCCTCCTAGTCTCTTTATGAGATTGAGGAAGGCTATTTCTTATTTGCAATTAGAATCTTCTTGCTCCTGCTGAGCCAAGGGATTGTTCTGCCATTTGAATTAAAGCTCTAGTGATGTTTCCACCAATAGTACCTGCATCACGTGTAGTCATATTCCCATTGTAACCATCTGGAGACCATTGAATTCCAAATTGTTGTGCTACCTCATATTTCATTTGGTCAAGAGCTGCTTGTGCTTGTGGAACGACTAAACTTGCTACAGGCCGGAGCGAAAATTTATGCCTTACAGGACCTTCATTCAAAGCTTTATATCTTTGACGGGCAATCCGTCATAACTGGTTCCGCTAACTTTACATTCAAAGGATTTTATAAAAATCATGAATTTGGCATGTATATGGAGCAGGAGCCGGCATTTTCAGAGGAGTGTTTAGATTACTTCTTCGGATTATTGGACCGAATTCAGCAATCTGGTGATTGGCTCGTTTCCCAGAAGATGATCGATCGAGAGAAGGCGAAAATTAATGAATCTCTCCCTGGACGAAAAGGGAAGAAGAAGGATTCGACCCTTGTTGAATACAATAACTTCAAGTGGGGAGCAAAACTTGAGGATATATCCCACTCCGCAGAACTTGGACTACCGGCTGCCACGGATGCGAACTCCGATTTCATCGAGACTTCCTTGAAGGAAGATGCCGACAAAGATGAGCGGCGAAATACCGGCATATGGTTCAAGTTCGAGGGGAATGGCGATGACCGCGTACCGAACAACCGCATCTACCTCGAGCGGAAGCGTGACCTGTATGAACATATGGACCGAACCTTTTTCAGACGAAGGCCATCAGGAATTAAAGAAGGTCAATTGGTATTTATAGCCGTCGTTAGCTACGATTTGCAGGGACAAGGGACTCCGATAATCATTGGTTACGCCGAAACGAAGGGGTTTAATCCGGGCAATGTGGTCGGTCCGGAGGATCGCTTCTACAGAGAAACCGCCGGCCGTTACCCTTATTATGTGGAGTTGCACAATGGACGTTACCTGCACGCCCCTATCAAATTCGGAGTATCGTTAACTGAGCTTTGTCGTGACTTGGGAGCGGACCTATATCCAAACCGCAAGCAGCATCCAGTAGAAATCTTATCGACGCATCATCAAAAGTCGCATATCCAGATTACCGAAAAGGCGCGGGATTATCTGATCGATAAATTGGAAGCTCAATTCAAAAAGTACGGTGTGGCATGTGAAGCGGGGTAGGGGACAAAAGGGAATTCACCCGCTTCCCCTTGATGTGACGTATGTGAGGAGGCCGGAAAGCCTCCGTATCATCTCTTCTCAATGCGGTTTCGGTAATTTACTACGAAGTGGAAAATTGCATTTGCTATTATCGAAATAAAAATATCCATAAACATATGAGTTCACCTCCTGTACTCTCGTTGTAAATTTTCAATTCTCCACAGATCTGTAACTGCGGCCAAAAGTTTCATATCGTATCCGCGTTGGAATGGCGTTCTTGCAACCCGTCTTAAAGTGAGTTTAGAACAAGTGGAGGATTTTATAACGCATAGTTGAAAGAATAAATCCCGTTTCCTATCACATCGCAACTGAGAAGAAACGGGTACAATTAAATGAAAAATTTAGGAGGTAACAATGATTCCTGAAGATGTAAAAAAGCAGTTAGATGCTGAATCATTACGACTCAACTTACCAACCTATCTTTCGCTGTTCAGACCGTTCTTTAGAACTGAAGACGAAGCTGAGCAATTCATCCTTGTTTGTGAGCAACAGGATGTTGTCACAAAACGAACGATGCACCAGTTGGTTCGCGGGATCACTATGGCCGACAATGCTTATAGACTGGACGAAAACACTAATCTTAACGGCATCCAGGTTCAGTATTGGATTATGACGATCGAAGCCCTTTATAAGACGACCAATCAAAAGGCCATTACGGAAAAGTTTAAGATCATACGAGATTTCTTTTCGAATTATTTATTGCCTGAAGAAAAAGAGACACTTATAACGCAGATCCAGACGATGGACGGACAAGCCCTTAACATCGATGATGTTGCTGATATCTTCAATGGCGTTTGTAATATGGTTGCTCATGAGGGGATCTATTGGATGTGTCGGTTTCGGGATGGGGAGTACACCGGCTATGTACTAAAACCTGATTTTAGGGAAGCATTTAAGAACTCTACATATTTCATTGGAGATGACCCACAGCTGTTAGAGGATAAAATGGATGGGTATTGGCTTCATCTATCCGGAAATGAAATAAGGGATATCATCGTAATCTAATCCAATTAAATGGTTATGGCGGGATTGGGATAAGGCATATGAGCTGCAAAATTCGTCCGTTCTCCAATGGATATCAAATTATGGGGGAGCAGTAGAGGAGGACACATGGATTTTTCTCCCACAACAAACCAACTTAGAATTGATGTGTCGTATAAAGCCGCAGCAAATACGACGCTTTTCCATTCAAGACAATATGATAGGAGGAGGTAATGCCAGATTAACTATAGAACAGAACAAAGCAATATTGGACGATAACAAAGATATATTTAAGTCAATCGATCGACACTTACGTAAGACGATTCTACATAAACATACCCATTGCATTAAACAATTTAGGGATCTCCGAAATACTGGTCAGGTAGAATTCCCCAGGATTTGTCCATATGCTTATGCTTATGTTTTTTGGAGACAATCTATTTTAAAGAATTCCAATTTCTATCGTGAAAATAGTAGGGCAGACGATATAGAAATTGACGATATAAAGACATTAAATGGAACACATTTACTCTTTTCCACAAAACTGATTGGAGACGAGCTCAAATATCTGTACGAACAATACTTTGAGATTAATAAGCTAAAAGAGAGGAATTTCCAATTACTGCGATGGGTATTAAAAAATTCACAGCAGATTTTTGTTTTAAATTCTTTGATGAATGGTTACTGATTGCAGGTGATAGGAGTAATTCTAAAACTGTTCCCAGATGGACCAATATCTATCCAATGAAGCAAGTCAGCATTTCAAAATTTATTTTCAAGCTGAAGATGCCAACCAAAGATTATATTGAGGTTGCGTATTACACAGAACAAATTAATAAGCGGATTACAGAATACAAATGTCCGAATTATTCGCAGCGCGAAGAGTGATAAGCATTTATGTATAGAAGTTCTTGTCGTTTTTGTATAGAAGTTCTTGTCGTCCGACAAGCATGATTGTGACACAAGGAATACCATCCGAGCTTGTTCCCAATGAACTTCTTCACAAAACTCGTATTTTGTACAAATGTCTATAAATCGTTTTAATCCCTTGCCGCCACCATTTTTTGCTTGTCGGATGACAAGGACATATATCGTTAAAGGACAAGAACATATATCGTTACCCCCGATCGCGCGTTACCCGGATTGAAAAATAGATCTCAGATTTATATTCATGACACTCGACATCATTCATTCGGGAACAATTATCTTTGCGTCATCAATAATAAACGCGCTGCCATCATTGGCAGCGCGTTTATAAGATCGTTTTTAAAATAACAGTTTAGATACATATCGCTCGACATAAATTTCGAATTATTTATTTTCTTGACTTGGGTTGTCAAATACATCCATTGCAACTATTAAACTATTAGTGGAATATACGATCTCATATCATTTTTTCTTCTCTTATATGTTTTTCGTTTACTTGCTCTGCATGGCAAGCCAATCCATCAGAGATACTTCCTTACCCTCCACCACGACCGGCTTCCCGTCATAATCCAGGTGACAGTCATCGTTCAGGGCATATATCCAGGAGAAATGCCCTATATAGTTAAACGGCTCTCCCTTTTCATCCGCAAACAAGCCATGGATGTCCACAACCTTTTCAAAGAACGAAAAATGCACATTCTTCGCACCGGCCTTAATCAAGCGCTTATAAGTCGGTATTACCGTTTCCTCCGGCTTCACAATCAAATCATCCTTGGAATGGGTAAACCAAATCGGCACATGTTTAATCGTCTCGATATCCGCATCACTGATGACCTCATTAAACAACGCTTCGCAAACCGGATAAGCAGCAGCGAAGAAATCCGGATAGTCCAGCACCATACGCATGGTCATAAATCCCCCATTGGAGCAGCCGCCGATATAGATCCGGTTAGTGTCGATTGCCGCATCATTCCTGGCAATGAACTCATCAATCAGAGCCTTCAATGTCACCCCATACTTGGACTTACCTGTCCTGCCGTACTGTCCGCTGCCGTCGTTCATCCAAAAAGTCGGTGTCTGCGGTACTAAAATGTAAGCTCCGCCAAATTTGGCTTGGATTGCATCGCTGGCCAGGTTCACCACCTTGTTGCTCGTATAAGCGATAGTCGGATCCTGTCCGCCCTCTCCAGCTCCGTGCAACCAGATAATGAGTGGCCGCTTGCCGTTTCCAGTCTGCGGCACGAAGTAGCCATACTTTAGCGCCTCCTCTTCATAGGAGGAAATGCCGTGTAGGAACTTTTCCGCCTGTTTCATGGTATTGCCTGCACACAGGTCAAATACCAATCCCGTCAGCTTCTCTTCATCCGCCGGAATTTCTGCAATCTGGGTAATCTGGTAATCGCTGATGATAAACTCGTTGAAGTCGTTCGGACAGGCAATTGCAGCGGATAAAGAATCGAGCGGTCCATACTTCATTTCCAGAGTTACGAATTCCCCTTCCTCTTTCCGTACGCCATGGTGGCAGGAAGGATAAGCGGCTTTCACCACGCAGTAGCCCTTGCTTAACTCCTTATCCGTCTTCTCTAACCAGTTTCTCGAAATTTTCAGGATCTCACCCTTCTTGTCCTTCCGCACCACATATACACTAAAGCATTCCGGCTTCACCGCTTCCGCCTTCACGTTCACCGGCATGGGAAGCACCAGTTTGGTAACGTAAGGACCATGATCCGTTATCTCGATAATTCCGTAATAACTTCTTCCCATAGCAAAATCCACCTTTTTCTCAGATTGAAATGTATGACTCCCGCCAGAAATTGTCCGAAATCGATCTAATAGGCGACCTGGATTAGATAACCTTACTGCCGTATCACCCCCTTGTTTTCATTCTACCGGAAATATATGGAGGTTCACATCCAATATTTCGACCTTTATTTTCGTTTTTACGATCAGTTGATGTAACAATAAAGCTGTATCGCCCCCATGCCGAACATCGGGCCGACCACCGCGCTATCAAAAAGACTAACTTGCCCTTCGTTCCCCCTATTTTTTTAATGAATAGATGCAGCGTAAGTAGCATCAAATAAAATCCGGTAAACAACTTACAAGAGTCGTGATCGTGGAAGATAAAACGGGAGTAAAAATGTCCGTAACTACTTAAAATATGACCATTTCGTAACCAATCAGCTTTTGTTGGTGTGCTAATTAAGAACTCCTCTCAATGGAGGGGAACAATACATGTTCTTTTCCCAAATCGGCAAACGATATATGTTCTTGTATAGACTTTTGACAAGAACATATATCGTTAAAAATAAAAAAAGCCGCAATTAACGCGACTTCTTAAGTGTATATGTTCTTGTCACCCGACACTTGGAGTCTCATTCTCGGGACCGGCTTCGCATCTCTACATTAAAATGCAGGATGATTGGACTTATACCTTCAAATAATTTCATAAGTTTTCTATTACTATTTCATTAGTTTTATTAATAGGAATCCCGTAGTTTTTGCTCAAGGGAAATTATATAGGAAAAAAAGCCTCAACCTCAAAAGTAAAGGACGACAAAAAATACACGCTTAAATGCCGCAAACCGCAAACTTGCGGTTTTTTGTATTCTTACGATATATGTCCTGTGCATATGTTCGGATCTTCTGGAGCATAACCAGGGAGAGATCCGAAGCAATTCAAGAAAAACAAAAATCGGCTCTTTCACAAACATGCGAACAGTGGCTGATTTTTTGCTTGAAATCTGGAAGAGGAAATCGCCGCTCAAAATTAAATTTGAACAAATAAAAGGATTGAATTCTATTGTGCGGTCAATATAATTGGGCCATCCGCAGTAATGGCGACCGTATGCTCGTACTGTGCGGAAAGCGAGCCGTCAGCGGTTCTGGCGGTCCATCCGTCGGCATCAATCGTCATTAACGCTTTTCCGGCATTTAGCATCGGCTCGATCGTAAAAACCATCCCTTCCTTCAAGCGGAACCCTTTGCCCGGATTCCCGACGTGGGTATAACTAGGTTCCTCGTGCATCTCCCTTCCTACGCCATGACCGAGCAGATCGCGCACCACCGAGAATCCGTTTCGCTCGGCATGGGTTTGAACCGCGTGCATCACATCGCCGATCCGGTTTCCGACGACAGCTTTTTCGATACCAAGATATAAGCATTCCTTCGTTACCCGCATCAGATTACGGGCTTCTTCCGACACCTCGCCGACCGCATAACACCAAGCTGAATCGCCGATCCAGCCATCCGCATCCGCGACGATGTCGATTTTCACGATGTCGCCTTCCTTGAGCGGCTTCCGGCTCGGAAAACCATGCGCAATGACGTCGTTGACAGACGCACATGTCGCAAACGGATAGCCGTTGTAGCCTATCGTATAAGCCTTGGCGCCATTCTCCTTCAGGAACCGCACCGCGAACGACTCGATATCGAGCGTCGTGACATCCGGCCGGATCATACCTGCGATTGCTTGATGAAAAGCAGAGACAATTCGGCCGGCTTTTCTCATTTCTTCAATTTCTGCTCTCGATTTCAGGATGACCATCCATTCATCTCTCCTTTGACTGTATGCCTGAAAAAATCATATCGACGATCCCTTCCACATCTATCTCGTTCCGCATATTGTGGTGGATGTTCAATGCTGTGCAGCCAACAAGCGAGCCAAATATCAGATTAGCTGTTTTCACCGGTGATTTGGAACCGATTCCTTCACGAATCATTTCCACAAACGGCAAATAGATCCGTTCCTGAAAATCGGCAAACAACTTGATGAACCGGTTTCCCGGGAAGTGATGAAAATTATCCGCAATCGTTTTAAGCAAAATAAATACGGAAGGATCCTGTATGCACTTCCGCAGGAGCAGCTTGGAGAACGACTCAGCTTTAAGCAAACTGCCGCCGTCCCCCGTCAAAGCGGGCAGTACTGCCGACTCCGTTCGATTCAGGGCATCCCACAGTAAATCTTCCAAAAGCATGTGCTTATTTTTGTAGTAATGATACACGGTTCCGTAGCCGAGCTCTGCCTTGACCGCAACATCGCGTATTTCCAATTGAATGCCCTTCTCCAAGTATACTTCCGCAGCCGCTTGCATAATTTGGTTCATCCGTATCTCCCGGATCGCATCATTCTGTTCTTTGGTACGTGGTGACATGGCTCCTCCTTTTTTTGACCTGCAGAAATGTCAATTTAAAATTAATATACATCATTTGGAAGTAAGGATCAAGTACTTCGATTCGCCTGTTTTTTCGGATAAAGCTTTATCCAGCAAAGGCAAAGAGTCGGGAAAAAACGCGAGACAATTTATGTCTCACTTTTCAAGTTTAAGCAGAGGTACAGAAAATTCATCGCAATACCTATTCACTCTAAATGAAAGTCTGGATTGATTATGTTCAATGCTAAGCGGAAAATAGTCATTGGACTCAGTTTCTCCGAACCGAATAACCGTGAGGGTTTCTGGGAGATGTTTTTCCGAGAGTGCCTGAGTGAGTAACGGTTTATCACCATTGATAATAATTGCTCCATTAAGAATTAAACCTTCAAGTAACTCTAATTTGGCAAGGCATCGAACCTGTTCTGGTTAATCCTCATCTCGTCAAAAAGAACAAGGAAAACCGGGATAATACACCGTCTAAAAGTGACCATAAAGATGCACTTATCATTGCAGACATGGTCAAAAACGGGTACTACTCCCCTGTTCGATTTCATCCCGCAAGTATCTGGCTTGGCAATCAGTTACTATCTCGCGGGAATGAGATAAAGTTCTTGTCATTCAAATTTTACAACAACTTTATCCCATAACAAAAAGCCGCGATTGACGCGGCCATTAATGAGGCCATGTTCCTGTCACCTGACAAATGTTTTTTATCCTCTCTTTTTATACGCCCTCATTGCGAACATATAAGCCACTATCATAATTCCGACGCACCACGCAAGCGCGATCCAGATGTCATTCTCGAGCGGCTGACCCGACAGCAATGCGCGAATGGATTCTACGATCGAGGTCACCGGCTGATTTTCGGCAAAGACGCGAACGACGGTCGGCATCGACTCGGTTGGCACAAATGCCGAACTGATAAATGGCAGAAAGATAAGGGGGTAGGAAAAGGCGCTCGCACCATCGACCGTTTTTGCGGACAGTCCGGCTATCGCTGCGACCCATGTTAAGGCTAACGTAAACAGAGCGAGTATACCAGCTACGGCAAGCCATGGCAGCACTCCCGCGGACGAACGAAAACCCATGATCAACGCTACGAGAATGATGACGACCACCGATATAGCGTTGGATACAAGCGAAGTCAGTACATGCCCCCAAAGCAAGGCGGAACGTGAAATCGGCATGGTGTGAAAACGCTCGAATATGCCCCGCTGTACATCGGTAAACAAACGGAAAGCCGTGTAGGAAATTCCGCTGGCAATAGCCATAAGGAGTATTCCCGGCAACAGGTAATTCACATAGTTATCCGTTCCGGTTTGAATGGCGCCCCCGAACACATAGACGAACAACAGCATCATCGCGATCGGCGTGATGGTGACTGTGATGATGGTATCCATGCTGCGGAAAATGTGACGCATGGAACGTCCAAGCATAACGCTAATATCGATGAAGAAATGCTTCTTTGTCGCTTCCATCTACTTTCCCTCCTTTTTACCGACAATTGCGAGGAAGATCTCCTCTAACGACGGTTGTTTCTCGACATACTCCACCTTGGTGGACGGGAACAGCTTTTTTAACTCCGGGAGCGTGCCGCTGGCGATAATCCTGCCTTCGTGCAGAATGGCAATCCGGTCGGCAAGCTGCTCAGCCTCATCCAAATACTGTGTGGTGAGAAGTACGGTCGTCCCGCCGTCGGCAAGCTCCTTGACAATTTTCCATACCTCGATCCGAGCCTCCGGGTCAAGCCCGGTGGTTGGTTCGTCGAGGAAAATGATCTGCGGTTTTCCCACTAGGCTTAAGGCGATATCGAGTCTGCGGCGCATCCCCCCTGAGTAAGTAGACACTCTGCGATCTGCTGCGTCAGTCAGGCCGAAGCGTTTTAACATGTCGTCCGCAACCTGGCGCGGGTTTTTGAGGTATCTCAGCTTGGCAATCATGATCAGATTTTCCCGGCCGGTCAAAATTTCATCCACGGCTGCAAATTGTCCGGTCAGACTGATCGCCTGCCGTACATGATCGGGTTTTGACGCGACATCGAATCCGTTGATGACGGCGGTTCCGCCATCCGGTTTGAGCAGCGTTGTGAGGATTTTGACAACCGTTGTCTTCCCTGCCCCGTTAGAGCCGAGGAGAGCGAAAATACTGCCCTTTTCCACCTCGAAATCTACGCCCTTCAGCACTTGGAGCTGCTTGTAGGATTTTTGCAGCCCTTTTACTTGAATAGACTTGGTTTGCACGGTTTGCATCGGATTCCCTCCCTTAAATTAAATGACTGTAACTTTCGACAAGTCGGCATCCATTCCTTTGAGCAGCGCAAAGGTCAGTTTATCCATCGTTGCGCCGTCAAAGCAGATGGTTTTGATCATACGATAGTACTTATTAGTGAGAGTAAACCCAGGCTGGAAAGAAACATTTTTAAATGTAGCGCCCTTGAACGAAACCTCGGTTAATGCCGCTTTCTCAAACTTAACGCCGATAAACGTCTGTCCGTCAAAACACTGCCCGGTCAGATCGGTGTACTTGAAGTCAACCCCATCAAATAAACAACGTTCAAAAGTCGTTTTTCTAAGATCAGTCATCGTTAACGTCACGTCGGTCAGTCTTACTCCTGTGAATTTGGCCCCGTCAAGCCCCGACTTGCTGAAATTGGTTCGTACAAGGATCGTCTTATTGAAGCTTGCATTTGTCAGGTCAAGCGCGTATAGGCTGCAGTCCGTCAGATTCGCGCCGTCAAATTTGGCTTCGCGTACGTCGCTGCCCTTAAACGAACTGCCGGTCAAATCTGCGCCCGAAAAGTCGGAACCGTGCAACGCGCTGCCTTTAAACTGTCCTTTATGGGCCGTAACACCTGCAAAGTCACTTTTCGCCAGGTTGCTTCCATTAAAGTTTGTCAGTACTTGCCGTTCCAGCGAGCGGGAGAGGTTGGCGACCTCCAGAATCGTTTGCTCGATGTCGCCGATACTCTCAATCGTCATCTTAAACGCTGTTTCATCGTCCCTGCCCTCAGCTCTGAGTTCACGGTATCGCTCCTGCAAATCGGAAAGCAGGTCAGCCTTTAATTCGGTGACGCTTTTTACCCCGTCGTATGGTGTAAAAACGCTGTTCAGATAATCCGTCAATTTTGGATTCGTCATCTCAAATCTCTCCTTATAATAAGTTTTCTAACACGCGTTTTGCATACCCCCAATTGCTTTTGTTGCGGGCGTATGTTTCCTTGCCCTTTTCGGTAATCCTAAAATATTTGCGACGTCCGCCCTGTGATTCATCGCCCCAATACCACTCGATGTCGCCGTCTGCTTCAAGCCGCCGGAAGCTGGAGTACATCGTCGCTTCCTTTAGTTCATATTCGCCGTCCGAACGCTCGGCAATCAGCTTGACAATCTCGTAACCGTAACGATCAGCTTCGGACAAGAGCCGTAAAATCATCGTATCCGTATGTCCTCGCAGCAGGTCGGATGTGATCTTGTTCTCACTCATTAAATCACCTCCATAACTGCATGATAAGACATATTACTATGACTGTCAAGGTAATGTTTTTATTATAATACTCTGTCTCAAATATTTCGTGCATCCATAACAAAAAAACCGCGCAGAGCGCGGTTTCCTATGAAGTATTCTTAATATGCCAACGCCATGAATTAACTTTCCTGCCCTTTGTTATTGTTTTGAACTCCCGTTATCCGTTAGTTGAATGAATTTCTGAATTAATCACTGAAATTTTTAAACAGAAACTCCAACTCTTTAACATCATAAAAGTCTCCATTGCTGATAAATTTTTCAACCTCTACTGTACCATCTTCCAAAAATTCTATCTCCCACCGTTGACCAGGAACAGCTACCTCAACCATAATAGCTTCATTTCGGATTTTGCTAAGTTTATAAAATATATTATTTTCCTCTAATTTGTTAAGAAAAGTAATTAACTCTCTTAGACCAGCCACATCTTCACCCCACAGTAATTATTGTTACAAATTATGTTATAGATCCTTATGGCATTATCTTGCCCGTTACTTCAACGATCATGAGCAGGTCGCCGCGGCGCCTGCTCATGTCATAACTCTTCACTATCGTAACCAGTTAACATTGAATTTGGGAATATCGTATTTATCTACTTAATTTTTTGGCTATGTTTAACTTCGTTGTTGAAGTATGTGTACCCGTTGCCCGTGTCCGTTAGAAAATGACTTACTCTGGCGTACTTGGGCGTGGACATATTCGGACTGCAAAATTGGATGAAGCGGTTGGTGGTCATATATCTGACTCAAACGGGTTATGCACTGATTCGTGGAGGGCATTCAGTTCCTATGCGAATTCAAAAGGCTTGGCTCATTACCGATTCAAGTCCGACGGAAAACAACGTGTGAAGGCGTGTACCATATCCAAAACGTAAACAGCTACCACAGCCGCTAAAAAAAATGGATGGACCGCTTTAATGGTGTTGCAACCAAATATTTGCAAGATTATTTGGCTTGGTTTCGTTATATAGACAGCAAGAAATATGAGAATACCTCATCGAATAAGAAAAATATGTTGGTCAAATCGTGTTTGTTTACTGTGACCGACACGAATACCAAACTTCGGCTCTCTGCTTATTCTTGTTAAGCTAATGGGCCATTTTAAAGTAAGAGCATTTCTTTGTAATGAGGAATGCTTTTTATATTTGTCAAAATTAAATGGATATTCAAACAACAATAATAGTATAATAAAAAACAATATAAATTTATTGTAGAACGATAAACCATATGCTAAAATTATGTTGTCATTAAATAAGTGGAGGAGGTGTATTAAATGAATGTTAAACGAGGTTCAACCACTTTCTTAAAGGTAATTATTTTTCTGGCTGGAATTGCAGTGCTTACTTTGTGTATATTTTTAGTGCCCCATATGGCGAATTTCGCAGCAAAATTGTATCCAAATATGGCCCTAATTAAATATCTCGTTTTCATCGTGATGTATGGAGCGGCTGTGCCTTTTTATTTTGCTCTCTATCAGGCTTTCAATCTTTTACGGTACATTGACGAGAACACAGCGTTCTCGGAATTATCTGTAAAGGCGTTAAAGAACATAAAGTGCTGTGCGATTACAATCAGTGGTTTGTATGTATTAGGTTTGCCACTCTTTCGTTTTATAGCGAAGAAAGTTGACCCACCTATTGTATTAATGGGGCTCATCATCATTTTTGCTTCGTTGGTTATCGCCGTTTTTGCTGCTATCCTCCAACGGCTTCTACAAGTAGCGATTAACATAAAATCAGAAAATGATTTGACGGTCTGAGGTGGAGGATATGACAATTATCATTAATATTGATGTGATGTTAGCCAAACGAAAAATGAGCGTAACGGAGCTTTCGGAGAGAGTTGGAATTACTATGGCGAATCTCTCCATTCTGAAAAATGGGAAAGCAAAAGCGGTTCGTTTTTCAACATTAGAAGCGATATGTAAGACTTTGGATTGTCAGCCAGGTGATATTTTGGAGTACAAAAGCGACGAAGACACTCAATAAAACAGACAACTAATTTATTTAACTCCCTCAGTCGATAGCTCAATGAACCGCCTTTTCACCAAGGCGGTTTTCTTATGGTCAAATATCAACATTAGAATTTAACATAGCCGATTTCTTAAATCCACAAAACTCAAACAATGCGTATAAAATTTCTAAGCTATGTAAGGGTGAAGCAGCTCCTTCTTCTTGTTCCAGAATATCCAGTGCTATCCACGCATCACGGTGGGTTTTATTAAAAAAGCCGTTTTCTAAGCCAAAACAACCTTTTCCGACTGCATAACCGAATGCGATACATCTATTACGTTTTATGTTTGTAGGGTTGCCTGCTGACATCTTCCATGCCCATAACTTAGAGAGTTCGACTATATAATTACAATCATCATAAAACCAGTCATAGTCCCATGTAAAAAAGTCGTTTAGACTTAAATCTTTAAGAAGGTCTCGAACTACAAAGGCATGACTCGAGCCGTTTGTTAGGTCATATCCCATTCTATCCCGAATTGTAGGTAAATGTAGTACTGGTGGTTGTACAAACATCGGGTCGGAATTCCAAAAGTCGTAATCACACTTTAAAGAATTATCTGGAAGTAAAAGAACTTGTTTTATCACTTCACTTTCTCTCACTGAAGGAAATTCTGTAATTTCCCTTATGGGCTTATTTCTTATTTCTTATTACATCTTGGTATGCATCCCAATAGCCACTTTCATCATCTATTATAAGTTTCTTGAAATGCGGTTTGATTTCAAAAAACAATTTTACAACTTGCTCATGGATTTCAGTAGGTGCATAACCAGTCTTTGTGCAACCTGAAAACTTCAATTTATCGTTAAAAACAAATGATAACGATTCACATTCAGGGTGAGGAATTACAATTATATTATTTTTTTCTATCGCCACAATCTTCCAATTGTTTTCATTTGAGTACAATTCTACCCGGCGGAGTATGCTTCTTACGCTTTCAGATGATGATGCAGTACCTTCGTAATGAATTGATAAGCCCATTTAAAGACCTCCCGAGTATCCACATTTCAATAAATTCGACTATTTTCACCGCCAAATATTACATAAATTTGGACGCAAAAAATAAATGAATGTTGCGCTAACATGCCCGTTAGTTAAGCGAAGGCTGCCGATCCAATTGGTGTCAGCAGCCTTCCCTGATGTTTATTGAGCTATATTCTCCCGTTAGTTGAACTCTTTCTCTCTCAGTAGCACGGTTCTCCGCTCTGTTGAAACGCCAGCTCTTCATTTGCTGCCATTAACGCTCAAAGATACGCAGATTGCATAGAATCAATTTTTTGTTTGATATAAGCAATTGCCTCAACTGGCCCGAGTATCTTTACATCTCTCCCTAACTGCCAGATCAAGTCTACATAGAAATTCATATCCTCTGACGCTATCTGTACGGACGCCATTCCGCTGCCATCTACGTTGCGCTGTATAAATGGAGCGAATCGGGGATTGGATTCCAACTGCCACACGCCTTTTTTCGTCAACTCCAGTCGGAGCGTCGATTGCTCCAGAAGGTCTTTTATAGGCTTATTCATTAAGGTCATCTGATTTACATCTTCCCGGAAAGGGAACTCCGTTGAGTAACGCTGAGAGGATCCGGTCAGCCCTAAACTGCCTAATTTCTTCTCGAAGGAAGCAATACGCGGGGCAATACCAATAGCCTGAGCTCGCATAAAGGCCAATAGGCTGAATATTCCGCTCCAATACGCCGCTTCTGGATTTGTACTCGATTGTGACTACGCTGCGAATCATAATGGCCTGCAGCAGGATTTGAAGAATCTCTGGAGACATCAATCGATACGGACTCCAGAGCATAACTCTGTTCTTTAAGCGATCTATCTGCTCTTTTACATCGGCAGGCAAGTAATGATAAAACTTATGAAGAGCGGAATCGGCCCCTTCGCCAAAAGGCAAGGAACTGAAATAGTCCAAGGACTGGCACGCGAAAAATATAGCGATAGCTTCGCCTTCAGTGAAGCTGATCGGCGGGAGTAACCGCTGATTCAGCAGCTTATACCCTCCCCCTCTTCCCTGAATGGAATAGATGGGAATACCGAGTTCACTCAGTTCCTGTAGATCCCGCATAATCGTTCGGCTGGACATGCCGAATTCATCGGCCAACTCTTGAACGGTAAATGACTTTTTGGCGTTGATCCTCATCATCATTTGGATTAGGCGCTGTGACTTATGCAATGATAACCCTCTCCCGATGTTTTTATTTCATTTTATCATAAAAATAAGACATAAACTGTCATGTTTAAGTGGTATCATCATCTCGAAAGCAATCCAAGCCAACGAGGGGGGAAAGCAATATGCAAGAGCATACGCATGAAAAGATAGGCTTCGTATTTCTTAATGGAGCAGGATTGGAAAGCCGGATTTGGAGCAAAGTTGTGGAAGGGTTTGATCATCCTTATTTACTTGTCGAGTCTCCTCTTAGGAAAGGTTCTTTTGAATTGAGGAAAGAACTTACTTTGGTGGATTATGTTACCCATATGAAAAAACAGGTAGATGAGTGGGGGGTTCGGAAATTCGTTATCGTGGCGCATTCGCTTGGGGGTATTTTTGCTCTCAAACTTGCATCCAAATTGACCGATCGATTGGCAGGATTTGTCGCTATAGGGGCAGCAATTCCGAGGAATGGTGGTTCATTTTTATCCGTCCTGCCATTTCCTAAAAGGATTCTGCTGTCTGCTATCATGCGAAAAATGGGCACCCATCCCCCTGAGTCCGCAATCCGCGCGGGATTATGTAACGACCTCACACCGGATCAAGCAGTGGAGATCGTACGAGGATTCATTCCCGAAGCCACACGAGTATATACAGACAGGATCGATGTATCCGTTCCGATAGTACCGAAGCTATACGTGAAGCTAACCAATGATAAGGAGTTCAAACCATCCTTACAAAATAAAATGATCTCAAACTTTTCCCCCCAATTAGTCCGAGGTTTGGATACCGGACATTTACCGATGCTTAGCGATCCCGATGGGTTGAGGTCTATATTGGAAGATTTCTTTGCAAATGCGGAGGGCTGAATCAACTTCCCCCCTATTAGTATTTAATTATGCTGCCATTAGCTTAATAAAAAAGTTGGAGCAGCTACAACGGCAAACTGCTCCTATTGTTGCACTAAAGTGTCCCATTAGAATAATCATCCCATCTTCAGAATGAAGATGGGATTGGTCAAATCCACAAAAAATAAAAAAACTGCACCTCCAAAACTTCGTGTCTTGGGGATGAAAACGAACCGCTGGGAGCCTACTCCCGACGGTTCGTTTTTGCATTATAGCGGTGCCGTTCCCGGATTATCGCCATAATCTATAGGCGTGTTTCTTATATGTGATAAACGAAACGGTAGACGGACCAACAGCAGCTCCGCGACAAAAATGAATAGCCCGATGAAAAGGAGCATAATCGCCCAGCTTTCTTCCATATTCAACAGAAACGGATAAAAGATAAGCTGTAAAGTAAATACAGCCATGTAAAATTTCCGCCTGTTGACAATGGCATCCAGCAGCTCCGGCGGGGCTATCGGTCTTGCGACCGTATACAGCCCTCGAAAAATCAAATAGGCAAGCAGAGCATGCAGAATGGCCGTACCTTGTACGTAAGCATGCATGCCGAGCGGCGTGGCGGTTAACTGGTTGATGTCAATGCTCGTTTTGACCATGAGCTGCGGCAAAGATAAGAAGATGAGGACAGCCGCCAGCCAGCTTGCCTTTTTGAAGCTGCCATCCACGGCTCCGAGCTGGCCTAAAGCTATAAGGATCATAATATATCCGATCATATCCGGGAGAACATCGAAGGATCCTAAATGAAGATCAACGAGCGGAAATACAAGACCCCAGCCAAGCCTCCTTAATGCGCTTCGCATGGAAGGGTTCAAGAAAGCTCACCTCCGGAGTGGACCAGCCGCTTGATTTGCTTCTCATTCAGGTAAAGATTGAAATTGGTAGGAAGGCGATCGTATATCATTCTTCCGTCCTCTGTCTTGAAGGTAAGCAAAATGTACGTTTTATACACCTCGAAGGCTGCCGGTGTATTCTCCGATATGGTCCATCTGTAGTTAAACGTCAGCGGATCCCCGGCTGCCAGCTGTATAGGCAGCTGTGGAACCGGTTTATCCCGGCCTTCCATTGTAAGCTCGAAAATAGAGCTTAGCCTGTCGCTGAAGCTGTAATCGACTTGATCCAAGGTAAGAGGCTGCTTGACAGTTACGCTGTATTGGCCAGTACCATCTGTGGAACCTCTGCTTGATGACGTTTCCAGCATGCTCTCCCTCTGATCCCACAATACGTTGATTTCCCCGATCGGTACCTTTTCGGGCTCTCCTTCGCTATAGTATACCGTGGCTTCTTTGATCGTGACCGGTACCTTCTCCATTTGCTCGGCTTCCTCGGTTCTCCATTCACCATAAGCCTTCCCGAGCACTTGATGCCTGTAGGAATTCGGATGAGGTCCGATTTGAAACCGGAGCATCGGAAGCTCCTCCAGCTGTATCCCCGTCACCTTCCTACCTTTCATTTTGTTCTCCAAATAGGTCAATTCGATCCAATCGCTCTCATTGCCGTTTACTATCATATAATGCTTCAAAAAGATCGGTTTCTCCAGCTGCATGGATTGGTAATACCAGACATTACCGATCCAACTTGCCGCAATCAACAGCACAACAATCGGCCATAGGAACTTACTGCCCAGCCGCAGCTTTGGGTTCGTATGCAAAGCCCTTCCCCCTTCCTCATTCATCCAGTTTACCACTTTTCTGGATACAGGTTAAGATAAGGATGTCGGAGAAAAGCGGTGCTTTGTCGCTTGTTCGTAATCGTAAGTGATTTTGATTAAGGTCGGATGCGGCACCAGCATTGCGGCCCTTTGGACCGCGTCAAACAAGCAATAGAATTGCAAAAAATTCCTCATGCTTCTACTTCTTCCTTCTTAGTAGTCGTTTCACTGTAGACGGAGGAAAGGTTAATTTTGTTCTTTTAACGCAATAGAAATGCGTTTTAAATTGGTCGTTTGTATAAATTGACGAAATCAAAACCAGTAGGCTAAAGTGGAGTATATAGAACTGATTTAAAATCACTGCGAGGAAGTTGATTCTTTGAAATCAAAATACATTTTTTTTCAGTAAAGTTAGGCCTGATATGTGACTCTATTTCAAGTTTTTCGTAATCGATGTAACGAAGATAAGTTTAGTTACTCCTATAACAACTATGAAGCCAATTGAAGCAGCTTCACCTACATCTTCAAAGAAACCTGAGCCGACGAAAGCGCCAGCACAGATCGAGGATCCGGTAGAACTTAAAGAAAGAATTTCATACGCTAACTGCTATGCGGTTAGAGTGGCAGATGCTGATCCGATATACAAAGACGATCCAGGATACAGTTCCAAGCTCGATCGAGATGGTGATGGAGTAGCTTATGAATAATCTTAGAGCCATAGGTTCATCAGCAGGTCTTTTTTTTTAGACATTACCTTTTTACTTAAAAAAACTACAAGAACGGAGAAGGCTGCCAATGTAGGCAGCCTTCTCCTGATGGTTATTGAGTTATCGTTGCCCGTTAGTGGAATGAGCTAACCCATACGTCTTCTTCTTCTTCTTCTTCTCCATACAATTATCATTGTTAAAAGGACCAAGAAACAAACAAATGATAGTGTAACTATCCATAATTGTTTATTGGACTGATCTGTTGTAACTTGAATCGGTCCAAGTTTAGATACTTTGAAGAACTTATCGTTTACTTTAACTGCTATTACATCTTGAATGTCTGCTCCTTTAATTTCAAACAACAGGCATCCCACAAGTTTTTCATTTGACTCACCGTTCTTCTTTGGCATCGGAGTTCTTTGGCGTTCAATTTTTCCAATCTCATTGCCAATGTCTTTGTTATCGACTTCCTCGGTGGAAAGTCCATATAGGAGATTATTCCAAGCAACGGTATTTGGGTATGTACTGGCTAACGCTCCTTCTATATTTGATGAAAACACCGAAACAATGACAAAGAACAAAAGGAATAATTTCAGATGCTTCATATGCCATGCCTCCTATTTTGTTGAACAAATATGTCCATTAGCTTAATGAAATGAGCCGCTACCAAAGCGCCTGTTCATCGATGTGTACTATTCAACTCCCTCGTTAGTTCAATAACGGCAGTTTAGGGTTTTGTAATTATTGATTCATTAATTAACTTACAAAGATAACCTACTATGTATTCTCTTTGTGTTGTTTCTTCAAGGTCATTATTTTCTACAAGGTCGTTTATCCCTTTATTTATAACTTCCCATAATGGAGTGCCTTCAAATTGCTCATACGGATGTGACATAACTCTGTTTACCTCCTAGACTTATCCTTCATAAACATTTCTATAAATACAATAGTGATTCCTTGTTAAACTAATCTGCCCGTTAACAAAGAAATGGAGCAGCTGCCGTAGCAAACTGCTCCTTGATTGTTAAACTGACCTGAGACAGTGACTCCCCGAGGATTAGGGCCACTATTTACACTTTAATGTATTTGATCCACTAGATTCTACCCGTCAAGTAATGTCATCTGTTCTTTCATATATCGGGTACCATGAACGACATGTTTAGGGCTAACTTCTTCAATACGAACCAAGTCCTCAGGAGTTAGTTCAACATCCACGGAGGCTGCATTTTCCTCTAAATATTTTATTCGTTTGGTTCCCGGAATCGGTAGTGCATGATTTGTTATGGTCCATGCTAGGGCCAATTGTGAAGGAGTACAATTCTTTTCATTGGCGATTTCCTTGATTTTATCTGCGATTTCTACATTTTTATTAAAGTTATCACCTTGGAACCGTGGCATATATCTACGAAGATCATTAGCATCCAAATCTTCAAACTTTCGAAGTTCGCCAGTAATAAAGCCCCTGCTCAACGGACTGTAAGCAACATGAGTAATTCCTAGTTCTCTTGCAGCAGGGAGTATCTCATCTTCAATATCCCGACTCCAAAGAGAATACTCGCTTTCTAATGCCGAAATTGGATGTATCGCATGTGCACGACGAATAGTGGAAGCAGATGCTTCTGAAAGGCCAAGATAGCGTACTTTCCCCGCCCTAACTAAATCAGACATCGCCCCGATCGTCTCCTCGATAGGGATATTGGGATCTACACGATGCTGGTAATAAAGATCAATATGCTCAATGTTTAATCGACGTAAGCTCTCTTCCACTGCTTGTTTGACGTAATCTGGATGACCGCTAATTGTTTCATAATTAGGTGTGTAGGAAAACTTAGTCGCAATAATGGCCTGATCTCGACGTCCTTTGAGTGCTTTTCCAAGAAGCTCCTCATTATGCCCATTTCCATAAACATCAGCGGTATCGATCAAAGTAACTCCCAATTCCAGAGCACGGTGTATGGTCTTAATGGACTGTTCATCATTTGTTTCTCCATACATTCCTGGAGACATTCCCATAATCCCCAGTCCAATCGAAGACACGACTAGATCACTGTTTCCTAATTTTCTTGTTTTCATATATTTACTCCTCTCTATCGCTTGTTGAGTGTTGCTGATTTTCCATTTGGTTTAACAGTTGACTTTCTGAACTGGCTTTTCCCATTTCTATATCTTCATATATGGACAGCTTGTTATTCACAGCATTAAGAGCTTCTGTAAGCTCTCTTTGACGTCTAAATAAATCCTCTTTGTACTGATTAAGAATTGATTTTCTTTGAGGAATTGTGGAATTTCCATCTAATGCGAGATTGACCATTTGCTTCAGTAAAGACATCTTCATTCCAGTTGCTCGAAAACATGTCATCAGCCTGGTCCAATCCAGGTGATCTTGTTCAAACAGACGATTCCCATGCTTATCTCTCTTGATGTAGGGAAGTAATCCCTCCTTCTCGTAATAACGAATGGTAGGTGCCGAACAACCTAATCGTTCTGAAGCTTCTTTTATAGTAAATGCCATGTTCTTGGATCCCTTCTTAAAGTTTGTTTTCAGATGCTTTCGTCAGGTTCTTCTACATCATAGTCCTTAAAGCGCGCTTTAAGGCAACCCTAAATTTTTAGATGTATTATTGCAGGTATCAAATAGGAATGTTTCTCAAATAAGGGAATCACTTTATGTACTATTATTGGATTTTGACAAGAACATATATCGTAAAATAAAAAAAAGCCGCAATTATGCGACTCTTAGGCCTATAAGTTCCTAGACATAATTATAAAAATGTTAAAAAATAGTCGGCACCATTCCCCCATCCATTCGAATTGGAGAACCTTTAAAGGCGGATGCATAAGGACTACATACAAATGCAGCAAGTCTGCCTATTTCAATAGGTTTGATAAATCGCTGTATTTCAGATTGCGGCAGGTTTGTTTTCATAAATTCTTTCTCTTTTTCTGCGAAAGTCATAGCTTCATTCGGGTATATACTATCAATAATTTGATGTACATATTCAGAAAGTGTTGGTCCTGGCAAGATCGTATTGACTGTAACTTCTGTTCCTATTGTTAATTTAGATAAGCTTTTGGACAATGATAATAGCATTGATTTGGTCATACAATACTGGGGCATTTGCCCGGAAGGCATAATGGCTTCCTCACTCGCAATAAAGATAATGCGGCCATAATCATTTTTCAACATTTTAGGCAAATAAAATTTAGATAATCCATTTGCAGCAAGAACATTAGTACGGAAATATGTTTCCCATACTTCGTCATCAACATTCTCATACTTCATAATTTCATATATCCCCATACTGTTTACTAAAATATCGATATCGGGGTATTTTTCAAATAAAGCTTCTCTTTGCCCAATATCCACAATATCGGCAGTAGCATTTTGAGGGAAAGTATCTGGGAAACTTGACTTCATTTCATTAACAGTACGTTCTACCTCTTCATTATTCCGTCCATTAATTAGTACATTAACGCCGGCCTTGGCAAGTTCAATGGCAATTGCTTTCCCAATTCCTTTTGTAGATCCTGTAACTAAAGCTGTTTTGTTTTTTAATCCCATATCCATATACATTTCTCCTTCTTGTGCTGCGGGTAGTGCTTATATTACCTTGTCTGGGTTGTTCCGTAACTAGCCTATCGCGCCAACGTTCTTGTTTGACACGCCAAATTATAAAATATAATAAATGCTAGTCCACTATTAATATCAGTAGGTTGGGAATTGTATTAGTGAATTGCCGGATTTCCTAGCCGTCCTGCTGTTACCGAGTTTGTATCGAATGTTCTGTGCGCCAATTTGAGGGAGTATCACCTTCCCAAAGGCGAAAGGCGCGGTAGAAAGAGTTCTGGTCTTGATATCCAATCAAGAAAGCCACTTCCTTAATATCGAGCGAGGGGTCTGCCAAGTACTCTCGTGCCTGCTCATGTCTAGCTTGTGTCAACAACTGCTTGAAGCTCGTGTTTTCGTCAGTAAGTCTACGTTGCAAGGTGCGGTCACTCATACTGAGCTCCTTAGCTACAGCCTGAATGTCCGGACGTCCTCCTGTGAGGCTGCGTTTCATGATCCACTTGACCATCTCGGCAAATGAGCGACTTTGCTTCTGTTCATTCAATGATTGGTCGAGAATGGGAGTCAGAATCTCTAACAACTCTTCGTTGTACGAGACAAAAGGATGGTCCAGATCTCTCCGATGCAACGTTAGCCGATTGCAATTTGCATCAATTCGGATTGGGCACCCAAAGTAAGCTTCAAGGGCCTGCACATCGCCCATTGATTGCGAAAATTCGACGTATTGCGCCTTCAAAGGTTCGCTTGTGCCCCTGCGTCCAAGCTCTAGAAGAAATGCCAGTGTGAGGCCCACCAGCAATGGCGGACCCGGTTGCTCCGTATTCAGCCATTCCAGTTCGATAGTACAGTGCTCAGCCTCCTCGGTGATATGTAAGCTTTCGGGCGGGCAAAGTTGTTTATACCGAGCCATTCGGTTTAGAGCGTCGCGATAGTTTCTAGCATGGTAAGTCGCTAACACGGTCGGAGGAAACTTCGCTGTTTCATAGAAAGTCGCCATCTTGATGATTCCCTTGGCAGTGTCACCGATGAGATCGGAATAAGCCTGCCAGATAGCAAAATATTGGGATCGGGTGACTAACGGCTCAGTAATAAGGGTGAGCGGCAATCGTGCTTTTTGGGCTACTTCGTGGTCTGCAATTCCTAATTGACGTAATCCTTCCCAAAACCCTGGCGAGATTTTAATACGATCAGAGGTGTGAGACTTCATAAACATTGCACTCCTTTTGTTTACATATTTCTATCATTCCAATACTGCCTCCACGAAGTTAGCAGCGAGTTGTCTGATTGTTAAGCTCAAAAAAATCTATTCGAAAAAGAAAAATCCATATACAATGAGTCCTATTCTGAAAGATTAAAAACTGATACATGATGAAGAAGTATAACTGCTACTGAAAGCATTGAACTATCGTACCCGTCCCTCGATTTTAAGGGTTTATCTCACATATACTCACTCATTCGCAGGATTTCATCACCATGGAATAGTAATGATGATGGTGGAAGCATGGGGCGAGCGCTGTTAGTCCAGTATTAAGGCATGAGGGAACAGAGGAATCGCTTTAGTCATTCCCTTTCGCTTCACTCTACTGCACGCAAACTCCACATTTGCCCTGGTGTTTACCATCCCATGGCTCGACGGGTCTATGCCCTTTTCGGGTACGAACTCGGTCCTCCGGTGCTTTCTTTGTTCGAAATCCTGCGAATGAGTCAATATACGTGATGGAGCATTACCTTAAGCTGCTTGTGAAACGAGATAGCTAGCTTTTTCGGGAGAGAATGTTTCAGCTCGATGGACCATAACGATCAGAATTCGTGCCACTTTACCCACAAGCTTGGAGACAGACTGTTGCTTTTTCATGTGCTTTACTTGAACATTGTGCGGATGTAATTCTTGAAAGATTGGATTAATTCCGATGAGTTGAATGGTCGCTAAGTATAGATTTTTCCTTAGGCTGGAGTCTCCTCGTTTAGAGATAATGATCTGCCCTTTCCTTTTCCCCGATGTACTTTCTGCGAGATTCAGACCGGCTTTGCGCAGTAACTGACGCCCATGTTCATACTGTCTAAGGTCACCTGCACCTGCTAAGATAGCCGCGACGAAAATCGTACCAAGGCCCTTAATGGAACAGAGCTGAACGGCCATGGGGATCTCCTCTAGCAAGGCGTGGAGTTGCTTTTCCATGTCTGCTAACATATCTGTCATTCGTTCGAACTCTGCGATTAACCGTATAAAATCTTGCTTTGCTTCGGTTAAAGCTGTAACGTCTCCTATACTCCGCCTAGCTTGTGCAATGAGCTCAGCAGCCTTTTGTGTGCCTGTTGAACCGCCTGCTCGCTGCATATGTCTTCTCCATATCGAAATGATCTCAGGTATTGACCGTCCTGCAAGATCCTGTGGTGTAGGTAACTCCTTCAGTGTAGCCATCGAGCGTTTGCAGGTCCAATCTTTAAAAATCGAACTGTACTCCGGAAAGCGGATATCCAGCCATCGAATGATACGATTTTGTAACCGAACACTATTTGTAACCCAAAATTCTCGATCACTGATCAGGGTTCGCAACCGCTGAAACACGTGGGTCTGTTTCGTATGTTCATAGTAATAGCCTCGGCTTACTACATCTGCAATGACAAGTGCATCTTTTGGGTCACTTTTCGATTGGCAATTGTCACGGTTTTCTTTATTACGCTTGGTCGTTGCTGGATTGACTAACACGACTTGCAATTCTTTATGTGTAAGCCAGTTGGCCAAGTTCCACCAATAATGCCCTGTCGGCTCCATACCAATGTTTACGCTTTTTAAACGGTGCTTTTGCTGAATGGCTTCCATCCACCTGTGAAACTTTTCAAACCCCTCTATGGTGTTGCTAAACGATAGATGCCGATTCGTCAGCATGATTCCACGATAATTCGTTACCTGTGCTACATGTGTTTCCTTGGCCATGTCGATCCCTACAACAAGATGTGAGGTCGTAATTCGTTCGGTCCGTTGATTTTGTACTTCTGATTGTTTAAACTTCATGATAAGAGCGCCTCCTTGATGGTGTTGGGTAATTAACCATTGGACAAACCCATCATACCGAGGCGCTCCTTTTTTGACAAAGGCCATTTCTTAGCCTTAACAGGAATGGTTTAGCTTAATGATCTACGTGGTCGCGCCCCACGAAAAAAGAAGCATTTAAAGACATGTAATCTACAGTTTGCTTACTTGGAGTACCCTTTGACGGATTGAATGAACCCTGATTCGGCCTTTACTAGTGCATTAAGCGTACCAGTAATTCTAACCTTGTATCCGAAATCTGGCATTTTTTATGATTTCTTCAGCAAGTTCATCCGGCTTCTTACCATCAGTGTCCAGTAGGAATGGCTCATTAGTCGGTGACGCCATCAACTTGTTCCGAAGGAAGAGCGAGCGGTGGATATATTGCGCATCTCCTCGCTGATGGAGTCGAGCGGTAAGGGTATCCGGATCCGCGTGCAGGACAACATAGTGGAGCGTCGCCTCGAGATCCGATAGTTGGTCAAAGAACCATTGAAGTTCATCTTCGATGACGAAATCGATAACCACGTCTAGCCCGTTCAGGAGAAAATTCCGCGTCACCGCAGCGATATTAAGCCATGCCAGTCGGAGTCGTTCCTCCCAGGGCGGTTCAGTCTCCCCACGGTAGACATGGAGAAGGAGATCACCTTCAATCAAGACACATTGGTTCATTGCACTAGCCAGAGTCTTGGAGACGGTTGATTTCCCTACACCAAGTGGACCAGAGATAAGATAGACGGTTACTGATTTTTTGGTGAAATGCATATAATCTCCTCCCCCCATATTTTACCCGTTCGTAACGAAGCTGCCTTTTCATGCCGGCAGCCTCGTACTAATCATTAGTTCAACTCTCGTTCTCCGTTAGTTCAATTGATTATGAAAAAAGGTGGGTATTAAACTAAGCTTTTCGCCATCCATCTTTATTTTCAAATGACTCATAAGAACATCCTGTTTCATACACAAAGTCCTTACCAGTCCTCTTCATATATGCATTGTTAGCGACAGATAGTAAAATTTCGAATTCTTCGTCTTTGGGCATCTTTGTTGGATTTATCAGAGCTGTTTCATAAAAATCTTTGCCTTTTGCAACCGCCGTGCAACGCGCGTACAAGAAATTATCAGCGGACACATAATCATCTTGCTCATTATAAGCAATTTCCCCAATATGCTTGGCATGCTCTTTCGTATCCAATAAGTAAAGCTTATATGCGAGTGTTTCCTCGAATTCTTTAATTACACGAACACTTTTCCTCGAAAGACTATTTACTAAAGGGAAGACGGCCTCTTCTTCATCATCATTAGTGAGATTCAGTAGAGTCATATACATCCAAAACTCTTCGTCTGCCATAAGTTTTTTGGTTTGTTTACTCGCTGCTGGATGTTTCTTTGCTCCCGTTTTATCAGAATCTCATTCTCAAAGCTCTCACGATCATGAATCCATCGCCACTCATAATATACTGGGTTTGCACAGGCTGAATCCCAAGTACCACTATAACTATTGCAACTCATCACTTTCTAAAATTCGTATTGCTGAGTAACGACCATCAGGCAGTGTGATAGCGAATAAGTCGCCTGGTTTTGCGGTAGCACTAGTTATAGTCACTATTGTTATCCCCGTTTCTAACTCGCCATAATTCAATACCAAGTCTCCAAGTCATCAGCATTTATATTTCTTGATTTTAATTGAAATATCCTTCACTTTAACAACTATGCTTCCCGTGACTTCAACGTTAGGAGCAGGTCACCGCGGAGCCTGCTCCAGTCATAATCATTTCGCTATCGTTACCCGTTAGTTTAGTTTTTCAGTTTCAATATTTCCAGTATCTCATCAAAAAGAATCTTATTCTTAATGTCAGATTCATTTCTGAAATTTAGCAGTACATGTAAAGAATTGATTATTGCCATTAACTCTTCTTCATGATATTCTTCATTTGCACTTTTGAGCTATACTTCACATTCGGCCGCGCAAAGTTTAAAATCATTTGTCTCAGAGAGGAAAGAAAGCTTTGTCAAAACACATTAAAATCTACAGTCTTATACTAGTTGTACTGCTGTGTATCAACGCAGTGGTTTATAAACAATTGGACGAAAAATACAACAATCTCAAGTCACTTTATCAGCAGAAGAATGACGCGGCGTTCTTATACTTGGTGAAACATGCATCGTCTGCGCTTCAACTTGCTGAAACTCTGGAGACGATAAGCCAAACAAAGGAAAATGAGGTCCCTGCAAAGGTTCAACAGTTGATCAATAAAGCTAAGAAACAGGCAGAGGAAATGAACGATCAGTTGTTGACGCTAATTGAGTTTAGCGATGACTATTCGGGCAACCCAGATCCGAAGCTTTCAATCAATAACACGATTATGACCTCGGATGAACAGAGGGACATGTTTGTACTTGCTTTCCAAGTGAGTGCTTGGCGTCCGATGCACAATATAAGTTACACTTATTGGAAATCAAAGCCTAAATTAATTAATGACAGGACACGAGAAACCTTGCTTTCGCTAGCCAGAGAGCTTCGTGCCTTGGACAAGACGATTGCGTCGTTCAAGGAAAGCGTCTCATCCATCACCTCTGAAAATTACGTGTCTCATGCTAAAGCGGAATTGCTGAAACAATTGAAGCCCCACCTTGAAAAGTTAAAGAAAATACAGAACGAGTTATATGGTTAGCGAGTAACGTAATGTCCGATAATCGCTTGGCAGTTACTTTGATGCCACTCATTTCAATGATGCCACCCCTCGAAGTTATTTAACAGGTGAGCATGCCAAGCGATAGCACTTGCTTGCATTAAACAATGAAGGGCTGCCGTGCGGCAGCCCTTCGGCATTGAACTCTCGTTACCTGTAATTACTTAGAAAACTCCATTAGCCATTGATCCCTAAGTTCCCCTTCATGCCATTCGTGCTTAGGTAATAACTTTACTTTTTTGAAGCCACATTTTTCATAACACGCGATTGCTCGTACATTCCAAGTCTGTGGGTCCATCACAATTTTGCTTACATCTAGTTCAGTTATTAAGTAGTTGACTATTGAACTAACTAATAACTTACCTATCCCTTTATTCCAATAATTGACCTCTCCAATGAATTGGTCTGTACCATATATTTTTTCTTTCAAATTTGTATAACCATATTCCCCTTTTCCTTCGTCATCCAATTCATAGAATTGAATATATCCTATTACTTTAGAATCGTATTCTACAATGCATCTCGTTTCACTATCTTCTTCTTGAAAAAAAATCTCTCTCACCATCTCAATATCATGAGGGCGGTCTCTTCCTGCGTAATATTGCAGCACTAATGGATTGGAAAGCCACTGTACTAGATAATTCGCGTCTTTATTCGATAATTTGCGAACACGAAGGTTACCCATTTCGAAAAACAACAACATGAACACCCCCATATTATTATTCGTCAATATTACCATAGGTATTTCTGAATAGGTCATGCCTTTCTTGAAGATTACTGCCCGTTACTTCAATGAAAACCAGAAAGCAGTTGACGCGGCAATCTGCTCCCTGGTTTTCCCACTATCGTAATCGTTAACGTAGCATCTATTTTCAATAATGCATGCTCTTTAAGAATTCTTTCTGCTTCAACTCGAACATATTCAGACGATTCTGCTCGTTGTGCTAAACGAACTAAATCAGTTTTTCTCAAAGGCTGTCACAACAAAAGCATCGTCAATTGTATGAAGAAGATCACCGGTTAAAGACTGAATCGGTCTAGCTACTTTTTCACCAGACTCCTCCAAAAACATAATAAAAAATCTAATTCCGCTTTCGTTAATGTTTCATTCCGATGTGTGATATGGGCAATTCTTAGAATAACTTCACGATCTCCGACCAACCCAGAATAAACGAAGTTTTGATACCCATTTAAATCGATCATTGAGTCTTCGCGTATACCATAACGTTCCGCGGCCTGTCTCAATACATCTTGATTGAATAGTTGTTTTATCTTTTTACCCATATTATTCCTTTGACCTCCGAAAGTAATTTGATCTTATTCTAATTGAAATCAATTAATTGCGGTCAATAAAAAACGTCTTTAATTAAACTATCCTCCCGTTAGCTCAATGAAGTGCAACTAAAATTTTTAGTAAATCTGAGCATAAGCCTTTTTCATTTCTTTTCGTAATTCTTAGTTCTCGGAACGCTCAGATTCCATATGCAATTCGAAATCAAGTGTATTTGTCTTCATTACCCCACCACACTGCTTAGTTATGCTCCTTACTTCGGTGAAAATGAGAGGTTTCCCTCTAATGCATTCTGCTGCGGTCCTGAGGCGAATAAATAAAGAGGCCACCCTGATTAGAGCGGCCGTCTCTCATCGCCTATTTCGTGTCACCTGCGTAAAACAGCAAGTAATTTTCCGCCTGGCTGGACCAATACGCCGTGTCGTGTGCGCCACCCGGAATGTAATGGAATTGGTAATTTTTCAAGTTCTGATCCTGCATAATTTCATTGAATCGCAACGCGCCGTCTTTCAACCAATCCACATCCCCGATATCTACATAAATATCCAACATGTTTTGCCTCTCATGCATCGCAAGCCATGTCGGGTTATTTTTCTGCCTTTCCTCGTCCGTGCCTCCTGCCATCTGCTTGAGCGGTTCCCACATATACTCGAACAATGCCGGAGCATGACCGCCTACCTTGCTGTACAAATTATGGTGTTTGAACGCTGCAAGCAGTGCCGAATACCCGCCCATAGACGTTCCCCCGATGTATCGGCTGCTTCTCGATTTCTGGGTGGAATAATTGGAATCGATAAATTCGATCAAATCTTTCGTAATATAATCTTCATATCGGCCTACGTGCCAGTAGTTGTCGACCATACCGACTTCATCTGCCGAATTCAGACCCCAGCTGCGATCATACTGAGGAGAAACGATTATTAAGGGCCTTATTTTCCTTAAACCGATCAACCGGTCGGCTTGTTCATCCAGCAACACTTGATCGAACCAGAAGTCCTCGTCCTCATCCAGTTTGTGCAAGACATACAAAACCGGATATTTTTCGTTTTCGCTATAGCCAGGCGGTAAATAAACGTTCACGTTCATTTCTTTTTGTAAAGATTTGCTGAACAGACTTGTTTTTACGATATGGGATGTTGCCTGAGCATCCTCGCCCGGCGCAGCGAAAACATTACTGAACAACATCGTGACTGCCATCATCAAGCCTAGAACCATGAGCATTGACTTCCTTCTCATCTTTCATCCTCCTTAACGAAATCTTGATAACAGGGTGAGGTTCTTCCTCGTTCCAACCTAATTCTAGCTAAATGCCTATCTCAGAAACATAGACGATCTGCATCGATCAACTGACAATTGGAAACGCCAAACCAATAGTATAAAATAGAAAGTGACAATACGGGAGGTGACAGTCAATGGAATTGGCAACGGTCGGACAGACGGTATGGGGGCAGTTTCTTCATGAAATGAAGTGTTTCTCGAATGAAGATTTCGCGATCGATCGGGGGCTTCACACCCGCTATCGGCTAATGTTTATAATGGAAGGAAACGGCATCCTGCAGATCGGGACTGTCCGGCACTCTATTATTTCGCCGGCCTTTTACTGCATTAACGAGAGGGAGCCGTTACAATTGGCTGCGCACTCCGGAGTGAAAGCAAGCTCGGTTTATTTCCACCCAAAAGTGATTAACTATAAGCTTTCGTTACGGGAAAATTTGTTCGATAACGAAGGCCTCGCCACTTCGGACATTCAGGATGCATGGTTGCTGGAGCCTTTCTTCAACCGGTCGGACGGATATTACGGATGTGTGTCTATCGATGTTTCTTTTGTGCACTACGTTCAACGAATCATGGAGGAAATTCATCATATTCTCTCTACAAGTTCGCCCAATTGGCCTTGCCAAAGCCGGTCCTATCTACAGGAATTGCTTTTTCTCATCCGAAGATTGTACCGGAAAAGCAAGGAAACGGCGCACCGCATTCCTCAAGCTCCTCCGGATATCGATGAAGTCATTCAATACTTGCATGTTTACTATAGGAACAAAATAGGATTAGACGAGTTGGCCAAACGGTTTCACACCAATCGCACGACGTTAAACCGCAAAGTAAACTCGGCAACCGGCATGTCGATCGTCACCTATGTAAACAGTCTGCGAATCCAATTAGCCTCTTCCATGCTGTGCAATACTACTCTGAAGGTGACGGAGATTATGGATCGGGTCGGGTTTACCGACGACGCATATTTCATCCGGGTGTTCCGCAAACACGCCGGCTACACGCCGGCGGAGTACCGCAAACAATTCGGTTCCCTATAGTTAATCCGGTAAGTTTCCGGACCTGTTTCCCACTTCAAATGACGGACTCACATGGTCATCCACAAGATGCAAGATCATTTCGGTCGCCGCATGATCGAGGTTGTGGCAATGATCCATCCACATTCCCAGAAACACATCCGGTGCCAATTTGAACTGTGTGTTTGATTTGTAAAAAACAGCGGCAGCCAGGGACGTGAATGAACTGCACCCCGTCAAGTAGACAGTACAAATAACAAAAATCAATTAAGCGGCCTTGGTCCTAAATTCCATCGGACTGAGGCCGTTTAGTTTTGCTTGTAACCGTTCGT
>NZ_JBWDNW010000004.1:0-361425 GCF_056269405.1 Paenibacillus sp. J2L1-98 | reverse complement strand
CATCGGCGATACCATTCCCGCATTCGGCATGGATGCCATCGGCGATACCATTCCCGCATTCGGCATGGATGCCATCGGCGATACCATTCCCGCATTCGGCATGGATGCCATTGGCGATACCATTCCTGCATTCGGCATGGATGCCATCGGCGATACCATTCCCGCATTCGGCATGGATGCCATCGGCGATACCATTCCCGCATTCGGCATGGATGCCATCGGCGATACCATTCCCGCATTCGGCTGGGCAGCCATCGGCGATACCATTCCCGCATTTGGAAATGCTGAGGCTCCTTCAACCATATGGCTATTCTCATACTCAAAAGGGCTTACCATTGGATGACCATATCCCCATCCAGGGCCCGCTCCGAGCGGCATAGTCGAAGGCGATGGATAGCTGCCTACGAACACTGTCCCTGGAGGACATTCGAATGATTCATCGTCACCTTCACTTAGCGGACTTACCATGTTGCTGAATGGAACGGGTTGATGCCAGCCGCCGTAGCCTGTTTGTGCAGGCATTATCATTGGATGTCCATAACCGTGTCCCATCTGTGCTGGCATTGTCATTGGATGTCCATAGCCGTATCCGCCGAACATAGGCTGTTGTGCGACTGGTGATACCGCTTCAGGCGCTTTAGGCAAATCATATAAAGATAATGCCTCCGTTGCCGGAATGCCATATTGCTTGAACAAGTCAACATTAGGCTTATATTCAGAGTGGATCGGTTGAAGCTTCTTCTCTACCGGCTTCTCGATCGGCAGCGCTTTTTTCGCCGCAGGCTGAATAGGCGCCGGCTTAGGAGCAGGAAGATTAGCCGGCGCTTCAGGCTTCACAATAGGAGCCGCTGGCTTTGCGATAGGAGCCGTTGGCTTTGCGATAGGCGCTGTCGGCTTCTTTTCCTGAACAGGAGCGACCGGTGCCGGCGCTACCGGCGCTACCGGAGCGACAGGCATGACCGGAGCGACAGGAGCGGGTGCCACAGGCGCTGTCGGCGTTTTACCCGGGATAGGGCCCGTAGGCGTTTTCCCTATAATAGGAGCTGTAGAAAGCTTTCCGGCCAAGCCATGTACGCCTTGCATGAAGGAAGTAGGATTAAACGAATGTGCTCCGCCGGTACCATGCCCTGCGCCGTTTCCGCCCGGCACCTCATGCATCGAATCGGTAACCTTTGGAATGTTTACAATCTCGCCGGTAAGCAGCACGTTCGGATTTTTGAGCTGAGGATTCGCTTTAATCATGTCCGCAAGCGGCACGCCCCAAGCCTTTGACAGCTTCCAAAGCGTATCACCCTGTTTTACGATATGTTGATGCATGATGTCCATTCCGCCTCCTGAGCCTCCCGTATGGCCCGATGGAATTTTCAACTTCATTCCAACATCGATGGCATCCGGATTAGTGATGCCCGGATTCAGCTTCAAAATCTCTTCCAACGATACATTATACTTTTGGCCGATAAAGTATAACGTGTCGCCTTTTTTTACAATATGGATTTTCACTCGCTGTTAACCTCCTGTCACGTTCTGAATAACCAGGCACTGCTAATGCCTATTATCAATCCTTACATCCTATGCAGAATATGGGCATGTGTCTCCACTTTCACAAAAAAAATAGTAAAAAGCCGAGCTCACCCCGAAGGGTAAACCCGGCTTTTTTTATAAGAATGAACTATTCAAACACTTTTACACCGTCTACAGAGACGATTTTTCTAAACTCATGAAGCAGCTTCGTTGTAATCGGGCCTGCCTGTCCAGACCCGATCTTGCGTCCATCGACCTCGCGTACCGCTATTACCTCAGCCGCCGTGCCTGTAAAAAATACTTCGTCAGCGACATATACGTCATGAAGTGTAAACGGCTCTTCCTTCAGCTTGTAGCCGTGGACGGCACAAAGCTCCATAATCGCAGCCCGGGTTATCCCTTCAAGAGCGCCAATGTAACATGGCGGAGTGAAGACGGTGCCGTTTTTGATGATGAAAATGTTATCGCTCGAGCCTTCGGCCACATAGCCGTTGGAATTCAGCATAATCGCTTCGCCGACACCTGCTAAATTGGCTTGGATTTTCACCAAAATATTGTTTAAGTAGTTTAATGACTTAATCTTTGGATTCAGGGCATCCGGTATGTTGCGGCGCTGCGATACAGACACCGATACGAGACCGCTCTGATAAGCTTCCTCAGGGTATATGGCAAGCTGCTCTACAATGATGATGACCCATGCAGCAGGACAGCGCTTTGGATCTAGACCTAAATTGCCCGGACCGCGTGAGACGATGAGGCGGATATAGCCGTCGCGCATTTCATTCCGGCGAATCGTCTCCACGAGCGCGGACTGCATCTCCTCAAGGGAGAGGGGAATGTCGAGCATGATTGATTTTGCCGAATCAAACAATCGGTCAAGATGCTCCTTGCATTTGAAAATATTGCCGTTATATACGCGGATGCCTTCAAAAATTCCGTCACCGTACAAGAAGCCGTGATCGTAAACCGATATTTTAGCGTTCTCTTTCGATACATATTCCCCGTTTAAGTAGATCCATTGCTGTGCCATGTCCTGCCTTACACCTCCAAAAAGTATGTCGCTTGCGCTTGATGGTTAAGCGTTATTGCTCTCTGCAAAGCTTGGATAGCTGCCCAGTATACGAACCTGGCAGCCAATCGCTTCGATTTCTTGAATAGCAGCGGGCAGCAGTACCGTATCGAGCGCCATGTCGATGTCGATAAAGAAATAGTAATTGCCCAGCCTTTTCTTGGTCGGACGGGATTCAATGCGGGATAAGTTGATTTTGCGCCATGCAAAGGCAGAAAGCACCTGATGAAGCGCACCTGGGTAATCCTCAGGCAGCGTTATTAATATGCTCGTTTTCATCTTATCTGATTGACGAGTCGTATATGGCTCCGTTCCGACCAATAAGAAACGGGTATAATTGTTATCATGATCCGTAATGGCGCTTGCCAGCACATCAAGCTTTTCATTCGCGGCTGCCGTCATCGTGCCAATGGCCGCCCATCCGGCATCCGGGTTATTTTGAACGATACGAACGCCTTCGGCTGTGCTGCTTACATGTTCGGTCGCGGCATGCGGCAGATGCGTGCGTAAAAACTGCAAACACTGCGCAATGGCCACAGGGTGGCTGATTACTTTAGTAATGCGTGAATAATCAATTTCCCCTTCATTGTTCAGCAGCTCAGAACGCCGGCCGATCAGGTTCTGGATAGACGGGTACACCCACTCCGCTTGAATCGGAATATCAACTTCATGCACGAGCCAGTCCATATGCAGGCTGACGGAGCCCTCAATCGTATTCTCGATCGGAATGATGCTGTAATCGCTTATCCCGTTCACCGTAGACAAGAACACATCGGAAATAAGACGATGATGCTTACAATCAATCTCTTCACCGCGAAAAAAATGTCTAGCCGCCTCATCCGATACAGAACCGGCCGGTAATACCGCTATTGTCTTCATACCATAACGTCTCCTTTAATTCTGTCCGGAAGAGGAATGGCGAACTGCTCGGAAATATCCTCTACCGTAATTTGCGGGCCATGCACGCATGGCGAAAGCCATAGCGTCTTCGCATCGATACCTTCCTGCTTCAGCGTATTCAGCAGAAATTGTTCCAGCGGAGTTTTGTCTGAGCTGTCATTAGCCGCAATGACCTCACTATCGCAATCCGGCAATTCGTTCAAGTTATTGTCCTCGACAAATGCGATCAGTGTCGGTCCTGCTCCGCTAAGCGCAACGCCAAGCGCGCCATGTTCAACCGCTTGCTCCAGAATGGTCGACATGCCGGGAATCAACGCAGCACGGTAAGGCTGGTGCAGCCGGTCCTTCATCGCATGACGGATGATGCCCAGTTCGCCGCTTGCAAGCGCAGCGACAAGCAAAGAACTGCGGCCGACATTAAATATGGCGTCTGCCATACTGATCTGCTGCGGCAGCGCATGACGCGCTTTCTCCGTCGACAGCTGGAAGGCCGGGATCGCGACGAGCGTCTTGAGGCTGTGATGCGGCTCTATCCGTATGTAGTCAGCCCGCTCCCCGTCCCAAGCGGAGACGACAATGCCCCCGAATAAAGACGCGCCCACATTATCAGGATGCCCTTCTAATGCCGTTGCCATTTGAAACAGCTTATCATCAGGCAGCGGGCTGCCGATCAAAGCATTCGCGGCAACGAGCGCTCCCACAATAGCCGATGCGCTGCTGCCAAGGCCGCGCGTAAGCGGTATGTCGCTGTGCATCGAGATTGAGAGCTCCGGTACCGCAGCGCCCGCCTCCTTGAAGACAAGCTGTGCAACCTTATAGATCAGATTCGACTTATCTTTCGGCAAGCCTTTCAGTTGATCGCCGTAAAACTGGAATTCCGTCTGGTCAGCGACGCTCATCTCGATCCATGCGTATAACGAGAGCGCCATTCCAAGCGTATCGAAGCCTGGGCCTAAATTGGCCGTACTTGCCGGCACTTTTACGATAACTCTGCGATTATTCATGCGTCCTTACCCTTCTACGCGGTAGACGCTCTTCACTTTGTGAACCACATCCAGTGATTCGAACGTTGCGAGTACCTTCTGGATGGCTGCTTTATTGGCATCATGAGTGATGATAATAATTTCAGCTTCCGGATTAGACGGAGTCGGCTGCTGCAGCACGGACTCCAAGCTAACTTCGAAGTCAGCGAATACTTGCGTGATGCGTGCAAGCACGCCGGCGCGGTCTGCTACTTTTAACAGCAAGAAATACTTGGACGAGATTTGCTCATCGGTTTTCAGCTTCTTCTCCTTGTAAGCAAGGCTTCCCTGCATGCCGTTGACGCCAAGCTTCAGGTTTTTCACAACTGCGACTAAATCGGACACGATTGAGGTTGCCGTCGGAAGCTCGCCTGCTCCTGCGCCGTAAAACATCGTTTCGCCAACCGCTTCGCCATATACGTAAACCGCGTTAAATACGCCGTTAACCGATGCGATCGGATGCGATTGCTTCACCATCGTCGGCTGCACGCTTATGCTGATCAGATCATCCTGACGCTCTGCGATGCCAAGCAGCTTCACTTCGTAGCCAAGACGCTTCGCATACAAAATATCCTCTTTGCTTACCGAAGAAATCCCTTGAACCGAAACATCCTCAAGCGCTACGTTCGCGCGGAAGCCAATGGTAGCAAGGATCGTCATTTTGCGCGCTGCATCAAGTCCTTCGACATCCGAGGTTGGATCAGACTCCGCATAGCCCAGATCCTGTGCTTCCTTAAGCACGTCCAGATAAGAAGCGCCTTCTTGACTCATTTTTGTCAAAATATAGTTTGTCGTTCCGTTTACGATACCCATAATTTTATTGATACGGTCGGAAGAAAAGCCTTCAACGAGCGTACGAATAATTGGAATACCGCCAGCTACACTTGCTTCGTAGAGCACATCGCACCGGTTTTCCTTAGCTTTAGCCAAAATCTCGGGACCGTGCAGCGCCATCAAATCTTTATTTGCCGTTACGATATGCTTGCCGAGGGAGAGTGCTTCCAAAATATATTCCTTCGTAAGACCAATTCCGCCCATAACCTCAACGATTACATCAATGTCAGGGTGACGGATAATATCCCAAGGATCCTCAGTAAGCTTATCAGAATCAATCGTAATATTACGCGCTTTGCTCTTGTTCTGAACGAGTATCTTCTCGATAACGATCGGTGAACCGACCTGACTTGCCAAATCCTCTTGATGACCTTCAACAATACGGACGACGCCTGTGCCAACCGTTCCTAGACCTAACAATCCTACTTTAACCGGCTTCATATATACCCTCCATTATCTATTAACGTTATCCTTGTCCGATGACCGAAGCTTTTCTTACGCCTGATTGGCTGCGAAGCATTTCGACCAACGATGACAGTTCCCCGGAAAGCTGCGAAATATCGACTGAAATAACGACGTTGGCAAAGCCTTGAAGCGGAATGGTCTGATTCATCGTCAGCACATTGCCTTCCAAGCTTGCTACCATACTAAGCACGTTTGAGAGCACGCCCGACCGATGCTCTAAATCCATGGAGATCGTCGCGATACGTTCACGTTTCAGCTCATTGAGCGCGTAGACGCCATCTTTATACTTGTAAAAAGCGCTTCGGCTGAGTCCAGCGCGTTCAACCGCTTCATGAACAGTTGCCACATCGCCCCGGCTAAGCATCTCTTTCACTTGTATCGTCTTCATAATCGCTTCCGGTAAAATGTCCTCCCGAACGACATAATAGCGTTTAGTCACTATTCGTCCTCCTCAAAAAGACAATTGTTCACCTATAGTGGACATTATATCGGAATATATGGCTATGGGCAATAGGCAAAAAAAGAAAAGACGGCTTCTGCCGTCTTCGTTCCCTGCTATGCGCTCGTGCTCTAGCCATTTGGATTGTAGTCGCTGCCCTCGAAAAATTCGAATGCGAAGTCGCCAATTTGTACCATATCGCCGTCTTTGGCACCCATCTTGCGAAGCTCGGCATCGACGCCCATTTTGCGCATCGTACGCGCAAAGCGCATAACCGCATCGTAGGAAGTCAAATTCATCCGCTTCATGTATTTATCAATACCTTCGCTGACGATAACGTACACTTCATCTTCCTTATGGATGGTGAATGTCGTTTCTTCACGCTTCTCGTAGGTGTAGACTTTGCGTTCAGCAACATCCTTCACGTCTTCGATTTCAACATGCTCGGACACCGTATCGAGAACATCAGCCGCTTTGTAGAGAAGCTCCTGAACCCCTTGCTTCGTTAGCGAGGAGATCGGCAAAATTTCGTATTTGCGGTCGCCGCTTACTGCAGCAAGCTGCTCCTTGAACAGCTCAAGCTGCTCCTCGGAGTCCGGCATATCCATTTTGTTAGCTGCGATAATTTGCGGCCGGTCTGCCAGCTTCTCGTTATAAAGCACAAGTTCTTCGTTAATTTTCACCCAGTCTTCAAAAGGATCGCGTCCTTCGGAAGCGGACATATCGATAACATGGATAATAACCCGTGTCCGTTCAACGTGGCGAAGAAACTCATGTCCAAGCCCTACACCCTCGTGTGCCCCTTCGATTAAGCCCGGCAAATCGGCCATCACGAAGCTGCGGCCATCACCTACGTCTACAACGCCGAGATTTGGCGTTATCGTCGTAAAGTGATAAGCGCCAATTTTGGGCTTGGCTCCAGAAACGACGGAAAGCAAGGTTGACTTGCCCACGCTAGGAAAGCCGACAAGACCTACATCCGCCATAACTTTAAGCTCAAGCACAACCCAGCGCTCCTGACCCTCTTCACCGTTCTCCGAGATATACGGAGCTGGATTGTTCTGCGTAGCAAAGCGGATGTTGCCGCGTCCGCCGCGTCCGCCTTTTGCGATGACAATCTGCTGCCCGTGACGCGTCATATCCGCGATGATTTCCTGCGTGTCATCATCCACGATTACGGTTCCCGGCGGGATGCGAACGATCGTGTCCTCCGCGCCCGCACCATGCATGCTTTTTACTTTTCCGCGCTCGCCGCGGTTAGCCTTGAAATGCTTCTGATAGCGGAAGTCCATCAGCGTGCGAAGCCCTTCGTCAACTTGAAAAATCAAGTCGCCGCCGCGGCCTCCGTCACCGCCTGCCGGACCGCCTTGCTCGACATACTTCTCACGGCGAAACGAAACGATACCATCGCCTCCGTCGCCGCCCTTTACAAATATTTTCGCTTTATCGACAAACATGTTGTGCCCCCGTTCATGCGCGCATTTCCGCCCTCAGCAGCATCTTTGCATACGGCTGCTCGAAGTTGATCGGCTGCATTGGCGCGCCTTCCAACTGCTGTTGTATTTTTTGCTTCCATTGCTGTTCGTTCATTAGTTCGCCGTCATAATAGAAGGCTGCATACAGCGCTTCCTCATCCAGCGACAGCTCCAGCGTAAGAACAGCAGTATTACCGTAGCCAGGCTTCGCCGCAAACCGATATGCGTTAATCGTTTGAATGAGCGTGTCGGCTATTTGATCGGCATCTGCCGTTATTTCATTTAAGTGAATATCGCCTTTCACAACGATTTGCAGCTCCAGCGTATTCGTTATCGTGCGAAACGATTGAATATAACTAATGAGAGAGGGGACGCCAAGCTTAGAAATGCTGCTCTCTACGGCCATTCGTCCACTTATTTTCTCCACATACTCGGCCGCTTTATCCAGCTTTTTGAGCCGAATATAGCCGAATACGACTTGTAAATCATTCATCCAGTCATGGCGATGATGATTGAGAGTCCGTATAGCAGAATTTTGCAGGGATTGAATCATCCGCGTAGTCCGCTCCGCGTGCTCTTTCCGTTCCGTTCGTATCCAGTAAGTCGCTACAGCTATAAGCCAAACGAGAAAGACAGCAGTTAACCACACTTTAGTGGGCCAAATAAGTACTGCGGCACTAGGCAATAAAATCGTTGCCGCCGCGTAATATTTCGCCGTTGTTAAGCGTTCCATCGATTAAACCTACTTTCTTCGTATTTCCTAGCTTATCCAGTATATCATGCGGCCGTCCTACGGTCATCAATCTCGAAATAAAAAAAAACCGGCCAAGCGATGCAGGCCGGGTCTTGGTGCATATATAAGGTTGTATTAAGCTTCTACTGCTGCAGCTACCGGAGCTTGAACAGCTGGATATACGCTCACTTTTTTGCGATCGCGTCCCCAACGTTCGAACTTCACTACGCCTTCTACTTTTGCATAAAGCGTATCGTCTTTCCCGATGCCTACGTTAGTACCTGGGTGAATTTTTGTTCCGCGTTGACGAAACAAAATGCTTCCAGCGGATACGGTTTGACCGTCAGCACGTTTAGCGCCAAGGCGCTTCGACTGCGAGTCACGTCCGTTCTTCGTGGAACCAACACCTTTCTTCGAAGCGAAAAGCTGAAGATTCAGTTTCAACATAGTTATTCCCTCCTTCTAAAAGGTTTGTGAAGCAAACCTACTTCGGAAGCGTAAGCTTGAAGGCTTGTGAAGCAAACCTTCCTCGACAGCTTACGCATTAAGAAGTTCATGAATTACGACATGCTTGCCGTATGATTTTGCGATAGTGTCAAGCATAACCGCCATCGATTCCAGCAGCAGCTGCATCCGACTGTCTGAAGCCTCGTCTGCAAGCGTCGGAATATCCGACGATAGCCAGCCGTTCTTCATCTCGACGGGAAGCTCTTCTCCTGCTAAAGCTTCGATCGCGTTAACGGTACCAACCGATATGGCCGATACGCCCGCACAAACGATATCCTTGCCGGGCTTCGCATACTTTGCATGTCCTTCGACTGCAAAAGATACGATCCGTCTGTCAGCGGCTCTCCGTACAAATGTAACAGTTATCATCGAAATTCCTCTTACGCTTGGATTTTCTCGATTGTTACTTTTGTGAACGGTTGACGATGACCTTGCTTACGACGATAGTTCTTTTTGGCTTTGTATTTGTAAACGATGATTTTTTGGCCTTTACCTTGTTTCTCGACTTTACCTGTTACTGTAGCGCCGGAAACAACCGGAGTTCCAGTTACAAGACCGTCACCTTTAGAAACCGCCAAAACACGATCAAACGTTACGCTCTCGCCTGCTTCAGAATCCAGTTTTTCGATGTAAATAACATCGCCTTCCTGAACTTTGTATTGCTTACCGCCTGTTACGATGATTGCGAACATTGTTGGTGCACCTCCTTATTTTCGAAGACTCGCCTAATTCAGGTGGCTCACGGCTTGCACCGTAAACGCTTATTTACCCAATCGGAGCGGTACTTGTACATCTCATTCCTCACGAGGTACGAGACACACACCCAAAGATTGTATCATACTATGCAAGCTATATCAATTGCTGCACGAAGAAAATTATAACTATTTAAGCGTCTCGTTACGTTTCCGATGCGATCCACAGCTCTCGCAGCGCTCCGATAGCTGATGGACAGCGTTCTCGCGAGCCTTCTTGCGGGTCAGCTCAATCAATCCAAGCTTGGTCCAGCCGAGAATCGTACATTTCGTTTGATCGTTGCGCGCCTTCTCAATGAGACTCTGCATCACCTGCTCGCGATGCGTATCCTGCTCCATATCGATGAAATCAATAATGACAATGCCGCCGACATCTCTTACTCTAAGCAATCTCGCTATCTCATCCGCCGCTTCCATATTCGTACGAAAAACCGTATCCTCGAGACCGGAGGTCCCAATAAATTTCCCCGTATTCACATCGATGACCGTCAGTGCTTCCGTCTCTTCCCAAATGAGATGGCCGCCGCATATAAGCGGGATTTTCCGTCCGAACGCCCTTGTCACCTGCTCTGTCACCCGGTATGTATCAAATAAGGACATTCCTTGTCTCTGCTCAAATCTTTTCAGCCTCCCGCGCAGCAGGGGAGTCATTTCTTCAAGCAGCGCTGACGCTTCCTCAAATCTCGTTGCATCATCTATCCATATTTCATCCATGTCGATCGTTAAGGTGTCCCGAACGGCCCGACGCATAAGCCCTGCCTCCCGGTGTAGCTCAGAAGGCGCATGCGCTTCCAGGCTCCGCTCAGCAATTCCATGCCAAATCTCTCTTAGCTGGTGGACGTCGGTTTTCAGGGAGCGCTCGCTCTCGCCGCCGGCCGCCGTCCGCAGAATAATGCCTTCCTCCCGCTCGCGCAGCTTCTCGCCGATCGACCGCAAGCGCGCCCGTTCGCCGTCGGTGCTGATTTTCTTAGAAACGCCGACATAATCGGCATTCGGCATATAGACGAGCCACCGTCCGGGCAGCGTGAAGTGGGTCGTTACCCTGGCCCCTTTACCGCCGAGCGGCTCCTTCATTACCTGGACGATCAGCTCCTGGCCCGGTATGACAAGTTCCTGTATCAGCGGCTTATGTTCAGGCTGTTTTTCCAAATGCGGGTGGAGCAGCTCATCAATATACAAAAAAGCATTTTTGGCTAGTCCAATATCAACGAACGCCGCCTGCATGCCAGGCAGAACATTCACGACGCGGCCTTTATAGACATTGCCTACCAAGCTGCTTGCTTTAGATTTTTCCATATAAAATTCAACTAGCCGGCCATTGTCCAGCACTGCGGTTTGCAGCATTTCACCATGTACGTGCATCAACATTTGCTTCATTCCCGCACATCACCTGCCAGTACGCTTTTCATCTATTTTAACTGAAAAGTTCCGATACTGCACGATTGGGGTTACTTTCGGACAAACAGCCCTCAACAATTTTCTGCTCAGGCAGCACTTTAACTTCCTTACTATCCGCCTCCACCATATAAATTAAATGGTATCGTTCCCTTCGAAACAACCTGGCTACGGAGATGATCGACTGCCTGCCGCTAACGATTATAGGACTAGCTATATGCCCCCTCGTCAGCGCTTGCAAGGTTACACGCTCCCGGTACATCAGAAAACGAAAAAATAAAAAGGGAACATTTCGGTAGTAAGTCCAATTCGTCATGATGAGAAATAAGCCGACGATCAGCAGATTGAGCTGCACGCCATCCTTATAAACAAGCAACGGCAGCAGCGAGCAAACGATCATAAGCACGCTGAACAACAAGCTTATGCGGGCTGACCATATAAGCATTTTATAGTAATTGACGGTATAGCTTAAGGCAGCCTGAAGCAGCTTTCCGCCATCCAGCGGGTGGATCGGGAGCAGGTTAAACAACCCGATCATGAGGTTCGCTTTCCACACATATTCTGCCCATTCAAGGTCCCACAGCCCAAACTGTCCGCAGATCCAAGCAGCTAGTCCCATCCATACGTTCTGCAGCGGGCCTGCAATGGCTACGATCGCTTCCTCCTTGGCGGGCACCCCGCCGGCCTCCTCAACCTCTACGACTCCGCCAAACGGCAGCAGCTTCACTTCCCGCACCGTCCAGCCGAAGCCCAGCGCTACGATAACATGGCCAAGTTCATGCACCAGCACGAGCAAAAACAAAGTAAACAGCTCCGCAAAATAGCCCGTCATGACCGATCCCAGCATTATGATAACAAACAACGGATGGACCGACCATAAAATCCCTTTCCATCTAATCAATCGGTATCACGCCCACCGGATCGATATACAGGTCATTTTGCTTCACTGCAAAATAAAGCAGGCTTGGCTGCGTGCCCTCCGCCTTCAGCAGGCTCCCGATAGGATCGCCCGCTTCAACCCAGTCATTCACCTGCACATCCGTCTTTCCGAGCATCCCGTATATCGTTACACGCTTGTTCGCATGCTGAATGACGATCGTTGAGCCTTGTTCACTTTGATCCGTTAATAGCAGCACGCGCCCTGTCTCGGCAGCGACGACCTGCTCTTCGGATTTTCCGGCGAGCTCGATGCCGCTCAGCAGCTCCGCGAAGGTTCGCACAAGCGATCCCCCTTGCAGAGGCGCTACGATTGGCAGCTTCACCGTGCCGTCCGCGCCTACTGCGGGCTCGCTGTTGTCCTCAAATATAGGAATGAAGGAGGGAGCGCCTGCGAACGTTTCCTTGTACCATGCGGCTGCCGCGGCAAAATCGATCTCATCGGTGAGCGCCTGCTTAACAAGTGCTTGTCCTTTAAGCGTATATTCCGTATCGTAGCGAAACATCGCCCATACCGCTCCAAACAACAATACCGCGATAGCAAGCTTCCACTTCAGCTCATTGCGGAAAGGATGCTTGCTGCGTTCGTTTCCCGGATCTTTTTTATTCGTGAGATCAGGTCTTTTGACGAAGCTTTTATTTTCGCTAACGCCTTTGTCCTCACTCCAGCTAACCCACGGATTCGGGTTTGTTTTCCATACGATCTCGGGATCAAGCTCTTCCCTCTCGTCAACGTAAAAATATTCATGCTTATTCGGAACAACCGGTTCTGGATAAATGTCCTCCGTTTGTTCTGCCTCCTGGTTCCGGTCCAGCAAGTTTTTAATTTTTTTCTGTCTGCGCTGCTTTACGCCATCCTTCATTTGCATCTCTCTTTCCTCCCCGCTTCCGTCGCCGCTGCGACAGCTTTTCCTTTATACATGGATATGTGGGGAGTGAGACAAGTATGCGGGTAAGAACTGCTGCAACAAAAAAGAAGCCATCCAAAAACGGATGACTTCCCTATTTTTAATCGGCCAGCTCATATTTCTCTTGATGCGCTTTTATGCTGAACACAAGTCCGATTGACAGCATATTGAGCAGGAGAGATGTTCCGCCATAACTTATAAAAGGCAGTGTAATTCCAGTTATCGGCATAATCCCGATCATCATCCCAATGTTCTGGAACACCTGGAACACGTACATGGACACAATCCCAATGACGATATATGATGCACGCAAATCATAACATTTGAAAGCGATAATGATCATCCGGTAAATGAGCAAGAAGTACAGGAGCAGCAAAATAGCTGACCCCTGGAAACCGAATTCCTCACCGATAACGACGAAGATCGAGTCCGAATAAGGGTAAGGAACGAAGCCGCCGTTTTTCATATCCCCTTGCAAATAACCGTCGCCGTTTAACCCTCCGGAGCCTATGGCGATTTGCGCATTTTCTGATTGGTGCCTATCATTGGCCGTTGCTTCCTCGGGATTAATAAACGTATTGATCCGCTTATGCCAGTGACCCATTTCATGATCGTTCAGGTAATTAAAAATTTCCTGATTGAAGGTATTGAAGAGGGAGACAAATAGAACTAATCCAGCAATTACGACCGCTAATCCCGTAATAACGTGCGAGTACTTCACGTTTCCAATCCACAGCATGCCTAGCACGATAACCAGATAGATGATCGCATTTCCAAGATCGGGCTGAATCATAACGAGCATGAAAGGTAAGAAAGCGAAAGCGCCTATCGGCAGCAAATCTTGCGAAAACGTAAGCCGGTCACCCTGCCGACGCCCCATAATATAAGCTATTCCGATAATGAGCACGATTTTGACAATTTCCGCAGGCTGAAAGGATAAGCTGCCGAGCTTAAACCAGCCTCTCGCACCATTAATAACCGCGCCAAAAAAATAAACGAGAATCAGCATGGAAATGCCGATTCCGTAAAGGACATGCCAGCTCTTAAGCATAATCCGGTAATCAAATAAAGTAGCCCAGATTGCGATAAAGAACCCCAGCCCGTAAAAAATGAGCTGTCTTGTATCGGACCCGGCATATTTCGGGAAATTTGCAGTAGCACTATGGATAACAACCGTACTGATAATCATGAGGAATACTAAAATAATTAAAATTCCCCAGTCCAGCTTTTTTAGTTTGTTAAGCAAATCGTTATCATCCTATTCCAAGGAACTTACGGAAACGTTTAAAAGCTCCCGCCTTCTCATCCAGCAGCATGAGCGGAACCATATCTCCTAGTATGCGGCGTGCGATGTTTCGATAGGCGATAGCGGCACGTGAAGCCGGATTCATAACCGTCGGCTCTCCGCTGTTTGCGGCAGAAATAACTTTCTCGTCGTCGGGTACGATCCCGACAAGATCAATAGCCAGTACCTGGCAAATTTCATCGATATCGAGCATCTCGCCGCTTTTCATCATATTTTGACGAATGCGATTGATGATAAGTTTGCTTGGAATCTTCTCTTGCTCGAGCAATCCGATTACACGGTCCGCATCGCGCACGGCCGCATTTTCCGGAGTCGTTATAACGATAGCCCGATCAGCACCTGCTATCGCGTTGCGAAAGCCGTGCTCGATCCCGGCAGGGCAATCAATAATCACGTAGTCATGCTCTTTCTTAAGCTCTACTATCATATTGCGAACCTGCTCAGGCGTCACGGAATCCTTATCCTTCGTCTGTGCAGCGGGAAGCATATAAAGCTCATCAAAACGCTTGTCCTTCACAAGCGCCTGATTTAAGCGGCAGCGGCCTTCGGCCACGTCTACCAAATCATAGATGATCCGGTTTTCCAATCCCATGACCACGTCCAGATTGCGAAGTCCGATATCTGTATCAACCATACATACCTTCTTGCCAAGCAAAGCTAGCGCGGTACCCAGGTTTGCAGAGGTGGTCGTCTTGCCGACGCCGCCTTTACCTGATGTTACAACAATCGCTTCCCCCATGCTCTACACTCCTTTAAACATTATAGGATTATGCCGTACGCGGAATAATTGCGCTAGCTTGTCAATTTGCATCCGGCCTTCGTTTAAGAAGGCGAATTCCATTGCTGCATCGCCGGTCATCCATTCCTCTGGCGGTCTGCTGATCACATCTGCTATACGAAGCTGGGTTGGCCGCATGAATGATGTCGCAATGATAACGTCGGTCCGTCCGCCAATTCCCGCATGCGCAGTGCCGCGTAAAGCTCCCAGCACGTAAATATCGCCTGTGCATAATAAAGTGCCGCCTGGATTCAAATCGCCGATTAAAAGTAAATCCCCGTCATGCTCATAGGTTTGACCAGAGCGTACAATAGACGTGAGCACTTGCAAATTAGACTGCTTCTCTTGCTGGGAATCGACCTTTGGCGCATCAGACTCAACAGATTGAATCATTAAATTTCCTTGCGACCTTATCACATTTTTGATCCGGTCCTTGTCATCCTCCGTCACTTGTCTTGCGCCAAGCTTCACTTGGATGTGAACGAGAGGACCTGTGAGCAGCTGTTGATGCGTTTTTTCCAGCTTGTACTGCAGTTCATCTAAAAGCGTCGCGAATTCACACTTATCGTCGAGAAGGAACACGAGACCTTCTTTTACACCCTTTATAATAATATGCTGCCTCTCGGTCACGTTCGTCCCTCCCCAACCTAATGGATTCTTGCTCCGTCTAACAAATTCCTGCATGCACCGCTATTTTATTCCTCAGACTTCTCCGATTTCACTTTTGTCTGCCCTTCGAACCATTTTCTGGCAGGTACATAGCAGGCAAGGGCAAAAGCCAGCTGCAGAAATAAACTTGGAAGGATATGATCGATCAGTGCCCATGCGTAGCTTTCATTCGTAATCCGAAATACTCTGTAGATGAAAAAAATGACGCTGTCATACAGCAGGCAGGCAAAACCGACAATTGAAATCGCCATCATGATCGTTGAACGACGGCGCTCCAGCAGTACGCCGGTAAAATAACCCATCAGCCCCATTATGAAAGCATTTATGCCAAGCAAATGGCCAAAATAAACAACATCCTGAAGCATCCCAAAGCTTACTCCAAGCAATAGGGCCAAATGTCGTCTGCTGTAGAGTCCGGAGAAAATGACTACAACAAAAACAAAGTGAGGAATGATCCGATGACCGAAGCCGGCCGGAATGATCCATGGCATCACGGCTCCCTCCACAATGAAAAGGAGAAACATAAGCAGGAGGATTCGGTTCATGCTCATTTCCCGGCTTCCTCCAGTTCAGGAACCTGAACGACAAACACCTCGGTCAAATGATCAAAGCTGGCCGCGAGCTTGACCGAAGCAGTATACGTGAGACCAAAATCGCCAAGCTGCATCGTTTCTACCGTTCCGACTACGAGCCCTCTTGGATAAACGTTGCCTAGACCTGATGTGATAACTGTATCTTGTATTTCCATCTTATCGTTTTCGGCGATCTTCGTCATAACGAGCCTGGACGTTTCTTTGTTGTAGCTGCTTAAAATACCGAATGAGTCATTCTCGCGTCCCATGATCGTTACCGCTATGGAATTGAACGTTGGCGATGCTTCGTCCAGCTCCGTGATCGGGGTTACAGCAGCTGTAAAAGGCGTAACCGAGCTTACGAGTCCGATCAAACCATCGACGGTCGTTACGGCCATATTCGGTTTAATGCCATTTTTCGAACCCAAATTAATCATCATCGTCCGATTGTTCGCGTCATTGCTGACGGATATGACCTGCGCGATCAAATAATTATAATTATACATTTCCTTTTGCTGCTGCGTGAACTTAAGCTCTTCCTTCAGACGCTCATTCTCTTTCTCTACGAAATTATAATTGATCTTATCGCGAGAATAAGCAGCCGCAGTAATGCGCAGCTGTTCGTTTTCTTCATAGATCGTACGCAGATTGCCGATATCCTCAAAGAAGCCCGCTATATAACCAGCGGGCTTGTAAAACCATTGCTGCACGTATGCTGCCGAATCCTTCACAAATTTTTCCGGCCAAGTCAATTCCTTGCGATCGCTTAGCGAGAAGCCGATGACCGCTATGCACAAAATAAACCCGATCATAAGCGTAAACATACGCTTATTCCGCATCAGCCTAAACAGCTCGATCACCTGCCCATATCATATCCGTTTCCCCATTAGACGTTATCTAGCGTCTCGAACGAGAAGCTGATCTAGCTTTGAATAAATGAATGTTATCGAGTGAACGGCCCGTACCGATCGCTACGCAATCAAGCGGATTATCTGCAACGATAACCGGCATGCCCGTCTCGCGCTGCAGCAGCTTGTCCAAATTGCGAAGCAAAGCGCCGCCTCCCGTGAGCACGATTCCCCGGTCCATTATATCGGCAGACAGCTCCGGCGGACATTTCTCCAGCGTCACTTTAACCGCATCGACAATGGCGTTAACCGTATCTGCTAATGCTTCCGTAATCTCATCGGATGAAATCGCAAGCGTCTTAGGCAGACCCGAAACAAGATCGCGTCCGCGGATTTCAATCTTTTCCGGACGATCGAAAGGAAGCGCTGAACCGATTTCCATCTTCAGCTGCTCTGCTGTTCTCTCCCCGATCATGAGGTTATATTGCCGTTTAATGTACTGAATAACCGCTTCATCCATCTCGTCGCCAGCCACTCGAATAGACCTTGCCGTAACGATGCCGCCTAATGAAATAACGGCAACTTCCGTCGTTCCGCCGCCAATGTCGACAACCATGCTGCCTGTCGGCTCCCAAACGGGCAAATCAGCCCCGATGGCTGCTGCGAACGGCTCTTCAATCGTATATGCCTCGCGAGCTCCCGCTTGCTTAGTCGCATCTTCAACCGCGCGTTTTTCGACCGCTGTAATGCCTGACGGCACGCAAACCATCACGTTTGGATGGCGCGGGAATAAAGAGCGCTGTTTTTGCGCTTGGCGAATGAAATATTTGATCATCGTTGCCGTCGTTTCGAAATCAGCTATAACGCCATCCTTCATTGGACGGACAGCACGAATATTGCCCGGCGTTCTGCCTATCATTTTTTTGGCTTGCTCGCCAACTGCTTCGATCGTTTTTGTATCAGTACGAAGGGCCACTACCGAAGGTTCCCTTACTACAATTCCTTTTCCTTTGACGAATACGAGCGTATTCGCTGTGCCTAAGTCAATACCCAAATCTTTCGAAAAACCACCAAACATGTTGTTGCTCCCTTCTAATTGCCACATCACTTTATTATATTACATATAGCCTTGTTCCTTCAAACTAACAAATTTTCCGTCTCCGATAACCAAATGATCAAGCACTTCTATTCCGACTAGCTGCCCGGCTTCCGCCAGACGCCCCGTTAACGCGATATCCTCCGGGCTAGGCGCGGGATCTCCGCTGGGGTGATTGTGAACGCAGATGATGGATGCGCTTTTCTCTGAATAGCTGCACGAAATACTTCGCGAGGGTGGACAAGCGACGCGTTTAGCGTGCCGACTGATAGAGTTTCGCGGGCAATAATATGATTCTTGGTATTGAGAAACAAACAAACGAAGTGCTCCTTCTTCAAATAGCGGAGCTCCTCCATCACATAGTCCGCAGCATCCTGCGGCTTGCGAACGGTAACCGCATCGCTGATCCGGCTCCGCGTAATCCTTCTCCCCAGCTCAATACCCGCGCGAAGCTGAATCGCTTTGGCAGGGCCTATACCCCGAATGGCTGTCATTTCTTCCATGCTCATATCCATCAAATTACGCAAGCTGCCGCATTGCTTCAGTATTGCTCCTGCCAGATGAACGGCGGATTGCCGCTGCGTGCCTGTTCGCAGCAATATAGCAAGCAACTCGGCATGGCTAAGTGCTTCGGCCCCATATTTCATCATGCGCTCTCTTGGACGTTCTTCATGGGGGACATCACGCAAAATCATAGATTGCGGCTCCATGTCCCAATCCCGCCTTTTCAAAAAATAGAATGCAATCATATCCTGCCTAATTCTTAAAAAAATAAATCCGATCGAATTGTTTCAAGCCCATCTTTAAAAAACCGCAATGTCATAAGAAGCCAGCATGTCCGAAAGAAGTGACAGCGGCAATCCAACAACATTAAAATAACAGCCGTCGATTTGCTCCACTATCGTCGACCCTAGACCTTGAATTCCGTAAGAGCCTGCTTTGTCGCGCGGCTCGCCGGTTGCAACGTACCTTGCGATTTGATCCTCGCTTAGTGACTTCATAATTACCTTTGTCATGCGATGAGCCGTCTTTGCTTCCCCAGTTGACGAATGTACGCATGCTATGCCTGTATACACCTCATGGGCACGCCCTTGAAGCCGTCTAAGCATAGCTTTAGCCTCATCATCATCAGCAGGCTTACCGAGCACGTCGCCATCCAGCACAACAATGGTGTCCGCACTAATGATTAGAGACGATGCAGCCTCCTGCTTTTGCTGCAGCAGCTTTAATGCCGCATTAGCTTTGCGCAGGCTGAGTTTCTCCACGACCTGCACCGGTGACCAGCCTGCTTCAATCGTTTCATCCGTATCTGTAGACAAAATATAAACCGGCAAAGAAAGGTCCAGCGATGCGACCAGTTCTTTCCGGCGCGGTGACGAAGAGGCCAACACAAGCTGGCTTATCGCTTCGTTGCGTGATGTTTTAGATTCCATAAAATAATGGCTGCGCTCCTTCTTGCTTGTTTCCGTTAGTCAATGACCGCCGCTCTACGTTTTGCGGTACAGCCAAATCGCGATTATAACTCCAATCAAGCTGAACAAGCTGAACTGAAGATGAAGCGATAAGTTGAAGCTGAGCACATATAGATCAATGGCAGGAGACCATGATGCTTCGATCGGTTTCGTCAAAAAAGAGATGCCTTGAACTGGAGCCAGCCATCGCGCCACTAGAGCGCCGGCTAATAAGCCAAGAATGATAAAAATGAGAAGAATCCAGCCGTTTTTCTTCATCTTTCAACGCCTCTCGCCATGAAATGACACCTAACACTATTATACGCATGATATGATTCGTTTACAATGCGCTGATGGTCTCAAACCATTCTTTTTGCGTAATGATAGCTTTCATCAGCTGTGTTTGCGTCGACCATAAATGGGCGCGAGACGGTTTTTTATCATACTCAACCATTGATTTTGCTGCCGAATTGACCGCTTGAATGACTTTGTCGAGATAGGCTTTGCCTTCCGTATCCATTATACCTATTCGCACCGTTGCTGCGTTTTCGGTCCATTTTTGATACTCTGACTGCCATGAGGCGGCAGCGGCTTCGCTAATTGAAGATAATGCCGGCTGCTCCAGCTGAGCAAGTACCAATTCATCCAACATTTGGACGAGCTCCTCAGTCTGCTCGAAGAAGGTTTGCGCTGCAGCTTGGTCGCCTTCAAACGGCATTTTGGCCGGTGTAGCTATACTCACTTCCTTGATGTACAAATCTAAATCCGGCATCATCTCGCGAACCGTCTGCGCTTTGCCGCGATCGCCAGCCATTCCCGCGTATACGCGATAATCGGCAGCACTTGTCATAGCGGCGCCGGCAAGTCCCTTCTCTTCCAGCTGCACAAGCGCGGCATCCCTGCCCTCCGTATTGCTGAAAACGCCGAACTGCAGCAAATAGTAAGTCCGGTCCAGCCCTTTGAGGCTAATCATCACTGAATTCGAATCAGGTTTTGTATCGGGATTATTATCCGCTGCAGGCAGCGTCCCATCACCGTTTTTACCTCCACTCACAGTTGCTCCCTGGCCTGTTTCACCGGTATCTATATTGCCTGTCACGGTCTGCGAATCTGGTTTGTCGCCTGCCCCTTCAGGCCAAATGCTTGCTCCTGTAAATAAAGACAACAGCAAATAACCGAACAACGCTCCCGTAGCGAGCGCAGCCGCGACCGACAAGAACACATTAAACCATGATGGCGCTCCTGCTCTGCGCTTGATTCGCGAGTAGTGGAGCTTATTCCTGTTAGATTCATCATAAACGCGCTCATCTATATCAGTCTGAAGAGGCTCCTGCACATCCTCCGGCTTAAAATAGCTTTGTTCGCCAGCAGAGAGATTATTCTCCTGCTTGACGGGAACCTCCATTAGAGCTGTTTTTGAGCTTTTCGCCTTGTCTTTTTGCTTGGCCGGGGCAGCCGAAACCGGTATTGTATCGGTATTTCTTATTAGCTGCTCCAGTGCGCCGATATCCTCCTGGAATGGACTGTTCCAAGGGCTGATTTCGCTGATCGAATGCTGCTCCGTAGACGGGTATAGCGGTATTACGTTCATTTTTGCCGGTTTAATAGCATTATTATTATTAGGAGCAGCGTGAGTGACATCGTTACCGGCAGGAGACTCCTGCTGTTTGTCAGTGCTGCGGTTTTCTTCGTACACAGATTTTCCGTTACGGTCAAAACGATAAGTAATACGGTTTTTGTTATTCATTTCATTCACTCCTTGTCCCGTTCTTCTATTTTAATCTATGAGACTTTTAAGAGAATTAGACCGGGGCCCTAGCTCTTTGAGGGTTTTCTACCCGGCGCCTTCAAGGGAGTTTTAAAGCTTTTCGAAAAGTTCAAACTAAATGGAGGAGCTTTTAAAAGCTTTTCGAACCCTCCCAAACCCTCCCTTCCAAGGGAGGGCCCCAAGGGTTGCACCCTCTGGACACCCGCAAATGGACTAACGTAGGAGGCAGACAGGCGCTCGCGAGCTGCGTTTTTGGAGGAGCGCTCTCCATCCCTGCGGGACACGCTGTAAGTTGGGGAGACATTGGCTTGCGGGTTGCGTTTGTGTGGGGCATTCCATCCCTGCGGGAATCGTTCGAAGTTGGGGGCACCGGCTTGCGAGCTGTGTTTGTGCGGGTGCGCCATCCCTAAGTGACTCGTTGGAAGCTGATGCCTGTCCTAATAACGGGATAGATTTATTTTTTAGTTTTATTTTGCGTGCTTAATTTGGAACTTTTTAAATTTAAGTGGTGTTTAACACCATTTTTAGAAACTAAACAGCCTTTTTTAAACATAATTTCTGATTTAGCGCATTTAGTTCTACGAAGTGCAGCTAATCGGCCTTTTTGTAAAAGACAACTTATTTTAAGTAGATCAACTGAAACTAAACCGAGTTGAGAACTATCATGCGCATTCAGTATCACTCCAGCGTAAGCAGAAGACTGCGGGGCGCTTCATTATGGATGGTTCACTAAACCCTGCGAGACCCGCTGGAAACCGTAGGTCTTTACTCACCTCCAAGCTCTGATTAACATTGGCGATAGTCTGATGCTTAGCTGCTTAATATGAAAAGGAGCGTACTTTCCTTATAGGATAAGCAATAGAATTGATTTCTTAGTTAGTTTGGGGTTGACGCTTGATGTGCCGTTAGGCGTGTGTTTTGTTCGAGGTTAGTGCTCTTTAGCTTATCTGGGGAGGAGCGCGTGAAGGTTTAAGTGCATTTTACGAAATTAATTCCAAGATAAAATTGAAATGCTGTGTAGGTGTTCCATGAAAATATAGTAGAAAACTAAAACCGCCCTCTCATTACGAAAGGCCGGTTTTCTAAGTAAATTCATTTATTGCGCTTGTGAGATTTCATTAACGATTTGAGTCAGTGCCTCTCTGATTGGTGTAACTGGACGACCGATCAGCTTTTCGAAATCGTTGCTTTCGATCTCCAGCGCTCCTTCCCGGATGCCTTGCTGGATACCTACGAGAATAGGGATGACGAAATCGGGAACACCCGCGCCTTTTATGATTTCGGCATACTTGGCATCATCGACTTGCTGCACGGATACTTCTTTGCCTAATACCGATTCAATAACAGACACTAGTTCTTCTTGAGTCATCAGTTTACCCGAAAGCTCATAAATGGTATTCTCATGCCCATTTCCCGCCAATACTGCTGCAGCTGCCTCCGCGTAATCTTGTCGCGTTGCCCAACCTGCCTTGCCGTTCCCAGCAGACGTCACCCACGGCGCTCCTGCCAGCACACCTTGAATATTCCCGATCTCATTCTCCAAGTACCAGTTGTTTCGCAAGATGGAGTATGGAATGCCCGTTTTGATAATGGCTTCCTCCGTGACACGGTGCACCAGAGCAAGGAACAACTTGCTTTCACTTGCATTTACTGCACTCGTATATGCAATAAATTCAACTTGTGCACGTTGTGCCGCTGCTACCGCATTTGTATGCTGCCGAATTCTTGTTTCGTTGTCCCCATCTGCAGATATGATTAATAGCCGATTTATACCTGCAAAGGCGGAATCCAATGTTTCCGGGCGGTCAAAATCTCCATGTCGAACTTCTACTCCCTTAGCTTGCAGCCCTTCCGCTTTTTCCGGATTGCGAACACTGACAACCAGTTGACTCGCTGGTATAGATTTCAATAACGTCTCTACAACTTTTGTTCCCAATTTGCCTGTCGCGCCTGTGATTAATATTTTCATTTTTCTTTTCCCTCCAAGGAGTTTTTTGTTGTAATTCCAATTGTTATAACTTATTTAGTTACAACTAATGTATAAAATAAAAGCTCTTAAAGGAGCTCTCATTTATTTGAAGCTTGCTGTGAGTTGACTCAAAGTTGTTTGTGCCAGCCTGTGTTCCAAAGCGGATTGAGCCTCCTTCAATTCGGATTGGAGAGCTGTCTCAATGTTCCGCCCAACTAGGCATTTCACATTCGGATCTTCGTGAACACGGAATAATTGGTTTTCTTCGATCAAATTTACAGCGTGATAAATATCAAGAAGCGTAATTTTCTCAGGTGCTTTGAGCAGAGAAGCGCCTCCTACCCCAGGACGTACTTCCACTAATCCTGCCTTTTTCAACATCCCCATAATTCTTCGGATTACCACAGGATTTGTATTTACGCTACCCGCAATGAAGTCCCCTGTCAATTCGTTCGAACTGACAGCAATCAGAGAAAGGATATGAACAGCCATTGAAAAGCGCGTGCTTATTTGCTTCAAGTTTATCACCACCGTTGTAACCATTATAGTTACTACTATTTGTTATGTCAATGCCCGTACCGTGAGTTGAATTTATTTACTTAAACTTTGACTAGCACCTAATCCGAGCCTTTTTAAAAGATCCGTTAACTGTATTTTTTCCTCATTGCTTATATAAGACAAATTTCTGGAAATGACTTCAACGTGTTGAGGAAAGATTTCTTGAAATAAACTCTGACCTTTGTCAGTTAAAACGACATTTGAAGCTCGACGGTCTGTTGGACTTGGATTCCTCTTTACGAATTCATTTTTTTCAAGCTTATCCACAACGTAAGTGATGCTGCCACTAGGAATAGACAATATTTCACTTATTTTTTGGATGGTGTGGGGTCCTTTATTATAAAGAAGTTCCAGAATCATAAAATTCTCTGGACTAATGCCGTGACTTGCTATATCTTTTACGACATGATCAAAAATAGTTTTACTAGCCTTTAGCCAGACTCGGAAAAGCCGTAAATCAATCTGACTCTGTTCATCCCCTTGATACATTCACCGAACCTCCTATTCCATAACTTAAAAATTACAATAGGTTTATCTTAGTTTATTGTATAAAGGATAATCAACTTCCTCCGGAACTTCAATCAAAAAGATTCTAAGGTCTTTATCTAAAGCTTGAATTGCTACTTCTCCGCCTTGTCCTGATTGAACGATAACAAAATCTTTATGTGTAAAACGAGTTGGTTGATTCGTGTCTACTGTTAAAGCCCCATCGCCTCTGATGGCTAAACCAGCTAATGTCCGCTTTTGCGGTAGACTATGGGTATAAACCGAACCATTTGGAATACGTATATCCCACATCCCTGCATCTGTCACAATTTTCATTGGTGAACCGTTTCCTAGTATGGTCTTAATCGTCACACCTTGTTTATCGATTACGGAAAAATCCTCAGAATTGTATTGTGAATAAGTTGGTGTACGTTTTACTGCCTGGCTTAAATGCGGTTCAAACCAAATTTGAAAAATTTCCGACGGTTCTTTTAATGCTTCTGCATGATATACACCGGAGCCTGTTTGCATGAGTTGGGCGCCTCCAGCATCTACAACACTTTCCGTACCAAGCGTGTCACGATGATAAGCGTTACCCTTGATTACATAAGAGATGATTTCAAAACCTTGATGCGGATGTAAGCCAATTTCTGCGGGTCCCTGAGAATGTCCCCAAGCCCAGTAAAATAATGGTCCTAACCGGTCTATTAATGAGCCTTCTCCAGAAAAGCCAATCGGCTTTTGCTCTGTTATTTTACCGCCATCGAATTGTCCGTTCGCTTGATCCTGTGGTTTAATAATTTTAACTTCCATCTCTCTCTCTCTCCATTCTATAAATAAATTGGGTTTATCAAAGCAAAGAGCTGAGGTTTAACAGGAACACTGCTAATCCTAAAATGAATAAAATGATCGGCATCATCATTTGTTGTACAGTATCTTTTATTTTAATATGAGTAAAAATGGCCCCGATCATCGTTACTACAATGAATAAACCACCCCAAGCAGCCAATGTCTTATTCCAAATACCTGCAATAACTAAAATCGCCGAAATGACTTCTACCATTCCTGTAAATACTCTGAACCATCCGGGATACCCATAATGCTTAAATCCTTCCACCATTTGTTTTGATCCGAACTTCATTAATCCAAACATGATAAAACCTAAACCTAAAATAACTTGAAGAACAATTGATAATATACTCATTACCATTCTCTCCTTATATCTTAATATTATTTATCCTATAAGTAGATATCCTAGTTATAGGATATATATTTATGCTAACACTAGGATATATTCGTGTCAACAAAAATCTCAAACCTACCCCATAACGAAATAGAGGCTGCCGAACGTTGTCGGCAGCCTCCTGTCGGAATGGCGCTTACGAAAACATACTTCATCCGAAAAGGATGCAATCAGTCCCATGAAATAAGAACCTGGTCCATAACCGGAGCCAAACAACAAGAAAAACATTGCATTGGCATTTCCTCTACAGTATCCAACGTGTCGCAAGAATATAAAAGTTAAGCAGCCTGTTATTATAAATTGTTATACTCTTCATCCGTTACGGGTTCCAACCATTCGGTGTCTCCCATTTGGACGTTTGTGCTTATCGCAATATGAGTAAACCAACTATCCGCTGCAGCTCCATGCCAATGCTTCACATCCGGAGCGATCTTCACTACATCTCCTTCACGAAGCACTTGTGCCTGTTTGCCTTCTTGCTGATAATATCCTGTGCCGCCAGTTACAAGCAGAATTTGGCCACCTGCATGCTTATGCCAATTATTTCTTGCACCTGGTTCAAACGTTACATTGCCGATCGGGCAATTAAAGGTAGGGTCAGAAGGAACAATCATTTCAAGCCAGGCTGTTCCAATGAAATAGTTATTAGTGATTTTTTCACCTTTCGGGAAGATTACACTTTCAGATAATTCCTTTGCTTGATTCATTTTTCATTCTCCTCGTCTAATAAATTTAGTTTTTACTTCCCTTTCGAAAAGAATTCTTTTGCTGCTACAAAAATAAGTATTGATACGTTAATAAACATCTGTCTATAATTATAAACAGATATAGAACGCAAACAATTGTTAGATGAGCGCCATTTGTTAATTAGTGAACGAAAGCTTGATAATTGTTTATTATCTTAGAAAGCCTGGCGACCCTAAATGTCATAGAACGTTAGCAAAGTGCTTGTTCATCATTCCGATCGCGGCTCGCAGTATAAATACAAAAAATGCCCGGGCGATTCCAAATAGGAACCACCCGGGCATTATGCGTTTAGTGAGCTGCTTTCAACGATTTGGCCAGAGAATCCGCTACCTTCCAGATATCGCCTGCACCCATCGTTATGACAAGATCGCCTGGTGCGATCCGTTTAGTCAAGTGAACAAGTACCTCTTCTTTAGTCGGAATATACTCGGTGTTAGCGTTGCTGTTGCTCTTGATCAGCTCTACCAGCTTCCGCGAGGTCACACCCTCGATTTGAAGCTCACCCGCCGGCGAGTAAATATCGGTAATGATTACTTCGTCCGCCTCAGGGAACGCGCGGCTAAATTGTTCGAACAAGAAGAACGTCCGCGTGTAACGCTGCGGCTGGAATACCGCAATAATACGTTTGCCTGTCGCTTTAGCCGCGCTGATCGTCGCTCTGATCTCCGTCGGGTGATGGGCGTAATCATCAATGACCAAAATATCATTAACTTCTCCAAGCACCTGGAAGCGGCGTTTAGCGCCTCTGAACGATTGAATCGCCTCTGCGATTTTGTCGAAAGACAAGCCCGCTTCAAGACATGTAATTACTGTAGCCATCGCGTTATATACGTTATGAAGCCCTGGAACAGATAATTCTACATCACCAAGCGCCGCCCCGTTATGCGTCATCGTAAAGGACACCTTGCGGTCACCCAGCACGATGTTCTGTGCTTTATAGTCTGCATCGCTGTCAATTCCGTAGGTAACAAGCTGCGAAGATTCACTATTGCCCTTATACACCTGCGGTATCAGTTCTTTAACCGTCTCGTCATCCGCGCATACAATTGCCTTTCCGTCCGCTTTCACCTGCTGCAAAAATTGCACGTAGGCAGCCTTCAGCTTAGCGAAATCGCCGTCATAATTTTCAAGATGATCCGGCTCGATATTCGTCACGATCGCCAGCGTTGGGTGATAGTGCAGAAACGAACCATCGCTCTCATCCGCTTCAGCTACGACATATTCACCTTTACCTGCTTTTGCGTTTGTGCCTACATTAACGATCTCTCCGCCGATAATATAGGTAGGATCTGCATCGCAAGATTCCATTACAAGCGCAATCATCGAAGAAGTCGTCGTCTTGCCGTGCGCGCCTGCCACCGCGATTCCTTTGCCAGCGTTCATCAATCTGGCCAGCATTTGTGAACGGTGCAAAACGGGAATGTTAAGCTCCTCTGCGGCCTTCCTTTCCACGTTGTCCTTTGAAAGCGCTGTGGAGTAAACGACCAGATCCGCTCCCTTTACATGCTCCGGCTGATGACCGATATAAATGCTGGCACCATTTGCTGCAAGCTTCTCTGTTAATTCTTGACGAGCGACATCGGACCCAGTCACCTTATAGCCCATTTCCAGCATAACGCGGGCAATGGCACTCATTCCGTAACCGCCGATTCCGATGAAATGAACGTGTTCTGCCGTATTCAAAGACGGTTCACCAACCTTTTTCAGAATCCGAGTTGTACAATATGCGGGAGCGAACGTCAGCTATTAAATAAAGCGTGCCTGTCACGACCCCAAGGTCTGTTTCCCCGGTTAACTGTTGTAATTTTTGTAAAGCAGTTTGCCAATTCTGTTCAACGATCAGCTCGAAACGATACTTATCCGGCTGCTGCTGCTGCATTTCCAGTACCAAATCTGCCAAAGCGCGGGCTTCTTTTTTCATCCGAAAATCAGGCTCGGTCACAATAAGCGTATCCACTATTGGTAGTATATGCTTAAGAACATCCTGATGATTCTTATTCTCCAGCATACCCATCATAAGATGTAAACGATCATACTTATAGGTGTTTATTAACGCGTCGGCGAGCGATTCTGCACCTTCCGGATTGTGGGCGCCATCGATCAAAATCCGAGGCTGCTGCGAAACCATCTCAAGACGTCCAGGCCAAGCGGCTGCTCGAAGCCCTTCCGCCAGTACATCATCCTCGACAACAAGCGCATTGTATTGACGCAGCACCTCAAGGGTCATAACTGCAACTGCCGCATTCGCACGTTGATGCGCGCCGTTCAGTGTGATCGTTAGCGGCTCAATGCTGCGGAACAAATTATCAAAGCGGAAGGTTTGCTCATCCTCGCGAACCGACAGCACCGTCTCATGAAACTGCTCGCCAAGCAAATAGAGCGTGCTTTGCTTCTCGGCTGCAACCCGTTTAATGACCTCAACCGCTTCAGGCTGGGATACCGCGCTTACGACCGGAATTCCTGCTTTAATAATGCCTGCTTTCTCGCTGGCAACGGCAGCGATCGTATCGCCAAGCCGGTCCATATGATCATGGCCGATATTCGTAATGACCGAAACGACCGGATGTACGATATTCGTCACGTCGAGACGGCCGCCTAGTCCTGTCTCCCATACGACATAATCAGGATATGTAACCTTGGCATAGAAAAGCACGGCAAGTGCTGTAGACACCTCGAACATCGTCGGCGAACCGAGCTCTGTCTCCGCAAGTGCTTCTACATGGGGCTTCAGCTCGTTTGCCAGCTTTAGAAGCGTCTCTTCTTCGATATCGACTCCGTTATATTGGAACCGGTTCGTAAACTTCGTTATATACGGCGAAGTAAACGTCCCTACATCATATCCGCTTCGAAGCAGCACGCTAGTCAAGTAAGCGCAAGTTGAACCTTTGCCATTCGTTCCTGCAATATGAATAAACTTCAGTCTGCGATGCGGATTTTCCAGCAGCTCCATCAGCTTCTCGATCCGCTCAAGACCTGGACGAATGCCAAATGGAATGAGACCTGTAATCCAATCAACCGCTTCTTGGTAAGATTGCAGCGGCTCTGCCGGCCGCTGCTCTTTTGTTTGATCCGTCATTCTATTCGAACCTTCTTCCGTTTTGCAGCGTTATCCGCGCAATTCCGCAATTCTAGCCAGCACTTTATCGCGTTTGTCTGCATAATCATTCATTTTGGCGCGCTCTTCATCGATAACCTTAGCCGGCGCTTTCGCTACAAAGCCCTCGTTGCCGAGCTTCTTCTCAACCCGCTCTACTTCAGCGTTCAAATGTTGATGTTCCTTCTCCAGACGGGCGATTTCCTGCGCGATATCGATCAAACCGGCAAGCGGCAAGTAAAGCTCAGCCCCTGTTAGAATAGCAGTCATCGCTTTGTCTGGTGCAGCAATATGCAAGCCCGTTTCCAGCTTAGACGTACCGCAGAAACGTTTGATAAATTCTTCATTGCGGGACAAAATCGCTGCTTCCGCTTCACCTGAAGGCTTGATCAGCATTTCAATCTTCTTGCTCATCGGTACGTTTACTTCCGCACGGATATTGCGCACCGCACGGATCATCTCCATCAACAGCTCCATTTCTTTCACCGCATCCGGTGCCTCCAGCGCTGTATCATACACCGGCCATTCTGCCATTGTAATCGTCTCGCCAATATGAGGCAAATGCTGCCAAATCTCTTCGCTGATATAAGGCATGAACGGGTGAATGAGACGCTGAGTCTGATCGAGCACGTAAGCAAGTACCGATTGTGTAGCCTTTTTCGCTGCTTCATCCGTATTGTATAGGCTAAGCTTCGCAAATTCGATATACCAGTCGCAAAGGTCATCCCAGATGAAGTTGTACAATAAGCGTCCGGTTTCACCGAACTCGTAGCTGTCAATTAAACGGGTGACATCGCGAACCGTTTCATTCAAGCGATGCAGAATCCAGCGATCCGCCGTACCCAAGCTAACGGTAATATCGATGTCCTTCGCTTCAACACCTTCCAGATTCATCAGCGCGAAGCGTGATGCGTTCCAGATTTTGTTCGCGAAGTTGCGCGCTTGCTCAACCTTCTCCCAGCGGAAGCGCAAATCCTGTCCCGGCGTGCTGCTTGTCGAGATCATATAACGCATGGCATCCGCTCCGTATTTCTCGATAACCTCAAGCGGATCGACGCCATTGCCCTTCGACTTGGACATTTTCTGGCCTTCGGAGTCACGAACGAGGCCGTGGATCAAGACGTCCTTGAATGGAGACTGCTCAGTAAACTCAAGTGCCGTAAAAATCATCCGCGCAACCCAGAAATAAATGATATCATAGCCGGTAACGAGCACATCCGTCGGATAGAAGCGTTTCAGATCCTCCGTTTGATCGGGCCATCCGAGCGTTGAGAACGGCCATAGCGCGGAGCTGAACCAAGTATCGAGCACATCGTTGTCTTGGGTAAGGTGGTCTCCCTCCATATCCTCGCGGGATACGTGCATCTCACCGGTCGTTTCGTCATACCAAGCCGGAATCCGGTGACCCCACCACAGCTGCCTGGAAATACACCAGTCGCGTACGTTTTCGATCCAGTGCAAATAAATTTTCTCGAACCTCTCCGGTACGAAGTTGACACCTTTACCAGCCTTCTGAGCTGCAATCGCCGCTTCAGCCAGCGGCTTCATCGCAACGAACCATTGTGTGGACAGGTACGGCTCAACAACGGCGCCGCTGCGCTCGCTGTGTCCAACCTGATGCACATGATCCTCTATTTGAATGCAAATTCCTTGTTCCTGCAAATCTTTTACGAGCTGTTTGCGGCAATCGGCGCGGTCCATGCCTTGGTACGGACCTGCTTCAGCGTTCATCGTTCCTGACTCATCCATAACGGTAATTTGAGGCAGGCTGTGACGCTCTCCAACCTCGAAGTCGTTCGGGTCATGCGCCGGCGTTATTTTCACAGCACCCGAACCAAATTCCTTATCTACGTATTCATCAGCGATAATCGGAATTTCACGACCGACAACCGGAAGCACGATCAGTTGGCCAATCAGATGCTTATAGCGTTCATCCTCAGGATGAACGGCTACAGCCGTATCGCCCAGCATCGTCTCCGGACGGGTCGTCGCTACTGTAATAAAGCCGGAGCCGTCCTTCAAGGGATATTGCAAGTGATACAGATGCCCGTTAATCTCCCTGTGCTCTACCTCAATATCGGAAAGCGCCGTGCGAGCGGCAGGATCCCAGTTAATGATTTTTTTGCCGCGGTAGATAAGCCCCTTCTCGTAGAGACGTACGAAAACCTCGCGTACTGCCTTGGAGAGACCTTCGTCCAGCGTGAACCGCTCTCTTGAATAATCAAGGGAAAGCCCCATTTTTGCCCATTGCTCACGAATCGTATTCGCGTATTCTTCCTTCCATTCCCAAACCTTCTCGAGAAAAGCTTCCCGGCCAAGGTCATAACGGGAGATCCCTTGCTCCCGCAGCTTCTGCTCCACTCTTGTCTGAGTTGCTATGCCCGCATGGTCTGTGCCTGGCAGCCAAAGCGCATCATAGCCCTGCATCCGCTTCGTTCTGATCAAAATATCCTGCAACGTAAAATCTAACGCATGCCCAATATGCAGCATTCCGGTAACGTTTGGAGGCGGGATTACAATCGTATACGTTTGCGCGTCCGGGCGTTTGCCTGCCTCGAAATATTGGCCCTTCATCCAGTAATCGTACCATTTCTGCTCTGCTGCCTTCGGATCATAGGTTGTCGGCATTGCAGTAGTCGTTTGATTTTCTGACATTCGTTCCATCCTCCATAAATCGATCTACAAAAACAAAAAAAACCTTCCGCCCTTATCATAAAGGACGAAAGGTTTAGCTTCCGTGGTACCACCTTTGTTCCATGCGAACGATATTCGCACAGCACTCAAACAGATAACGGCTGCGGCCGGCCTGACTTCGGTAGAGCACAGTCTGCTCCTACTTGATCCAGGCAACTCCGGGGCGACTCGTAGCAGTCACTTCCTGCAGAACCTCTCAGCGTAACGGTTCCACTCTCTGAAGGCTTTGCTGCGTACTATTCCCCTTCAACGTCGTTATAACGCATATATACTCAATCATACCTTTGTTGAACGTCTGAGTCAACCAAACTCACATAACAAATGCCCTTATTACTCCTATTTATGAGTAAAAAGGGCATTTTCATCATTTTTGAGCGCTATGGAATGTATAAAAGCTGTCCTTCCGACACGCCGGAATCGTCCAACCGGTTATAATTGATTATTTCTCTCGGATGCAAGCTGTAACGTGAGGCGATAACGTCAAGCGTCTCATCCCGCTGCACGATACACATCCGAATTTTGCGGAATTCCGTATCCTCCGAACGCTTGCCTAGAAATAAATTTTTCCATTCGATCTCATCACCCGATGCTTGCGCTTTCGCTTCCTCGACCGCCCGCTGCTGAGCGACGACCTTCTCTGCGGCCTGACGAGCCGCTTGCTCACGCCTGCTGGTCTGTAGCAGCGTGTGAAAACCGACATCAGCCGCCAATCCGCTGCCCTCTTGAGGCTGCTTGCCTGATAACGCGATGCGAAGCTCCTGCTTTTCCTGCCCGGAAACCGGCTCCTGAGGCGCAAAAGCTTCCGTAATCGGAGAAAGCGGCGGCTCCTTCGCTTCGGACTCCGCTCGTTCCTGCTCAAGCGCTTGCTGCGAGTCAGGGAATGATGCTTCATCTTGTGAAAAATCAGTAGAAAAATTCGAGAACGCTTGGGATGTCGCTAGCCAGCCTTCATCATTCGTTTGCTGTGAGGCTAGTGTAATTTCTTGCTCATCTTCCCGGAGTTCTTCTTCCTCTTCTTCTACTACTTCTTCAGACTGCTGTGCTTGGGCAGCGAACAACTGGGAGGATGACCACCCTGTGTCAAACGATGCAGCCGAAATCGTTACTGCAGCCTCTGTTTCATCCGTCATCTCCGGCCCCTGCTGGAAAGAGTGATCCTCTTGCGCAGCGAAATAGATCTGCTCCGGTATGTACGGCTGTTCATGATCGGCGTTCTGACTGTTAAAAAAATGCGAAGCTTGTTCATCATAGGCTTCCCGTTGATGGACGACAGTAAACGGTTCTTCCCGCCAAATTTCCTCCTGCTCCTGAACAGGCTGAGCGGAGATGCCTCGCAAGGAAAGGACACCTGTAATGTTTAATGTGCGGGCAGACAATAAATCGACGTCGAAATTATCAATTTCGATCGAAATATCGTCCAGTCGTGATATGCGGTTCATCGGCAGCGTTATCTCGACGGGTATCCAGTGCTCAAGCGTCTGCGAGTGTTCGGAATCATTTTGACTCCTATAAACCCCGCTCAAGAGCAGCTGTCCTCTAAGCACGGCATGATCCCCCTGATCGATTACTTGAATACGGGGAACAAGCTCAATTTCCTCCAGCTCGTCAATTGCCGCAACATCATCGGGCAAATGGACGCGCTCGTACACATCAAAGCGTAATCCGTTGGTTTGATCCGACACGCCTTAGTCCTCCCCTCTCGTACTGAATGCTTGGGCTAACGTTACATTCACTACTTATCTATATGGCAGGCAGGGCAGGAGCATGACTATCATTTTGAACGGGTATGTATGTTTTCTGAAAGACGCATCAGCCATTGCGGCCAAGGCGAAGAGGCTTCGGTAAGAGAATCCGTCCATGGATGAGGAAAAATCAGCCTTTCCCCGTGCAGAGCCTGATGCCCGAGTAACCGCGAATCCCCTCCATACAAAGCGTCTCCGACCAGCGGATGGCCGATATGGCTCATATGAACTCTTATTTGATGGGTTCGTCCCGTTTCCAGCCTTACTCTAATTAAAGACAGCTGGGAGCTGGTCTTAATAACCTCGTAGTGCGTAATAGCCTGCTCGCCGTTTTCCGAGACGCGGCGCCTTGCACGGTGATGCCGGTCCTTCCCGATCGGCAGGTTTATCGTGCCGGATGGCCCGGGCATTCGCCCGTGCACCGCTGCGATATAGTGCCTGTCAATTGCCTTCGCCCGCATGGCCTCATCGAGCTTCCACTGCGCTAAATCATTTTTGGCGTATAAAACAGGACCGGACGTATCATCATCGAGTCTATGAATATGCCTTACGTTCAGCGGATCGCCTTGGCTGAGCAGATGTCTGGCGGCCGCCTCGTCTAAAGTTCCGGTTTGCCCGGGAGCACCTTCGTGCACGGCCATCCCTGCCGGCTTGTCGAACACGATGCAAAAATCATCCTCATAAATAACAGCAGGCGCTTCCCTATTAGAAGGCACTGACGCTCTGCGGTACAAACCGTCACTTCGCGGGTCTACGGGCGGAAAGGCTAACAGCTGCAGCATATTGCCGTTCCACTGGATGCCTCCAATAGAAAACAACCGGTTGATCCACTTTGGCGGAAACAAGGAACGGGCCAGCAGCCACTGCCGCACAACATGCGGATGACTGCCAGCCCGCGGCTGCGCAAGCACCGGCGAATCCGCCGGCTCCTTTTCCGTATCGGGATCAATGGCTGCAGAAACAGGATCAGAACCAAGAGCTGACCAATCCAGCTCAAGCCACTGCCCCTTCCGCGTTGCTTGCCCATTGATCATGTCACTTTCCTCCTACAGTCGACTAAACGAGGTATCATGGGCTTCGATCGTTGCATCGATATCGTCATTCGTATGAACCGCAGAGACGAACATGCCTTCGAACTGAGAAGGAGCAATGCTGACTCCCAAATCGAGCATCGATGCAAAATACTTCTTAAACCGTTCGAGATCGGATGTTTTAGCCGTATCGTAGTTAATGACAAACGTATCGGTGAAGAACGGGCATACCATCGAGCCTACACGATTGATCGTGCTTGCAACGCCATGCTTGCGTGCATTCGCCTCAAAGCCGAGCTGAAGCCTGACCGCTTGACGCTCAAGCTGCTCGTAAACCTCCGGCGTAAGCAGCTTCAGCGTCGTGTAACCTGCAGCCATTGCCAGCGGGTTACCCGACAGCGTTCCCGCTTGATAAATCGGGCCGCTTGGGGCAATCAGTTCCATTAGCTCGCGTTTTCCGCCGTAAGCGCCCACCGGCAAGCCGCCGCCAATAACCTTGCCGAAGCAGGTTAAATCCGGTTTGATATCATAAAGGCCTTGCGCACAGCTGTAGCCGACGCGGAAACCCGTCATAACCTCGTCAAAAATAAGAACGGCGCCGTATTGAACCGTTACATCCCTCAGTCCTTGCAAAAACCCGGGCAGTGGCGGCACAACGCCCATGTTGCCTGCAACCGGCTCAACAATGATGCAAGCGATTTCCTCGCCAAACTTCTCGAATGCGAGCTTCACCGATTCAATATCGTTATAAGGTACTGTAATCGTATTAGCAGCCACATGCTCTGGAACGCCGGGGCTGTCAGGCAGGCCCAGCGTCGCAACGCCCGAGCCTGCTTTGATCAGCAAGCTGTCCGCATGACCGTGATACGAGCCTTCGAATTTCAAAATTTTGCTGCGCTTCGTGTAGCCTCTCGCAAGTCTTAGTGCACTCATCGTCGCTTCCGTGCCGGAGTTAACCATTCGAACGATGTCAACCGAAGGAACACGCTCGCAAACGAGCTCCGCCATCAACGTTTCCAGCTCGGTCGGAGCGCCAAAGCTCGTTCCTTTCTCAGCCGTTTTTTTAATCGCCTCAATTACCTCCGGATGGGCATGTCCCATAATTAACGGCCCCCATGAGGCAACGTAATCGATATAGCTGTTACCGTCGATATCATATATGCGACTGCCTTGACCCCGTTCCATATATACAGGATTCAAGCCAACCGATTTAAACGCTCTAACGGGACTGTTCACTCCGCCTGGAATGACTTGCTTCGCTCTTGCGAATGCAGCCACCGAGCGCGCGTCATTTCTAAGGCCCGACTGATCACTCATCTGCTTACCCCTCTCCTCTCAACCAACGAGCCGCGTCCTTTGCATGGTACGTAATGATCAGATCAGCGCCGGCACGCTTCATACCCGTTAAAGTTTCAAGTACGATCGCGCGTTCATCAATCCATCCATTGGCAGCAGCGGCCTTTACCATCGAGTATTCTGCACTTACGTTATAAGCGGCAACAGGCAAATTATATTTATCCTTAAGCAGTCTTAGTATGTCCAAATAGGCTAACGCTGGCTTTACCATAAGCATGTCAGCGCCCTCGGCAATATCCGACTCCGCTTCGCGCAGTGCTTCGCGCACGTTCGCAGGGTCCATCTGGTACGTCTTGCGATCGCCGAATTGCGGCGCCGAATGGGCGGCATCACGGAATGGACCGTAATAAGCGGAAGCAAATTTTACTGAGTACGAAAGAATTGGAATATCGCTAAAGCCTGCTTCATCCAGCCCTTCGCGAATGGCGAGCACAAAGCCGTCCATCATGTTCGAAGGCGCGATAATATCAGCCCCGGCCTCTGCTTGCGACACGGCAGTCTGTACGAGCAGATCCAGTGAAGAGTCGTTATCGACTTCAGCTATCCCGGATTCCTCGTGGATATGAACGATACCGCAATGACCGTGATCGGTGAATTGGCATAAGCAGGTATCCGCAATGACGACAAGCTCCGGCGCCCACTCTTTGACAGCTCTAATCGCTTGCTGAACAATACCATTCGCATCATACGCGGAAGTGCCAATTGCATCCTTATGCTCTGGAATGCCGAATAACAGAACGGATTGAATACCGGCAGCTACGACATCGCGAATTTCTTCCTCCAGGCGATCCATGGAGAAATGATACACTCCCGGCATCGAAGGAATTTCATCTTTAATGTTTTGACCGTAAGTAACGAAGATCGGATATATAAAATCATTTGCGCTCAGCACCGTTTCTCTTACCAGACTCCGGAGAGCGGACGTTTTGCGCAATCTGCGATTTCTGACTGTCGGAAAACCCATAACTCATTATTCCTCCCTCACTGTAATGGCTTGCTGCTAAGCTGATAATCGACGATCGCTTGGAGCAGCCCGTCCAGCGTTGAATCTTCCGGCTCAATCGCAACCTTCAAGCCTGCTTCAACAGCCGTCTGTGTTGTAATGGGCCCAATACTCGCAACCGAAATGTCCGCCAGCAATTCCGCGGGATTCGATATCCCTTTGCGTTTCAATACCTCCAGCAGATTTGTCACCGTTGAAGAGCTCGTGAACGTGATCATGTGAATCTCTTTCTCGCGTATCCAATCGAGTGCCAGCTCATCCTGTTGATCTGCCAGCACCGTTTCATATACGTCTATTTCCGTAGGAATAAGCCCTTTAGCCTTCAGCTCTCGCGGCAATACTTCACGCGCTAGATCGCCTCGCGGCAGCAGCACTCGTTCACCGGCCTTCAGCCGTGGACCAAGCTGTTCAAGCAGCCCTTCCGCGTGGAATTTCACAGGCAGTTCTTCGGCCATTAAGCCCCGCTGCGCAAGTGCTTCTGCCGTCTTCGGACCAACCGCTGCAATTTTGGCGCCAAAAAACCTTCTAATGTCAATTTGAAATTTACGGAGCCATCCGAAGAAAAACTCAACGCCGTTTACACTCGTAAACATGAGCCATTGATATTGCTCTGCTTGCTCCAGCTGCTCACGCAGTAATTCAATAACAGCCGGATCAGAAGGCTCGATCGTTTCAATAACGGGAAATTCGCAGGGCTCTCCACCGAGCGTTTCAATCTGATCCGCTAGCTCGCTCGCCTGCGCTCTAGCGCGCGTAACCAGTATCCGCAAGCCGAAGAGCGGCTTTTTCTCATACCATTGCAGCTTCTCACGCTGCAAGACAACCTCGCCGACGACGATGACGGCAGGCGGCTGGAAGTTAGCCTCTCTGACGATCGCCTCAATTGTTTCAAGCGTGCCGACAATGGTACGCTGCTCGACTCTTGTTCCCCAGCGGATGAGCGCAACCGGCGTTTGTGGCGGTTTGCCGTGCTTGATAAGCTGCTCGGCTATGTATCCTATTTTGGAAACACCCATCAGGAAAATAAGGGTTCCCGTTGCATTCGTAACTTTATCCCAGTGAATGGAGCGGTCCAGCTTATCCGGGCTCTCATGGCCTGTTATGATGGATAAGGATGAAGCGAGGTCACGATGCGTGACCGGAATACCCGCATATGCGGGGACGGCGATCGCCGAAGTGATGCCGGGAATAATTTCGAACTCAATCCCGTTATCATAGAGCAGCTCCGCCTCTTCGCCAACCCGTCCAAAAATTGTAGGATCTCCGCCTTTCAGACGGGTAACCGTCTTGCCTTGCAGCGCCAGATCCACGAGGAGCTGGTTAATCTCCTCCTGCTTCATCGTATGGCGGTCTGGCAGCTTGCCGACGTAAATTTGCTCCGTTCCCGGCTTCACATGCCTCAGCAGCCTAGGGCTTGCTAAACGGTCATATACGACAACGTCGCAAGCCTCTAAACATTGCAGTCCGCGCACAGTAATCAGCTTCGGATCTCCTGGTCCGGCGCCAACCAAATAAACCTTCCCCTTATCCAAGCTAATCATCCCCCAATTTCAGCTAAAATGCGGTCTGCACCACGTGCAATGAGCGCAGCTGCAACATCCCGTCCAAGCTGCTCAGGGTCCGCACCCTGCTTTATTTCCTTCAAAATTGTCGAGCCGTCCGGCGATCCTACCATGCCCGTCATCACCAGCTGGCGTTTCCCGTCAGGACCTTCATCTTCTTCGCCGAGCACGCAATATGCGCCAATAGGTACTTGGCAGCCGCCGTTCAAAGTGCCCAAAAAGCTGCGCTCAGCGCGTACAGTCAGTTCGGTCTCATTGTCATTGATTAGTGCCAGCAATTCCCGAATCTGCCCGTCGTTCTCGCGGCATTCAATGCCGAGTGCGCCTTGGCCTACAGCAGGCAGACATACATCTACAGGTATATTGGAGGAAATACGGTCCTGCCAGCCCATGCGCGTAAGCCCTGCAGCAGCAAGCACAACCGCATCAAAGCCTTCGGTTTCCAACTTACGAATACGGGAATCGATGTTGCCCCGAATGGATTCCAGTTGAAGATCCGGTCTCGCGTTTTTGAGCTGGCTCGAACGACGCAGGCTGCTCGTTCCAACGCGCGCGCCAAGCGGCAAGTCATCCATGCTGCTTCCCTGGCGCATAACCAGGCAATCTCTTGGATCGACACGCTTTGGAATCGCGCCATTCATTAACCCTTCCGGCAGCTCGTAAGGCATGTCCTTCATGCTGTGAACAGCCAAATCGATTACCCCGTCAACGAGCGCTTGCTCGATCTCCTTCACGAATAGTCCTTTGCCGCCAACCTTGGACAGTGTGACATCGAGTATACGGTCACCCTTTGTCACTATTTTTTTCACCTCGAAGGAATAATCGAAGCCATGCTTTTCGCTGATTCGTTTCAGCTCATCGATGACTTGTCCCGTTTGTGTCAAAGCGAGTGCACTTTGCCTTGTTCCTACGACGATCACTCTCTGCCCCTGATTTGTTGTTGCCATTATGTAAGCCCCCTGTCTATCCGATGAAGCAGGCTTTGCAGCCACTCATCTATGTCAATGTTGTTCCGCTTCTGCTGCAAGGCCTCTTCGGCCGCAAGCTGCAGCACGGTCTGCCTGTCCTGCTCATCAAGTATTCTGCTTCGCGCGCGCTCACGCAAGCGGCGAAGCCGCGCAGTTATTTCTTCATATTCCGCTCCGTATTGCTCTGCCAGCTCCAGCTTAATTCGCTGCGACAAAGCGGGACTTGCGCCAGAAGCGGTAACAGCAAGCAATAAATCTCCCCGCCTGACGATGGAGGGAGAAATGAATGAGCTGTTGCTCGATTCATCCGCCGCATTTACCAAAATGCCAAGCCGTTCCCCGTCAGCCGCTATCGCCGCATTTACCCGGTTATCATTTGTTGCTGCAAAAACCAGCCATGCCCCGAGCAGGTCATCTTCCCTGTACTCGCGCTGCCAGCTGCGGATCTTCCCTTCAGCGGCTAAGCTCTCAATTGCCTTAGTGAACGACGGGCTGACCACCCATACATCATCGGCCCCTGCTTCCAAAAGTCCGATCAGCTTCCGCTGAGCGATGCCGCCGCCGCCAAAGACAACGCACCGTTTGCCTTTCAGCTGTAAGACGACCGGATAAAATCCATTCATTGGGGCAGTACCTCCCAGTTACCTCGTTCGATTCGTTAATGAAATGAGGAAAAATAATTGGAAAATAAATTTAAGAGCAGCAAGCTGAACGAAAAAATATACAACCGCGCCAATTGAAAGCCGGGCCGTTTCAGCCTTGCTCTTTGATACACGTATATAATATACATAATCAAAGTTCCAAAGGATGACAGCACCTTCCAATCAAGCAGAAGCGCGGCTCGCCCTTCGACGAGCAATGAGGTTACCGCTATTGCGAGCGACATCGCCAGCAGCGGGACGCCGATAATGACCGCCCGGTCCCCATAGCGTTCAATGACATCCAAACTCGGCAGCCTTCGCACGAAGTTAGTCCACCGCTTTCGTTTTAACTGATTATGCAAAAACATATACATGCCAGCGAATAAGGCTCCAAGCGTCAGAGCCGCGTATGCGCAGAGAACGAGGCTGATATGAATGTACAATAGATCTCTCGTCGTTTCCCAAACCGCAAGCGATTCACCGTCACCGGGGTTGCTGTAGAGGTTGAGCGCTAACACCGCAAAGCTGATTACATTTACAAAGAACACGACGAAATCAATTTTTATAAACCGGCTAATCACCAACGATATGGTGACTAGAAGCCAGGAAAAGCCTAACCAGTACTCAAACGCCGTTACAGCGGTCATTTGCAGATGGGATACGATGCGGGAAACCAAATAACCAGTCTGTAAAACCCAAACAAAAATAAGCAGCCCTGTACCCATCCGTTTTGCTCTCCGACTTGCGTTCATGAAGTCGGAGAAATAAAACAGCAGGCTCAGGGCGTAAATATAAAGTATCGCATCATATAAAAAGTTTTGCGTCACCATAGCTCCTCCACATTGCGGCCCTCTATCTTGTAATAGGTGCTAATACCGCCGCGGCTGCATGGGGTTGAACGTTTTTCTTTTTTGCTGCAGCGACAGTATCTGTTGCCGTTTCAAGCTCCGCTTGACGCGTCTTAGCAAGCTCATTCTCCAGCGCAAACAGCTTGACGAACATATCCATCGCTTCGTCTGATCGCTTCTCGCCGGCCATTTCTTTGATGCGTATAATCGGATCCTGCATCATTTGATTAACAATGCTCTTCGTAAGCTTACGGATGACCTTAAGCTCATGCTCGTCAAGGTCAGGCAGCTTATTGGTCAAGCTGTTCATCGTTTCCTCATGAATGCTCGCTGCTTTCGTTTGCAGCGCTCTAATAAGAGGAACCACGCCAAGCGTTTTATACCATTGCTCGAACAGATCTATTTCCTCGCTGATCATGGCTTCGATTTTGGCAGCCTCCTGACGGCGATGCTCAAGGTTACTCTCCACAATGCCTTCCAGATCATCAATATCATACAAGAACACGTTCTCGACTGCGGCAATCGATGGATCCAAATCACGCGGAACCGCAATATCGATCATGAAAAGCGGCTTCGCTTTGCGCCGCTGCATCGCAGCCGCAACCTGCTGGCGTGTCAGCACGTATCCATCCGAGCCTGTAGAGCTAATAATAATGTCCGCTTCGTGCAGCTTCTCGGCCGCTTCCTCCATGGACCAAGCATAGCCGTTAAACTTGTCTGCCAGCTTAGCCGCCCGCTCGAAAGTCCGGTTTACGACAACAACGCGGTCAGCGCCGTTCGCATACAAGTGTTTAGCCGTAAGCTCGCTCGTTTCACCAGCGCCGATGACCATCACCGTTTTTTTGTTGAATTGACCAAAAATCCGTTTCCCCAGCTCAACCGCAGCGTAGCTGACAGAAACCGCCGATTCGCCAATTGTCGTCTCGGAATGAGCACGCTTGGCCATTGTGACGGCTTGCTTAAACAGCATGTTAAATACGGTACCCGTAGTCTTCTGTTGCTGTGCGAGCAGAAAGGCGTTTTTCACTTGGCCCAATATTTGCGTTTCGCCAATGACCATCGAATCAAGCCCGCTCGTGACCCGGAATAAATGATCGATTGCCTTCTCATCCTCATACATATATAAATGGTTCGTGAATTGCTCTCTAGGCAACTTAAACCACTTCTCCATAAAGCTCCGAATGTAATGCCCGCATAGATGGTGCCTGTCTACAACTGCATATAGCTCCGTACGATTACAGGTCGCTACTATGACACATTCCATTATGCTTTGTGTCTGAATGAGCTGCAGTACTGCCTCCGGTAAATCCCGTTCCGCGAACGCAAACTGTTCTCTTACTTCTACGGGAGCCGTTCGATAATTCAGTCCTACTGCGATAATGTGCATGCGCGGTCACCTGCCTCCTTCTCTAGTGCGTATCTGCCATTGATGTTACCGATAATTATAGCATATTTAGACTTTCAGATAATGTTCATTTATGAATAATATTTGAAATGTACAGACTCATTATTCCCTTTTCATACAAAGAAATAACCATGGATACAATCCATGGTTATTCCGCTATGGCCGATAAATTTTAAAGCTCTTAAACGAGCTCTGTTTGCTTCATTTTTGGCTCTTCTACTTGCAGTTCACCCATACCGCGTACAAGCTTCTTCGCATATGCCGCTTTTGGCTTCAGTACAGCGAGCATGTAGTCGATCGCAAGCTGAGGATCTACAGTTTCACCGCAGGTGTAACAGTCCAGTGCGGCAAATCCTCTCTCAGGATACGTATGAATCGAGAGGTGACTCTCCGACAGCAGCACGAGCACAGTTGCGCCTTGAGGATCGAATTGTTTCGCTTGAACCGACAAAACAGTAGCACCACATGCTTCAGCAGCCTCTACCATGTGTGATTGCAAAAATTCAGCGCTGTTCAGTAGATCAAAGTCTACACCCCAAGTATCAACAGCAACGTGTCTTCCGAAAGTTGAGTATTCCATCTTCCGGTTCCCCCTTCCTAGGAATAAAATGTTTGAAAAATTTCATCCGCTAGGACCTACGTCATTCACTTCCCGAGGGATTAATCTCTCGCAACATAACTATGTCCTGAGTGAATCCTGGTTCCTATTATTATCATCAACAATCTTTTCAACGAGAATAAAAATAACATCTATCCGTGATAATTGCAACAGTTTTTTTTCAGAGGATGGAAATGGCATTTCGTCACCAGCTCCGTTTTCAATGTATGACGTGACAGCTTATCCCGCAATGGGCTGGACGGTCATCCCGCCATATTATTTTTAGCATCCTCCGGGCTGTATACAGATATATGATCTACCTTGCCCGTAGATTGTGACACCGCAAATTTAAGCTGATATTGGTCGTTAACCTGATACGTATAAATATCGTCCGATCCGCTAACCGTTTTTTCGTCCGCTTTGCCGAGCGCCGCTTCAATATCCTTTGGAGCAATCGTTTGAAGCACGCTGTCATAGGATCTTACATCAAAGACAAGCATACCTTTATTGTATCCGAATGTAATGCCTTTGTCCTCGTAAACGGCATACTGCCCTTTACCTGCTGAATCGTCGCTGTCTGGTTTGCCCCATTTCTGTTCAATATCATCAAATAGCGCCGTATGCGCGGCATAGCTGCAATTCGGAACTTTCCCCTCTTTGGCCAGCTCAACGAGCGATCCGATCGTCACTGCAGCCCCAGAGCTGCTGTTTGACGGCTCTGGAGCATCGTTACCATTCGCGGCATTTCCAGGCTGCGCAGAAGGCTCTGTACCCGGTGCTACGCTTGGCTCTAAGCTCGGCTGCACGCTGGGCGCTTCTGTTGTGGGCGGCGGCGTTTGATCCGCACTTGTATCATTATTGCTGCAAGCAGTCAAAGATATGGCAATTGCAAAGGATATGCTTATAGCGAACTGTTTAAACCGTTTCGTCTGATTCATCCCCATCCATCTCCTCATCCTAATTACTTATCAACCGCTAAATCGCGTTCCCCTGTTACTAACTGTAAATGACCGAAATATGTTTCACTATTCACAAAAAAATATTAGAAATAAAAAAAGAAGCCGCAGCAGCGGCTCCTCTATGATTCTTTCCTCTTTACACTAGCCATTAAGCTTCTAGAACAAAGAGCTTATGCGTCAAATCTGATAAGCGCTCATCGATTTTGGCAATCTCTACGGCGTCCTTCGTTTGGTTGCGAAGATCAAGCAGCTCATTGACTGCACTGGACACCAAGCCAATCTCACGCTCGATCAGACGACTGCGGAATACACGTTCCAATTGACCTAGCGTATCCTTAAACTCGAACACGACACGCTCGCCTGTATTGGAGCTTTCGACAATTTGGTGAACGGAACCATTCTTATAATGATAGATCATCGTATAATGACTATAGATTCGGTTGACGATCGCGTTGCCTCGGAAAGCAGATACTGCTTTTCGCATGGCATTGGTCAGCCTTGGCTGCACAAGACGGCAAGATAGTACGCATACATAATAGTCTTGTTGACGTTCAAAGGTCAGTCGGACTTCTTCCCTCCCTGCCACATCTTCGAGAACGAGCTCCTGATTTCCATTATCGAGCACTAGCACCTGAAGGCGGATTTGTTGCTCTTCGAATAAACGGATAAACTCAGCCATCTCTTCATTCGTCAATTGCAGTTTGGCATTTACATACTCTGTGGCTAGCCGCTTAGCCATAAAAATCTCCTCAATTCTTTGAACTTGCACGCTTTGGTCTTGTTGCTTACATATATTATACGTGATCCGAGCATTTTATTCCTGCCGTCCATCCCCGATATTTACGCATATTCCACAAAATAACGGTAGAATTCACGAGGAATGCCGACTTTTTCACTGAATACTCTGCTTTATATAAGAACTTGCTGCACTTGCTACCTCATGTAGCAATCGCTTCCGTTATGACATCCCAAAGCTGCTCCCGTCCCAGCCCCGATTCCGAGGAAAATAATACGACGGAATCGCGCGGGTCCGCTTCAAGCGTTTTTTTAATCATTTTGATATGCTTGTCCCACTTCGATCTCGGAATTTTATCCGCCTTCGTTACGACGATGCAGGTTGGAATTTCGTAATGCTTCAGCCATTTATACATTTGTTGATCCTGCTGCGACGGCTCGTGGCGAATATCGATGACAAGCAGTTGAAGCTTAAGCGGCTCCCGGTCTCGAATGTAACGTTCAATCATTTCGCCAAATTGCTCGCGCTGCGTTTTTGAAACCTTTGCATAGCCATAGCCCGGAAAATCAACCAAATAAATCAGGTCGTTAACCCGATAATAGTTGAGCTGCTGCGTCTTGCCTGGCTGCGAGCTCGTTCTAGCTAAGTTTTTGCGTAAAATCAGTTTATTAATCAATGAAGATTTTCCGACATTCGAACGCCCTGCCAGAGCTATCTCTGGCAAGGCGTCCTCTGGGTATTGATGTGGTTTTACTGCGCTGATGACGAACTGTGCTTGTGTAATTTTCATAAAATCGGTGTACCTGCCTTCTCCTCCGTTTGAACCGGAAGCAACGCATGCTGCAGCACTTCATCCATATGACTGACAGGAAAAAATTGCATATCATGGCGTACGCTATCGGGAATATCCCTTAGATCCCGTTCATTTTCTTTCGGCAACAGCACCTTGCGGATGCCTGCGCGATGCGCGGCAAGCGACTTTTCCTTCAAACCGCCAATCGGAAGCACGCGGCCTCTGAGCGTTATTTCGCCTGTCATCGCCACTTCCTTATTTACATAGCGATTAGTAAGAGCCGAAATAAGGGCTGTTGCAATGGTAATGCCTGCCGATGGACCATCCTTAGGAATGGCTCCCTCCGGAATATGAATATGAATATCGTTTTTCTCATGGAAGCCCGGATCAATGCCCAGCTCGATCGCTTTTGAGCGTGTAAAGCTGAAGGCCGCTTGAGCAGATTCCTTCATGACATCACCCAGTTTACCAGTTAACGTCAGCTTTCCGCTACCCGGCATTACCGTTACCTCGATAACAAGCGTATCTCCGCCCACCTCTGTCCACGCAAGTCCGGTAACCGCACCTATCTGATTCTCGCTCTCCGCGAGGCCATAGCGGAACTTAGCAGGTCCCAGCCATTCTTTGAGAAGCTCACTCGTAACCTCAAGCGGCTCATTCGATTCCGTCTGCTCCCTGGAAACAAAATGCTTCGCCGCCTTCCGGCAGACTGCTGCGATTTGCTGCTCCAAATTACGAACGCCGGACTCACGCGTATACTCCCTAACGAGCTGCAGCAGCACTTCTTCCGATACGATGAGCTGCTCCTCTGTTAATCCGTGCTCCTTCTTCTGCTTCGGCAGCAGGTAACGCATACCGATCTGCAGCTTCTCGAGCTCGGTATAGCCTGGAATATACAAGACCTCCATCCGATCCAGCAGCGGACGCGGAATGTTGTGCATCGCATTAGCCGTCGTCACGAACATTACGTTGGACAGATTGAACGGCACCTCGACAAAATGGTCGCTGAACGTGTTGTTTTGTTCCGGATCGAGCACCTCTAGAAGCGCCGAAGCGGGGTCTCCACGGAAGTCCATGGCCATTTTATCGATTTCATCGAGCAGAAACACAGGATTTAACGACCCTGCCGTCTTCATGCCTTGAATGATTCTGCCCGGCATAGCGCCCACGTAAGTACGGCGGTGACCGCGAATCTCCGCTTCGTCACGCACGCCTCCGAGTGAGATACGAACAAACTTACGGCCAAGCGACTTGGCGATTGAACGGGCTAGCGACGTTTTGCCGACGCCTGGAGGCCCTACCAAGCAAAGAATCGGACCTTTCAGTTGTTTGACGAGCTGCTGCACCGCCAAGTATTCAAGCACCCGCTCCTTCGGCTTCTCAAGGCCGTAGTGGTCATCATTAAGTATCGCTTCTGCCTTGCTCAAGTTCAAGTCGTCATCCGTCGTCTTATTCCATGGCAAGGACAGCAGCCAATCGATATAATTGCGAATAACGCCGCCTTCCGCCGAGGTAGACGGCATTTTCTCAAGACGGTCGATTTCCTTCTCGATCTTCTCCTTCACCAGCTCCGGCACACCCGATTCAGCCAGCTGTGACCGCAGTTCATCGACTTCGCCGGCACGTCCTTCCTTCTCGCCGAGCTCCTTCTGAATCGCCTTCATCTGCTCGCGCAAATAATATTCCTTTTGCGTCTTCTCCATTTGTTTCTTGACGCGTTGGTTTATTTTGCGCTCGAGCTCAAGCACCTCGCGCTCATTGTTCAAAATATCGAGCAGCTTCTCCAATCGCGCTCCGACATCGACGGTTTCAAGAATATCCTGCTTATCCTTGATTTTAAGTGATAAATGGCTTGTAATAACATCCGCAAGCCGCCCCGGATCATCGATATCAGATACAGCCGCATACGTTTCCGGCGTTACCTTCTTCGACAAGGAAATATAATGCTCGAATTGATTTAAGACGGACCGCATAAGGGCATCCACTTCAGGATCATCCGTTTCCTGCTCCGGCAATTCTTTAGCCATTACCTCGTAAAACTCGTCATTCGGCAAATAGTCCAAAATCTCCGCGCGCGAGACCCCCTCCACTAACACGCGAATTGTACCGTTAGGCAGCTTCAGCATTTGCCTTACCTTTGCGATGGTGCCGACTTTATATATGTCTTCCTCCGTCGGCTCCTCAATGTTCACTTCAGACTGTGAACAAAGCAATATCATATGATCTTCGACCATCGAGCGCTCTAACGCTCGTACCGATTTGTCCCTACCCACATCAAGGTGAAGCACCATGCTGGGATAAACGAGTAGCCCTCTCAGCGGAAGCAAGGGCAGCCGACGACCTTTCGATTTACTAGGTCCCACTCCAGCACCTCCAAATATTAACGTCCACCCTAGTTTATCATTCTACGGAATCAGCCTGCAAATATGGAACGGCAGATGCGATAAAAAGATCTGTTCCGAGCGGTGCTTCCACCCGAACAGGAGACACCTCAGCACCCGGAAACACATATTTGAACACTTCCTCCACTTTTTCAACCGGAATGACCTTTAGGCCTTCCAATTCCGCGAAAACAGCCTGCCAGTTCTCCCTCGGGATAATGACCGTCTTCGCACCGGCTTGGAATGCCGCCTCAACCTTAGCTAATACGCCGCCAACGGGCTTAACGTTTCCATGAATGCCAACCTCGCCGGTCATCGCCAGCTTGTTATCGATCGGAATACCTTTAATCGCTGATGTAATAGCCGTAGCCATTGCAATACCGGCAGACGGACCATCGATTGGCGTGCCCCCGGGAAAATTGATATGCAAATCGAAGTCCTGCGGGTTGAGCCCAATGCGTCTTAATACGGTTAGCACATTTTCCACTGAACCTTTTGCCATGCTTTTCCTTCTGAGCGTACGTGAGCCGCCTCCCAGCTCTTCCTCGTCAACGACACCGGTAATGGTGAACTGCCCCTTCCCGGCAGCAGCGGGGATTGCGCTCACTTCAATTTCAAGCAGCGTCCCCATATTCGGTCCGTACACGGCAAGTCCGTTCACGAAGCCGATTTGCGGCGCTTCCGGCACCTTGCGGTCGGGACGGGGCGGAATTTGGCTGCTGTTCACGACCCACTCCATATCGCCCGCAGAAATGCTGTCACGCTTCTCCGATAAAGCGACGCCAGCTGCAAGCTGAATGACATTTACCGCTTCACGTCCGTTTGTCGCATAACGCTTGACGACTTCAATCGCTTCTGGACAAGGCGCAAAGCCGATTTTCTTAACTGCATTTTCCGCAACCAATCCAATTTCCTCAGCAAGCAGCGGACGGAAGAATACCTCCATGCAGCGTGAACGGATGGCTGGCGGAATCTCCTGCGGCGAACGCGTTGTCGCTCCGACAAGACGGAAATCAGCAGGCAGGCCATTTTGGAAAATATCATGAATATACACCGGTATATTCGAATCCTCTGAATTGTAATAGGCGCTCTCCAGAAACACCTTACGGTCTTCCAGCACCTTTAATAATTTATTCATTTGAACCGGGTGCAATTCACCTATTTCATCAATAAACAAAATCCCGCCATGCGCCTTCGTAACGGCACCCGGCTTAGGCTGCGGAATGCCCGCTACGCCCATTGCTCCAGCTCCTTGATAAATCGGGTCATGCACCGAGCCGATGAGCGGATCGGCTATACCACGCTCGTCGAAACGCGCAGTTGTCGCATCGATCTCCGTAAATTTGGCTTCCGGCAAAAATGGCGAGGAAGGATTTTTCTTCGCTTCCTCCAGCACGACACGCGCAGCAGCCGTCTTCCCGACTCCCGGCGGACCATAGATGATGACATGCTGCGGGTTAGCGCTGCACAGCGCCGCCTTCAGGGCACGCAGTCCATCACGCTGCCCCACAATGTCCTGCAGCGCCTGCGGCCTGGTCTTCTCTGCAAGAGGCTTCGTGAGCGATACGCTCCTTTGCTTCCGCAGCTTGTCCATCTCCTTCCGTGATTCACGGTCAACGGCTGAGCGGTTCGTCTTCTGATTGCGCAGCAAGTTCCAGAAATACAAGCCAATAACGACAGCGAAAAAAACTTGAATCAACATCAATATAACACTTAAACTCATTAACAATCCGCTCCTCTCAAGCGAAAACGGCTGAAGCCGTCTTAGTAGTACAGGCTTATGTTCATATAAGCAACCTATCCGTAATAAGCATCCGTAATTGATAGTATTGCCCCTACAAAGTGGTAATAACCGTTAGTGCAGTTATTTTTCCCGAGCCTGGAAAGGAAGCGGGCGAACCGCGTTAAAAGAACAAAAAAAAGGCTTACTCACGTCTATACCTGACGCAAATAAACCTTTTATCCGGTTAGGCCGGTGTATGATGCTTGCGGCCTGGAATTTCACCGGTCGCTTCAAACACGCGTACGATTTCGTCGATTTCCTTCTTAAGTTCATTCAAAAGCTCTGCTTCCGGCACTTTACGAATCATTTCACCGTAACGGAACAGCATGCCTTCTCCTCTAGCGCCTGCGATACCGATATCCGCCTCGCGAGCCTCGCCGGGGCCGTTAACGGCACAGCCGAGCACGGAAACTTTAATCGGCACTTTAATTTTGGCAATATAATCCTCCACTTCATTGGCAATGGAGAACAGATCGATATCAAGGCGACCGCATGTCGGACATGAAACCAGCGTTGCCGCGTTCGTAATAAGTCCGAAAGTTTTCAGCAGCTCGCGGGCGACTTTAACTTCTTCAACAGGGTCAGCGCTAAGGCTAATCCGTACCGTATTGCCGATTCCAAGCGCCAGCAATGCGCCGATGCCTGCCGAGCTTTTTATGGTGCCGGTATGCAGCGTACCGGCTTCCGTAATGCCAAGATGCAAGGGATACTTGATTTTTTCTGCCGCCATACTGTATGCGGCAATCGCCATCGGCACATCGGACGCCTTCAGCGAAACAATAATGTCGTGGAAATCGAGCTCTTCCAAAATACCGATATGGAAAAGTGCGCTCTCGACCATTGCTTCCGGTGTCGGATAGCCATACTTCTCGAGCAGATGGTTTTCCAACGAGCCGGCATTAACGCCTATCCGAATCGGGATCCCCTTGTCCTTGCAGGCCTTTACGACCGCTTCCACCTTTTCGCGGCGGCCGATATTGCCCGGATTAATCCGAACCTTGTCCACACCGTTCTCGATAGCCAGAAGCGCCAGACGATAGTCAAAATGAATGTCCGCAACAAGCGGAATATGAATGCGCTTCTTAATCTCTTTAATCGCATCTGCGGCTTCCTTGTTATTAACCGTTACTCGGACAACCTGGCAGCCGGCTTCCTCTAGGCGCAATATTTCCGCGACAGTCGCTTCCACATCCGCAGTCTTCGTCGTGCACATACTTTGAATAATAACTTCGTTACTGCCGCCAATCGTAAGATCACCGACTTTAACCGCTGCCGTATCTTGACGTAAGTACATAAGCATATCTCTCCCATGAACGTCAAAGTCCACCCTTTGACTGGCGGCAAAAATAACCGCGCGGCTGGGTGGAAACAATGACGGTAGTCAAGCGTAAACGGCTGTAGCCGTCAAATGGCGGCAGAGCTCGTTTCGCGGTGAAAATATAAGCTGTGCTAAAAGCGTTAACTTATATTCTATTATCGTTGAACGCTGGTTTATGCGCTCTCTTCTTTCTTCTTACTCTTCTTAGCAGTAAGCTCAGGCATAATTTTTTCTTGAACCGTTTGTTCGGTTATTAAGCAAGTACTCAGGTCATCGCGTGACGGCACCTCGTACATCACTTCAAGCATGATGCTTTCGATGATCGCACGCAAGCCGCGGGCGCCTGTGTTCCGCTTAATTGCTTCCTTCGCAATAGCATCGAGTGCAGCCGGTTCGAAATCAAGCTTCACGTTGTCCATCTCAAGCAATTTTTGGTACTGCTTCACAAGGGCGTTCTTCGGTTCGGACAAAATCCGAACGAGTGCCGGCTCATCAAGCGGCTCAAGCGTTGAAATGATCGGCAGACGTCCAACAAACTCCGGAATAAGTCCGAATTTCAGCAGATCCTCAGGCAATACCATCGTTAGGTATTCGCCAGCTTTCAAGTCCTTCTGCAATTCGCCTGTGGAGCTGAAGCCGATAACCTTCTTACCGATACGACGCTTGATCAAAGACTCAAGCCCGTCGAACGCGCCGCCGCAAATGAACAAAATGTTCGTCGTATCAATTTGAATGAACTCTTGGTGCGGATGCTTACGTCCGCCTTGCGGCGGAACGGATGCAACGGTACCCTCTAATATTTTTAGAAGCGCTTGTTGAACGCCCTCGCCCGACACGTCGCGCGTAATTGAAGGGTTTTCCGATTTGCGGGCCACTTTATCGATCTCATCGATATAAATGATGCCGCGCTCCGCTTTTTCTACATCGTAATCGGCAGCCTGAATCAGCTTGAGCAAAATGTTCTCAACGTCCTCGCCGACATAGCCCGCTTCCGTAAGCGAGGTAGCATCAGCGATAGCAAATGGAACGTTCAAAATTTTCGCCATCGTTTGAGCAAGCAATGTTTTACCGGAGCCCGTAGGACCTAACAGCAAAATATTACTCTTCTGCAATTCGACGTCTTCAATTTTGCTTCCGGAATTAATCCGTTTGTAATGGTTATATACCGCTACAGACAACGATTTTTTTGCAAATTCTTGACCGATGACATACGAGTCCAAAATGGCGCGGATATCTTTCGGTTTTGGAATATCCTTAAGATCAAGCTCTTCCTCGTTGCCGAGTTCTTCCTCAACAATTTCGGTACACAATTCAATACACTCATCGCATATATAGACACCGGGACCGGCAACCAATTTACGTACTTGATCCTGCGATTTGCCGCAGAACGAACATTTCAATTGGCCTTTTTCGTCGTTGAATTTAAACATGTTATCACCCCTTCGATTAAATCGTCGATACCGGTGCAGTAATCACCTTGTCAATCAAACCGTAGGCAAGAGCCTCTTCCGCGCTCATGAAATTGTCACGGTCGGTATCGCGGTCGATTTTTTCATAGGGCTGTCCGGTGCGATCTACGTAAATTTGATTTAGCTTTTGTTTCGTTTTCAAAATCCAATCCGCATGAATTTTGATATCAGAAGCTTGACCGCTTATGCCGCCAAGTGGCTGGTGAATCATTACCTCAGCATTAGGAAGCGCAAAGCGCTTGCCTTTCGCACCCGCTGTTAGCAGAAGCGAGCCCATGCTTGCTGCCATGCCCATGCAAATCGTGGACACCTCAGGCTTAATATATTGCATCGTATCAAAAATACCCATTCCCGCAGTCACGGAGCCGCCGGGAGAGTTGATGTACAGATGAATGTCTTTCTCCGGATCGTCGGCCGCCAGAAACAGCAGCTGTGCAATGATGGAGTTTGCTACATCATCATCGATTGCGCTCCCAAGGAAAATAATACGGTCCTTCAGCAAACGGGAGTAAATATCGTAAGAACGTTCCCCGCGATTCGTTTGTTCGACTACGATCGGTACCAGATTCATGCGACCAACCTCTTTTCGTTTATGACTTTTGTTACTTACTTATTGTAACACGTCGTCGTAGTGATGTCATTTTTCCGATAATACAGTATACGACGACGGCCGTTCGATATGTACGGAGATTAGCCTCCATGGCAAGCACATTTTCATATGTAGGGTCAAAATAAGGCACGTACCAATGACGTGCCTTATCTTGAGACAAACGTTTTATTTAATTTTGCTTATGTGAGCGATTAAACCGTTTTGCTGTTTTCAAGCAAGAACTTGATTGTTTTGCGAAGCGCGATATCTTCTTGCAAGCTGTTTAGGTTGCCGTTTTTCGTGAAAATTTCACGAAGCTCCTCGGTAGGACGGTTGTACGCTTTGGACAGCTTCTCAAGCTCTTCGTTCAAATCCTCGTCATTTGCAACAATTCCTTCAGCTTTAGCGATTGCGTCAAGCACAAGGTTGTTGCGAACGCGTTTCTCAGCATCTCCGCGCATTTGATCGCGAAGTACGGATTCGTTTTGACCGGAGAATTGGAAGTACAGCTCCATGTTCATGCCTTGCATTTTAAGACGGTTTTCGAAATCCTTGATCATGTAGTCCGTTTCAGAAACGATCATCGGCTCAGGAATTTCAACTTCCGCTGCTGCAGTAGCTTTATCAACAACTGCTGTTTCGCGAGCTTGCTCAGCTTCTTGGTCTTTGCGCACTTTCAGTTTGCTTACGAGATCCTGCTTGTACTCTTCAAGCGTATCGAACTCGCTAACGTCTTTGGCAAACTCATCGTCAAGAGCTGGAAGCGTTTTGCGTTTGATTTCGTGCAGCTTCACTTTGAACACAGCAGGCTTGCCTGCAAGATGCTCTGCGTGGTAGCTTTCAGGGAACGTTACTTCAACGTCCTTGAAATCGCCGATTTGCATGCCGACAACTTGCGCCTCGAAGCCTGGGATGAAGGAATTCGAACCAAGCTCAAGCGAATAACGCTCGCTTGCTCCGCCTTCGAATTGTTCGCCGTCTACATAACCGTCGAAATCGATAACCGTGATGTCGCCGTTCTCTGCAGCGCCTTCTTCAATAACAGAAAGCTCAGCATGACGCTGCTGCAAACGCTCCAGCTCAGCTGCAACTTCCTCTTCCGTCACTTCGGATGCGACCGCTTCAACTTCCAAACCTTTGTAATCGCCAAGCGTTACTTCAGGCTTAACAATAACTTTTGCTTTGAATTTGAAAATTTCGCCTTTTGCGAACTGCTCAACATCAATCTCAGGACGGTCAACCGGCTCAAGATTATGTTCTTTCACTGCATCGGAATATGCATCCGGCAGCAGAATGTCAATTGCATCCTGGTACAGGCTCTCAATTCCAAAACGGGATTCGAAAATGCCGCGCGGCACTTTACCTTTACGGAATCCAGGTACGTTTACTTTTTGAACCACTTTCTTAAATGCCTGATCAAGAGCACCAGCGACTTTCTCCGCTTCTACCTCCACGTCGATTGACACGATGTTCTTGTCTATTTTTTCCCATGTTGCTTTCATTTTATGCCTTCCCCTCCGAAAAATGCTCATGCATCTCTAGTTATCACGTTTCATAAACCATTCTATTATAAACAAGCTGGGCCAGATTATCAAGACTCTGGTTCGTCTTCCCGTGATTGCTGCAGGACAGCAACCTGTCTTAATGCTTTGCACGCTTGTTCATAACGGAATCTTAGTCCTTCGGTAATGCCGTATGTATCACGAATATCGTCATCGTTCGCCGAGCCGTAAACGGTTAGGAGCAGCGTCAAATGCAGTGCAGCCGCAAAGTAATCAACCGTATCCTCGTCTTCCCTCAGCATCCAATGATAAGCTGCCGTACCATACAAAAACTGTAAACTTTCCTTCCATAACTCTCTGGCAAAATGCGGCAATGTTGGATCATCAACCTCAGCGACCTGCTCCGTCCGCTCTAAAATCCGATTAACCGGCGAAGGGAAATCATCCATTGAAAGAGGCGTAGCTTCCAGTATGAGCTCTACGGTCTCCCCCAATCTCTCCAGGGCTAGCGGTCCGGTGGCGCCTCGCTTGCGCAAGCATTGGAGCGCCTTAAATTGAACGACAGGATGTGCCTGGCTAGTTACCAGCCATTTCTTGATGGAATCATTCATATCAGGAGATTGGATATAAACAGCGCGTTCAAGGGCAAGTATTTGCTGATCGATCATCGGATGATTTTGCATGATGTAGAGCACTTGATTCACATAAGCCTCATCCTGGTCGGGAGGATTTAGAAGCTGCTCGCGCATTGTCGCCTCGTCGTCCTCCTTCTCTTGCTTGGCTAAAATAAATCCCGTACCGTCTTCACCATTTCCGTCTTCGGGAAAGGCCATGTCGAGCCATGTCAGAAGACTGTCCCACTCTTCATAATGGCGCGCATCCTCGCCCTGGCATTGCAGCAAAAAGCGCAGCAATTCCTTGGCCTCCCCGTATTGCTCCGCTTCTAGCATACGGGTTAACTGTACCTGATAATGGTCCAGCATGCTAGGGAACAAATAAACGTTATCCTTGTTGTCGCCTTGTGTGTCGTTGGGAGTTGTAATGATAACACCGCCTTATGGTCACGCCGTTTGATCATTCATTCAATCTTGCGTCCAATTATACCATGTACAAACAAAAGAAAAAACAAATGAAGTATGCCAACAACTCATAAACCGTATTTTAGATGAAATAAACTAATAAATTAAAAATGTGCTTGCAATAATACAATACCATGTGTTATATTATTTCTTGTGTCCCGGTAGCTCAGCTGGATAGAGCAACGCCCTTCTAAGGCGTCGGTCGGGAGTTCGAATCTCTTCCGGGACGCCATTTATTTTTCACAAACAAAGCTATTGTTAATACATAAACCTCCTTCAATCATTAAATTCGAAGGAGGTTTTTTTCGTCTAGTTAAGATCTGTCCGGGTGCTATATATAATATCACATTTATCTCCAAACCATCCGCTAAGCAAGAAAAGGCGGAACGCTCCCAGTGCTTCATCGGGGTTAGTTGAACGAAAACAGACTGTCCGGCAGTACTAGCTGAAATTAGGTTCATTTCGTCGGACTAATCCGCAGCAGGTTTGAGCAAAGCCCGATTTAAGTTTATATCATCGCATTAATTGCTTATTTTTGAGTGACGAAAGAAAAAATAATGGGTTTAGTTTCGCAAATCGAACTATTCGGTCATGCCAACTTTACATCGCTCAATTAAGTTCACGGAATGTAATTAAATCAAATGTGCCAGCTTGTTTGACGGCTATTTCACACTCTTCGGTCTTCCAGCTAATGATACAAGGCTCTATCTACGCCTTAAAAGGGCTGTCTCAGGTCAATGACCTTATGAGACAGCCCTTTTCGCCTTGCCGGCTTACCGGCTTACAATCGCTTCCATCGGAACGGGGATATGCCCGTAATTAGGCTTCGCGCCCCCTGCTGCCCCGCACCATTGCACAGCGTTGGCAATAACCCGCATCACATCCGCATTGTGATAAGTTGGATAGGTTTCATGGCCCGGCCGGAAATAGAACACCTTTCCTTGCCCTCTAAAGTAGGTGCAGCCGCTGCGGAACACTTCTCCGCCTTCAAACCAGCTGACGAATACGAGCTCATCGGGAGTAGGGATATCAAAATGCTCGCCGTACATCTCTTCCTGCTCAAGCTCGATGTATTCACCGATTCCGGCTGCGATCGGATGCGCCGGGTTCACGACCCAAAGCCGTTCCTTCTCGTCCGCCTCGCGCCATTTCAATGCGCAGCTGGTACCCATGAGCTTTTTAAATATTTTCGAATAATGACCGGAATGAAGAACGATAAGTCCCATGCCCTGCAGAACGCGTTCATGCACCTTCTCAACAATTCGGTCATCTACCTCGTCATGCGCCATATGCCCCCACCAGATCAATACATCCGTATTGTTCAATGTCTGCTCATCAAGCCCATGCTGCGGTTCATCCAGCGTCGCGCCTTTCGTATCGCAGCCGTAGTCCGCCAAGGAACGTGCGATAACTGCATGAATGCCTTCCGGATATATGGCCTTAGCTTTTTCATTCGTCCGTTCATGACGATATTCGTTCCATACGGTAACGCGAGTTTTCATCTATCTTTCTCCTCCTGCTGATGCGAGTTGATTGGACCGGAATTGCTCTAAGGATACTGTCCGTTTGTTTATTGCAGCCTGATAAATAGCTTCAAGCACTTCTTGATTAGCATAGCCGTCTTCAATCGTAGGAAGCTCCTCGCGTACATGGCCGCGCACCATATCGAAGAAATCCTGCATCTGGGTGAGCTCGTATCGGGACGGCACCCTCTGCACTTCTGTCACAACGGAGGCTTGATGCTCCTCATTGGGGTGTATCCATGTTAATTCATTCCCCCGCTCACAGCCTACCGATATCGTTCCCAACTCGCCGTAAATCGTCAATTCAAGCTGGTTTCCTGAACCGTATGCATTTCTTGACGTTTGGAACACCCCTGTTACCTGCGAATCAAGCGTCGCCAGAAAACCGGTGAAATCATCTACATCTACCGTACCCTCAGCACCTGCAGCAGGGTCGCGCCGGTTTGTAATAAATGTCTTCATATGTGCCGACACTTCATCAAATTCACCAATCATAAACCGGGCCGCATCGACCATATGGGAGCCGAGATCGGCGAGTGCGCCGGTTCCCGTAATTTCGCTGCGATAGCGCCAATTCATCGGCGTATCGTAAACCGGAACCCCCCATGACTGTAAATATTGGACGAAAACATGCCTGATCTGTCCCAGCTTTCCTTGCTTAATCAAATCACGTGCATAGCGGAAGGAAGGCACATAGCGATAGGAGAAGCCAACCATTGATGGAATGGGATTAGCAAGATATAGCTGATTCAGCTCGCAGGCTTCTTCGTATGTGCGGGTGAAAGGCTTCTCCGTCATAATGGCTTTGCCCTGCTGCAGACAGCATTTCACGATCCCGAAATGAACATCATTCGGCGTAATGGATAGTACGGCATCCACCTCTTCGCAAGCGATCAAATCCGAATATTGATTAAATCTGCGCTCAGCCGGGATGCCTAATTTGTCGCCGGCCCGGTTTACAGCCTCACTTACCGAATCACATAGAGCGGTAATGCGCACCCCTTCCAAGCGGGACATGTTTTCCATATGCGAATTTGCCATGCCGCCCATTCCGATAATGCCAACTCTTATTTCTTTCATATGATTTCTCTCCATTTCCGGTATAAGTGCTATTTGTTGTTTGCTTTCGCCCAAATGTCCAGCTGTCTTTGCTTCTCCGCAATAATTTTATCCATCCCTGCCGCTTTCATTTTCTCAATGAATACGGGAATATGCTCTTCAGGATCGACAGATCCGGTTACAATGACGTTTTTGTATTCTTTCTCCACGTTGCTGGTCGCCGCAATCTCCGTTTTGACAGGCTCCGCGTTAAATGTAAATCCTAATGCGCGGGATTTCTCGGCGCTCTCGTTATAGTCCAAATACGCTTGCCATTTGTTCGGATCCTCATTCGCCCAAATATGAATCAATGGAAGATTGCCAAGCATCCAGTTTCGAGAAGGCGGGTAGCCGGTATTGCTGCCATCTACACCTACTGGAAAATCAATGATGTTATCCGATTTTTTGACATAATGCGTGCCTTCAATCCCGTTAATGAGCAGATTCATAAGATCGCTGTCTGTAAATAAGAGATTAACGAACATCATTGCCCGCTCCGGATTTTTTGAGGTGCGCGAAATCGCAAGCACGGCACTGGTTGCATCCGTTGTGCTCGTAAACGGCGACATTAACTGAATTTCCACCAACTCTGTCCCTTGCGAACGGGAGTTTTCCAGATTGGAGCCCGGCTTGAACGAACCGGTTTGGGCAAACGCTTTGCCTGAGCCTAAAGCTTTGCCGACATCTTGCAGCGTAGCCGCATCTTTATTGATGTAGCCTGCCAGATACCATTTACGCATCAGCTTTGCGTATTCCATATATTTCGGATCTTCGATTTTACTAATGACTTTCAGCCCTTCGCCGGTGCGGACAAGCTCTCCCGGACCGTCGCCCAGCAAATCGTAATAACCGTAATCAAGGATGGCCGCGTTCGGGGAAGCCCCTCCGTTCACGATAAACGGCGTGACGCCCGGTTCATTGTCTTTAATGGTTTTCAGCAGCGGCTCCAAATCCGCCAATTCTTTTACTGTCGACAGGTCGAACTTATATTTGTCCACCAGATCCTTGCGCAATATCAAGCCTTTGTCAGCCGCAAATTCCTTGTTAGCAACCATTCCGTACAATTTGCCGTCTACTTTGGCAGCATTGACGATTTCCGGATCGATTGTATCTAGGAAAGCTCCGCCATACTTTTTCACCAAATCGTCCAAAGGCAGAAATTGACCTTTGCCGACCTGCTGCGAGAAGCCGTTCCAGCCCGCCGAGAAGATAAGATCAAACGCTTCGTTGGATGTAAACATTAGGTTCGTCTTATCTCCCCATGCACTCCAATCGATCGAACGGATTTCAAGCGTCGCATTGATTTTCTCTTTCAAAATCACATTTACCTTATCCAAAACGAGCTGTTCATCTTTAGGCTGCGAGCCCGGAAGCACAAGAACAATTTTGTACGGATCAAGCTTCTTCTCTGCCGCTTCGCCGTTGTTAGCGTTTGCCGCTTCGCCCTTATTATTGCCGCTTACATCAGGAGCGTTCGAATTGCCGCAGCCAGACGCAATGAGTGAAATCATAAGCACCATGAGCAGCCAAACGTATTGACCCTTTCTTTGTTTCATCGTGATACCCCTCCTAATATGGTTAATGATCATATCTATACTAAACTGGCCCGTTTGCTCCAGAATTAGCCTTTCACAGCACCAACCGTCATCCCTTGCACAATATAGCGTTGGAAGAACGGATACGCGAGCACGATCGGCCCAAGTCCGACAACCGCCATCGCCATCCTGACCGTTTCCGTCGGAACGCTCGCCAGCAATTGCGATTGAAGCGCGCCGGTCGTCTGATTTAATACGACTTGTATGTCCGTTAATGTTTTGTTCAATAAATACTGGATACTGTACATATCAATATCATTAATATAGATCAAGCTGTTGTACCAATCGTTCCAGTAGGCTAGCGTCATAAACAAACCAATCGTCGCCATGACAGGCAGAGACAGCCGCAGGACGATTTGAAAAAAGATACGCAGCTCGCCTGCTCCATCCATCGAAGCCGATTCAATAACCTCCGGCGGAATCGTCGTAGTGAAGAACGTTCGCATAATAAGTACATTGAACCCCCCGATCAGAAGGTTTGGTATAATTAACGCCAGCAGCGTATTATTGATATTCAGCACATTCGTGTAAACCAAATACCAAGGCACGAGTCCCCCATTAAAGAGCATCGTGAAAAACACGTAGAAGGTCAGCGCTTTCCGCAGCGGGAAATCTTTGCGCGAAATCGGATAAGCGAAGAGCGCCGTGAGCAGCAGTCCGCAAACCGTGCCTATGACCGTCACGAATATCGTTACCCCGTAAGCGTTAATAATGGTCGATGAATCATTGAACAGGTAAACGTATGCGCTGAAATCGATCAGTTCAGGAAAGAAGGAGTAGCCGTTGCGCAGAAGCGATTTTTCCTCCGTAATGGATACCATAAATATAAGCAGTAATGGAAAGACCGTCGCCGCGGCGTACAGAACGAAAAACAGATGGATGATAAACTGCGGGCTCCTTTTTAGTAAAGTCATTGCCTTGTTCCCCCTTGCCCAAGCGTAAACGGCTGTCGCCGTCCTTTGGCGGTAACAGCTCGTTTCGCGGTGAAATATAAGCTTATTTATAAATGTGAAACTTATAAATTCTTATATTTTAAAATAGCGCGTGATCGCTGTTTATTTTTCTGACGATGTAATTTACGCCGAAGATGACCATAAATCCGAGCACCGATTGATACAAGCCGGCCGCTGAAGCCATCCCGACGTCTCCCATCTGCATCAAGGCACGGTACACATAGGTGTCAATCACGTCCGTAGTGGACATTAACGCCCCCGAATTCATCGGAACCTGATAAAACAGCCCGAAATCCGCATTGAAAATTTTGCCCACCTGCAGCAGCGTCATAATCATAATGACAGGCATAAGAAGCGGAACGGTAATCGAACGCACCTGCTGCCATTTGCTTGCCCCGTCCAGCGTTGCCGCTTCGTAATATTCGGTGTCTATACCGACTATAGCCGCCAAATAAATAATGCTGAAATACCCGACGCTTTTCCACACGTTTACGATCGTCAAAATGTAAGGCCAATACTTCGGCTCGCTATACCAGGTAATAGCATTAATCCCTAGCGGTTCAAGGATTAACTTATTAATAAATCCGTACTCCACGCTCAGAAAACTAAAAGCAAGATAACTGACAATGACTGCCGAGAGCAAATAGGGAAGCAAAATGATGCTTTGATAGAACCGCGACATCAGCTTTTTTTTCAGCTCATTCAGCAAGATGGAAACTCCGACGCCTAGTATAACGTTAATGAGAATAAATAATGCGTTGTAGAGCACCGTATTGCGCGTAATCAGGTAAGCCCTGTCCGTCTGAAACAGAAACTCGAAATTTTTAAAACCGACCCATTCACTGCCGAGTATGCCCTGCGCGTAATTTAAATCTTTAAATGCGATAATGATTCCGAACATCGGCAAATAATTGTTGATGAGAAAATACAAAATGCCCGGCACCGTCATCAGCAGCAAAATGTGATGCTTTCTCAGCTTCTTCCAGAAGGATGCCCCGCTGTTTCCTGTCATTATGGCTTTCAATATGCATCGCTCCAAATCGTTGTTTACTATAGTGCAATCATATCTTGTTCCCTGCATTCGACCTACCTCTTATATGACTTGATCGATACGGATTGTGACATTCAAGCGGAAACGGCAGATGTCCTCCTTACGAAGCATAAAAAAAAGAGCCCGTGCTTGGCACATGACTCTTCGTAAAAGGGCTGGGCATGAAGCTTGAACGCTTGATCGCCAGCTATTGGTTTTTGGAAAATTGCTTCCGGTACTCCTGCGGATTTAGCCCGTAATATTTGCGGTACAGCTTGGAGAAATGCGAAAAGTTCGTGTAATGAAACATTTTTGCTATGTTACTGACGGTCTCGTTCGTGTTCAGCAGCAGCTCGTTAACCTTTTTCATTTTTTCCTGGATCATATAATCAGAAAGACTCATCCCGCATTCCTTGCGGAACAGTCTCGATAAATAGGCAGGGTTAATGTGGACGCTTGCCGCCAAGCTTTCACGGGACATCTCATCGAACAGATGAAGATCAATAAATCGCTTTACTTTCTCCACAATGGTCGACTCTTTATCCTTGTCGGACAAATGAGTGCATGCCTCCTGGATCAGCCGCTTTGTCCATGCCCGCAATTGAACGAGCGACTTTGTAGCAGTTGACGGATCAAGACCGACGCTGCTTCTGAGCACCGCATGAGCAGGCACACCGCGTTTCTGCAGCACATAATAGACGGTCTGTAAAAGTCCGTGATAAATGATCGTCAGCGTCTCTCCCTTAATACCTGCATCCGCTTCCAGCCTGTCGAACATTTCGGAAGAAATGTTTTGCAGCTGATCATACTGCGCTTGCTCCAGCAGTTCTGCCCATTCAAAAAATGCAGGCAGCTGAACCTCTTTCGCGGAGGGAGTCTGTTCCTTATAAAACATCACCGCCCGGCTGACCGTGACGTTGTTCCTCTCCATTTGAAGCAGCGCGTTGTAAGACTGCGATACGGAGGTAAGCACAGACCACTCGCCGATGTAGCACGATATCGAGCTATACAAGTAGGTCGAGCATGCATCGATATAAGCTTGGCATCTTTTCTTCATCCGGTCAAAAGACAGCGTCAGCTCCTTCGTTCCATCGTCAAAGAGCAAGGCGAAAATGACACCGTTGCCGTCCTGGACAACTTGACCGGCATCGTTTTGGAGCACTAGCTCTTCGGCCGTTTTGCGCAAAGCATATTCCATCACTTCTTCATCCCGCGTGTTGAACGGCTTCTCCCATTTCTCCATACTGATTAAGACCGGAAGCACTCTATAATCGGACTTAATAGGGATGTCATTCGTGGCTAGCGCCCGTTCGATATGCGACTGCAAAGGAACGATCCGCTGCCACATCAAATCCTGCCAAAATCGCTCATAGAGCACTGTTTTGTTCGATTCCCACATTTTATAGTACTTCATGTAGATCTCATTTTGCTGCTTATCCCTTTTCACTTCGAGCTGCTGATCCAGCGCTTTGTTCACCGTCAATTTTAATACATCGAAATCAACCGGCTTAAGCAAATAATCGAAGCTGCCAAGATGAATAGCTTGCTGCGCATATGCGAAATCAGCGTGACACGTCAAAAAGATGATTGGAATGGAAGGAAACTGCTTCCTCACCCATTCTGCCAGTTCGATTCCGTTTTGCCCCGGCATTTCAATATCGCAAAGAATGACATCAACCTCTGTTTGAGCAAGTCTTGCTTTCGCCTGGTCCACATTATGCGCCTCGTAAATATGTGTGAACCCGAGGCTTCCCCAATCAACGCCCGATTTGATTCCTTCTACAGCAAACCATTCGTCATCCACGATTAACAATTTATGCATATTTCAGCTCAGCTCCTTTCAATCGGAATGGATTAGGAATGGAATTATTAGTTTAATACAGGTCCCTTTGGGCTCGCCGGGGGATATAATCATCTGTGCGGCAGCACCGTATTGAAGCTTAAGCCGCTGACGCACATTCCATATGCCCAAATTGCCCTCACCGGAATAAAGAAAGAAATGATCATCGTTGAGCTCGGCGAGCTGCTCCTCCGATATGCCCCTTCCATTATCAAGAATGATAATTTCATAAGAGGGATTCTCTTCCCCCTCCGAACTTCCCCATCTCAAATGCACCTCAATTTGAAAGGGCTCCTCACTCATTTCAAACCCGTGCTTAATCGCATTTTCCACGAACGGCTGTATAAGTAATGGCGGGATAGCCGCTTGCTCCAGTCCCTGCTCCACAGACAGCTCAAACTTTAAATAGTTCGGAAAGCGCAGCCGCTGAATTTCCAAATAGCTTTCGATATGCTCCAGCTCATTAGCTACGCTTACAAAGCTCACATTCGTACGCGTCACGAACCGGAAATATTTGGATATATGCGTGGACATTCGTTTAATTAAGTCGTTTTTGTTCAGTTCCGCCAAATTGTATATGATATTAATCGCGTTTAGTAAAAAATGCGGGTTTATTTGCGCTTGCAAATGTTTTAATTCAGCCTTTTGGGTTCGGATTTGCTCCTCATACACGTTGATTTTCAGATCCTGAATTTCAGCCGCCATGTCGTTAAACGTATCGTTAATAATCGAAAATTCCTTTGATTTCTCATTGCCCAGCCGCGCTCTGAGCTCTCCCCTCTTTATTTGTCTCATCCCTTTTATTAAATCGCTCATTGGTTTCAATAACGTATTTCGCAGAAACAATAAATAAATGGAGAGCACGGCTGCTCCAACTAAAGGTATGAGATAAATAAGACGCTGAAAGTAAGGGAGCTGCTGCAGCAGCTGCGATTCGGGTACGAGCAAGGATAAATAAACATCGGAAAACTTCGATTTTGTAGCGACTATAATATAATCCGCCTCGCCCTCAAGCACACTGTAAGGCTCACTTACTGAAGGCAGCAAAAGCTTATTGCCCTGTACAATTTCTCCAATCGACGTATCTGTTAATATCGTTCCGTTTTCCGATACGAACATCGCTTGTCCGCTTTCCCCGATGTCCAAATAAAGAAAAGGAACCATCAAACGGTTCATATCAATCCAAATGCCCATCACTTGGCCATAATCGGTCTTCACAAGCCGAACAATCGCCGATTGTCCATTATACTGTATGACTTTCCACTTCTTCTCCGCAAGCGAAGCATCATCTTGCCGAGAAAGGAATTCGCGCAAAGCTGAGCTCGCGTCCTCGTAATCGGTAACGTCTCCGCCTCTATATACGGTACTTAGAAGCTCGTCATTATCCGGTGAATAAACAAAGATCATATTCACATGCTCGAAGCTGCTCATATCTGCAACCATCTGATTTTGAGTCCGCACTTTAGCAAAAAAATAGTTAGCGCTGCCTATTTCAGACGTTGCGTATGTCGTCAAATCCGAATTTTTCGCAATATAATTGTATATATAGTTTTCGCCATCCTCAAGTGTCCGGTCAATCTCATTCATATACATGGAAAGCATATTTTTCGTTGATTGGCCTACCTGATTGCGAACGACGTCCATTGCATAATAATTGATATAAATCAGCAAACAAAACAAAGGTACCGTAACCGCCAAAAAGCCGACTATTAATCTAAACCGCAATGACGCTTTTTTTTTCATATGCTGCCTGTCCTTTTCGTTGAACTATTGGGCGAAAGGTCTATTCCTATTCCATTCTTTCGCTGATCTTTCACTGATAAAACAACCGCCCCCAATATAGACGGGGACGGTTTGATCGTTATTTACATCGACAGCGTCGTCTGCTTCTCATGAACGAAATGAAATAATTGCTCCGATTTCTGTAGAAGTATATCATTAATTGAATCATTTTTATAGAATGGACTGTTCAATTCACTGCAACAAAAAAAGGATGCTCAGCAGCCGCTTCACTACTGACACATCCTCTCTCGTCCTGCAAGTCCATTACCGGTCGTTACAGCAGCTGCATCGATTCGATATGCCGCTTTGTCGTCTCCGTGCCAAACTTATGCAGCAGCTTGTAAATTCGTTGAATCAACTCGTCATAGCCGGCACTCATTTCACTTTGGAGCGCAGAGCCGAAGGGGTGGCTGGAAAAATGATACATCTCCGCCTCATCCATGCTGGACAGCTCGTCAAACAGCTCCCTTATCTTCGTATGCTCTTCCTCGTTCACTATAATCTCAAGCTCATATGCAGCTGCTTGTGGATCCTCTAATATTTGTCCCGCCTGAACCGATACGTAATAAGGCTTGCGCTCCCCGCCGCCATCATCTTGTTCAACCATTAATCGCATGCTCCTTCCTGCTTCGTTAACTTTTACAGCCACCTCTAGCATCCCCCGTCGGACAGACATTTTATCCCTTTTTCCGCATATAACTGATATTATCGCTACTTTGAGACCAGCAAAAGAGAGGAATGAGATCGATGTGTGGAATTACCGGCTGGATCGACTGGAACCGTGATCTGACTAAGCAAAGTGAAAGCTTAGAGAAGATGACCGACACTCTTGCACCGCGCGGTCCCGACGCTTCCGGCACGTGGATATCAGCGCATTGCGCTTTAGGCCACCGGCGTTTATCCGTCATTGACCCGGAGAACGGCGCACAGCCGATGATCCGCCATACCGGCGATGACAAATATGTCATTGTCTATAACGGGGAGCTGTATAATGCGCCAGAGCTCCGCAAGGAATTGGAAAGCAGAGGCAGGGCGTTTACGACAAATTGTGACACGGAAGTGCTGCTGGTCGCTTTTATGGAGTGGGGCAAGTCGTGTGTGGAACGCTTTAACGGGATATTTGCGTTTGCCATTTGGGATGCAGCAGAGCAGGAGCTGTTCCTTGCGCGCGACAGGCTCGGCGTAAAGCCGCTGTTCTACAGCACGCAGGACGGTTTATTTATTTTTGGCTCGGAGCAGAAATGTATATTGGCCCATCCGGCAGTGAAGCCGGAGGTCGGCGCGGAGGGACTGGCGGAAATCTTCATACTTGGCCCAGCCCGCACTCCGGGCCATGGTGTATATAAACAAATCAGCGAGCTCAGACCTGGCCGTTGTATGACTGTCAATCACGCTGGTTTAAAGACGATAACGTACTGGCAGCTTGAGAGCAGCCCGCATGAGCAGGATATCGAAGCAACCGCAGAGCAAGTGCGCGAGCTGCTTAAAGATACGGTTGAGCGTCAGCTCGTTTCCGATGTGCCCGTGTGCACCCTGCTGTCCGGCGGACTCGATTCCAGCGCGCTAACGACGCTTGCCGTTAATTATTACAATGACAACGGGCAAGGAAATGTCCATACTTATTCCGTCGACTACACCGATAACGACAAGCATTTTAAGGCGCATGCGTTTCAGCCTAATAGCGATGCTCCTTGGATCGAGAGAATGACGACGCATCTGGGTACGGTCCATCATCCGATACAATTCGATACGCCTGAGCTGGTCGGAGCTTTAGAGGCAGCCACCTTCGCCCGCGATCTTCCCGGCATGGCCGATGTCGACGCCTCCTTGCTGCTGTTCTGTCATGAGATTAAAAAGGACGCAACCGTAGCGATATCCGGCGAGGCGGCCGACGAAATTTTCGGAGGTTATCCTTGGTTTCATCGTGAAGATGCGCTTGGTGCGAATACATTCCCATGGTCGCTCGCCTCGGCTATGCGTGCCGACCTGCTCTCCCCCGACGTTGCCGCATGGATCAAGCCGCTTGATTACATTGGAGACCGTTACCTGCAAGCGATAGCCGAGGTCCCTCATCTGGATGGCGAAACCGAACAGCTCCGCAAAATGCGTCAAATGTCATATTTGAATATCACCCGCTTTATGCCGACGCTGCTTGACCGCAAGGATCGAATGAGCATGGCAGCCGGCTTGGAGGTTCGGGTTCCCTTCTGCGATCATCGGCTGGTGGAATATGTATGGAACATCCCTTGGGAAATCAAGACAGCAGGCGACCGCGAAAAAGGCATCCTTCGCAAAGCGCTGCGCGGTGTGCTTCCCGATGACGTGCTGACCCGAAAAAAGAGCCCTTACCCGAAAACGCATAATCCGAACTACTTGGCCGCCGTTAAAGGGCTGCTGCTTGACGTGCTGAACGATCCCGGCTCACCGCTGCTTCCGCTTATCAACGTCCAAAAGGTAAGAGAGCTCGCCGAGTCGGATTCCGCGAAATCGAACATTCCCTGGTTCGGTCAGCTGATGTCCGGCCCGCAGCTATTCGCTTATTTGTATCAGATGAATGTATGGCTGAAGCAATATAAAGTGATTATTGGTTAATGAGAAGAAACAACCCCGTCTACAAGTCGCCGCCTAAAGCGGCTGACCGTGGATGGGGTTGTTTTTAACGATTAGGCTTGCTCAAGCAGCGGAATAAGCCGTCTTAGCGCTTCGCCGCGATGACTGATTTGCTGCTTCTCTTCCTTCGACAGCTCGGCCATTCCGCGGTTCAAGCCAGGCAGCCAAAACAACGGATCATAGCCAAAGCCGCCGGAACCATGCGGCTTATCTGTAATAACACCGTCAACGGCGCCCTCCGCTTCGACAAATAAGCCGGTTGCCGGATCATACAGCGCTAACGCGCATACAAATTGCGCATGGCTTAGCAATTGCGAGCCGTCAGGAAGCTGCCCTAAATCCGTTTGTTCCTTATTCGCGAGCATATGCTTCAGCTCCCGGATCAGCTTCGCATTGTTATCGCCGTCAGCCGCGCCCTCACCCGCATAGCGCGCAGAATAAACGCCCGGCTCTCCACCCAGCGCAGTCACGCGTAATCCGGAATCGTCGGCCAGCACGGGAACGCCCAGCGCATCACCCGCCGTCTTCGCTTTAATGCGCGCATTCGCCGCGAACGTCTCGCCATCTTCGACGATGTCCGGAAGTTGCGGGTAGTCTAACAGGCTTGCCGTTGTTTTGCCAAGCTTCTGGAGCGCGTGCGCGAACTCCTTCACCTTACCGGCGTTTTTGGTGGCAACGACAATAACATCATGAGATAATACAGAATGCTTCGACATCGATGTTAACCTCCAATGCGGTCCGCCAAAGAGCCCAGCGCATCCTTTTGCTTGCCGATCAGCTCCGTGATGCCCTCTTCTCCCAGAGCCAGCAATTGGTTAAGCTCTTCCCTTGAAAATGGCGCTTCCTCGCCCGTTCCCTGTACTTCAACGAATTTGCCGCTGCCAGTCATGACGACGTTCATGTCAACCTTTGCCTTGGAATCCTCTTCATAGTTCAGATCAAGCAATGCTTTCTCCTGAATAACGCCTACGCTTACCGATGCCAGAAAATCAGTGATCGGGTATTTGGCGAACTGGACTTTCTGGGTAAGCTTATTGACCGCGATAGAGAGCGCGATGAAAGAGCCGGTAATGGACGTCGTACGCGTACCGCCATCTGCCTGAATCACATCGCAGTCCAGCGTGATGGTCCTCTCGCCGAGCGCCTGCAAATCAACGACCGAGCGCAGTGCGCGCCCTATCAGGCGCTGAATTTCCATCGTCCGCCCGGTGAGCTTCCCCTTTGCTGCTTCGCGAATGTTACGTGAATGCGTTGCCCGCGGAAGCATCGCATATTCTGCTGTAATCCAGCCCTTGCCCTGCCCCTTCATGAAAGGGGGAACCCGCTCCTCGACGCTTGCCGTACAAATGACCTTCGTATCGCCAACCTCGATGAGAACCGAGCCCTCTGCGTATTTATTGACACCTGTAGTTATGGTTACCGGCCGAAGCTGGTTCGGTTGCCGACCGTCGTTTCTCATGCTAATTTCCTCCTGAGTGATGCGTTGTATTATTCGTTATGCAGTTTATCGTCCATGAAACCAATGGACCCCATCTACAATCCTTCCTATTTTAACAAAGTAGCCTGCGAATTGCATCAGCCGCACCCGAAAAAAGATAACAGCCGCCAATCGGCAGGCTGGTAACTGGAGCCAAACACAATAGAGCCTGCCCAAAAGTTTTCACTTTTGAGCAGGCTCTTTATTCATGCTGATGACTAAGATTTAATGGCATTGACGTGATGCGGTCTGCCTACCGGCTCGCTGTAAGAATTGTTAGCCATATCTACAATGTTAGCTTCCCCGTTCACTTTGATTTGGACGGTTGCTGCGCCTGTATTTTCTGTAATGGAAAGGACTAGTGCCTGAAGCATTTCGGTCGGAAGCTTCTGGCCTTCCTGATAGGCTTCATCCTGCAAATCTACAGTGACGACGTCTCCATCCTGCACGACGTTCTTCACCTGCACATCCGGCAAAATGACGCTGGTCAGCTCTTTTTTGTTAAGCGGGCCGGAGATCAGCTGCTCAAGCGCCGCTTGTGCAGGAGATGAAGAGCGGGCAACAAGGCGGGTAACCGGGACATAATATTGTTCATCGCTTAAGGTTTGAGCTGAGAAGTAAAGCGTCACCGGCGTAGACTCCGCATAATTCACCCCTTCAGCCGCTTCGATATTAATGCCGATCGCCCGCGTCAGTGTTTCATCAAGCGGGTAGCCGTCGACTGGCATTTCCGGCAGTTTGGCGCCTTCGTACCAGATCTCAACCCCTTCGATTCCAGGCATCGCCGTGAGTGTCCATGTGATTGCTTCTACAATTGTCCGCTCGTCCTGCACGTTGTAGTCTTTGAAGGGCTCGGAAAATTCAACCGTAGCAAGCTTCTGTTCTTTATCGTATTTGTACGATTTAATTTGAGTGCCTTGCGGGATAACAGCGCGGAAATCCTCCGGCAGCTGATTCGCGTAAGCGCCGTTCTCCACCATCATTTCAAGCGCCTTCTGTGCTGCCGTCTCGTTCGTGCCAAGCGCTGTCTGGAGAGAGATCGGGGCCAAGTAGCCATTTCGGTCTTCGAGATAAACCGTCATTTGCGATTCTTCGCCAAGTTCGGCGGCCTGTCCGGTTTCCGCTCCATCCGTTCCATCCGTTCCATCCTTCACCTCTACTTGCGGCGGGTCTATTGACTGGCTTGTCTCTTGCGAGAACAGGCCGCATCCTGCAGTAAGAATGGGCAGTACCAAAACACCAGTAAGCACAGCACCCCTAATCCATCTTTTTTGAATCATATTTACCTTTCCTCCCTAATCAAGTTTTGCCTGGCTTTGTACAACTCCTTATTTGTAGTACTATGTATACGAGCCCTTCCCTTTTTTAGACCAGTTTTGTCCATAAAATCCTAAGGGGGAACAAAAACATGTCCAATCCCGAAAATTATAGCCTTAATAGCCGTAAAGTGGCTGAGGCTACAGACGAATGGCTCATCAAACGCGGAGTGACAAAAATGGCAATCGCCGAGCTCGTGCATTTTTTGCAAAAGGACTATTTTCCTGACTTGACGCCTGAGGATTGCATGATGCATGTCGATGCTGTCCTATCGAAGCGCGAAGTGCAAAATGCTGTACTGACCGGCATTCAGCTCGATATACTTGCCGAGGAAGGCAAGCTGATGGCACCGCTGCAGGATATGATTAAGCATGATGAGGGTTTGTATGGCTGCGATGAAATATTGGCGCTGTCCATTGTCAATGTGTACGGCAGCATCGGATTCACAAATTTCGGTTACGTCGACAAGCTGAAGCCGGGCATTCTGGTTAAGCTGAACGATAAAAACGACGGGGAGATTCATACGTTTCTGGACGATATCGTCGGGGCTATCGCAGCGTCGGCAGCGAGCCGGATCGCGCATCGCAGACAAGCGGAACGGGAAGGCTTCACGCAGCCTCCGCTCGATTAATAATCAACTTGCTTACGCAGCAGGATTTTGCTATTGCAATATCTTAAGGAGGGCATGCCGTGAATTACGACATTTATTATAAAGGCGCATTTGCCATGCTGAAAGTGAAGCTGAATCCGGGTGAGAGCGTTAAAGCCGAAATGGGCGCGATGGTTTCCATGTCGCCCAGCATCGACCTTAAAGGCACAACCGATGGCGGATTTATGCGCGGGCTAGGAAGAATGCTGAGCGGGGAAACGTTCTTTTTTCAAGAAATGACAGCTGTTCGGGGGCAAGGTGAAGTCCACCTTGCTCCTCCCTCCCTCGGCGATATTGAGGCGATCGAGCTCGATGGCTCCTATAAACTTTACGTGCAGAAGGATGGCTTCTTGGCTGGCACCAGCGGCATCGAGGTCAACACGAAGATGCAAAATCTAGGCAAGGGACTCTTGTCCGGCGAAGGTTTCTTTATCATTGAAATCAGCGGCAGAGGCACCGTGTTTCTATCTTCCTACGGTGCAATCCATGCGCTCAACCTGAATCCCGGCGAAGAGGTCATCGTTGATAACGGTCACTTGGTCGCTTGGCCGAGCTATATGAATTATTCGATTGAGAAAGCATCGAAGGGCTGGCTGTCCAGCTTAACGAGCGGTGAAGGCATCGTGTGCCGCTTCCGCGGCGAAGGCATCGTTCTTATCCAAACACGCAATCCTACCAGCTTCGGAGCCTGGTTGAAAAAATTTATACCCGGCGGCAGCTAACAGCAATAGAACTCATAACAAAGGATCAGCTTGTCCACGGACAGGGCTGGTCTTTTTTGTTTATACCTGTTCTATCCCTTTTAAAGCATACAGCCCTAGAGCTAAGATAAATTTATACCGAATATTAAGGGAGATGTTTTATTGACTGAACTAGATGAACTTGTTTCACAAGTGCTATCAGCTGCAAAGCTGCTCGGACTAACGGGAATTACTCCTGTTATCCTAAGTAAAGGCGGAAACGTGATTATCCATTTGGCTCCCCATCCGATTGTTGCCCGGGTGGCCGCTGTCCTATCAGAAGAAAATAGTGAACTCGCATACCGTATTCTTGAACGGGAGCTGAGGGTAGCACGTCACCTGCAAACCAGTGGCGTCCCAGTATTGTTGCCAATTCATAATGCAGGACCTCACAATGTTAATGGCAAGTGGGCGACATTCTGGAGCTATGTGGCTCTTACACAATTAGAGCCTGTTTCGCCGGGACATGCAGTATCATTGGTCAATGACCTCTCCTTAGCAATGAAAAGCTTGTCTTTCTCAATTCCCGTGCTCGGTGTGTGGGAGCGGGCATGCCAGGCTGCCGCAAGGCTGGGAGAACAATCAGATCCCCGTATACAAGCTTTATTAGAGGTTTTTGTTAAGGTGGATAAACAAATCCGTATGATTGCACCTGAAGCCCTGATTCCTGCTCATGGAGATGCTCATGCCGGGAACCTGCTGCCAAGCCCTGAAGGCTGGCTCTGGACCGATTTTGAGGATGTATCATTAATGCCGGTCTGCTGGGATCTGGCTTCATTTGTTGGCAACCTTGTCTTATTCAACGGTATTCAAGAGCCAACCTATAAGTACATGCTGAATAATGCGGAGATTATTGCCGATAAAAAAGCATTTGAGCTTGCGCTTAGCGCACGAACACTCATGTCTACCTTATCCAATCTCGATTTAGCACTCGCAGGCCATGGAAATTTGGCATTCGCAACTCGGCAATTGGAGCTTGCCGGACCGTTTCTATATCATCTTAATCCGAACAGATGAAAACAGGGCTGCCCTTACCGGTCATATCGACCTTCAAGAGCAGCCCCGTTATGGATTAATTATTGCCGTTCAGAAACGTCTTATTCGGTAAATAGTGCAGGGCGCGGACGAAACGAATCGTTTTGGTCTTAGCCCGCATGACGATCGAATGCGTCTCGGCTCTTTGGTCCGGGAAATACTGCACGCCGCCCAAAAACTCGCCTGGCGTAACGCCCGTTGCCGCGAAATAAACGTCGCCCGTTCCGATCATATCCTCCATCGTAAGCACCCGGTACGGATCCTCGATTCCCATCTGAACGCAGCGGTTATATTCGTTGCTGTCAGCCGGCATCAAGCGCGCCTGCAATTCTCCGCCCATACATTTCAGCGCTGCCGCTGCTATTACACCCTCCGGCGCTCCGCCCGAGCCTACATATAAGTCGATCCCCGCTTCCGGGAACGCTGGCGCCATCGCACCGGCTACATCGCCATCTGATAAAAACTTGATGCGGACGCCAACCTTGCGCAGCACCTTAACGATCGATTCATGACGCGTCCGGTCCAAAATCATAACCGTTAAATCCGATACCTTCTTATTCAATGCGTTCGCCGCTTTGGTAAGCGTCACATCCATCGGGTCTGTAATGCTTAGCTTGCCAACTAGCGCGGGACCGAAGGCCAGCTTCTCCATATACATATCCGGCGCATGCAGCAGCTGCCCTTTGCCTGCGACTGCGAGTACGGACATCGCGTTATTTAATCCTTTCGCCACGATTTCCGTTCCTTCAAGCGGATCAACCGCAACGTCAACTTCCGGACCGTTGAGGCTGCCTACTTCCTCTCCGATATAGAGCATTGGCGCTTCATCCATTTCCCCTTCGCCAATAACGACTGTCCCGCGAATCGATACGGAATCAAACATCGCGCGCATCGCCGACGTTGCTGCGCCGTCAGCGCTATTCTTATCGCCTCTCCCCATCCAAGGCGCGGATGCGAGTGCCGCTAATTCCGTTACACGTACTAGTTCTAATGCCAATTCTCTCTCCATAATCCAGTCTCCCTCTGATCTCTTATTACGGAATAGATAATTAGCGTGCATGTTGAGATCATTTCCGTTATTTAATATGTATCATATATTCATTTATGTCGCAATATATATTTTAAAATCTTCATAAAATCATCATTATTTCAACACTTCATTTATTCATGCCAACCGTATCCGCTTAATACAGCAGCAAAAGAGCGTGCCCACACAGGAAACTACCTGTAAAGACACGCTCTGATGGCGATTTTTATAAACAAGATAAAATACGCTCATACCTAACTTCCGCTGATGCTATGGCGTCACTGCGGAATATTGATAGACGCCATCTGCAAGAATAGACGCAATCCGGGCTTTACGCTCCAAATAAACCAAATGCGCAAGAGTCTCCGACATCGCGAATCTCATTTGATGGGCATTGCCGTTCAAACGGCTGCCGAATAGAGCCTCACACATGCCATAGGCGGTGCGGGGTTCTTCAGCGAGCATCGCAGCCATTTTGTCGAGCCTATGTTCGTGATGCTGCTGCAGCTCCGCAATCCGGCCTTGAAAATCGGTAAAAGGATCGCGATGTCCGGGAAAAGCAAGCTTGACCTCGTATTGACTCAGCTCATGCAAGCTGATTAGAAAGGCTTCCAGAGGATTGCCCTCCTCACCCGGCACGAAGCTAACATTCGGCGAAATATCAGGAAGCACCTGATCGCCGCATATCATCCACTGCCTCTCTTTCTGATAGAAGCAGAGCTGGCCGTTCGCGTGACCGGGCGCATCGATTAAGAGCCAGCTTAGCCCGCCGAGCATCATATGGCTGCCTGCCTCGAAGTAAGTTACATCCGGCTGCGGCGATACCATGCTCACAAACGTTTCAAGATTTTCCGCAATAGCTGCCCTTAACGTTGCCGGCATTCCATGCTCCGCGTAGAGAGATTGCAGCTGCTGAGAAAATACGCTGCCTTCCCCCCACAAACTTACGGCATAGGCATGGGCCCCGCGGGTCATAAACACTGGCGCCCCGCTTTTTTCCTGCACATAACCTGCCAGCCCGTAATGGTCGGGATGCTGATGCGTCAGAACGATCCGCGTTATATCCTTCCATAGCAAGCCATGCTGCTGCAGAACAGCAGCCCACACGTTGATTGCTTCATCCGTTCGCAGGCCGGGATCAATGAGCGTATAGCCCTGCTGCTCGGGAATCAAATAACTGTTCACCCATTTCAGTGAAAAAGGTACAGGCACCTTTACCTGCAGCCAGCCCTCCTGCCAAGATGCCGAATGAACGGCTGCTTCCTCTGCATTTTGCTTGTTCATTGTCATCTCGCCTTTCCTGCCATGATCATACGGGGGGAGAGTGCCGGATCATATTTCGAGCCGTCATAATTACCGTAAAGCTGATCCAAAGCCAGCCCGCAAGCTGCCAGGTGACGATCAAACCAATCCAGCTTGTACAGCCTTACCCGTTCCAGATACTGCCTTGGTTCCTCCTGTGTCTGCGGATCGGAAACCGTAATCTTCTTCTGCACCCAGCCATCCTTAATCGACCGGACCTCTTGAATAAGCAAGCCCGTTCCCTCATCCATGCGTTCCGATCTTGGCACTAAGTTTTGCTCCACATAATCGGGATTAAGAAAATCGATGAGAAACGAACCGCCCTCGCGCAGCACTCTTCGAATTTGGCGCAGCACGTTAACATTATCCTCTTCATTCGAGAAATAACCGAAGGAGGTAAATAAATTGACCGTCGCATCGAAGGAGCCTCCCTCGAACGGCAGCTCGCGCATATCGCCCTGCACCCAGTTCACGAGTAAGTCCTCATCATGACGATGCGCTTCTTCGAGCAAAATATCCGATAAATCAATGCCTGTTACCTTATAGCCAAAGCTGGCCAGCGCTATGGCATGCCTTCCCATTCCACATCCGATATCCAGCACCTGAGCGTCTTTAGGCAGCTTCAGCCACGCGATCATTTTGCAAACCTCTTTATTTGCGTTATCCCAATTGCGATGTTTATAGACTAGCATATAGTCTGAGCCGAAGCTCTGTTCGTACCATGGTTTCATTGTATTGCTCTCCTTCATTATAAGCCAGCGCGCAGCAAATCGTTATGATTGCTTAATTGTACTTGAATTCCTTCATCCTCGCAAAACAGTTTCAACCAGGCATGATTTTTGGTTTTTGGTGCAAACTATGGAAGCTTATCCAGTTATACCGCTAAACATTAGCAGCTGAACGAGGGGGAACCGGCATGAATGAACGTATTCGCTTATTGTTTGCCGAAGCGGTCGATATCAAATTATCAACGTTGCAAAATAGCGAAATGACGATTGAAATCGCCTTTATTGCCCCATTATGCGAAGTAAATAAAATAAACGATTTCATCATCGTCCCATTCTCTAAAGCGGAAAATTCTTTTCAAAATCAATTGGACACAAATCCTGATTACAAGATAATCGAGGATGTCGCCAAATGGCAGGAACTGCTGCTGCGCGGCAACGTGCTGATCGAAGCCGATGAAATCATTTACTCGTTCAACGTTTCCCGTATCATCAGCATTGAAAATCCGCAAACGCAGGTTGAAAGCGCCATTCAAGGCCCGCAGCTCGCGCTTAGCGAAGACGTATTCATATCACTCAATCTGATCCGCAGCATGTATCCGTCTCCGGATCTGTCTGTTGAGGAGCATTCGATCGGTTCATTGTCCAAAACGCCTGTTTTCGCCTTATTCGATCAACGCCGGGTCGATCCGACTGTGCTGGATAACGTTCGTACGAAATTAACGACTATTAATGTAGAAATGCTGCATGCTGCAGGCGAGCTGGAGAAGCTGCTGATCGGCAGACGTAAGCATTTGTTTCCTACTGTCCTCATTACGGAGCGTCCCGACCGTATAACCAAAGCGCTTTCCAGAGGAAAAATTATTATTCTCTTAAAAGGGAATATGTTCGCTATTATTTTGCCTGCGATCTTTTTCGATTTCATGCATGCGGTGGAGGATGATTATGATGCTTATTGGATGACCCGATTCCTCATATTCCTGAGGTACGCATCCATTATTTTGACGATCACCCTGCCTGCACTTTATATCTCGGTCGTCTCCTACAATCCGGAGCTGTTCCGCGTGCAGCTTGCCTTCTCGATTGCGGGCAGCCGCTCCGCCGTCCCCTATCCGTCGTTCGTCGAAGTGTTTATAATGCTCTTCATGATCGAGACGCTTATTGAAGCCAGCATACGCTTGCCGCGCTACATCGGATCTACGGCCACGACCGTCGGAGGGCTTATCCTTGGACAAGCCGCGCAGCAGGCAGGACTCGTCAGCAGCATCATGATCATCGTTACCTCAGTCGTTGCGATCTCGAATTTCGTTATTCCTGTTAATACGCTTTCATTCGCCGTCCGCTTTTTGAAGTATCCGCTTATCGGCATCTCCATATTTTTTGGCATCACCGGCGTTGCTGTAGGCATGTTCATTTATATCACCTATCTATGCAACCTTAGAAGCTTCGGGAAACCGTATATGCGCATTTTCGGAAAATTACGGCCGTTAGAAGGCGATGTCGGGCAGGTGAACACCGAGTGAACCGCTATTTCTTTTACAACTTCATACTCGTCAGCTTCATCAATTTGATGCTGTATGTACCGCATATATTAATTCAATTTCGGTATAGCGGAGCTGTTTCTTCCATGCTGCTTGGTATTGTAATAGGCTCGATACTCGTCTATATGTATTCGAGCGCATTGGCCCGCTATCCGGAGAAAGGGTTGCCTGAAATATTAAAGCTGCATTGTCCGAAGTGGCTCGTATCGATCTCGATGGTATTTTTTGCGGCAATGTGGTGGTTTGCAACGACGATTGTAGTCGTCGCCGGCGCCATACTCATCAACCGTTTTTTCAATCCCGACGCGAACGTGACACTGCTGCTCGCAATGCTTGTCCTAGCTTGCGGTTATGCGGCCACACGTTCTACACTCTCCGTAATGTTCATCGTCGAGATCGGTCTGATCGTCAATGCGCCGATCATTATGTTTGTCATGTTCAAAGCGGTGCGAAGCCCGCAGTTGAACTGGGATGCGATTCGCGTCGTTGCTAATTACGTAACCAAGATGCCAACCTTGACTTCAGTTGCGGCTGCGACCTTTATTTTTACCGGGTATATCAATCTATCGATCTTTAACCGGCTCCTCCCGCCGAATTTCCGCTTTAAATTCCGTTGGATATACCCGCTCTTCGGCATCATGATTTTGTTTATTACTTTTTTTGTGCCGATCGGCTTTCACGGAACGGAAGGCGTTAACCAATACATCTACATTTGGAGCCTTACCGCCGACTCGATGCTCATGCAATACGGGTTTATTGAACGCATCCTATTTCTTTTTCTCATCGTTTATTTGAATTTAACGCTCGTCTACACAATGTCAGGCTGGCACCAAGCGATGGAATTAATCAAAAGCTGCTTCCGGAACAGCAAGCCGGAAATCGACAGCCCCAAAACATTGATATCCAACTACGTTATCGTTGGTATTTTCGCATCGCTCACCATCCTTTATCACATGCTTACGAACGAGAAGATCAACATGTACATTACATCCTTTTGGCTCGTTTTCCGAATGTTCGTTGAAATTTTGACCGTCATTTGGGTATTCGTGCTAAGTCGAAGGAGGTCTACAGCTGCTTGAGGCTAACAAACAGAATCCTGCTGGCGATCATCGTCCTTGGCATGCTCAGCAGCTGCGGCTTTAAAGACATCGACAAACGCTTCTTCGTCGTCGCGCTCGGGCTCGACATGTCCGACAACGAAAAAAAACCATATCGCATCACGCTTCAGCTGGCTGTACCGTCACCGAAAATCGAGCCTGGCGCATCCAAGACGCAAATCGAAACGATTGAAGCCGAAAGCATTTCAGAAGGCGTTCGCATGCTAAAGGCTTATGTCGACAAGGAGCTCGATTTCGGGCATTGCAAAGTGTTTATCATCGGCGAGAAGCTGGCGCGCAAGGACTATCGGGATCTTCTTCAATGGATGATGAGACGAAGAGATATTCAAAGCGTAGCCGATATCGCGATTGGCAAGCCGGATGCCGAGAGCCTGCTTAAGGTAAGGCCGGTCTCGGAGCGTTATCCGGGCAACACGCTGTTTCTCAGCTTTGGCGCAGACGGCACGGAATCCTCTTATACCTACGTCGAATCTTTGTCGGACTTTTCCCGGCGCGCTACGGAGGAGGGGCTTGATCCTCTCATGCCCGTTATCGTCAAGGATAACAAGCAAAGCTTTATTATCAATCGTACGGCGCTGCTGAATAAGAAGAAGGTTAAGCTCGTTCTATCGCCGCCTGAATCACAGCTGTATAACCAGCTTGCCATGGATTTCACCAAGTCCTCCATGCATGGCATGTTTGAAGGAATTAATCTTGTCGTCGCCCTCACTGAAATTCATTCTAAATATCATATTGGCAAGCAGAATGGTGAAGAGACGATTACGATGGATATCAAAATGAAGGTCGTATTCGAGGAAGCGCCAAAGGGACTCTATGAGAGGGATTGGGCGTCAATCGAGCGGCAGCTGAACAAAATATATGCCAAATCCTGCGTTGCCCTTCTGCGAAAAATCCAAAAGGCGGGTGTAGATCCGGTTGGGTTTGGACTGCGGTACCGCGCGACTCATCCCGGGTCGGGCGCTTGGAAGCAATGGGAGTCCATTTATCCAACGGTCAAATTCGTCGTCCGCGCGAATATCAAAATTGAAGGCACCGGGCTTATCAAATAAAAGCCGCGCAGGTCTCCTCCCGCTGCAAAATAAGGGGTGCCCCAGCAGACTTATCGTTTGCTGAAGCACCCCTGTTTGCGTTGCTTATACTTATTTGCGCAGCAGCCTGTTCGTTTGACGGAGCTCGTTAATCGTACCCGCACCTATACCAAACATCGCTGTACGCAGTTCAAATTCGATACGTTCGAATTGCTGCAGCAGTTGCTCCTGCGAAACCTGATTGCTGCCGCTCGCCGCTTGCGGCAGCAGCACCCGTCCAAAGCCCGCCATATTCGCTCCCAGCGCGATGGCTTTCGCTGCGTCAACGCCGGTACGCAATCCTCCGCTTGCAATAATATTCGCATCCGGAAGCCGCTCGCGAATCTCCACAACGCTTTCAGCTGTCGGTATTCCCCAATCTGCGAACGACTCGGCTGCCTGCCTCCGCAGCTCGTCATTCGAGCGGAATTTCTCGACCTGGCTCCAAGAAGTGCCTCCCGCTCCCGCTGCATCAATAAACGATACGCCGGCCCCGGCAAGCGCCGCGGCCGTATCTGCATCGATTCCCCAGCCGACCTCCTTGACACCGACTGGTACTTCCAATGACTTACAAACCCGTTCAATCGATGAGAGCAGATTGCTGAAATCCGTATCCCCCTCTGGCTGGAATACCTCCTGCATGCTGTTGAGATGCAGGACGAGCGCATCCGCTTCGGCAATGTCTACCGCTCTGCGGCAGGACTCCGCTCCAAAACCATAATTAAGCTGTACCGCGCCTATGTTAGCAATAACAGGCACAGTAGGCGCATCCTTGCGGATGGAGAACGAAGCCGCAAGCTGCTCATTTTCAATTGCGGCGCGCATGGAGCCTAAGCCGATCGCCCAGCCTCTTGCTTCCGCCACCACGGCCAAACGGCGATTAATGGCGCCCGCTTCATCCGTTCCACCCGTCATGGAGCTGACGAGCAGCGGGGCACCGAGCTTTTTGCCAAACCAGTCTGTATCCAGACTCACCTCGCGGAAGGATAGCTCGGGCAGCGCATTATGTTTAAAACGATACCGCTCCAAACCTGTTTCTATACCAACGCTGTTTACTTGCTCCTGCAAGCAAATGCGAATATGCTCCCCTTTACGTTTCGCGGTTGCCGCTTGCTGATCTACCATCATGCTTGTTCCTCCCGAGCGTACACGGCTTACGCCTGTTATAGCGGCGCAGCTCACGTTTCGCTTCTCTAATAATTACCTACTAGCATAGCATAATTTTCTGATTCCCGCTTCCAGCTCCATCACTTTGACACACGATGTTAACTGATTGAACTTTTATGCTAATGATGCTGATACATTAAGCCGGTTATCATTTTTATGATTTTTATGATTTTTAAAATCATTAATTTGATCTTTACAATCATTTTATATTGTTAATCCGTCGAAACTCATATAGAATATAAGTAACGAATCCGTCGAGGAGGCACATAAATGGAAATGATAATATTTGATACACAGCAGGAATTGGACGCTTACGCAGCGGAGCTATTCATAAACATCGTAAACGAGAAGCCAAACGCGGTGCTCGGCCTGGCAACGGGATCGACACCTATCGGAATTTATGACAAAATAGTAGAGTCTTACAAGGAGAACAAAGTAAGCTTCAAGGAAGTAACGACGTTCAACCTGGACGAGTACGTCGGGTTAAAGCCTGAAAACGACCAAAGCTACGCTTATTATATGAACAAGCATTTATTTTCACACATCGATATCCCATCGGAGAAAACGCATTTGCCGAACGGCATGGCACAGGACATCGAAGAGGAATCCGCCCGTTACGACGCTATGCTTGATGCTCAGCCTGTTGATGTCCAGCTGCTTGGACTCGGCCATAACGGTCATATCGGATTTAACGAGCCTGATATCAATCTGTCTGGCGGTACGCATGCCGTGAAGCTGAAGGCGGAAACTCTTGAAGCGAACGCCCGCTTCTTCGATTCAATGGATGAGGTGCCCAAATATGCGATCACGATGGGCGTAGGCTCGATTTTGAAAGCGAACACGATCGTTTTGGCCGTCCGCGGGGCGGACAAAGCAAACATTGTAAAGGAAGCTTTGACGGGGCCGATCACAACCAGCGTACCGGCTTCATTGCTGCAAACACATGCACGCGTAATCGTTCTGCTCGATCGCGAGGCAGGAAGGATGTTGGGTTAAATGACTGAAAGCTCTGCTAACTGGCTCATTCATCATGTGAATATCGTGCTGGAGGACCGAGTCGTTACCGGAAGTGTCATCGTTCATAAGGGTGAAATAACACAGATTATTGCTGAAGATGGCGAGGATGCAGCAAGCGCTGCGAAAGAACAATATTACTCCGTAGATGGGCGGGGAGGCTGGCTGCTGCCCGGCTTTATCGACGTTCACGTGCATGGCGGCTTTGGCGCTGATTTTATGGATGCAAGCAGCGGCAGCTTCGATACCATTACTAAATTTCACGCCTCACAAGGCACAACAGCAATGCTCGCTACGACGATGACCGCTTCGAAAGATGGCATAGAAGCCGTACTGTGCGCAGTATCGGATTACCGAAAAGCCGCAATGCCTTATGCTGCTCTGTTAGGCGTCCATTTAGAAGGCCCCTTCATTAGCGAGAAATGGCCCGGCGCACAAAACCCTGCCCACATCATGGCCCCGCAGCTTGAATGGATCAAGAAATGGTATGCCGACTGGCCCGGTCTCATTCGTCAGCTTACGCTGGCTCCGGAAAAGGCAGGCGCGATCGAAACGATCGTTTGGCTCGCCGAGCAAGGCATCATTACGGCATGCGGGCATACCGATGCCGTCTATGATGAAATAATAGCCGCGGCAAATGCCGGCCTAACGCAGGCTGTCCATTCGTACAATGCTATGCGCGGTCTGCATCACCGCGAGCCGGGAACGCTCGGCGCCGTTCTAACCGATGACCGCATCGCTGCTGAACTGATCGCCGACGGCATCCATGTGCATCCGGCGGCGATCAAGCTGCTGCTGGCCGCGAAGCCTGCAGGCAAAGTTATCCTGATAACGGATGCAATGGCAGCAGCCGGCATGCCGGACGGCGAATACAGCCTAGGCGGTTTAGCCGTTATCGTGAAGGGTGGCGAAGCGCGTCTGCAGGGAGGCAATGCCCTTGCAGGCAGCTGCTTGACGATGATTGGCGCAGTCCGCTATATGCTGGAGCATACGAATTTGACGATTACCGAGGTCAGCCGCTTAGCGAGCGGCAACGCAGCGAAGCAGCTCGGTATGAGTGACCGCACCGGCTCCATTGCAATCGGCAAGCAAGCCGACCTGGTCTTGACCGATGCGAAGCTGAACGTTCAACAGACCTGGGTGCAGGGCCGCTCTGTTTACGAGCATACGCTAGGCTAGATAGACATGTGTAAACGACTCATATTTGCAAAAAAAGACGGTATCCTTATGAAAGGATACCGTTTTTTTCGCAAATAAGCAGATCAGTTTGATACTTTGAACGTTCACATTTCATCGCGAAACGGCTTCATCTTTATAATAAGAAGGCGAAGCCGTACCTGACTAATGAGTGCTAGCCCGTCACGTGCACGGAAATGCCATGCTGCTTCACTTCAGCCGCAAGCTCCGCTGTCAGCGGAACATCCGTAATGACGCCGCGCAGCTCGGTTAAGGACGCAATGGAGAAGAGCGAAGTGCGATCTGTCTTCGTATGATCGAATACGGCATACGCTGCTTGCGAGCGCTTAATGAGCGCTTTGGCGATTTGCGCCTCCTGCTCCGAGTAGGTCGTAATGCCGCCGGCGGCAGAAATGCCGTCGACGCCGATGAACATTTTACCGATATTCAAATGGGCGACCATGCCCTCGCCAAGAGGTCCGCAAAGCTCGAAGCTGTTGTGGCGCATAATGCCTCCGGTCACGACGACCTGAATGTCGCTGCCCGCCAGTTCCATCGCGATATTGACCGCATTGGTCACTACCGTTATGCCTTTACGGGACTTCAGCATCTTCGCGATCAGGAAGTTGGTCGTGCCGCCGGAAAGTCCAATGACATCGCCTTCGATGATTAAAGAGGCAGCTAGCCCGGCGATACGCTCCTTCTCCAGAATCGACAAGCCTTCCTTCTCGGCGAAAGGCAGATCCCGAACGGCGTTCATCCCATCGTACATCGCGCCGCCGATCGTCCGAATGACCGGATATTCAGCTTCCATCTGCTCCAGGTCACGACGTGCCGTCGCTTCAGAGCAGCCGAAGCGCTCGACCATTTCCGGAATCGTCACACGTCCCTGCTGCTTCAGCAGCTGCAGTACCGCCTCCCGGCGACGCTGTCCCTTGGACCCGCTCACATCAGCCATTGTCAGCGCTCCACCCATGCTTTGGCAGACAACCTCTGCTCGACGGCGCTCCACTCCGGCAATGCTTCCCAATCGCCGCGCATTTGCACGACTAGCGATCCGTTAATGCTGGCAAGACGCACCGCTTCCACCGGAGAATATCCTTTCATTATTCCTGCCAAAAAGCCGGCGCAGAAGCCGTCACCTGCTCCTACTGTATCCACAACCTGCTCAGCCGGATAAAACGGCAAGCTTTCCTCTTGGCCTTTGTTCAATACGACCGTCGTATCGCCTCTGCCCTTAATAATAGTGACAGCCTTCAGCTTCGTAAGCTGCTCTTTGACATGCTCATAATTATCCGTATCATACAATAGCTTAAGCTCATCCCAGCCCGGCAAAAAATAATCCGCATCCGCAGCAAGCGGCAGCAGCGTCTCGCGCGCTTCTTCAATCGACCACAGCTTAAGCCGCAGGTTCGGATCGAAGCTGACGAGCACGCCCGCTTCCTTCGCGATATCGACAGCCCGGCGAAGCGTTTTGCGGCAATTCTCGCTGAGTGCAGCGGTGATACCGGTTACATGAAGCAGCTTTGCACCGCGTATGTAATTCTCGTCAAGCTGTTCAGGCTGCATCCGGCTGGCTGCCGAATGCTTTCTGAAATAATGGACGGCCATTCTGCCCGCTACATGCTCGCGAAACATCATACCCGTCGGCGCCTCCGTGCTAAGCTGAACGCGCGACACATCCACGCCTTCGCCGCGCAGCGTTTTCAAAATAATTTTGCCAAACGGATCGTCGCCCAGCGCCCCAAACCAGCCTACGGATGAACCGAGACGCGCAAGTCCTATTGCGACATTGCTCTCCGCCCCGCCGAAACCTTGTTCAAGCGTGGCAGCGCGTTCGATCGACTTTTGCCCCTCCGGCATAAATAGAGCCATTGATTCTCCAAACGTTACAATTTGCGGTGATGCTCCATGCACGTTGCAATCCCCCTACAGCGTTATATAATCTGCATTTGAATACTTTGCTTAAAATGAAAATTTCATGAAGTAAATGATCGCGATATACAGCACCAGCACGATGATGCTCATTACACGTGCTTTGTTAATATGTGCGGTTGCGCTCTTGCCTTCTTGAATGGATGCGACTACAAGCTTAAGCGGCTTGGAAATAATTCCGCCCAGTGCAGCTATACCAAGGAAAAGCACGATAATAATAACCATCCATGCTACGCTGTAGTCATTCTGAGACATTAAATAACCACCCGTTAGAAGCTGAAGAACCAGAAAGTACTGCGCAACCCGATTTGCCGAAAGCAAACCGTCAGCCAAACCGCCTTGTCCAACGCCTGCCAGCTTGGATGCTCTCCCTACCATGATAGGCAGCACGACATAGAATCCCATGCCTACTGCACCCAGCACGTGCAATAACAACATTACATTAAACATTATTACTCCTCCTGTTTTGGTAAAGCGTACTCAACGACCCGCTATTGCCAAAATTGTATATAACAAATAGTTTATCAGAAACGAGATTTTTTTCAAATGACTACGCTCCCAATCCGGCGGTTTGCAGGCATTTTCACGGAATTCATTCCGAATCGTTCCCGAAATTTTCACACCTTGGCATTTATCGCGCCCTAATCCCTGCAACTGGGCTGCTTTAAGCCTTAAAACCGTGCTTGCTCATAACGCCGTGAATAGCGAAGTAGGTGACTTCCTCCGGCAAAGCGTCTTTTATCGGCCGCAACTTTTCATTCCCAAGCTCGCCGATCGCTTGTACGATCAACTGCTCGTATTCCGCAGGTATGATACGGCTCCAATCAACCTCCTCGCCCTCATCGGCGCAGCGAATGATATGCCCCTCAACCGTCACCCTGCTTAATCCGCGATCTTTCGCAATCTCATCCGGCTCTTGACCGGCTTGGAACAGCGCAAGTGTGGTCAAATGGCTCGGCTGCTCGTCGCTAGCCGCTCTCTTGCTGGATGCCGGGGCCTCCTTAGGCGCTGCCGAAAAGCTACCTGTCGCTTGGCCTTCTCCTCCGAACGAATGAATGATGGAGAGCAGTTCGTCTCCGTACTTATCCGCTTTCGCCGATCCGATTCCCTTCACGCCCAGCAGCTGATCTGCCGTTTGCGGCCGAACATTTGCAATTTCTCGAAGCGTCGCGTCAAAAAACAGCATAAACGGCGGCACGCCTTCCACAGCAGCTTTTTCTTTGCGCCATTGTTTAAGCGCTTCGAATAAAGGCGAAGCAGTCGCATTATCGGAAGAAGCCGTTTGCCGGACAGTCGCTCGAACTCTTTGCATGATCGATTCACGGCCTTCCAGCACCGGAAGCGCATTTGCCGTTAAAGAGACGACCGGATATTGCCCTTCGCTAAGCTTTAAGTAGCCTTCCGATACGAGCCAATAAAGCCAATCCGCAATCTCCTTCTCGGGCAAATGACGCATAAGACCGTAGGTGGACAAGCGGTCCAGCCCGAATTCTAGCAGACGTTTGTCGCGTGAGCCCTTCAGCACCTTGGCAGCCATCGTGACGCCGAAGCGCCCTTTCATCCGGCCTACGCAGGAGAGCGCCATCTTCGCTTCCTCCGTCCGGTTAACAGGCTCGCTCTTATCGAGGCAGCTGCTGCATTTGCCGCAAGCCTCTACGCCGGTCTCGCCGAAATAATCGACGATAAACTGCTGCAAGCAGCGCTGTGTCCGGCTATAATTCATCATCGTATGAAGCTTGGAGAGCTGAATCGATTTACGATCCGTATCTCCGGTGCCCTGCTCGATCAGGAAACGCTGAACCTGCATATCGGCTGGCTCGAACAAAAGGATGCATTCGCTTTCCTCTCCGTCCCGGCCCGCGCGGCCTGCCTCTTGGTAATACGATTCTATGTCGCCGGTCATTTGCCAGTGGAGCACATAACGGACGTTCGGCTTATCGATGCCCATGCCAAAAGCATTCGTCGCGACCATGACGCGTATATCGTCAAAACGGAATTTTTCCTGCGTTTCCGCACGCTCGGCGTCGGACAAGCCTCCGTGATATTTGCCTGCTTGAATGCCTCTGCGCGCAAGCTGCTCATATACGTTCTCGACTTCTTTCCGTGTTGCAGCATAAATAATGCCTGACTGCTCCTTGCGCCCCGTTACAAAGCTCTCAAGAAACTTCTTCTTGTCCACGCCAGTAACGACGGAGAGCGATAGATTGGGTCTGGCAAAGCCTGTCACGAATACGCTCGGATCACGAAGCTTAAGCATATCTGCAATATCGGCCGCTACCTCGTTCGTTGCCGTAGCCGTAAACGCGGCCACAAGCGGCCGATCCTTCATCCGCGCTATCCACCCGGCAAGCTGGCGATAGCTCGGGCGGAAGTCATGACCCCACTGGGATACGCAATGGGCTTCGTCAATCGCAATGAGCGGGATGGACAGCTGCTCGGATAAGGACTGAAACATTGGCGCATCGAGTCGTTCGGGCGCAACGTACAACAGCTTATACTCGCCCATCATCGCATTTCGCATCACATCGCGATACTCCGCCGCTCCTAGCGAGCTGTTAAGAAACGCGGCTGACACCCCTACCCGGCGCAAAGCGTCGACCTGATCCTTCATGAGCGATATAAGCGGCGAAATAACAAGTGAAGTGCCCGGCAGCAGCATCGATGGGATTTGATAACATATCGATTTTCCGCCGCCGGTCGGCAAAATAGCCAGCGTGTCGCGTCCTTGCAAAATGCCCGAAATGATACCTTCCTGCCCCTTGCGGAAAGTGTCATAGCCGTATACCCGTTTCAAAGCTTGTCTTGCTTGTTCGATCAACGATCATCCCTCCTGCACTTAAAAGTTCCTGCTGTAAAAATAAACAGGAGGACCCTGGCAGCATTCTGTCAGGGTCCTCCCAAACGCATTCATTTATATAAACTGCGTCATAGCAATAGTTTGCTTATTAGCCTGTTACAACTTGAATAACGTTGCGAACGGATTGAGCGGATTTATCTAGCGCAGCTTTCTCATCAGCAGTCAAATCAAGCTCAAGCACTTTCTCAATGCCGTCGCCGCCAATGATGGTTGGTACGCCCATGAACAGGTTGTCATAGCCATATTCGCCTTCAAGCAAAGCGATAACCGGAATAATCCGTTTTTTGTCTTTCAGGATTGCTTCAGTCATTTGCACAAGTGAAGCTGCAGGCGCATAGTACGCGCTGCCGTTTCCAAGCAGGTTAACGATTTCGCCGCCGCCAACGCGAGCGCGTTGTACGATTGCTTCAATGCGTTCTGCCGGGATAAGCTTTTCGATCGGAATGCCGCCAACGTTCGAGTAACGAACGAGTGGAACCATGTCGTCGCCGTGTCCACCAAGCACGAAGCCGCGAACATCTTCAACGGATACGTTAAGCTCTTGTGCAATAAATGTGCAGTAGCGAGCTGTATCAAGTACGCCGGATTGGCCGATTACGCGGTTTTTAGGGAAACCAAGCGTTTGGAATGCAGCGTAAGTCATTGCATCAACCGGGTTGCTTAGGATAATGACATAAGCGTTAGGGCTTGTTGCTTTGATGTTTTCACAAACGGATTTCACGATGCCGGCGTTAGTGCTGACAAGATCGTCACGGCTCATGCCCGGCTTACGAGCGATACCGGCAGTAATTATAACGACATCTGATTCTTTCGTGTCGTCATAGTTCGAAGTACCGATAATGTTTGCATCTACACCAAGTACAGGAGTCGCCTCGAGCATATCGAGCGCTTTACCTTTAGTTGGGTTTTCAAGCGGTGCGATATCAACAAGAACAACATCGCCCAATTCTTTTTGTGCAAGCATAAGAGCTGTAGTCGCGCCAGTAAAGCCCGCTCCTACGACAGTAATCTTTTTACGTTTAATCGCCATCTTGTGTAAAACCTCCCGTAACATTGCTTATTTTGAAGGGGAGACCCCTTTGACCCCCATTTTTTCTGCTGCATTAAACCTCTAAGTGCGATTCGAACCCTCCTAAATCCTCCCTTCCAAGGGAGGACCCCAAGGCGCTGCGCCCTCTGGACACCCGCGAATTGGAAGAACGAAGGAGTACGTCAGGCGCGCCTGTGCGGCTTTGGAGCATGGATCGCTTTCGTCCCTGCGGGACACGCTTGCAGTTGGTTCGTGCATAGGAATTTGTCCCTGCGGGACGCGATTCCTCAAATACTCAAGGCAGAGGAATTTGTCCCTGCGGGACGCGATTCCATGGGGATCAAACGGTTTCCTTGTTTTACGAAAAGATTATGATTGGACTACATATTTTTGATGATTTCGTCTGCGAACGCGGAGCACTTAACTTCAGTTGCGCCTTCCATCAAGCGAGCGAAGTCATAAGTAACTGTTTTGTTGTTGATCGATGTTTCCATACCTTTATAGATAAGGTCAGCCGCTTCTTGCCAGCCTAGGTGCTCAAGGAGCATTACGCCGGAAAGGATTACGGAGCCTGGGTTTACTACGTCAAGGTCAGCGTATTTAGGAGCTGTACCGTGAGTTGCTTCGAAGATTGCATGTCCAGTCAAGTAGTTGATGTTCGCGCCTGGAGCGATACCGATACCGCCGACTTGTGCAGCTAGAGCGTCGGACAAGTAGTCGCCGTTCAGGTTCAAGGTTGCGATAACATCAAAATCAGTAGGACGAGTAAGTACTTGTTGCAAAGCGATATCCGCAATTGCGTCTTTAACGATCAGCTTGCCTGCAGCTTCAGCTTCTTTTTGCGCTTTGTTTGCAGCATCTGTGCCTTCTGCTTCTTTAATGCGGTCGTATTGACCCCATGTGAAAGTCTCGTTAGCGAATTCTTGTTCAGCAACCTCGTAGCCCCAGTTTTTGAACGCGCCTTCTGTGTATTTCATGATGTTGCCTTTGTGTACAAGGGTAACGGATTTTTTGCCGTGCTTGATTGCATATTCAATCGCTGCGCGAACAAGACGTTGCGAGCCTTCTTTCGATACTGGCTTAATGCCGATACCGGAAGTTTCAGGGAAGCGGATTTTGTTAGCTCCCATTTCTTTTTGCAGAAACTCGATTACTTTTTTCACTTCTGCAGAGCCTTCTTGGTACTCGATACCTGCATAGATATCCTCAGTGTTCTCACGGAAGATAACCATGTCAACAAGCTCAGGACGTTTAACCGGGGATGGTACGCCTGTAAAGTAACGAACAGGACGCAAGCAAGTGTAAAGATCAAGCTCTTGGCGAAGTGCAACGTTCAAAGAACGAATACCGCCGCCGATTGGAGTTGTCAAAGGTCCTTTAATCGCTACGATATACTCACGGATTGCAGTAAGTGTATCAGCAGGCAACCACTCGCCGAATTCGTTGAATGCTTTTTCGCCGGCAAATACTTCGTACCAAGCGATTTTTTTCTCGCCGTTAAAAGCTTTCTCTACCGCTGCATCAAGCACGCGTTTCGAAGCTTTCCAAATGTCGCGGCCTGTGCCGTCGCCTTCGATAAAAGGAATAATCGGGTTGTTAGGTACCTGTAGTACGCCATTGTCAATCGTGATTTGCTCGCCTTCTGTTGGAAGCGCGAATTTTTCGAACTGTGCCATGAATAAAATCCTCCTTAGAATAGAACCTGCCTATGTGCAAGTATAAATGATTGTAGCTTAATTAGCGATTAATGATTAGCGCTGCTCGATCGGAATGTACTTCGCATTAACCGGTCCAACATAATCGGCACGCGGACGAATCAGGCGGTTATCCTGATATTGCTCAAGGATATGCGCGCTCCAACCCGATACACGGCTGATTGCAAAAATAGGTGTAAACAGGTCGCGCGGAATCTCAAGCGTCGTGTAAACGGAAGCGGAGTAGAAGTCAACATTTGGCTTCAAGCCCTTTTGTCCCGTTACCAGCTCTTCGATTTTAACAGACATTTCGTAAAGCTCCATGTTGCCTGTCAGCTTGCCGAGCTCGCGGGACATTTTTTGCAAATGCTTCGCGCGTGGATCGCCGTTTTTGTAAACACGGTGACCGAAGCCCATAATTTTGTGTTTGTTCGCAAGCGCGTTGTTAATAAAGCTTTCAACGTTAGCTGCCGAACCGATTTCTTCCAGCATCACCATAACGGCTTCGTTCGCACCGCCGTGAAGAGGACCCTTCAAAGCTCCGATCGCGGATGTTACGCCTGAATAAATGTCCGAAAGCGTAGCAACCGTCACGCGTGCAGCAAATGTCGAAGCGTTCAATTCGTGGTCAGCATGAAGCACGAGCGCTTGATCAAGTGCCTTAACTGCCACTTCAGCAGGCTCGTTACCTGTGAGCATATATAAGAAATTATAAGCGATTGATACTCCTTGCTTTGGAGCTACCGGCTCTTTGCCTTGACGAATGCGTGCGAAAGCAGCAATAATCGTTGGCAGCTGTGCTTGCAATTTAATTGCTTTAAGTTGATTTGCCTCTGGAGTCATTTCGTTAGCGGAGCTGTCATACAAGGCTAAGCTGGAAACAGCTGTACGAAGAGCAGCCATCGAGTTTGTGTTTTTTGGGTATAGCTTAATTTGATCAAGCACGCCCTCCGGAACTGCTGCATATTGATCCAGTTGCTTCTGCAGTCCGTCTAGCTCGGAACGATTAGGTAGTTTACCGTACCATAGCAGGTAGGCGACCTCTTCAAAACTTGCATTTTCCGCGAGATCGTCAATATCAATACCACGGTATGTCAGTACGCCATCAATAATTGAGCTGATGGACGAAGCTGCGGCGACAATTCCTTCCAGACCTTTAGTTGCTGTCATCGTTCTCTCTCCTTTAACTTAGGTATCGTTCGTTTACATAAATAAGTATTCGTTCATTGTACCATCGCCTTTAATCATAAATGATTTTGGCAGTGAAGTGAACAAATAAAGACATAAAAATGCTTTATCGGCGTCATTAATATTTTTTTCGCTTATTATTTCACCACATCTTGTCATATGCTCCAGCCTGCATTTTTCCCTATTCGCTCCATTTTTAGCCGCGGCATAAACTATTTTAACAGAAGTGAATATAATGGTAAAATGTCAAAAAGAGAACTTTCAGAGCAAAACTTGCTGCATTGGAGGCGCTACATGACAGAACAACGCATCGGTATTATAGACATTGGCTCCAACTCGGTCCGGCTCGTCGTATACGAGCGGACAGCAAATGGCGCACATCGTGTGGCGGATAGCAGCAAACGGCCTGCCAGATTAAGTGAACGCATTGACGAGGACGGCTGTATCTCTGGGACAGCAATCGATGAGCTAATCGACACGCTGACGCATTTCACTATGATCTGCACGCATAATCATACCAGCCATATTCGGGCAGTTGCTACGGCTGCCGTTCGAAATGCTAATAATCGTTCCGAAATACTGGGTCGGATCAAAGCGGAAACGGGCTTGACCATCGAATTGCTCTCCGGCGAGGACGAGGCTTCCTACGGCTTTCTCGGCATGATCAACTCGCTCACGATTCGGGACGGCTTTCTTATAGATATCGGCGGAGGAAGCACAGAGCTGTCTTTATTCCGCAATCGCGCGCTCGTCCGTTCCGTGTCCTTTCCGTTTGGATGCGTTAATCTCAACAAACGGTTCACTGCGAAGGGCATGCTGCAGGACGATGCTCTGAGGTCGCTTGAGACCTATGTAACAGAAGCTGTTCGGAACGAACCGTGGATCGGAGAAACGCCAGGCATGCCGCTTGTCGGAGTAGGCGGCACCGTGCGTGCACTTGGCAAAATGCATCAAGCGGCATTTAAATACCCCTTCCCGCAAACGCATAACTATCCGATAACGGGTGAGCAGGCCGATATGCTGTTTCATCAAATGCGCAAGCTGCCGCTGGACAAAAGGCGTAAGCTGCCGGGATTGTCCAAAGACCGCGCCGATGTCGTCGTACCAGGCGTAGCTATACTACGCGTATTGTTTAGGGCGACCAAGGCCGCTTATTACCGCATCTGCGGCGCGGGCCTGCGAGATGGCTTGTTCCATGCGACACGATTTCCGAATCATCCGAAGCAGGTCGATGTGCTGAAGTACAGCCTCACGAATTTGAGCGCTCTTCATCCGGAAGCGCCGAAGCAGCATGTGCTGCAGGTCAACCGGATATCGCTTGAACTCTATGATGTGCTGAACTATTTACAGCCATTGCCGCCGCAAACGAGAGTGCTTCTTGATGCGGCGTCGCAGCTGTTTCGAATCGGTGCCTCCATCGATTATTACGAATATGCAAGACACTCCTTCTACCTCATCATCAACTCCCATCTGAACGGGCTTACTCATCGGGAGATGATTATGACGGCAGCTATTGCTTCTTACAAAAGCAAAGGCCGTGCTCGTCAGCATATTTCCGAATATAAGGAGCTGCTTAACGAGTCCGATCTGGATGTCATTTATAAGCTTGGCGCGCTGCTGCAGCTGTCGACTGCGCTGGATCGAACGGAAACACAGGCCATCGCTCAGCTAAATGTTCAATTATCCGGCAATCAACTGCTGCTGCGGCCAATCAAACCGCGCGGTACGCTCGCTGTCGAGCGCCGCGAGGTTGAGGAGCTTGGCTCCGAATTCAAGAAGCTGTGGGGAGTAACGCCTAGTCTGGACTATACAGCTACCCACGTCCCTTCCACGACGATATAACCTTCGCCTCGAATTGACTGCGGAACGGCTGCTTATTTTCACTGGAAATGTGTTCATAAGTGCCGTTCGCCTGCAGCTCGCGGGCCTTCACATTATCATTAATATTAAGATGAAGCATCTTAATCAGAATTTGTCTGAGCGTCGTATCGAATACCGGACAAATGAGCTCGATTCGTCTTGTCAGGTTACGGGTCATCCAATCCGCGCTCGATAAGTAAACTTCCTCTTCCCCTCCGTTATAAAAGTACATAATTCTCGCATGCTCGAGGAACCGGTCAACGATGCTGATGACCTGAATATTCTCGCTGCGCCCCGGCACTCCCGGCCGCAAGCAGCATACTCCGCGGACGATAAGCACGATTTTCACGCCGGCCTGAGAGGCCTCGTACAGCTTGTCGATCATTTCTTGATTCGATAATGAGTTCATTTTGGCAATAATGCGCGCCGGCTTTCCGGCGATTGCATTTAATTTCTCCCGATCAATGAGCCGATACAGCTTTTCCTTCAAATCCGTTGGCGCAACGCCGAAAGCCTTCCAATCGTACGGGGAGGAATAGCCGGTTACTTCGTTAAATAGAGCCGAGGCATCACCGCCGATAATCGGGTGTGAAGTAAATAGTCCGATATCCGTATACAAGGTAGCTGTATTGTCATTGTAATTGCCGGTTCCAACATGCACATAGCGACGAAGCGTGCCCTGCTCGCGTCGAACGACGAGCAAAATTTTGGCATGCGTCTTTAAACCGACCAGGCCGTAAACGACATGACAGCCCGCCTTCTCCAACTGGCGCGCCCATGCGATGTTTCGCTCCTCGTCAAACCTCGCCTTTAGCTCTACAACGACCGTTACCTGCTTACCCGCTTCACCAGCCTTGGAAAGCGCTTGAACGAGCGCAGATTGGCCGCTGACGCGGTAAAGCGTCATTTTGATAGCGAGCACGTCAGGATCATAAGCTGCCTGCATGACAAAATCATTTACGGCTTCAAACGACTCGTATGGATGATACATCAATACGTCGCGCTGACGGATAACCTCAAACATGTCGTCTGATTCATCGAATTCCCTCGGATAGACAGGCTCAAGCTTCTCATAGCGCAAATTTTCATTTCCCGGTACAGCACCCGCGAATTTCATCAGAAAGCTAAGATCGAGCGGACCGTCGATTTCAAACAAATTATCTTCGATCTCCAGCTCTTCTGTGAGCATTTCGAGCGCATAAGGATGTATTCCCTTAGCAACCTCAAGCCTAACGGGAATCCCCCACCGGCGACGCCGCAGCTCCTTCTCGATTTCCTCGAGCAGATCCTCCGCATCCTCCTCGTTCAACGTAATGTCCGCATCCCGCGTCAAACGGAACGGGTTCACCGAGAACGGTATGTAACCGTTAAACAACGTGTCAATAAACTGTTCTATCAAATCCTCAAGAAGTACAAATTCCGTCTTCTTGCTGTTAATTCTTCCAGGAACAGGAACGAATCTCGGCAGGATAGAGGGTACCTGTACAATCGCAAACAGCGGCTCTTCCTCTGCGGAATCCCCCTCTTCTCTTAGAAGCACCGCCAAATACAGCTCCTTCGTATGAACGAGCGGAAACGGTCTGCTCTGATCGACTGCCATCGGCGTCAGTACTGGAAATACTATCTCATGAAAATAATCGAAGACGGCCTTGGTCTGCGATACATTGAGCTCTTCGATCGAGCGAATAAATATTCCTTCACGGCTTAATCCGCGAAATACTTCTCTGTATGTACGGTACTGATCATGTACCATTTGTGTTGCACGCTTAATAAGCCTTTTCCAAAGCCCAGGTGGCGTGTAGCCGGTAAAATCGGTTTTTGATAAGCCGGCTCTCATCTGCATTTGGATGCCTGCAACTCGTACGCTCATGAATTCATCCAGATTGCTTGAAACAATCGCTAAAAACTTAGCTCTCTCGAGTAAAGGATTGCTTAAATCCTGAGCCTCTTGAAGAACTCTTCGGTTGAATTCGATCCAACTTAAGTCACGGTTTACATAGTTGGACAAAAGTTTGGTCATTTCTCACGCCTCCTGAGTCAATTACGATATATGTCTATTTTATTATGAAGGAAGACTATTATTGCCATGTTAACCTTTTGTAAAGGTCACGTAAATATTAAAACCTTCCTATTTTAAAATTACCGTTTCGCATTCTTTTTTCAATCCATTGCAGCATGATTTGCCTATAATAGATACGCGAAGCCGGAATGAGCAGCGTTATGCCCAATATATCGGAAATAAATCCAGGCATGAGCAGCAAAATACCCCCAGCTAGCACACAAAGACCGTCTAACAGCGTTTGACCGGGAATTTGCCCCGCTTGCATTTGCCGCTGAGCCTCTCCCCAAACTCTGCGTCCTTCCGCCCTTGCCAAATAAGCGCCTGCCAACCCCATAAGAATAAGTATAAAAAAGGTATTCCAACCGCCAATCCAGCTGCCAACCTGAAAGATCCCCCAGAGCTCTACAATTGGAACGACAATAAAAACAGCCAACAGCCATTTATACATTATCCGACATCTCCTTCAGCGTTTGCACAGCAAACCTCTCCGTAAGCTTCGTTTGCGCAGCAAACTTATTTTGTGCGAAGCAGTTCATAAAGCTCTGGCATCACTTTGTTTATGCGAGCCGGCTGCCACTGCTTATTTACCCATACATGCTTGGTCCCGCCTTCGACTAACAGCTCCCCTGGAAGCTGTTCGCCTGCCGCAATCTCTGAAGCATGGAAATCTGAAAGTGCTACCCTTCTGACCTGCGACTCAAAGGAAACGCGTACCGGCGAGAATTCCGCTACCCGCGTACATACAAGAACGGTATCGTCATAACGCGCAGGGAGCACATAACGGCATTGCAAGTCCACGACAGGCAGCAGCAAGCCGAAGTCTTCGATTGTTTTATAGTCGTAGCCTGCATTTCTTATCCATTCCGTACGTCCAATTTCAAACCAAGTTACATAATTTCCGTGAAAGACAACAGCCATTTGATCAGTTTCCTGATAACGTACGCGAAGCGGATGCATAAACCAACTGGAAGCTGATTGCATGAATGTTCCTCCCCAACCTTTTTACAATTAGCTTACATATAACATGTAAGATTAGCAAAAAGCGACGGTGAGATCACCATCGCTTTAGCTTTCGTAACTATATAATTATTTTTAAAGTGACTGTCTCATTTACAGTACTTTCGATTGACCGTGATAAATCACGCCAGTCTCGCCGTAAATGGTCACTTCCATGCCATCTTCAAGAATATCTGTCGCATTTGCAATGCCGAGAATAACCGGGATCCCAAGGTTCAGGCCTACTACTGCAGCATGGCTCGTAATTCCGCCTTGCTCCGTAATAACCGCACCAGCTTTCTCAAACGCAGGCATATAATCTTTATCTGTAGAGATCGTAACCAAAATGGAGCCCTCAGTCGTTTTCGCGATTGCTTCCTGCGGGGTACGCGCTACAACGATTTTACCGATAGCCGTTTGGCTGCCGATGCCTTGTCCTTGTGCCAAAAGCTCACCAATGTGGTGAATTTTGATAAGGTTTGTCGTGCCGGCGCGGCCAACTGGAACGCCCGCAGTAATAACGACTGTGTCGCCCAAGCTCAGGAAGCCTGTGCTCATGCCGCCTTTTACAGCATTTTCAAACATTGCGTCCGTCGTATCCGCATCTGGACCCATCACAGCGAATACGCCCCAAATGAGAGAAAGACGACGCAATACCTTCTCATCTGTCGTTACCGCGATAATAGGAGCCTTAGGCTTGTACTTCGAAACCATGCGGGCTGTAAAGCCGCTTTTCGTCGATGTAATGATCGCTTTCGCACCCAAATCGAGCGCGGAGTTAGCAACAGCTTGGCTGATTGCTTCCGTAACCGATGTTTGCTGTGCATTAGCTTGCTTTGTAAACATTTCACGGTATTCCAAAGCCGCTTCAGCGCGCTCAGCGATACGAGCCATCGTTTGTACCGATTCAGTCGGGTATCTGCCTGCAGCTGTTTCGCCGGAAAGCATAATTGCATCTGTACCGTCAAAAATCGCATTCGCTACGTCGCTCGCTTCTGCGCGGGTCGGACGCGGGTTGCGCTGCATGGAATCCAACATTTGAGTAGCCGTAATAACGGGCTTACCTACGCGGTTACCTTTTTTAATCATGTTCTTTTGCACAAGCGGAACTTCTTCGGCTGGAATTTCAACGCCGAGATCGCCACGTGCAACCATCAAGCCGTCAGAAACCTCAAGAATCTCATCGAGATTGTCTACGCCTTCTTGGTTTTCGATTTTGGAAATGATTTGGATATGGCCGGCATTGTGACGTTCAAGAAGCTCGCGGATCTCAAGCACGTCGCTCGCTTTGCGCACGAAAGAAGCTGCAATGAAATCTACGCCCTGCTCGATACCGAATACGATATCATTCGCATCCTTCTCAGTAATACCAGGCAATGAGATTTTCACTCCAGGTACGTTAACGCCTTTTTTGCTTTTAATCGGGCCGCTGTTCACGATACGGCATACGATTTCAGTTCCTTTAACCTCTTCAACCGTCAATCCAATCAAGCCGTCATCGATCAAAATAGTTGAACCGGCCGTTACATCTTTTGGAAGATTATTGTACGTAATCGGAACGCGATTGCGGTCGCCCAAAATTTCTTCCGTAGTAAGCGTAATTGTCTCGCCTTGATTCAATTCGATTGGCTCTTCCTTCAGCTTGCCAAGACGAATTTCAGGTCCCTTCGTATCAAGTAAAACCGCTACCGAAGTTCCGAGCTCAGCATTTGCTTGGCGGATATTTTTGATGCGGTTACCATGCTCTTCGAAATCTCCGTGAGAGAAGTTAAGACGGGCAACGTTCATGCCTGCTTTAATTAATTTCTTTGTGTTTTCCAACGATTCGCTGGATGGACCGATCGTACAAACGATTTTAGTTTTACGCATGTTATAGTTCCTCCGTATATTGCCTGATATTCTATTCTATACTGACATGACACCCCGCTGCTTGTACAGCGGAATAATCAATTTTACATAACATTTACTGAACCGTCGGCGTAGCTTCCGGCGACAGCACGCGGGATTGAACCGCCCCGTTTGCCGCTTCGCTAATATTGGCTACTTTAGCTGGCGCTCCCTGCACTTCGAGCGGCCGCTCTGCAATTTTGAACTGGCCGACCTTACGGAATTTATTATAGCGGTCCTCGATAAGCTGCTCTGCGCTCATTTGCATAAGCTCCTGCAAATGATGCCATAACTTATCTTTAATTTGCTCCGCTTGGAAAGCTAGATCCTTATGAGCTCCCCCTTGCGGTTCCGCTACGATATCCTCGATAACGCCAAACTCAAGCAAGTCCTTTGCCGTTATTTTCATCGCTTCAGCGGCTTGGTCCGCTCTGGAAGCATCCTTCCACAGAATGGATGCTGCGCCGTTTGGAGATATCGCGGAATAAATCGCGTTTTCCAGCATAAGTACACGGTTGCCCACGCCTAAAGCTAACGCGCCGCCGCTGCCGCCCTCACCTATAACGATACAGATGATAGGCACACCGAAGCCGGACATTTCCCGCAGGTTGCGCGCAATCGCTTCCGATTGTCCTCGCTCCTCGGCGGTTTTGCCCGGGTATGCACCCTTCGTATCGATAAAGGTAATGATCGGACGCTTAAACTTGTTGGCTTGCTCCATGAAGCGAAGCGCCTTGCGGAAGCCCTCAGGGTGAGGACTGCCGAAAAACCGGGCGATATTCTCGCGCGTATCCTTACCGCGCTGGTGTCCGATTACAGTAACCGGAACACCGTTAAGCTTCGCCAGACCTCCCACAATAGCGAGATCGTCCGCAAACAGACGATCTCCGTGCAGCTCCATGAAATCGGTAAATACCGTTTGAATATAATCAAGCGATGTCGGACGCTGATGATGGCGCGCCATATGCATTTTTTGAGCCGGCGTCAATTCGCTGTACATCTCTTCTTCCAGCTGCTTGCACTTTGACTCTAAACCTAAAATTTCTTCTGAGAAGTCAATGCCCTTTTCCACGCTTAAGCTCTTAAGCTCGGTAATCTTCTGGCGCAAATCGTTCAGCGGTTTTTCAAAAGGCAACTCACCCGCCATAGGATGTTTCCTCCCTTACGCAATGCATATCAAGCAGCTTTGCTAACGTAGGCTTCATGTCTTTGCGGTGTACGACTTTATCCAATTGGCCATGCTGCAAATTAAACTCGGCCGTCTGGAAATCATCAGGCAGCTTCTGACGGATCGTTTGTTCGATGACAATCCGTCCGGCAAAGCCGATCAATGCGCCAGGCTCGGCCAAATTGTAATCGCCCAGGCTCGCGAAGCTCGCCGAGACTCCACCCGTAGTAGGATCGGTAAAAATCGAAATAAACAAACCACCGGCTCCCTGAAATTTCGAGAGCGCTGCGCTCGTTTTGGCCATCTGCATCAAGCTCAAAATGCTTTCCTGCATACGTGCTCCGCCCGATGTAGAGAAAATAAGCAGCGGCAGCTGCTTCGCATGAGCCGCTTCGATCGCTCTAGTAATCTTCTCACCAACGACAGAACCCATACTGCCGGTAAAAAAATCAAAACTCATAACCGCTACGACAACCGGAAAACCGTCGATCGTGCCTTCACCGGTTATAACAGCTTCCCGCAGGCTTGACTTGCTCTTCTGCTGCTCAAGCTTGCTGGCATAACCAGGGAAGGATAGAGGATCGACGGATTCCATATCCGCATCGTATTCTAACAAATACCCTTCATCAAGGGTCAATGCAATACGCTCCCATGCGCTTAACCGATTATGATGGCCGCAGGAAGAGCATACTTTCAAATTCTTTTCCAATTCTTTGCTGTACTGAATGGTGCCGCATTTGGAGCACTTATTCATCAAGCCCTCTGGCACTTCCCTCTTGCGGGGTTCAGAAGGTATCGTCGCATATTTCTTCTTCGTAAATAAGTCCTTTATTTGCACGTGTGACACCTCTCAAGGCGCAATAGTATAGAGCAGTCCATCATAATGGACGCATAATGGAGTTGAATACTTCTTGAACTTCCTCCAACTCGCCAGACGGTACTAGTATCTCGTATTGCTGTTTGGACAGATTGACAGAGCGGATTTTCACCAAAAACCCTTCCTCCGTTAGCCGCTTCTTGATGTTATCTGCGATTTTTGCTGTTGGTGCGATATAAATGACCGTCCACATCATGGTACCTCCTGAAAACTTTGCAGCCGCAAAGTTCACTTACTAAGCATAGCTATCCCGGTAACAGGCCATATGATCTCATAATGATACCATAGTCATGGGGAATCCGGCAAATCATATCGGATCGCTTTCGGGTCCTGATGCGCAATTCTTGCCGACGCGGCGGCGGCCAATCCAGCAACCAAGTCATCCAGAAACACATGAATGCGTTCGCCCTTCAAGTTCAATTGACGAATAATACCGGGTTTTACTTTATCCAAATATCCGAAGCTAGTCAATCCAATCATTCCGTAAACATTCGTTATGCCGAGCGCCAGCGTCTCATCGACGCCGTAGAGCGACTCATCTGTTTCCATAATGGACTGCAAGGGCTCCGGCAGCAGTCTCCGCTCCGCTAATTCATCAAGGGCAATGCCCGTATACATGACATACTGCACCTCACGCTTACCGAGCACCGCTCTTACGCTTTCCTCACATTGTTCCATCGTCAAATCGCCGTTATAGGGACGCTGCAGCGTATAAACGATCTCCGTTATGTCGTCGACTGATACTCCTCGTTTTAAGAGCCATTTCTCGATTCCTGTCATAGGACCCATCCCTCCCGTAACTGCTTGTACGTTTATCTTGGAAACATTAGCGTGAGCAGATGACATTGTCCTAAGGCGAAGCCCGTTTTCCGCGGGCTCCATTGCCATCGTCACTTGTATCTCTAAACATATGCGCGAACAAGCCTTGACGTGCATGCGAAATACAATTGTTTACGAGATTTTACGGAAGGGAAGGAACGACACCGCATTTAATCGCTTATTTCAAGCATAAGAGCGGCATTTTTCTATGATTTTTTTGCAGAATCTCACTATATCAAGCATGATAAAACCTATTAATACCGCTATCTCTGATCACACCGTTTGCATGATTGCAAGCTAAGAAAGAAGAAGATCCGTCCGATCCATTCATTATTTCACAACGATTGTGCCTGCTCCCAGCAGCTGCTCGACGGATGCAATGAGCTGTGGCGAAGGCTTTACCCGATAACTGCCGCTAAGCGCAATCGACTTTTGGCCCTGCGCATAAAATAACACGGTATCGAGCTGACCGGCGTGCCCTGCCAGAAGCCCTTTGAGCCGCTCAAGTATAGCAGGCTCTTCATTCTGTGACATGATTTTGATATACACCCGCTGCGGCTTTCGTTCAGCTGAGGAAGACCGCCCATGTTCATGCACGAGGCGCGCCTCAGCGCTTGCTGAAGCATTTTCAGTAGGATCCTTGAGCGTAGTTCCGGATATATTCGGCCGCTGAACTTGAACGGCTTGACCTTGTGCATTTGGCGCGCGGCCCTGTGAAGACGCTCCGCCTGTACCAGCGCTGCCGCCCGTGCTGCGCGCCGCGCGAGCTTGCGCCTGCTTCTGCAGACGTCTCACCTGCCCCGCAAGATCCATATCCGCATGGTCAATCGGCACACAATCCTCCACGATCAGCTTATAATCATCATCCTGCTGTTGAACAGTAGCCTGAATGATCGCTAAGCCGCCCTTCTCAAGCTTGCTTCCGATACGCTTCCAAATGGTTGGGAACACGACGGCCTCCACGCGCATAATGCGGTCCTCCAGCTCCAGAAAGCCCATCGCGAGACCTTTCTTGTTCGTGAATGGTTTAAGCGATACGATCATGACTCCGATAATTGCGATTGCGCCGTCCTTCGCATCGCTTAGTTCGACCAACCGGTCGAGGCCCAGCGGGGCAAGCTGCTGCTCGGCTGCATCGAGCGGATGGCCCGATAAATAAAGCCCAAGCAGCTCCCTTTCAAAATCCAGCTGCTGCCCGGTCGTATAGGGGCGAATTTCCGGAAGCTCAACATCCCAGTTCTGAACCTCGTCAAGGCCGAACATTTCGATTTGCAGCTCCTCCCGCTCCTTTCGCCATTTGACCGCAGCCTCGACCGTCTCCTCGAGCGCGCCGAGCAGCTGAGCGCGATGCCCAGGCAAACAATCCAATGCTCCCGCTTGAATGAGCGACTCGAGCACCCGCTTGTTCACGACGCGCAAATCCACGCGCCTGCACAGATCCAGAAGACTTTCAAAGGGCCGCTCGCCGCGCTCCTTCTGCAGCGCTTCGATTGCCTGCGTACCGACGTTCTTGATCGCCGCAAGCCCGAAGCGAACGGCATTCTCTACTGGCGTAAAGGATACGCTGCTTTCATTCACGTCAGGCGGCAGCACGGCAATGCCCATGCGGCGGCATTCATCAACGTATTCGGCCGTTTTCCGCTGGTTGCCGGTCACCGAGGCCAGCATCGAGGCCATAAACGGAACCGGATAATTCGCCTTAAGCCATGCTGTCTGGAATGCAAGCACGCCGTATGCTGCCGCATGCGCCCGGGGGAAGCCATAATCGGCAAATCGGACAATCATATCATATACATGATTTGCATCAAGCTCCGAATAACCCTGCGCAAGGCTGCCCTTCACAAAATGCGCCCTCTCCTCATCGAGCACCTCGCGCTTCTTCTTCGAGACGGCGCGGCGCAGCAAGTCCGCTTCGCCAAGCGAAAAGCCCGCCATCAAGGAGGCGATTTGCATAATTTGCTCCTGATAGACGATAATGCCGTACGTATCTGACAGAATGGGCTCAAGCGAGGGATGCGGGTACTCGACTGTAACAACCCCATGCTTGCCTTGAATATATTTTGGAATAAACTCCATAGGGCCCGGCCGATACAAAGCCAGCACCGAGACGATATCCTCGAACTCAGTCGGCTTCATGTCCTTTAGAACACGCCGAACGCCAGCGGACTCAAGCTGGAATATACCGGTCGTATCGCCGCGGCTTAACATCGCGTATGTCGCAGGATCAGCGTCGCTGATCGTGTGGAAGTCAATAACTTTGCCGTACTGCTCCTTCACAGCGCTCAGCGTTCGTTCTACTATCGAAAGCGTTCGCAAACCGAGAAAATCCATTTTGAGAAGACCGATTGCTTCTAAATGCTCCATCGAATATTGCGTGAGCGGAATTCGCTCGCTGCCGACCTGAATAGGCGTATAGTGGGTAAGAGGCTCTTGTGAGATAACGACTCCTGCGGCATGGGTGGAAGCATGCCTTGGCATTCCTTCCACGTTTAAGGCCATCTTCAGCATTTCCGCCGTCTTCGGCTGACGCCCGCTCGCTTCACGCAGCTCGCTGCTGACGCGGAGCGCTTCCGCAAGCGTAATGCCAAGCTGATTCGGAATGAGCTTCGCCGCGCGGTCCACCTCTTGAAACGGTACGTTCATAGCCCGCCCTACATCCCGCACGGCAGCTTTAGCCGCCATCGTCCCGAACGTAATAATTTGCGCGACATGCTCATCTCCATATTTGGCAGCAACGTAAGCGATTACCTCATCGCGGCGCTCGTCATTGAAGTCGATATCGATATCGGGCATCGAGATCCGCTCCGGGTTAAGAAACCGCTCGAACAAAAGCTTATATTTGAGCGGATCAACATCCGTTATCCGAAGCGTGTATGCGACCAGGCTGCCCGCTGACGAGCCCCTGCCGGGACCTGTGCGTATACCCCGTTCATGCGCAAAGCGGACAAAATCCCACACAATCAAAAAGTAGTCGCTGAATCCCATTTTGTCGATGACGGAGAGCTCATACTCCAGCCGCTGCTCCGCCTTCTGCCGGTAACCGGGATCGGCCGCCCATTCAGGCAGTCCGGCATATCTGGCGGTCAAGCCGTCACGGCAAAGCGTCATTAAATAATCGGATGAGCTCATTCCCGCAGGCACAGGCCTGAATACAGGCAGAGCGGCGCGGCCAAATGTCAGCTCCAATTCGCATTTATCCGCGATTTCTACCGTATGCGCCAGCGCTTCAGGAACATGCCTATACAATAGCGCCATCTCGTCAGCGCTTTTCATGTACATCTGATCCGTCAGCATGCGCAGCCGGTCGGTATCATCAACCGTTTTGCCCGTTCCGATGCACAGCAGCACATCCTGTACAGCAGCGTCCTCCGCCCGCAGGTAATGTACGTCATTTGTCGCCGCCAGCTTAATCCCCGTCCCGCGGGCGAGCTTAATCATTTCGGCAGCTACTTTCTTCTGATCCAGCAGACCGTGATCCTGCAGTTCCAAATAAAAGTCATCTCCGAAAATATCTTTGTATCGCAAAGCGCTGGCGCGCGCTTCATCCGTCCGGTCATGCAATAAATGCTGGGATATTTCGCCGCCCAAGCAGGAGCTTAAGCAAATCAGCCCTTCCGAAAGCTCCCTCAGCACCTCCAAATCAACGCGGGGCTTGTAGTGGAAGCCTTCCAAATGGCCGATGGAGCAAAGCTTCATCAGATTCCGGTAGCCCGTTTCATTCTTTGCAAGCACGATCAAATGATAGATCGGGTTCTCCTTGCGCGTCCCTTTCTCAAAACGTGACCCGGCCGTCATGTAAAGCTCGCAGCCGATGATCGGTTTAATACCGTGAGCGCGGCATGCCTTATAGAAGGGGATTGCCCCGTACATGACTCCATGATCGGTCAGCGCAAGCGCCTTCATGCCAAGCTCCGCGGCTCTCGCGGTAAGGTCGCGGATTCTCGCGGCACCGTCAAGTAAGCTATATTCGCTGTGAACGTGCAAATGCACGAAAGTTTGTTCGTTATGACCGCTCATTGCATCCGTTCCTTTCCGCGTCGTCCAAATAAGTTAACTCTATTTTATCATAATAGCGGTGGACACGCCCATAGAATGGTAGCAGAGCTTAAATGCCGGCGAAGCTGGCTTTACAGCGCATCAACATTGGGCTTTTGCTTGCGAAATCATTTTGCTTCACTATTCGTTTAAGAGGGAAGGGATACCCATGAGCTACTTTTTGTCCAAAGCGGGACTTGATTTCTTCATTGCGTTCGGCGTCGTTATTGGGGGCTCGATGCTGGCCGGAATCGGGTCGGTGTTCTTGCTGCTGCCGCCTGCGACTACTATGCTAGATACGGCCGCAAGGCTAAAAATATGGGCGATCGTGGCGGCGATCGGCGGATCGATTGATCCCGTGCGCGTCATCGAAAGCAACATTATGGAAGGCCATCTATCGCCTGCCGCGCAGCAAATTTGTTTTATCATTGTCGCTTTTCTTGGCGCGCATGTAGGCACGGAGCTGGTCCGGCTCATCTGCAAGGGAGCAGCATAAGCGATGCGCGTACCGGCGTTTGACCGTTTTGTGAGAGGACTGCAATTCGTTGGGGTATTCATACTCGGGATGATTATCGGAGCCATTATATATAATTCGCTTTATTTGGCGGAATTTCAGGCGCTGATCATTTTGAAGAGCGAGCTTGAGGAGAAGCTGGAGCAATATGAGCAGGATATACAAGGTTTAAAGCAATTCAAAAACCAGCATACCGTCATAAAAAGCGTCCTGCCCCGCATCGAGAAGGAAGCCGGCCAAAATACCGGAAGGCCGGAACTCGACCATGTGACGGAAGCCGAGCTAATCAAGCGAATCAAGGAAGATCTCAAGAGCTTTCTCGGCCAAAGCATTTACGAGATCGATTCCGACGCCAAATTCGCCCGCAAGCTCCTTGAAAAAAAAGTGTATATGGATGTGTATAACAAAGACTATACCATTGAGGTAAAGACGATCCTCGTGGTCGATAACGTCCTGCACGTATGGATTAAGGTCCGCGACTATACCAAGCCGCCTTCCTAAGCACGCTGCTCCGTTCCGTGGTACAATAGAGGCTGTCTATTTCCGAAAGCAAGCTGAACAACATCACTTAAAGGAGCTACATATTCATGGATCAATTCTTGCAATGGCTGTTCATGCCGGGCATCTTAATTTCACTCGTGTTTTCAGCCATATTCAGCTTTAAATCACGCCGTTCCGCCGATGCGAGAACACGGGCCGTCTTCTCGGCCAGAATGAATATCAGCATGGGTATCATGCTGCTGTTCATCGCTCTCGTTCAGCTGTTTTTGTCAGGCGGGTCTACGCTTCGCATCGTCATCGGCGCCATCTTCTTATTGCTCGGAGTATTTAATCTATTTGCCGGTCTGCGCAATCTCAGCCTGTACAGATCGCGAAAAAGCTGATTCAGCCATCAATAAGGATCAATCATTTGGGCCGTCAGCATCGCTTTGGCGGCCAATCCCTGCGTGTCCCTAACCTCGATTTCCAGCTTCGTAAACTTGCGGCTCATCTCCAGCGCGCGCGGAATGATCGTAATTTCACTGTCGATTTGTACGGGCCTTACAAAATAGGTCGTCATGCTCTCCAGCAAGTAATCGCGCTTAGCTGTCTCTCTGATCATTCTGCGCGCTGCCTGCGTCATTAAAGTGGCAAGCAGTCCCTCCGATACCATCCCGAGCGCTCCCGACATCTGCGGCGTAATCGTTCCCTTGTAAGCAATGCCCAGCTCGTCCTGGCCCACCGTGTTTGCGTTTGCCGTAGCGATGAAGCTAGTCCACATCAAATCCTCGAAGGTCTCTCCCGATTCCGGCTGCTTGCCGGCAAATCGCATCGCATCAAGCACTTTCTGCCTCGTTACGACACCCAGCAGCTTGCGGTGCCTGTCAACGATAGGCAGCAGATCAATGCCTTCCGCAGCCATCGTATGCGCGGCCGACGTAACCGTAATGTTCGGGGCTGCCGTAATGGGATGCTTGGTCATCACTCTATCGACAGAACTGTCCTCAGGCGCTCCGACCGCATCTTTGGCCGTCATCATGCCAACCACCCTGCTTCTCTCGTCAATAACAGGAAAGCGAGAGTAGCCGGTTTCGCGAGACAGCTTATGAAAGTCTTCTATTGTATGTCCGATTCTAAGCGCGTCTGCAGGCCGGCTGAATGTAACGATATCTTCTATCAGCATGATCTTCCGTTTAATAAGGCGATCGTACATGGCACGGTTGATCATAGAGGCAACCGTAAACGTATCATGACGGGATGAAATGATAGGAAGGATGCGTTCGTCAGCAAGCTTGATCACTTCCGCGCTCGGCTCGAAGCCGCCGGTAATAAGTACGCCGGCCCCCTCCTCCAGCGCACACCTGTGCGCGCCGATCCGGTTACCTACGATCAGCAGGCTGCCCTCGTCAATGTACCTGAGCATCGCATCAAGCTCCATGGCGCCAATGACGAACTTATGAAGCGTTTTATCAAGGCCGGCCGCGCCACCGAACAGCCTCCCCTCGACGATCTCGGCAACCTCGCCGAAGGTAAGCTGGTCCAGCGCCTCCCGGCGTTTGCGGTCGATCCGTACCGTTCCGATACGCTCCTTCGTACTGACAAGCCCTGAGCTTTCCGCTTCCTTAAATGCTTTATAAGCTGTGCCTTCGCTTACGCCAAGCGCCTTGGCAATCGCGCGCACCGATATTTTCGTTCCAATCTTCAGGCTTTGGATATAATTCAAAATCTGTTCATGCTTCGTGCTGGTTTCGTTACCCGGTCCGATTGGAGCCACTCTTGTATCCTCCGTCCAACTTGCAGTCTTTACTCCCTATTATAAGAGATTGCAAGCGGCAAGTCATGCTCGTGCCGATTCATGCGGCCTTTAGAGCTGCCACTGCAGCAGTACCTGCTCAACCTTTAGCATACTGTCTATCAATTGCCCCTGCACGCCCTTCAGCCTCCATTTCTTGAATAGCTGCTGAATCGTTTGCACGTTGATTGCATTCTCCGCACCGGACATAATAAAAGCCTGCCAATCGTATGAAATCGGAAGCGGATACCGCAGCGACTGAATGAGGAATTGCTTCACTTCAATCGTTTGAGCCGGAACTTCTTCATAAACGCTGGAAAACAAAAATGAACTGTGCTCGCTGTGCGGCCTGGAAATAACATCCGATTTTAGATCAAGCTCATATTCAACGATTTGGGTATGCGGATTAACGCGGCAGCTGAACGAACCGCGGGCCGTTACTGCTTTATCGACGCGATGAGATAAACGGTAAGTAAATTGAACCAGGAAAGGAACATTGTTATAATATGCGCGCACTTTTCTGAAAAACTCGAATTCGTCAACCACTTTGCCATTCTCCTCGCGTCCACGTTTTTCCCTTTTATATCCTACCATCTTTAGTCTAATTGGTAAATTGATCCTTTACAGGTAATCTTAATATTAGAATGATACTTTTTTACACAATTATAGTAAAAAGACCACCTATTAGTCAATGACTATAATCACTATTTTAAATATGCTCTATAGAATGTTGTTGATAGACTAGTAAAGTTTTATCGTTAGGCTGAGGTGACAATATGAGCGAGATTGCAGGGCTTGTAGGAGAAAACATTCGTCTGCTGCGCAAAAAAAGAGGGCTAAGCCAAGAGCAGCTTGCTTTTCGTGCCGAAATAAATGCTTCCTATATGGGACAGGTTGAACGCGGAGAAAAAAATCCGACGATAGACGTGCTCAGCAAAATCGCGCTTGCGCTGCAAACGCCGCTCGAGAAGATTGTAAACGTCGTATCTAGTCCGGACTCTGCGGATGAGCCAAACGATGAAGGATATGCCACTAAAATTGTCCATCAATTGAACGGTTTAAGCTTGAAGGAGCAGGAAGCCGTTTATAAATTCGTCAAGCAGCTTGTTCATTTCAAGGAACTCCAATAAGCAGGACAAACCAGATTGGGTTGTAAATACAAAATAGGGACAGTCTCTCAGGTCATTAGACCTTTTGAGACTGTCCCTTTTCGATGCTGGTATTAAGCTCTTGCCTGCTATCCCCGGGCTCTTCTCGAAGCAGCCTTCTGAACCAGCTTCTGCTCCCACAGCAGCGCCTTCGCCCTCTTAATGCGGGCCAGCTCTTTGCGCTTCGCGTCATTCATGACAAGTGCATTGACATGAGCCGTTATGATGATTAACGCAAATAAAATCCAGACTAGTCCAAATACACTCATCAAGCTCCACGGCGCACTCAGCTCCAGACGCGGAAGCGCATATGCAAGCATCGCTAGCGCTATAAGCAAATACAAAATATGACGGCCTTTTCCGGAAAACATGCCATTCAGCTCCTCCACAGGGTCGTAAGCGGCTCACTGCCTTGTCCGCATTACCATTCTATGAAGGAGGGACAGGGTATATGTCTCTAGTTAGTCAACGATGGACTTCAGCACATCGGACATAATGCGGTTAACGTCCTCGAATACGACTGCAAAACGGCGCTCCGCTTCGAGCAGCTTGCCGATCAACGGATTGAGCGTAATGACTTCATACAGCTTGTTCATTTTCTCCATGTCCTCCGCAGACGGCTCTTCGCCAGCCATCATTTTTTGCTGCAGAAAATTTTGGCGTTCGCGAAAATCATCCAGCATTCCCTTCGCTTCAGGATCTGCATCAGCAGCCTGCTTCGCAGCCTTCATCAGCTTCGCTTCCTCGCTCTCCTTGAGCGCCTTCGCTAATTCATAAGCTTTGTCATAAACATTCATTCGTCTCTCTCCCATTCGTTTGAGCTGATTTGTTTTTATATATATACAATCATACCCCTTAATTGAAACAAGAGCCAAGTACCTTATGGAAAAGCTAATGAAAACTACACAAGTATCAAATGATTCCGATTCACAAAGGGATAGATGTCCTCATATGATGAAGTAATTCGTGTAAAAAACCTAGTTGCTAACCTCTTATCGTCATCCTCCTGCTTGGAAGGAGATTTATGATGCTCAAATCGAAAGTAGCCTTACAGGTGATTAGCACCGGCATGATTCCGGAAGACACGCTCATGCTTGGCGAAACATATGTAAAGCAGTGGAAAATCCCTCAAGGCCAACACATCCTCTTAAAATTCGGTTCCTTTCGGCAGCACGTAAAGGTTATTCCTGTCGCAAAGTACGATGGGATGAGGATGAGCCAAAGCTTAGCAAGACAGATGGGCTTAATTAGCGGATCGTCACTTCGCATACAATACAAAGCCGGCATTTCCACACTTGTTCTGGGACCGTTAATCGGAGTGCTGGTCAGCCGCGATTATCCGAATACACCGGATAAGCCCTTCGGACCCATTACCTTGTTTTGCAAGGAGCTCGTAGAAGCCAGTACGGCGCAAGGGGTTTACGTTTATTTCTTCACCCCTAACCAAATCGGCAGCCAGCTTGACACCACCATTGACGGCTGGGTTTTTTCAGACGGATGGCAGCAGATCAGAATGCCCATACCTGACGTCGTCAATAACCGTTTAACTTCAAGAAAATTGGAGAGCAGACCCAGCGTACAACATTTTATGAAAGATGTAAAACAGCAGCACAAGACGAACGTTTTCAACGAAAAGTTTCTCGATAAGGTCGAGGTTTTCGATGCGCTAAAAAAAGATGAATCGTTAGGGCGCTATTTGCCTGAATCGCATTTGCTGCTTAACTATAACACGATGAAATCGATGTGCTCCCGTTATAGCAGCGTTTTTCTAAAACCGGTTCGCGGCAGTTTAGGGAAAGGAATCATTCGCATTTCGCGTCTCGAAACGAACCAATACCAAGCGATGCACACGACCGCAGCAGGTGCCCGCAAACAGCAGCATACGAGCTTAGTCAAGCTATACTCGTCCATTTCCTCGAAGATGAAAACCGTTCGATACCAAATTCAACAGGGACTGCAGCTAATCGAAATCCAGAAACGGCCGGTCGACTTTCGCGCACTCGTCCAAAAAAACTTGACCGGTAAGTGGACCATTACGTCCATTGTCGCCCGAACAGCCAGTAACGATCATTTCGTATCCAACCTTGCACGCGGCGGCACGTTAAGCACGGCTTTGGAAGCCGTATCGAAATCGAATCTGCAGTCCGGAATAAGCAGACATGAAGCCGTAAACCGGCTGCAGCAGGCAGCACTCCATATCGCCCGCGGCGTAGACGCGCAAATTCCGGCTCACTTCGGTGAGCTAGGCATTGATTTGGCGCTCGATACGAACGGCCGAGTATGGCTTCTGGAGGTCAATTCAAAGCCATCCAAAAACGATAACACGCCGTTGAACGATAACAAAATTCGTCCATCCGTCCGTATGATGATTCAATATTCCCGATTTTTATCGGGCTTTTAAAGGAGGCTCCCATGCAGGCTCGAATTGTCAATCTCGGTATCGTCGTCGCCTCGCTCAGCCGTCAAGCCTTGAATAGCGCAACCGAGCCGAGATTACCGGAGCCCTCCTTCTACCGCGCGCTCACAATCGCCGGCAGGCCGCTTGGAATTGACGTCTATGTATTTGCGGCGGAAGGCCTTCAGCCTCCATCCGAACAGCTCTTCGGCTACCGCTTTGAACAAAACCGGTGGGTAAGACAGGAAGTTCCGCTGCCTGATGTCATCTATGATCGCTGCTTTTTCACCAAAGCTGATCAGCGAATAAGCTGCCGCAGCATGCTTGCGGCTTTGAATTACAAGAAACCGCATGTGATGCTGAACGGAACCCTCCCGGCTAAACAGGGCGTCTATGATGCGCTTAAGGATGACATCCTGCTGGCAAAGCATTTGCCCGTTACTTTGCCCTATCAATCCGCAAATCAGGTCATACTTCTAGCGGATCGGTATTTTGACGGTATCGTCCTTAAACCATCCGCAGGTATGCAAGGCAGAGGTATCGTGCACGTAAAGCGCTGCCCGCTCGAGCAAACAACGAAGGTGAAGGGCAGAAGCCGTCAGAATCGTACTTTTTCTATTACTTTTACGGACAATCACGCGGCGGAGCAATGGATCGGCCGCTTTATTCACCGCTCAACCTATTTAATCCAACCTTATCTGGAGCTTAGCGGCGAGGACGGCAAGCCATTTGACGTAAGAGCACTCATGCAGAAGGAGCATACAGGAAAGTGGTCGCTCACCGGAGTCGCGTCTCGTACGGGTCAAGCGGGCTCGCTCACGTCCAACCTGCACGGCGGCGGAGACGCCAGCCCGGCTGCTCAGCTGATTACTGCCAAATTTGGCGCACACAGAGCAGAACGTTTGCTAGAGCAGATCCATACAATAAGCAAGCAAACAGTTGAACGACTTGAATGCAAATTCGGCAGATTTGCCGAACTTGGATTAGACTTTGGCATCGATTCGGACGGCAAACTATGGCTAATCGAAGCAAACTCGAAGCCAGGCCGTTCTTCCTTTCGTATCATAAGCGATCAGGAAGCCGAGCGGCTGTCAATCGAAAGACCGCTTTTATATGCACGCTTGTTGTCTAGACGCTTGTTCCCGTACTTTGTAGCCAATGAGTCCATTAACGGCCGTCACCGTTATTTAAGTTTCGACGACGAATTACGGCCTTTCAACGTTCAGGAGGTTCATCGATGAGTTTGACAACTTGTAACGTACATTTCTCACAGCAGTCTAATAAAGTCGTATATTTGTCCAGTCCTCTACTAAAGCAGCTGAAGCTTTCAGGCAAAAAGTCGGTTTTCCTCAAGCTGGGTAACGAAGTGATTAATGCGGAAATCAAGCAGCTGAACCGGCCGGGCAATCACTTGTATTTGTCAGCAGGAATCCGTCAATCGATCAAAGTGCCGAAATCCGGGAACGTATATGTGCTCAACTCCGGCGATAACGAAGTTCAGCTTGGACCGCTTGTCGGCATATTAAGTGATAATGGCATTCGTTCAGAAAGTAATCCTTTTGGCGGCCGGACCAACTTCATTAAACAGATTATCCGTACCGGAGAGCATAAAGCTTACCTGTTCGGTTTCACTCCGAATGATATCAATTGGCAGCAGGAGACAATCAACGGCTATTTTCTTGATCAGCAAGGCAGCTGGTACCGCAAAATCGTACCGCTGCCGGACGTCGTTTACAACCGTCTTCCGAACCGCAAGACGGAAACCTCCGCATCCATCAATGCGCTGCGCGAACGATTCGTACGACGCAAAATCCCTATTTTCAACTGGAGCTTCTTCAATAAGGCCGATGTCTATAAACTGCTGGACAATGATCCTGAAGCGCTGAATCATTTGCCCGAATCCGTCTCAGGACCATCCATGGAAAAAATAAAGGAGATGCTCGAAAAGCATCAGTTTCTTTACTTTAAACCAACTGCAGGCAGCCTTGGAATAGGGATATACAGATTAACCTATCATCCAAAGCGCGGTTATTTCGCTCGATACCGCAAAGGCAGGCAAAATGTGCTGCTGCGATTCGGAAGCTTCAACGGCTTGATGCGAATGCTGCAAGCGAGACACGGCGTCAGCTTAAGTCAATATGTTGTCCAACAAGGTATTCGACTTGTAGAAATCGACAACTGTCCGCTCGATTTCCGTTTTCATATGCATAAGAACGGCAAAAACGAATGGGTCCCTGCCGGCATCGGCGCGAAGAAGGCTGGCCGCGGCAGCGTTACGACACATGTGAAAAGCGGCGGATCGCTTATGACGCCGGAGCAAGCACTTGTAAAAACGTTTGGCGATGAATCGGCCGCCGTTCTTGAGAAAGCGAAGCAAACCGCCATTAAGCTTTCTGAAGCAATTGAACGAAATTATCCGCACCGGCTCGGCGAGCTGGGACTTGATCTCGGCATCGACAAATATGGGGAAATTTGGATGTTTGAAGCAAACGCCAAGCCAGGCCGGTCGATCTTCAAGCATCCGGCACTCCGCTCGGAGGGCCGGGCATCGGTGTCTTATATTTTTGAGCATTGCATGTACCTTAGCCGTTTCCAAGGCCAGGGAGGTAATGGCTAATGAACACCATGCTTCCAGATGAATCGGACTTGAGAAAGATACGCTCTGGCAGGACGGTACTGGCTATTTTGACAATCGAGGATGATACTCATCTCTTCCGGGGCAATCGCAGCAACTTTGCCGATTTGATTCGAACCGGCCAATCCATGGGGTTTATCGTCTACGTCTTGACGGCAAAAAACCTGCTGTTAACGAGGAGCAGCTTAAAAGGGTTCATTTATGATTCGGATACCGACAGCTGGCATCAGCGGCTTATGCCGTTCCCCGACATCATCTATAACCGTATTCCGTTAAGGGAAGATGAAGAGCTGCCCTTCGTTAAGCAAAAGATCGAAGCATGCCATAATCACCCGCATGTAAAACTGTTTAATCCCTTCTTCTTCAACAAATGGGATCTCTTCGAATGGCTGCGCCTGTCCAAATCGACCAAACCGTACATTCCGACGACCCGCAGGCTAGTATCGGTAACAGGCCTCGGCCGAATGATGCGCAAGCATTCATACCTATATTTGAAGCCAGAGAGCGGGAAAGCGGGCAAAGGCATTATGACTATTAATGTTGATGCCGAGACGCCGCAGCCCTATCGGTTAAAAATACAAGAAAATAAAAAAAGCGCCACCTATCATTGTTCGTCCATCAATAAGCTGTGGAGCCGCATTCAAAAGCAAAGTGGAGGGGAGGCCTATATTGCCCAGCAGGGCATTAATCTGGCCTCCTTCAACGAACGAAGTTTCGACCTTCGCGCTCTCGTCCAAAAAAACCAGCGCGGTCAATGGGACATTACCGGCATCGGCGCACGAATAGCCGGTGCTTCGAGTATTACAACCCATGTTCCAAGAGGCGGAATGATCGAGGATCCGGAGAAGCTGCTCGCTAATTCATTCAATCAGGAGCAGGCGCGTAAACTGCTGATAAAAGCAAAAAACACGGCTGTGCTCATAGCCAAACAAATAGAACGCGCTTCTGGACAGATGCTTGGTGAAATGTCCATGGATCTGGGTATAGACAGTCTGGGAAATATGTGGTTTTTTGAGGCGAATTCAAAGCCTATGAAATTCGACGAGCCTCATATCCGCAAAAAATCTTTGGAACGCATTTTTCATTACGGTGCTTATTTAGCTAAAGTAAAAGCAGAAAAAGCGGGAGGCGCGTAACGTGGAGCTAGAGCTGCTTACACCAGAGGCATGGTTATCGGAACAAAAACGACTTATCGGCTTTGCCATCCGTTTCGGGGATAAGCGGCTTGCAGTCTCTACCATTCATGTGCTTCGCAAGCTGGATCCCTCTTTACTTAAAGAAGGCCATAACTCGCCAATCGGTGCAGTTGCTGTGATAGCTAAACATAGCAGCCGCATCGTCGGCTTTGGCTTTGCCCAAGATGGCGGCGAGGGATCCTGTATGGTCGTCGTTCATCCTGAAGCAAGAAGCCTCGGCATCGGCAGCAAGATTTTGCAGGCGATGCTCGAGCGCCTGGGCAAGCTTAGCTGTAATGTGGCTGCTGACAACACGGCCAGCATGGCGCTATGCTTCCGGCTTGGCATGACTGCCGTTTCCATGCATAGAGGTCCGACAGGCAAACCAACGCTCCGTTTTGAAAAGGACAACAAGCAAGACAAAGCCCGGCCTAGTCATCCTGACTGTGTATCTCAATGAAGCCGGCTTACCGGAGGAGCGCTCTATCTTTGTAATTTTGATTGAAATCTGAAGTGAGAAAACGCGGATTAGTATACGCGGATGATTAAAATGTAATGCTGCGAAGCTTGCACCTGCCGGGAAGCAGCGCTGACGCGCCGCCTAACCTTACAGGTGTTTTTTGTCTCGCTTTGCATTGCTGCTTTATTGCTCCAGCAGGCGGGTAAGCTCACGGAAATCGGTGATCAGCACATCTGCTCCGTCAAGCTCTGCGGCACGCCCGTATGTCGCATAAGCGCAGCCGATCGTTTGCAGACCGTTGCCCTTACCCGCTTCTACATCCGATGAACGGTCGCCTACCATCCAGGCAGACTGAATGCCGTGATCCTCGAGCAGTCGCGCTACTAAATCAACCTTGGTTGATGTCGCATATTCGCCCGCGCTGTACAAACCGTCGAACAGCCCGTCAATCCCTCTGAAACGAGCAACGCCCTTCACGTAGTCCTCCAGCCCGTTGCTAGCTACGAACAGCTTCACTCCGCGCTCCTTCAGCTCGCGCAGCGTTTGCTCAACATAAGGGTAAAGCTCCCCTTCTCCGCTAACTAATCCCTCCAGCTCGTATTGGAGCAGCAATTCATCGGCACGCTTCCGCGCAGCCTCCGTGCTGTCTGGCATAACATGGCGCCAGATGTCTTCCAGCACCATCCCCAAGCAGCTGAGCAAACGCTCCACTGGCGGCGTTTCATGCTCGTAAAGCCTCTCCTCCCGAAGCGTCTCGAATACGCGGTGATGAACTGGCACCAGCAGCGTATCCGTTTCAAACAGCGTTCCATCCATATCAAATATTACAGCCTCCGGCTTGCTGAGCTTACGCTCGCCCATGATTAATCCCCCCCTTAAAGTCTGTTCTTATCATACTGGAATACGGGAAAGCACCGCAAGCTGGAAGACAGGCTTTCTGCGGATAAACGAATCTCTCTGAACATTCGCATATGGACGGTCAGCCCTCCGGCGGCGGATACAGCTTGGACTTACGGTACGGAGCAAATGCCGCAAGCAGACAAGCAGCAGCCTGCGTATGCTGATAGCAACGAAAGGAGTTGATTCCAGATGGGAAATGATCATTTAGTCATTACGCTGCTTGGCAGCGGCGGAGGGGTAGGCAAAGCCGTCCTCGCACTTTTTGAGCAGGTGCTGCAAGATGCTAAGGCTCCGCTGCACAAATCTCTAACGGACTGTACCATTCACTGCATTGACGCAAAACCGCTTCAACAAGATACCTTCACACCGTATTGTCCGCAGCTGGCCCGTCATCTTGTGCTTCATCAATTCGATTTGCAGGATACGGCCAGATTCAAGCGCCATTTGGCAAATACGGCTACCGCTCTCGTCATCGATGCTTCTTGGGCGGATACGTTGGCCATGCTTGATTGCTGCAATGAGCTTGCTGTCGCTTACGTGAATACTGCACTGGAAAGCGAGGAGGTAGACCGGCTTAATGAGCTGGAGGGGTTCACGCTAATCGAACGATATTCAAGATTCATTGCAGGCAGAAACAGCTTCACCAACCTGAAAGCCATCGTAGGGTCAGGCATGAACCCCGGGGTCGTACAGTGGTTTGCGCTCTCCCTTATGCAAGAGCAGCCGGACAAGCTCCCGCTCGCCTGCTATATTGTAGAAACGGATAGCAGCTTTTATGCCGACCGGTCACTTATGCAGCCGAAAACGGTATACAGCACCTGGTCGCCCGAATGTTTTTTGGATGAAGCGATTTTAAATTATCCGATGTACGTCAGTCACCATCAGGCTTTATTTCTGTATGAGGCCGTATATGCGCAGACATTCATTATCCGGCTAGGGGAACTCAGCTTCGAGGGCTGCCTTATGCCGCATGAGGAGGTGCTCTCCCTAGGCAAACGCTTTCCATTTGAGTCCGGCTTCATTTATAAGGTCAATGAGGTGACGACTGCGATTTTGCAAAACCACCTGGATGATGCGGATGAGCTGTGGGATTGGAATCATAAGCTTCTTGATCCCCGCGACGCGGAGCTTGAAGGCTCCGACCTGGTTGGCGTTCTTCTTGTGTACGACGATCACGAGCGCTATTTATACAATGTGATGGAAAACAAACAGATTTACGCGGCATATGGAACGAACGCTACTTATTTTCAAGTTGCGTGCGGCCTTTACGGCGGTATTTGCTCCTTGCTGCTGGGCGAGGTGCCAAACGGCGTTCATTGGGTAGACGAGCTTTCGGATGCGGGGATTAAAGCATATGGGGATTATATAGCCTACTTTATGAAGCCCCTCGTCCGGGGCACGAATGCCGGCTCCGACGGCTTGCTGCTGCAGCGGTTGCGTAAATAGAGAGGCCATGCACGGCTTGCTGGAGCAAGCCATTTCTCCCAGGCGGGGCTATCCGGCGGACCAAATGATCCGCCGTGCAGCCTCTTATTTTCGACTAAACAAAGAAGCAGGCAGCATCGCTATTCGCCCGAGCGTATAAGGCCCGAGATAGGCACCGCTTGCCAAAAAGAGCGGATTTTCAAATATGCGATGCACCTCTGTCATAAATACGGTGTTATTGGCAAGTGTTCCCACAACTGCATCTGCTGCTATTACAAAAAACAAAAAAGCTGCGGCGGCCGCGATACCGTCAAAAATACGGCTGGCCATACCGCTCATTCTGCTAATTAATCCGATTAGGGCTGCTCCGAATGCCAGCGCTGCGCCAATCATAATCATCATGCACCTTCACCTCTAGTGACAGGTTCGGTTATTTTTTAGATGCTTAAACCTCTATCCATTCAGGCGGACGATGTATATATTGAAAATTAGAAGCGGATATGTCACACTGTGTGTTGGGTATACGGACTAATTGCCCCCCTGCAGGAAAGGACGTGACGGTTCACGTATGACAAAATGGCTGCTTCGCTCCATGACAGAATTAAGCTCGCGCAAATGGATATCCAGCATAACCGGAAAATTCGCGCAATCGGCTGCCAGCCGCCCTTTTATTTCCCGTTTCGCTGCGGCATACAACATAAAAATAGCGGAGGCCGAGAAGCCTCTGACCGAATATAAAACGTTAAACGAGTTTTTCACCCGACGGTTAAAGCCCGGGCTTCGGGAAGTGCACGCAGGTGTAGACGCACTCGTCAGCCCCGTTGATGCCCTCATTACCGGCGCCGGACCGATAAGCAGCGGCACCATTGTCAATGTGAAGGGACAGGACTACACGATCGACGAACTCCTGAACCGTTCTCCGCGAACGGCTAATTATATGCACGGTTATTACATCGTCCTATATTTAAGTCCAACCGATTACCACCGCATCCACACGCCTGTCAGCGGGCGCATTGTGGAACGCGAGCATGTTGCGGGCCGGGTTTATCCGGTAAACGACTTCGGCCTCCGCCATATGCGCAGAGTTCTCAGCCGCAACGAGCGCCTCATTACCTATATGCAGCATCATGCAGGGGAAACGGCGGTCGTCAAGGTTGGCGCAATGAATGTGAGCAGCATTCAATACGTGCAGCCGCTTAAGGACGAAATGTCAAAAGGCGAGGAACTTGCCTATTTCGAGTTCGGCTCCACGGTAGTACTTCTGCTGGAGGACGGCAGCTTTAACCCCCGCGATAACGGCTTGCTTGGCATGAAGGTGCGAATGGGCGACCGTCTTGGATCGCTGATCAGCCGCTAAAGCGGGCGGACACAAGCTCATCACAAAATAACCCGAATCCCTTCATTGCTGAGGGATTCGGGTTATTTTGCGAGTACGCCTATCTTATCTCCGACGGGCTGCGGCCCGTATATTGCTTAAATTGCCGGCTGAAGAAAAAAATATCGCGGTAGCCGAGCGCATCCGCCACCTCTGTTACGTTCATGCCCGCATGCATTAGCAAATGCTGCGCCCGCTCAATTCTCGTGCGAATCATGTAGGTTTGTACCGACATCCCGATCAGATCTTTGAATTTCATCGAAAAATAACGGGGCGACAACTGCGCCCGCATCGCCAAATCCTCTACACGATGCGCGATGCTCGGGTTTTGCCGAACAAAGTTAGCCACCTCGTGAATGGCCTCCGTCAGCTGATTGCTGGCTTTCTTCTCGACCGGCAGCTGCTTGTCCTCCCTTAGCAAATGAATCATCAGCTGCTTAAGCACGAGCTGCGCTTCCTCCTCTGCCGCATAAGTCTGCACAAGAAACAGCCTTACGTAACGCGAAAGCATATATTCGAAGTCGACGGTATCATTCAGTTGCCTATACCGGTTCGGCACCGTATCCAATGCTTCGTTTACCGCAAAATGAATGTAGGATAATACGAGCGGACGCTGCGGGTTATGAGTGGCGCTAGTGTAATCGCCTGGACGAAACAGAAAGCAGCTTCCCGGTCCGACCTCATAAGGAGTACCGTTGACTTCAACCTCCCCTTCGCCGCTCCATACGTAAAATAAATCAAAATTGGCCATCGGCTTCTCGCGTCTCGCCCATCTCCAGCCCGGCTCGCATACGATTTTGGCAAACGCGGGTAACAGGATGAACGAATCAGGCGAAATGTGCAGCATAAGGCAACCTCCTGTGTAAATCTATGCCGTCATCATACAACAGCGGTAAACTTTTGTGCAAGCCGCCCTAAAGTTACGAAAAAATTTGATTTGAGAATGGTTTGGAGCTTAAAAAAAATGTTATAATAGCACCCGACAAGCGTAAACGGCTAACGCCTGATAATACAAATTTCAAATGAATGATTTCGGAAGGATGGAATAAAGTCCATGAACCCACTTGCTCAGCAGTTAAACGAGACGTTGAAATCGGAGAGTCCGAACGTCTATGCGATGTTGTCAACCTTAGGCAAAGCGATTTATTTCCCGAAGGAGGGCATACTTAGTCAGTCCGCCGAAGCGAAAACAAAAGCAACTAAATTTAACGCAACTATCGGTATTGCAACAGAAGGCGGACAGCCGATGCATCTCAAGGTCATCCAAGAGACGCTCTCTGCTTACAATCCTAAAGATATATATGAATACGCACCTCCTGCCGGTAAGCCGGAGCTTCGCGCAGCATGGCGCACGAAGATGATCAAAGATAACCCTTCCCTTGAGTTAAAGAGCTTCGGCAATCCGGTCGTTACGAATGCATTGACGCACGGCCTTAGCATTGTAGCCGACTTGTTCGCGGATGCAGGCGATGCTGTGATCATTCCAAATAAGAACTGGGAGAACTACGAGCTAACATTCGGTATCCGCCGCGGTGCCGAAATGGTAGAATACCCTCTCTACAACGATCAAACCCGCTTTAACAGCGCTGGTTTGCGCGAAGCTTTGCTTGCACAGAAGGATAAAGGAAAAGCGATTGTCGTTCTTAACTTCCCGAACAATCCGACAGGCTACACGCCAGGACCGCAGGAGGGCGATGAAATTATCGCTGCGATTCGCGATGCGGCGGAAGAAGGAGTCAATGTTGTAGTTGTAACCGACGACGCTTATTTCGGTTTGTTTTTCGAAGATTCCTTGCACGAGTCCCTGTTCTCTAAGCTTGCCGACCTTCACCCGCGCGTTCTTGCTGTAAAGGTAGACGGCGCAACGAAAGAAGAATACGTATGGGGCTTCCGCGTAGGCTTCATCACTTATGCTTCAACCTCATCAGCCGTCTTAAATGCGCTAGAGCAAAAAACGCTCGGTATCATTCGCGCTACCATTTCCAGCGGTCCGCATCCTTCGCAAACATTCGTATTGCGCGCTTTGACATCGCCTGAATTCGAAGGCCAAAAAGCGGAGAAATACGATATTATGAAGCGCCGCGCTAATCGCGTCAAATCATTGCTCGACAGCGGCCGATACGGCGATGTGTGGGAATATTACCCATTCAACTCCGGCTACTTTATGTGTCTGAAGCTGAGCAATGTAACGGCTGAGGCGGTACGCTCTCATTTGCTGAACCAATACGGCATCGGCACGATCGCTTTAGGCGAAACCGACCTTCGCGTCGCCTTCTCCTGCATCGAGGAAGACAACCTCGAAGAGCTGTTCGATACGATCTTCAAAGCTGTGAATGAATTGATCGCCCAAAAAGCATAACAGGCTGACTGCCGCGTTCCGGCAGCACTAGCATCAAAACATCAATAGCCCCCTAAGAGAAGCATGTCTTTAAGACAACCGCCGCTCCAAGGGGGTTATTTTTATATTCAGTCTTCATCCTCATCCATGATGATCTTCTTGCGAAGGCGTGCCGGCCGAATGGCGATGTACACGAGTGCCAAAGCTGCCGCTGCAAGCTCAGGAAGAACCACGCCCGAAAAGGCTAGCGGCAAAGCAGCAAATAACCACAGCAGCGCCGTGCACAACAGCATAGCCAACCGGTCTACCTTTAAATATTGCCAGGCCCGCTGCTTTTCAGGCATGGGATATACATGCTTCCAGACCGAGTGGCGATGGATATGCCGCAGGCCCCCTAATTGGACAGCGATTAATCCCATGAAAATGCCAAATACGAGAATACAGCCATAACCGGACAGCAATAGTGCATCTGCAAGCCAATATATGATCAGGCAGCCGAGCAAGAGCAGCCGGATAATAATGCCGCCCATCTCCGTTCTTAGCAGCGAAGCCGTGTACAGATACACAAATGTATTGCGGTTCGAGTAGGAGACCGTGCGAAGCACCCACGACAAATAAGGTCTTTTGGCGATGCTGGATGGAAGGGTCGGCACGTCGATGAATAGGCCAAAAAAAACGTAATAGCGCTTGCGCGTTCTTGCTTCTTCGTCAATCAGCCGCTCCCAAGGAAAACGGTGCCTGGCAGGAAGCCGGTAAAGCAAACCATATAAAACGCCGATGAGTAATGTAAATGCTGCAGCCTGCCAAACCGGACAATTAAGCCACACCGCGAGCGATAATGCTGTAGCTGTCCAGCGCAGCAGCCGCATTAGCCGTCTCATGCCGGGCCATGTCATCTGCCGCTCTTTCCACGCGCCCCATACATTGCCTGCCTTCAGAGCCGCTGCGGCGACAGCAAGCGCCCAGCCTCCGCTGAAGGCTGGACCTTGATTATAGATCGGCAGATAAAGAAGCAGCACAATTGCGGCGAGCAAAGTACAAGCAATCGTCGTATAACGAAACGAGAGGCGCAAATAACCGCTCATCTCCGCTTCGTGCGGCATCAAAAATACGGTATCGCCTGCGGCAAGCCAGGTTCGGAGCGGACTCCAGCAAAGAACCAGCGTCAATGCTATAACGCCGACAGTTGCAAAGGGAAAGCTGGCAGGCATATGGCGAATCAAGTTTATATAGCCAATAGCGGAAGAAATAATGATCAAGGACATAAAAGCCGGAAATCCGCTTTGCCCCATATAGCGAAAGTAAGGCATCGTTTCCTCGCGGAACGCCTTTGCCCGCCGATGCCACAACTTCTCGAGCGATTGATCCGGGGTCATGAGACATGGCCTCCAGTAACGAGCTTGTAGAAGGCATCCTCCAAGGAACCGCCGCGCATGTCCATCCCGGCTGCTTGCCTGACGTCCTCTAGCGTGCCTAAAGCGACAACTTTTCCATGATGCATGACGATAAACCGGTCGCAATAGGTTTCGACCGTGGACAAAATATGAGAGCTCATAAGAATGGCCGCCCCCTTACGCTTCACCTCAACCAGCCGCTCGAGCAAGGAGCGAATGCCGAGCGGGTCAAGCCCCAGAAACGGCTCATCGATAATGTACAGCGGCGGTTCTGCGAGCAGCGCATTCATAATCATAACCTTCTGCTTCATTCCTTTGGATAAGTGCGAGGCAAAAGCCTTTCGCTTCGGCATCATCTGAAACTGCTTCAGCAGCTCGTCTTCCCTTGTTTCATATTGGTTGTCTTGTACGCTGTAAGCCATCCCGGTTAAACGCAGATGCTCCTCCACCGTTAACTCATCGAACAGCACCGGCGTCTCCGGTACATATGCAAAAGCGCTGCGATAACGCTCCGTTTCTTCCTCCAGCGCAACGCCGTCGACCTTTACTTCCCCAGCCTGCGGCTTCATCAGTCCCAATATATGCTTGATTGTCGTACTCTTACCCGCGCCATTCAAACCGATAAGACCTACCATTTCGCCGGGCCTTACTTCAAAGGAGACATTATGCAGCACGGGTCTTCTCGGGCTATAGCCTCCGGTTAATTCATTCACCTGCAGTATAGGCTCCATCCTATCACCTTCAACATCCAATTTAGTTCTAGCTAGTAAACAGCATACCGAAAAATCCGCTTAAGATCAAAAAAAAAGCATCACCGCCAGGGGTGATGCTTCTTTCCTGTTTTTTATTTAATTTCAATCGATTTTGCCGTTCCGTTTTCGCCCTTGACCTGTACAAGTTGACCAGCCTTCAGCAGCGATGCATCCCCGGTAATCGCAACGTTTGCATCAACGTTATAAATATTAACAACTGTCTGCGAGTTATCGATACGCGAGATCGAAATCGTTGCAAGCTCCGCTTGCGAGTTGAAAGTAAGCGTATTAATGACGCCCTGCTCCGAGAAGGAAATGACAGCAGGAGCTGACTTCGTAACCTCAATGAAGACGATTTTGTTGAGGTATGTACGTACAAGCACCTCATCACCCGCACGCAGAGCGCTTAAAGGCGATTTCTTATCATCACGGAAAATGAATACGTTCGGATCAATCGTTAACGCAGCCTCCGTGTTATCCGCTTTTACCAACGTCAGCTTGTTATCCGCAGGTGCTGCTTTCAGCTTGCCTGTAATCGCTTGTGCATCCTGATCCGGCATTTCCGTATCGGTACGGTCTAGAAGCGCTGCGAGTTCTGCACGGGAAACCGGTTGGTTCGGACGGAACGTTTTGCCATGCTTATCATTATAACCCGTAATAATACCTTTCTTCAGAGCAAGCGCAACATAACCGACAGATCCTGCCGGGATCTCCTTCGCATCCTTAAAGTCCAGCTTCTCATTATTGAGAGCTTTAGCCTCGTCTTCCAATTTAAGCGCTTTAATAAGAAGTATCGTAGACCACAATCTTGTTGCTTTCACTTCCGGCTTCACTTCTGTTTCCGTTTCGGCGAACAGATCATTTTCCAATGCCACAGCTACGTAACCGACAGCCCATGGATATTTGCTTTCGATTTTTTTAGCGTCTTTGAACTGAAGGTCGGTGTTCATTTCTTCCGCCGATTCCGCTTGCTCACGAAGACCCATCAATCTAACCGCAGCAGTTAATGTCTCAATGCGGCTGATTTTTTGATGCGGTTTAAACGTTCCATCCTCATAGCCGGTAAATACACCCTTCGACGCCAGTCGCATAATGTATTCCATCGCCCATTTCAGGTCATCCTCATCCTCGAATTGCCACGTTATTTTATACTTATCATGAGCTTTATCGTCCTTATCCTCATGACGTCCTTTATCATCATCACGATCGCCTTCATACCCTTTACCACCATCTGCAAAAGCTGACGTCGCTCCTCCTGCAAGCATTAGCAGCGCAAGCGAAGAAACTGCTGTCTTTTTCCACATTGCTTGTTTCATTAAGAAAGCCACACTCCTTTTTCGATTGCGGGTTTTGCCGCATTATTGACCTACGCCCATACGTTTCGGGAGAGTCAGCTCGATTTAGGAGGGTGGCTATTAAAATAAATGTAGTTTATTGTTCCTTCTTGGCCTCGCGTTTAGCTTTCAACCATTTTGGAGCGCCCTTGTTTTTACCTTCTCGCTTGCGCTCCACCTTCTTAGGAGCAGGCTTTGGAGCGGGCTTTGAAGCAGGCTTTGCCTCTGGTCTCGGATCAGCCGACGCAATGCGCGCTTTATCCGCTTCCGGCTTCGCTTCCGCCGCTGGCCGCGGAGCATCTTTACGTTCGACCGGCCGCTTCGCCCGCGCTTCTTCCGAACGCTCCGTGAGCTTGGCCTCATGACGAGCCGCAAATGGACGTGACGCTTCCCTTAGCTCCTCCTCCGTAAGCAGCTTGCCTCTAAACATCGTTCGTTCCGTCAAATCAATGCCGAGCTGCTTCCGGAATTTCTCCATAATGAACAGCTCCTGCGGAGTCACGATCGATACGACCGTACCTGCCCGTCCCATCCGTCCGGTGCGGCCTGCTCTATGCACATAATGATCCGCGTCTGCCGCCGGATCAAGATGAATAACGAGCGTCAGTCCCTCGATATCGAGACCGCGAGCCGCAACGTCTGTCGCAAGCAGCAGCTGGCAGCGTCCATCGCGAAAGCGGGCTAACGTAGCTGCCCGGCGCTGCTTGTCCGCATCGCCATACAGAGCCTCGACGGTAAAGCCTTCATAGCTGAGCTTCGATTCCCAGTTCGATATGTTGTCGGTATCATTCAGGAAAAGCAGCGCAGATGCCGGGTTCAGCAGGCGGACAAGGCGCCTCGCCGTATCCGTCTTGTCCCGTTTATCGCTAACAATATAAAAGTTGTCGATCGTTTGCGATACGCGGTGCTCCGGCGTAATTTGGATGCGCTCCGGATTTTTCATCCACCGTCCTTCGAAACGAGCCATTTGATCGGGATACGTCGCGGAGAAGAACGCGATTTGCCGGCCTCGGCCCATACTATGCAAAATAATCTCGACTTCTTTCGTCGAGCCGAGCTGAAACACCTGATCCGCTTCATCAATAACGACGTTGTTGACGTCATTCAGCTTGAGCTTGCGCAGCTTCAGCAGCTCATGAATACGTCCCGGCGTTCCGATAACGAGCTGCGGCCGCAGCTTCAGCTTCTCGACCTGACGCTTCAGCGCCGCTCCTCCAATCAATTGCTGAACGCGTATGTTCAGCGGTTCCGAGTACGTTTCCGCAACGCGTACGATTTGCATCGCGAGCTCCTGCGTCGGAGCCAAAATAACCGCTTGTATCGCATTCGAATACGAATTCAACTTCTGAAGCAGCGGCAATAAATATGCGAGCGTCTTGCCGGTGCCCGTTTGCGACCTTGCTGACACGTCGCTGCCTCCAAGCAGAATCGGAATCGTCTCGGCCTGTACATCCGTTGGCTCTACAATTCCGTTAGCGGCGAGCTTATCCGCCAGCAGTTCATTAATACCAATCTCATTCCAAGTGTACTTACTCATTCTTTAATCCTCTCTCATTCCAACCTTTATTTTCGATTCAATAAGCCGCCGAACAGCCGGTCGACTGTTCGAGGCAGCAATTGATAAAGCTTTATACCCATAGAAGCTGTTTTCGGCAGGTCAAGCTCAGCCTTTCTCCGCTCGATCAATCGAATAATCCGTTTGACGACATATTCTGGCTTCATCATAAACCAACTGACATTTTTCACGTAAGAGCCTGAAGGATCAGCTTGCGAGAAAAAAGGAGTATCGATCGGACCCGGATTAACCGCAGACACCTGAATTCCCTGCCCGCTTAGCTCCATCCGAAGCGAATTGGTAAAACCGAGCACGGCATGCTTCGTAGCGGTGTAGCTGGTTGATTTCGCGGTGCCTATTTTCCCTGCCAAGGAAGCGATGTTAACGATATGCCCGCTTCCCTGCTTCACCATATGAGGAATGACAGCCTTCGTGCAGCGTACGACCCCCATGTAGTTCGTGTCCATCATTTGCTCAAAGTTTTCCACAGGCATGCTCATAAAATACTCGAATTGGCCGTAACCGGCATTATTCAACAATATATCTATTTTTCCGTATTTCGCAATGACAGCCTCCACCGTTTGCTTTACTTGTTCGTTATCCGTCACATCCATCTGATAGAACGAGCTTTTTCCCTTTATTGCAGCGGAAATCTCCTTCAGCTTCTCGATGCTGCGCCCGGTCAGCACAGGGATCGCCCCCCGTTCAGCCAGCCTTATTGCCGTTAACGCTCCGATTCCGCTTGATGCTCCGGAGATGAAAACCACTTTGCCATTTAACATCCAACATCACCCATTTACAAGTTTACTTGATTGGTATTACAGACGCAAAAAAAGCTCCCTAAGGAGCCATTTCTGTGCTAAGATGCGATTAAAACTTGGATGTCGAGTTCTCCGATGCCTTCCATAATGAGCGGGACTGTCAACGCCTTTTGTGTGGAAAAGCCTGCTGATTGAGCAGACTGGATAACCTTCGGAGGTGTAATATCTACCCTAACCCCTTGGTTAAACAGCATCGTACTGGCATTTCCGCTAATCATGTTGCCAAGCTCAGAAATAGCGCTCTTTACGATTTCGTCGATTTCAGAAATAACGTATCCGCCCATCATCGCAGAAACCATTTTCATAGCTACCTCTTCACTAAGCCCGAATACAATGTCACCGTTCATCTGTCCGTTGAGCCCTATTTGAATCCAGATGTAGTTCTCTACAAATTTAATATCTTTGAGACCCAGATTTCCTGTCTCAGGACGAATTTGTACGACTTGCTCAATTACGATTTTTGCAGATTCAAGAAACGGATTTATGTATTCAGCCTTCATTATGAAGATACGCTCCTTTTTGACAAAATTCGCGCTTTGTCTAATTTATTTTTTATTATACTTAATTCCCTAGGACAAGTATACTATTAAATAAATATATATACCAAAAGAACTAAATTCCCTTAACGAAAACTGTAGAATTATGTATATGCATGGAGGTGTCTCTTCAATGCCTAATGTGTGGGCTCATTTCATATTCGGACAGCTAGTGCTTGAAAAGCTTGGGGAAACGGGACTTATTCAATCCGGCGAACAAAAAAATATTTTTAATATGGGCTGCCAAGGGCCTGACTTTTTATTCTATCATCGCTTTTTCCCATGGCAGCGAAGTGTGGCTTTAAACCGTTTAGGCACCGAAATGCATAACCGAAATTGCGGTCCTGTGCTCGTAGAAATGCTGGATTGCGTTAATGGCCGGTCGGCATGCCCCAAACGTCCTGATCCCTCTATCCTATATACGCTTGGTTTTATCTTGCATCATATCCTTGACCGGAACCTGCATCCATACGTTTTTAGCAAGTCAGGATTTCGCAAATGGGACCATCAGCGATTTGAAATTATGATGGATACGATCATTGCAAGCGAACTGTGGGGAGTCGAAACGTGGAAGACCGCCGTTTGGAAGCATATTGATACGAAGGGCGCTTTTCCCCCCACGGTTGTAGACGCATTCGAATCGATTGCGGCAGCCTATTACCCGGAGCTGGCTCCGCTTATTCGCCGTGAGGATTGGAATCAAGCAAACCGCGATTTTGCGGCTGCGCAGCGTTTGTTCCATGATCCGGCAGGGATACGCCGAAAGCTTACCTTCGGACAAATTGAGCCCTTTGTGTACAAGCGGGAAGCGCTGCCTTTTGATGTATTAAACCTGGCCGGGCAGCCTTGGCTTGACCCGGTAGACGGCAGCACCTATCATCATGAAAGCGTATGGACATTATGGGAGCAAGCCATAACCGACGCCACCCAAGTCATTAGCGCTGTTCTCACCTGGTTACGGGCTCATGAGGGTCCCCAGTATACGAAGGAGGATCGCATTCTTGTAAGGCAGCTGCGGGAAGAAGCTATCTCCTTCATAGGCAACCGTTCCTATGAAACCGGTCTCGATTGCGACTCCGGTGATGCGATACGCTTTGCGGAAACGGTATGGGCCGACCAGCCCGGTATAACGAGGGTTCCTTAGACACCACACAATATAATTCATTAAAAGAAATGCTCCTTAATTAGTATGCTTACTAATGAGAAGCATTTTTTTTCATTTCCTAGCGATATGAAGTTTGACGCTTCGACTTGTCTATTATTTTATTATTTGTAAATTTTCATAATATATAGATGACAAGGAGAGTTGTCCCCTCATGCAAACCCATTTTCTTTTTATGAGAAAATAGGTCAGCTCTTAGTTATAAGCAGTGACATTTTCCATTTTTTTTCATAAAGTATTGCATGTCCAATAAAGGGAATGAGGGGTGGAAATTGACATCTATAAAAAACGGAAACATTGTCGTAAATGGTAGCGAAATTCAAGTGTATGACGATTCACAAATCCAAACCCTGCTTGATCATATTTATGATTCTGCAACTGCAAAAATAAAACCATCTGCACTGCCAGCTGGTTTTGAAGGACCTCCGGGACCGACTGGTCCGCAGGGGTTGACTGGTCCGATTGGCCCGCAAGGCCTGACAGGGCCCGCTGGACCGCAAGGCCAAAAAGGAGATAACGGATTACAAGGCCCTGTAGGGCCGGCAGGTCCATCAGGCAACGCAGTGCCTGGAATAACCTATATTATCGAAACTGGCAGATGGGGCATTACAACCGGCATACCTGTGAAACCGTATGTAAATGAAGATTACACACGGGCGGACACGAATATCCAAGGATTCAATAATGCCATTCAATGGGCGGTTGAGAACGGATACAGCAACATCATTTTACCGAAAGGAACTTATCCTATCTGTTATCCGCGAACGATTATGATTACTCAAAGCAACATTACAGTAGACTTTAATGGTTCGACATTAAAGGTAATCTACGATTCGGACCGCAAATCTCCTTTTGATACTAGAACGGGTGTAACGGATTTTTACAACTTCCCCGGCAAATTTTCGAATAGCCAGGATGGCGTCAGCATCAAACTGCAGGGAGTAACCAACACGCATATTAAAAATCTGGTACTTATCGGGTGCAAGGACGACCGCAGCTTCAACACTGCAGCGGAAGCGGCCATTGAATGGACCTATGGTATTCAGGTCATTAGAGGCTCCTCATTTAGTTCGGTTCGGAATTGCAAAGTAAGCAGCTACATGGGGGACGGGATTTCCTTTGACAGCACATCCTTTCATGAATACGCTGAGTTCGGTTTAGGCCTTACGGTCAACGACATCGATAGGATGACAGGCACACTTATTGCGGCTGCTGGAAAAACTCTCGTCACGCAAATGCTTAACCTGGCAACGACTGAGTATGACAGCTTCTTGATCGCCGGCACCGGGTATTCTCGCCAAACGGCAATTAACTCAAAGGAAGTTGACGTATTTTATTATGCCGCTGATAACACTTATCTCGGACGTTACGAGTACAAAAAAATTTATACGCCAATTTCAATTCCTCCAGGTGCCAAAAAATTCAGATTTTTGTTCAACAATGAAACGGTAACGACAAAAAATATGCAAATAACACTCAAATTCGGGTTATCTCCTCACCATAATATCATCGAATATTGCGAGGTATATAACATTCACCGCGGAGGTATTACGCTTGGCGGAAACTACAACGTTATTCAGAACTGTATCCTTCATGACGGCACCGGCATGCTGGACAGGAAGCCGCTCTTCACTGATCCAACCCGCTACGGCATTAATCAAGAGGATTCGTACGGCGATAACTGTATCATACGGAATAACCTCTTGTATAACCTGTGGCACGGTATATTAGCCGGATGTTACACGCTCGAAATTCACAATAACCACTTTTACAACCTCGGCGGTATCGGCATTAATTTATATTCTCTACATGCAGCTAATGTCAAGGAGAACTATTTGTACCGGTGCCAAACTGGAATTGGTTTGATGACCGCACATCTTCAAAATGCCCACGTAAATATAGAGAACAATACCATCGCTTTTACAAACAATACGGGTCTGTCCGGTGCGGGTTATGATGTTTATTTCCATCGAAACACGATCATAGATCCAGGTATCTTCTCTATGCCAGACGATGACAAATTCATATGCCAGAATAATCATTTCCAATGGACGGAAAGCTATTCGGGCGTTCCAACCATAACAGTTAATCGTGTTGTGGATTGTACGTTCGAAGGACTAGCAATACAAAGGGATATTTATTTCAGGGTATATGAGATCAACAATACAGTCATGACCAATATGAATTTGCGGATTGAAACCAGGAATCAGAAAACTGTTGCGGAGAAGGTAATCTTTACGGACTGCCGTTTTAGGAAATGTCTCCTGAATAATCACGTTTTTGCTACCAAGCAGCGGACTGCGATCTTTAATAAATGTAAATTATCAGATTCGGTAGTGAAGATTGGGAATATTAATACGCTGGGAGAGTCGCCAATTACTAAGCTTTCAAACTGCGAATTTCTCGTTTCGACAAACGCCTATCTCTTTCAAACTGAGTTTAATACCGGGTATGGATGGATAGAAGCAGACCAGTGCCGCATTAAAATTTCGAATAGCGGTTTCCTCTATTTTCTTACAAACATATTCGGTGTGACTGGTACGAATAGTTTATATCTAAAAAATACTGAGATCGTTTACACTGGAGCAGGGCGTCTATCATTGGCGTATTATAATACCACTAATAAAAAAGCCGTTAAAATCTTTTCCTCCGCAAAAAACGTGTTCACGAATATCAATCTCCCAACAGGAGAAGTTGGTATTTATATCGATTATGATCCTAGCGAAGAAGGCATGGCATCACCGTCTTCGGGGCATTGGTTCCGTAATCAGACTTACGGCAACGCTGCGCTTGTCGCTGGCGGATATGTTGGTTGGATATGTATAGTCTCCGGAATAGCTAATAAAGTGACTTGGGCAGCATCCGTCACAACAGTTAAAGGCGACCAAATTAACTCGGCCGGACATGTATATGAGGTGATTGTCGCTGGAACGACAGGCGGATTCTCACCAATCTGGCCGACAACATCGGGAGCAACGGTTACGGACGGCACAGTAACGTGGCAGGAAGTCGGCAATCTGGCCGTATTCAAAACCTACGGCCAGATTTCACAATAAAGATCCGGCATTTTTATGAGCACCCTTTATGGGTGCTTTTTTTGTCTAAACCGCTTTGCTTATGAGGCTTCTTCGAAAACGCAGCCTTATAAGCCGCAGCCGCTCATATAACACATCAACCGGTTTATCGAGCTGGGAAGCTTCCGATGTGCCGTATACCTGCTGCAGCACAGGCTTTAAATATTTATCGCCTACCTGTGAAAGAGCTTCCCAGACGAGCTGCTGCTCATCTTCAGGCACCTCATTCAGCTCTCTCCTAATAAGCGATTCAAAATCATAACCCTCCCGCTCCAGCTGCTCGATCCGGTCCATCAGCTCACGTCTTGACAGCTCCAGCTCGGCCCCGAGCTGCTCAAGCGTGCCGCCCTGCTGCACCGTCGTCAATATATGCTTTTTGGCCAGCTGACGGTCCATCAATGCTTTATATTTCGTTTCCTTTTGTTTATACAACCACTGCGTATACGCCGCCGAATCAAGTTTTTCCTCAACCCATTGCAGCGGAAATTCCGATTCACGGCTGGCCTCTCCCGTTATCTCCAGCACTTCCAGCCCATAGGAGGCATGCTTGGCACTGCCCCAGCCAGGTATTTGAGTCAGCTCTTCCGCCGTCTTCGGTACGAAAGCGCTAATCATCCAAAGCATCCGGTTGGTAGCAATAAGATAAGCCGAGCGCTTCTCTGCAATCGCCTTAGTTCGACGCCATTCGCGCAGCGATTGAAAAAGCTCCTGATTGGCATGAAGCTCGCCGTAACATTGCAGCATCATCACGAAGCTGCCAGCTGATGCTCGGCGATCATCCAGCATGCCGTCAATGATCGGTGCATAACCTTCCCCCATCACCCTTGCAATCCCGTGCCGAAAGGCCACGATCATTTCTTCCCACGATGTGCCTTCGAACCAGGTTTGCGGATCTCCGCCAGCCTCCTCGCCCACCACCCACATGACTGCCCATACGCCCTGACTCTCGCAAATAGACAGTTGGGCGCTCTCGAAATGTTGACCCTCACTTGGCTTCTCGAACGTGTTCAAAAATACGATTTGCATGATTGCCTCAATCCTCCAATAAATAGATGTATTCGCGAATGTATTGAACGGCAGGGCGACAGTCCGGACGGCAGACCGGAAAGCCGGAAACAAAAAAAAGCACCTCCTTTGCCTAAGGCAAAGGAGGTGCTTCCTCACTCACGTTCAATGATTCGATTGCTTTCATGCTATCATAATGATTTCTTTATTACAAGCATTTTATTGTTGTATAATGATTGTATTAATGGAGTGGAGGCTATACAACATGCTGCTGCCTGATTTTGATTTTATGTCCGATTCAACGGAAGAAACTTCAACAAGATACGTGACGTTTATCGGTCCTAGCTTGAAGCGCTTTGACCTTGCCATTACGTCCACTAGCCGTTTTTATGGCAAGAAGCTGGTTACCGACCTGCAGTCTGGCAAAACAGCGATTATCGGTCCTGATGACTTGGAAGAAGAAGGATATCTTGAATATACGTATAAGCTTACGGAGGAAGAAGCTGCCGAGCTCGTTCAATTCTTATACTTTGTTGTAGGTACGGTGCATTTTACCGATTAATCGGGGTACACTGAAATGGTAGTACATTACCATTTCAGGAGGAGTTTGCTGATGGACCCTTTTACTCATGAGAATCGCCAGCCGTATACAGATGTATCGACAGTAGAATCGCAGCGCAACGACCTCATTCCGGAGGAGTTCCCGGATGGCCCGTATGGCTCTGACCTGCGGATGGAATCTAAAGGCAAGAGCACACCATGGAGAATTGACCAGCGGTCACTGAGCCCCTTCAGCTATGAGAATCGCGCGCTTCATGCGGGATTGTCGCGCGACTATCCCGGAGAAGACGAGTACGGCCAACCATTTCCTGAAGTACATGACGAACCGTAAACACACAAAGCCCTTGCAGACACTCAGTAATACGTGCCAGCAAGGGCTTTTTTCTAACGCCGCGTATTCGTTTGATTCTCAATATGGCGTTTGCAAAGAGCAATTAGTATACTTTTTCAAAAAGTCTACGCTTGCCTTGAGCGCTTCCGTCAAGTGGAGCGTCGCTCCCTCATAAGGATGCAGCACGCCAAATACGTGGTCGGCTCCTTCGATCGTAACATAGGTTTGATCCGGACTTGCTTCCTTAAGCTTTGCATTTACCGCAAGCAAACGCTCATTGTCGCGGCTGCCCTGTACAATTAGAGCCGGCTGCTTCAACGCTCGGAAATGAGCAAGCACATCAAACCGTTCTTTATTCTCTTCCGCATCCTCCGCCACCAGCTGCTGAAGCGGCGTCGCATCTGACTGGCCCGCTCCCCGCGCCGACGTTGAGCCGCCGTTCCATACAACGACGGCTTGCACAGCTTCAGGCTGCTCCGCTGCCGTAATGAGGCTGCGGCTTCCCGCTCTGCTATGCCCGATTAACGCTATTCGATTGACATCAGCTTCCGTGCTGAGCGGCAGCAGCTTTTGCTTCACATGCTGGAGAATAACGTCAATATCAACGAGCTCCTGAGAAACGGTACTTGCTTGGGCAACGATTTCCTCGGCTTTGCCGGCTTCCTTAGCCGTTACGCGCGAGAAGTCAAAGCTGACTGCAAAAAAACCGTTCTCGGCTAAGCTGTCGGTTACTTGTGGCCAAAATGCCCAATCCTGAAATCCTCTATAGCCGTGCGCAACCACCACAACAGGCTTATCTTTTCTATCTTCCAATGTCTTCACTCTACCTCGCAGAATAAGCTGTTCATTTAAACGAATCTCAAAAGGCTGTGACACAATCGTTTTCTCGGACATTTCAACCACTCTCCAAATTTCTTATATTTTGAAAAAAAAAGGAGGCGTTCCTTTGTTAAAAGGACACCTCCGTTTTTACGGTCGCATGCAAAGCATTTAAAATTAGTTTATAGCGTAAAATAACTTCGCACTTGAAATTCATTAAAATCGCATAAGATTACTTGGTAATGATAGAATAATATCATTGCGATATAGGTTTGTCAACGTAAAAGCAGCAATTTTGGATACGCCTTATTTATGCTTCCGTTAACTGAAAGCTTGGCTTCACATTGTTAAAATCAGCATTTTCGCCGCTCACCATCAAGCCCATGCCCCAATCAAAATGAACCTTTTCCGTCGGAATGTCCGCTGCGTCGCGGTATTGGAACAGAATATTCCTGCGCGTTCTTTCGCTTCGGTTCACATCCGAGCCGTGAATCGTCAAGTAATTGAAAAAAAGCACGTCTCCTGCTTTAGCAGGGCAAGGCGTTCCAGAGGAGATCGGATGCTCCTTATGATTAAGATAATGCTTGCCGACATGCGGCAGCGGTCCTTGCAAATGAGAGCCCGGAATAACGGCTAAGCAGCCGTTCTCTTCGTCCGCATCATCTAAATGAACACTTGCTGCCAGCATGGAGTGGTTAAGATGCGGGAAGTACGGGTAATCTTGATGCATCGGAAATGCAGCGCCGTTTGCTGGCGGCTTCACGAGCATTTTCGAATGATGGAGCTGTACGTTCGGACCGATAATCCCGTTAAGCACCGCTACCATTTTCGGATGAACGACTGCCCGGGTGAACGCTGCGTCATGATAATGCACATCATGGAAGCCCTTCAGCACAAGCTTCTTAAGCTGCTCAGGCGGCAGGAAATCGCCTTGCCAGGCTTGATTCTGATCGGCCTGAGCCTGCGCCGCCCGCTGGATGATCCGCTCAACCGCCGCTCTCATCTCCAGCACCTCTTCCTCATTAAACACGCCTCTAACAAGCAAGTAGCCATTTTCTTTATAAAATTCCACATCTTCATTGACGATCATGTTCATTCTCCTTATCATATAATTAGTTTGAATATGGCTTAATTATAGACAGGATATAGAGTTCGCGTATTTACCCGCTAATGACATCTTTTTGCAATATTACGCCATAGGAGTTGATGGTCCATATGTACAATTGGCCAAAAAGCGAAGATCGCTTGGATCGATATGCACGCTTGCTGCAAGGTGAGAGCCTTATTATTCATGTTTATTACTGGGGTGTTGTACAGAAGCTTCCCGCGAACGCCGTTCATAAGCATTCTTTTTTCGAAATGTGCTACGTGGCTGGCGGGACTGGTATTTATGAGGAGGGTAACGTCGCTTATCCGCTTTATGAAGGAGTTTTGTTCTGCTCGCGGCCGGGCATTCACCATCAAATTCGAGACGTGGACCGTTTGGATTTACTGTACGTCGCCTTTGAGCTGGATGAGAAGCATTCGATGCCGGATGAATACGAAATCTACAACAATGCCTTGAATAGAGGCACGATATGGATGGAGAACCAGCAGCATTCCCCGACAGTTCAAATATGGCGTTCCCTGCTTATCCCAAGCGACGAATGTTTCGCCGTGCCGATTTCTTTGCTGCAGCCGCTCGCGCATGCCTTGATCCTTACCTTTCCCACTATACTTGGAGGGAAGAACCAAAGCATGGAAACCATTTTGCCCGTTTCGAATTCTACTATTCTTATTAATCGGGCCAAGCTGTACATCCGCGATAATTTGGGAGCTGCCTTGAATCTATCGGATGTTGCCCGTTACATCAACGTTTCGGAACGCCATCTCTCCAGACTTTTCTCCCAAAGCGTACACGAGTCCTTCACTATGCTTGTCAGGAACGAACGGATCCGCGCAGCAGAACAGCAGCTGTCGCAGACATCGACGCCGATAAAGATAATCGCTGAGCGCTGCGGCTTCTCGTCGGTTCATTATTTCTCCCGCACTTTTACTGATGCAAAAGGCATTCCTCCGGCCGCCTTCCGGAAGGCAAGCCGCAGAGATACCGTATTCGAATAGCTATGCCTTCCAGCTCATAGATCATGAACCGTTAATTCGCTTCTAACCATAAACCGTGCATTAACGCCCGCTTGACCGATACCTTTCGAGATATAGAAAACGCCGTTCTTTTCCGTGTGCAGCCCTTTGTATATCCCATTTGCGGCTAGAGGCCCCTTAGGCTTTAACACATAAAAGAACGGCACGTTCAGCTGCTTTCCATGCAGATGGCCGGCCATCAAATAATCGTATGGACGTTTAATTTGCAGAAGCACGTTTGGATCATGAGTAATAATGACAATAGGCTTCGAATCATCTACCAGACGAAAGGCGGGCCCGATATTACTGTGACCCGTCCCAAAATCGTCAATTCCAACTAAATGGAAATGCTCCAGCTGCACAGAATCGTTACGCAGAATCTTTATGCCGTAAACTTGAAATAAGTCAAGAAGTCTTTGTAATCGAGGCAGCTCATAATCATGATTACCTAAAACAGCATAAACAGGAACGCCGCATTCAGTTATCACTTTAAAATAGTGAGCGGCGCGCGGCAAATAGCTTTCCTTGTACGTATAATCTCCGGTCAAAAAAATATAATCCGGATTATTTGCTTTAATGACCTTTCGGATCCGCTTTGCGCTGACTCGCAGCCTGTCAACGTGTAGATCGCTAATTTGCAAAATGCGCTTATTAATGCCGATTGGCTTGTTAATCCACTCAAGCTTCAGCCATTGCGTCGGGAAAATGAAAAATATATAGATGAGAATCAAGCTGCCGACAATGATAAGGTAAATCAAACTCCCCCTCCTCTTTCATCCTGCATTTGAACATACATTATGACTTAGTATATTCAATAGAAAAGCAATTCTCAACAGAAGGCCTCTAGCTGACGTTTTTGTAAACGGTTTCATAATTATGCTCCGCACCTCTGACAACCCGAAAAGAAATATAAAAAAATTAACCTGTTGACAACGAAACAATGAAGATGGTAACCTAGTCTCAAGTTCTTTATAAAGAACAAAGACACAAAACAACGAATGCTCGCGCAGCAGATTAAATCCGCAAAACACGAACATTTCACTTTGTAAATCAAGCATATTTTAAAAATACATCAATGTTCTTAACAAAGAACATTGCTAGGTAATAGAATCATTTTTTCCAAACGTGCTTCTGCGAATGACAGGGGGATACAATGAGCGCAATCGTCGGTATTTATCATTTCAATTATGAACCTATTCAGCCTGAGCTTGGCATGGAGCTCATGCAAGCTCTGCAGCGCTATCCCGCCGATTATGTTCACGCTTGGCATCATGAAGGAGTTTTCTTTGGATGCCATGCGCAGTGGATTACTCCCGAGTCAATAAACGAACAACTGCCCTACTATGATTATGCGAGCGGACTTGCCATTACCGCAGATGCCATCATCGATAACCGGCCTGAATTGTTCGAAAAACTGCAAGTACGATTGTCAGAACGAAAAGATATGACTGATAGCAGTCTAATCCTGCTTGCCTATCAGAAATGGGGAAAGGATGCTCCCAAGCATTTAATCGGAGACTTCGCTTTCGTCATTTGGGATCAACAAAACCGCTCATTGTTTGGCGCGAGAGATTTCTCCGGCAGCCGCACGCTCTACTATGCTCGAACGAAAGAGCAGTTTGCATTCTCTACGACCATCCAACCGCTCTTTTCTATACCTGGATTGAATAAACAATTAAATGAACAATGGATGTCCGAGTTTCTGGCCATTCCCATCACAACCGAAGCCGTTGATCTATATACTACCGTGTACAAACATATCGGACAGATCCCTCCGGCCCATACGATTTCGGTCGCAGACGGCGATGTGAAATTTTCGAGATATTGCACGATAGGTAATGAAGAAAAATTAAAACTCAAATCCAATGAGGAATACGAAGAAGCGTTCCGGGATGTATTTCAGACAGCAGTCTCTTCACGGCTTCGTACGCATCGCCAGGTTGGAGCTAACTTAAGCGGAGGCCTGGATTCCGGTTCGGTTGTCAGCTTTGCGGCAAAAACGCTGCGCGGGGAAAATAAACGATTACATACGTTCAGCTATGTGCCGCTCGATGATTTTCAAGATTGGACGCCAAAGAGCCGAATAGCGAACGAACGGGAAAATATTCAATCTACGGTTAAACATGTAGGCAATATTAATGATCAATATTTTAACTTCCCTGATATGAATCCACTTTCTGAGGTGGACGATTGGCTCGACATCATGGAGACACCCTATAAATTTTTCGAAAACTCCTTTTGGTTAAAGGGCATCTATCAGCAAGCCCATCAGGCGGACGTCGGCATACTCCTTACAGGAAGCCGCGGGAACTGGACCGTCTCGTGGGGGCCTGCCTTAGATTACCAGGCCAGCTTGCTTAGAAGATTTAAATGGTTCAAGTTTTACAATGAATTAAAGCTTTACAGCAAAGTTTTGGGTATTAATAAATCACGTGTATTCCCGATTGTCAGAAATAAGGCATTTCCACAACTTGCACAGTTGTTATCGTCAAACAATAAACCAGACATACCTTCTCTCATTAACCCTGAATTTGCCAAACAAACAAACGTTTATGAGAGACTGCAGGAGCATGGGTACGATTTCTGGGGCAATTCTTTACAAAACGCATATGAGGTAAGAAAACAGCAATTCGAACAGCTATATTATTGGAATATAACCGGCACAGTCGGGTGTAAGCAATCCTTGCGTTATTCGCTTTGGGAACGTGATGCCACCAACGATTTGCGAGTCATCCGCTTTTGTTTATCGGTACCCGAGGAACAATTCGTCCAAAACGGTCTCGATCGGTCGCTCATTCGCAGGTCAACAAAAAATTATTTACCGGACAATATTAGACTTAATCAAAAAGTACGCGGGATACAAGGAGCCGATGGTATTCATCGGATGGTTCCTTCCTGGAACACCCTCATCAGCGAACTTCAACAGGTTATTGAAGACCCGGTTAGCTCCAGGTATCTCAATATAAAGGAATTAACTAACGCCCTATCGATATTTCGAAAAGAGCCGCGTCCGGAGCTAGTCTTCGACACACATTTTCGACTATTGATGCGCAGCCTCATTTTCCACCGCTTTATGAAAAAATACGCTTGAAAGGAGGTGATAAAATGCAAAATCAAGAGAAAAAAGCATGGCAACAACCTGTATTGGAAGTGCTTAACGTGAATATGACTATGGCGGGTCCTGGTGTACATCTTCCTGACGCTGTTCAGCCAGACCCAACAGAAGTTATTCACTACAGCTAGTCTTTAATCAACATTCTTTCATACTTAGAATCCAGATGCCCCTATACATAGAAGTATAGGGGCACCTACCCCAAATATCGCACCACGATCTGGAGTGATAATTATGTTTAAGACCGAAAACAAAAACAGCTATTATTCTTTTGGTTTGCGGATCGAAAGTTATATTCCACTGCCTGAACTGCCTCGTACGGATGAACATGCCGACCTTACTATTGGAACCGTCAATGTGACGAAGAACGAACTTTCTTCCTATTGGCATGATTGTGCCCCATCAAACGAATATTTCGCAATAAAAGACGATCAAGTATTCATTCGAGTGCCCGATACCGCCATATTTTGCATTTATAATGGAGATTCCATTACCGTTTCTCCTTATGAAGGATCTGACGAAGATAAACTTCGCCTATACATACTCGGCACCTGCATGGGAATTATTTTGCTGCAGAAAAAAATTCTTCCGCTGCATGGAAGCGCGATTGCTATTAATGGAAAGGCCTATGCCATTTTAGGAGTATCCGGTGCCGGCAAATCAACGCTCGCTTCGATTCTGCTGGAACAAGGCTATCAATTATTGAGTGATGATTTAATTCCGGTAACATTTAATCAAGATCATATTCCCATCGTTATGCCTTCCTATCCTCAACAAAAAATGTGGCAAGAGACCATCGATCATCTTGGTATGAGCTCATCGAATTTCCAACCGCTGTTTGATAGAGAAACGAAATTCGCGGTACCTGTCACTTCCAGATTCTGCAGCCATCCTTTACCTTTAGCAGGCGTCTTTGAACTCGTAAAAACGGAATCAAACGCAAACGTAGAGCCCATCGAAGGACTTGTAAGGTTCCAAACGTTGCTTCGACATACATTCCGCAGCTTTCTAATCGAACGTTTAGCGCTAATGGAGTGGCACTTCAACACTCTTGCAAAGTTCGTCAAACAGGTCGATATGTATCAGCTGCAAAGGCCATCTTCCGGCTTTAGTGCTCATGAATTGGCTAACTACTTACTAAATACGATCCCCAAGGAGGAAAAATTGAATGATTAACGAGGAAACGATTGCTTTATCGGATTTCGTTACAGCTTCTGAGCAAAATATTGTTAGTGATATGGGTGGCGAGAAGGTTATGCTTAGCGTCCGTAATGGAAACTATTATAATCTCGGAACGGTCGGCGGACGAATTTGGGATTGTTTAGAAAGTCCAATATCTGTTAAACAAGTTATAGAGCAATTATTGTCGGAGTATGATGCTGAACGAGAGGAATGTGAACGTCATGTTATTTCCTTTCTGGAACATTTGCGGAAAGAAGGTCTGATTCTTGTTAATCAAGAAAATCCGATTACTATTCAAACTTAATAGACAAACCATCCTCTTGTTCGGCGAAACTTATATTTTCTTGGGATGGGCACGTATCCTCATGTTCTGGCCATTTGCTAAAATCGCGCCTACACTAGGCGTAAAAACCGAAGAAACCCCCATTACGCACATAACAACGGATATTACTAAACTAAAGCACATTTCTCATGCGATAGATATTATCAGCCGTTATACGTTTTGGGACAGCAAATGCCTGGTTAAAGCAATCGCAGGCATGAAAATGCTTGAAAGACGGCGGATCGAATGTACCCTTTACTTAGGCACGGCCAAGGATGACAACGGAAAATTAATTGCACATGCGTGGCTGCGCAGCGGCCCCATTTATCTTACGGGCGCGGATGTCATGAACCGATTTATTGTTGTTGAGAAATTCGCAAAAAAGGCAAGTTGATTAATTGTGTATACTGCTGCGGTTGGTATGTCCGAAAGGAGAAACACATGAATTACATTTTACACTTTATTAAACGGCTGCACGCTTTTTCAGGACCCTCTCTTTACATCAATCTGTTCGGGATGGTTATTTCCAGTTTCTTGGAGAGCATTGGTATTTTATTATTGATTCCTATGCTAAGTCTTATCGGTATCGTGAGCCAGAATATGGGAAGTAATTACTTCTCGGTGCTTTCAAATTACCTGATGGAATTCCCTCCTACTCTAGCTTTATTCATGATTTTAGGGTCCTATATTATGATTGTATTTGGACAAAACCTCATTCAGCGAAAGGTTATGATTAGAAACGTTGAAATTCAACAGCACTTCAGCCGTATATTAAGACTTGAAATCTACGGTTCACTTCTGCAATCTGACTGGCCTTTTTTTCTAAAAAAGAGATCTTCCGATCTCATTAATTTGTTAACGATAGAATTAGCTCGAGTGCTTGGAGCCATCAATCTTTTCCTTCAGTTAATCACCTCACTCATCTTCACCTTAATCCAAATCGGATTTGCTTTTTGGCTGTCTCCGAACTTGACCTTGTTCGTACTAGGATGCGGCATTATTCTCGGCCTTTTCTCGAGCAAATTCATTAAGAGAGCAAAGGCGCTAGGCAACCAAACCTCCCAGCTGTCTCAGAGCTACCTCGCAGGAATAACCGATCAATTAAATGGTATCAAAGATATAAAGAGCAATACGCTCGAGCGCTCCCGTTTAAAATGGCTTGCCGGTTTGACTGAAGGCATGATAGTTGAGCAAGTTTCCTATATTCGATTGAGAATGAATTCACAGCTTGTGTATAAACTATCATCGGCCCTGCTCATCGCGTGCTTCATTTTGGTTTCATTCAAGCTCTTTCAAACGCAAGGCATACAACTTTTAACGATCACCTTCATTTTCGCACGTTTGTGGCCGAGATTCACTAATATTCAATCCACCTTAGAGCAGCTCGCCTCTATGATACCTGCGTGCAAAGCTTTGATTCTTCTTCAAAATGAATGCAGCAATGCTGTCGAGCAGATGGAACCGGAGAATAATACAAAAGCTCCTTTACGGGCAGAACACGGAATTGAGTGTCGGAATGTTTCCTTTCGTTATAACCAAGACGAAGCTTCATACACGCTGCAAAACATTAATCTGCATATCCCGGCGAATCGGATGACGGCTATTGCAGGTCCTTCTGGCGCAGGAAAAAGTACGCTTATCGATCTTGTAATGGGTTTGATGCAGCCCGAATCAGGCCAGATTTTTGTAGACGGCAAGCCGATTACGAAAGAAAATTTGTTGTCTTATCGACGATCCATCAGTTATGTTGCGCAGGATCCATTCTTATTCAATGCAAGCATCAGAGAAAACCTGCAAATGATCCAACCCGACGCTAGCGATGAACAGATATGGGAAGCATTAGAATTCGCCTCCTCTTCGGAATTTGTGCGCAAGCTCCCCCAAGGTCTTGATACGGTCATAGGCGATCGAGGGATCCGACTTTCCGGAGGCGAACGTCAACGGCTTGTCCTGGCACGAGCAGTCATACGCAAGCCGTCCATCCTCGTTCTGGATGAAGCGACAAGCGCATTGGATACGGAAAATGAAAAGAAAATTCAAGAAGCCATCGACCGCCTAAAAGGCACGATGACCGTTATCGTTGTCGCGCACCGGTTATCGACCATTAGGCATGCTGACCAAGTTATCGTAATCGATCAAGGGAAGCTGGTTGAACGAGGAGAGTTTGGTCAGCTGGCAGCTGATTCATCAAGTTTATTCGGTAATCTGTTAAACAATCAGTCAGAGGCTAGTGCATAGAAAACCATGAGAAAAGATGAATATAGAATTAAAGGGCTTACTCATTAGTAGGCCCTTTAACTTAAGTATAAAAAATCAGATTATTTTTAGTCCGATTTTCGCATCACCGCTTCCAATATCATACATTGGCGGTGGTTAAAGAGCTTTTACATTCCTGAAATATTCGTTATAATAGAGATTAGTCTACAACGATGAAATGACGGAGGAGTTTGTTATGATCGGAGAACGTATTAAGATGCTGCGTAAGAGAAATGGCTTATCACTGACTGAGCTCTCACAAAGAGCCGGCGTCGCGAAGTCTTATTTAAGCTCCATTGAACGAGGGCTCCAACAAAATCCATCGATTCAATTCCTCGAAAAGGTAGGCGTAGTATTGAAGGTATCCGTTGAGGAATTTTTGAATAACGAGCAATCTGAGCTGGAGGTTAATCAACTAGATCATGAATGGGCTGATTTAGTTAGAGAAGCTATGGCCTCTGGTGTTAGTAAGGAACAGTTTAAAGACTTTTTGGAATTCAACAAGTGGAAGATCAAGCGCGAATAGCGCTTTTTTTGTTTTTTAAGCAGTATCCTCTATACCTTCCTTACTGCTTTCCTGAAGGCATAGAAAAATTTTACGCACGTCCTCTGTACTAAAGCCTTTCGAACGCGCGCTCATTAATAATGCTACCCACTCCATGTCCAAGTCCTGATTTTCCTCTGAATTTACAAGTACCATATTCCCATGTCCCCCATTCGATTTGGGACGGTTGCACCACTGACTCCATGCGTTTAAGGTGCCCAGATACTAAACGCATTTCAACGTCTCCCTATGCTTGTCATTCGTTATAGATGTATTATAAATCACCGCAATTGCGCATGTTGTCGCTTCATGTCTCACAAATATGATAGATAATTACATTTTTTGTCGAATTTCTTTAAACATTGCTATAGGAAGAAGTATATGCGAACTATCAGCTAGGTCTGCATAACTAACCGTTATTGGTCACTCGTTTATGATTATTCACTTGCCTCCAGATGACGGCTGCGCTTCTTCAGCTTAAGGAGCAGGAAACGAAGTTTCGGAAGTTTATTTAGAAGAGACTGAGCTATACCGAATAAATATTTAAATTCCTCCGTCCGATGAAAGACGGCCACATAAATCCCATTTATTAATAGAAAGCAGACCATGCCTTTCAGCAGCAGCCCAATCAGACCGTCAGCAGGCAGGAAGGAGCAGGCATAGCCCGCCGCTGCCGCAGCTGTAACGGCAATGATTGAATAATAGATATAGCTTACAAAATAAAGCCTTAGCGGCTGCTTGAACACCCGTTTATATACGAAATACGGGGTAGTCCAGAACGGTACGATCAGAGCGCTCACCAGCGTCCCGATGAATATTCCCGCTATTCCCATCCGCTGTACAAGCAGGAAGGAGATCGCTAAATTAAGAGCTGCCTGGCATAAAGGAACGAAACGATCCTCATGAAAGATACCGGCCGTCGTTTTGACCATCGTAATCGAGTTTCGCATGCCCCGCTCGTAAAATCCGAGGATCAATAGAAGAACAACGGCAGGCCCCATCACGAATTCCGAACCGATCCACACCAGAATCATCGGTTCTATTAATAAGTAAAGCATGATCGCAAGAAAGGAATAAAGCCAAAAGTTTAGCAGCATCGTGACTTTAAATACATGAAAGACCTTCTCTTCGCTTTCTTTTGCCACCAAATTGCCCACGCTGTGATACATATTGGCAAACACTTGATTGATAAACGTGCGGCATAGGTCGATTAGCATTTTATAGTTCGAATAGAGGCCAACTGCCGCTACGCTGATGAATGAAGAAATAAGAATGCTGTCTACACCGAAAATAAAGTATGTGCCGACATTTTGCAGCAATATCGCTTTCATATTTTTTATAAAATTTGCTTTGGTTTCCGGATCGAGCTTGGGATTTATCTTCTGCTTGAGAAATGGATACATCCGATCTACCATCATAGCTAAAATGATCGATGTCGTAAGCGTGACAATACAGTCCACAATCAAATAGAAAATAAAATGCTGCGTAAAATAGAGGATGGCGATTTTGGCGCAGATTGAGAGGATCGAAGAAATGGAAAATACAGCCGTTACGATATAGTTTTTCTGATTTACGTTCAAGAACGAGTATTTATAAACGAACAAATACGGAGCTACCGTATTAATCAGAAACAGCATATAAATGATGGTTATATTTTCAACACTAGTATTCTTAATAAAAACATCAAGAAAAGGCATAATGCCAAGCCCGAGCAGCAGTACAACTCCCGCAATCACCATGTAAGCTTTTTTGTACAGATTCATTAATGCCATTATTTTGGGCCGGTCATTATCAGCCACAGGCTTATACAAATTATAGACGATGCTTGAGCCGATCCCTGCCTCCGCCAAAGAAAGCATCGCTAATATGCTCGTAAACAATCCGTTAATGCCCAGGTACTCGACGCCCAGGCTATTAATAAAGACCGTTCTCGATACGAAGCTTAAAACCGTTATAATGATTTGATTGCCGATACCGGCCGTAATATTTAGTAAAGAGCTCTTCACCCTCATGTTGATCCCCTGCCTTGGTTTATCCGACCTTAGTTTGCTGGCTTGCGTTAATAATGCGTATACAGAAGCCTTGCGTAAATGGCAAAATATTAAAGAGCATGGAATATACGCCGATATCCTTCGTATCCCCTTGCGAGAAATCGACTGCCCCACTCCGCCTGGTCACCTTCATTAAATAACGAACGGCACGCTCAGCGCCTTCTGCGCATGGCGCTGACAGTTCAGCGATGTGCGAAGCTTGAAGCAAAAACCAGCCAAGCGTTGCCGTTGTCGATGAATCGGCCCTCGACTCGCCGCGGCTAACCGTCCAGGTCCAATTGCCGCCCGGCGCTTGAAAGGCAAGCACTGTCCGTGCAAATTTCTTAATCATTTCCTCCAGCACAGGCTTAGACGCATGAGCTGACGGCAGCTCTCGCCAAGCATCAATCAGGCCAATCGCAAACCATCCGAGCCCCCTCCCCCAGCCATACAGCCCTAACGGCAGCCGGTTACCCAAATGATAGGCGTGGCTGGGAAGATAATGCTTATCCAGCATGCCGAATCGTTCGTATTCCGTCAGCTGTTTTACGGCCAATTGAATGCATTCCTCTTTGCCGTACTTCACCCCGTATGCAATTAAAAACGGGCAGATGAAGCCGATTGTATCCACATACCGGTAGTGCTTCATCGATTTCCGGTATTGAACCGTCCCATCCTCGCCTATATGCGCTTTAATCAACTCCCATGTATAATCGAAGGCGTTCCGATAATGTTCGATATTCACCATATCAAGCTTCATCACCGCATAGCTGAGTATCGCTGCATCTATATGTGTAGGCTCCTGCTTCCACCCGCCGCTGCTGTCGAATTTAACGTTAAGATACGTCTTGATTTCATGCTCCGCCATCCTGCTGTTGTCGACCCGGGCGAACTCCACAAGCCCAAGCAGCAAAGCTGCCTCTTGCCAGTGCTGAATCGCACTTTTCGTATAATTGCCCCTCAGCATATCAATGATAACGAATCTTGTATTATCCGTTACTTTAATTTTAGGCGTATGATTCAACCATTTCATGCCTGCCTTTGTAATCGAGGAATTCCAGCGGTTTGTGTCCGTATAACGGCCGATATGAATTCTTCCTAACCAATCCATGAACAGCGGGATAATATCAATGCATACGATAATCACCACCAAGCCGAGCAGCAGAATGCTTACGAGTTGGATCAAAATAATAACACTCCCTTTAACTAACTAATCCATTGATATAATTTATGTATTTCATATTCCGTGCCTAAAGCTTCCTTCAGCAGGTTATCGGTCAAATGCTTTCTCAAAGACTCGTCTTCGATTAGCCTCTTGATACCCTCATAGATGGAGACAGCATCCTGATTAACGATCAATCCGTTCTCCTCATGACTCAGCTGATCATAAATAACGGTGAAATTCGTCGATACAATCGGTTTATTTAATATTTTGGCTTCGGTAATCGTCAAGCAGCGACCCTCGAAAATAGAGGTTTGAACATATAGATCGCATTTTTTAATGTAGGGATACGGATTTTCCTGCAAGCCCGTCAATATAAGCGCATGCTCCAACTTCTTGCTCTTAACGAGCTGCTCCAGCCGCTCCCGCTCCTGCCCCTCGCCGACGATGTACCATTTAATATCGTAGCCATCCTTGACTAGAAGCTCGCAGGCTTCCACGGCCATATCAAAGCCTTTTTGATAATTAAGGCGCCCTACCGATGCAATGGTGAATCCGGTCTTCGGCAGATCAAGCTGATCGACCGACATGTCGATAATCGCAGCCGGCGATACAATATTGTGCATCAGTTCGATTTTATGCCCGAAGTTAGGGAATCGCTCTTTCAGCATTCTGACGCACTCCTCTGATACCGTTACGATATAGCTAAGCTTTTCAAAATAAGCGGTATCGATTTTCGGATCCATGCCGAGCTTGTCATAATCATTGTGGATAAACCCGATTTTGGTATGGGCCTTTACCTTTTCGATCACGTAATAAATTGGTGTTTTCTCCAAATAACCAATGGCCGCATCGTACTCCTTGCTCAGGCTTGCCAACGCTTTGGATAGATAGCGCCATGCCTTCTGCTCGCATTTCGCGCTATTTTTTTCCGTTCTGAACACAAACCCCGCGCCTATCCTTGCGGCTGCAAGGCGAAAACGGCTATGCTTGACGCAATCGACAACGGCTGTTTTTATCGACATGTCAAAATACGGATAAAAGTCTGGCGCATCCAAAACATTAACCTCTCGAGGCAGCATCTTCAGGAACATCCCTTCATGCTTAAACAAAAATAAATCCACCTCGTATGCGGAATAATCGATCGTTTGCAGCAGCGAGATCAAAGACTTCTCGGCTCCGCCGCAATTGAGATTATTCATGACAAACAAAAGCTTCTTCTTCATGGACTAACCACCTATCCAAGCAGCTTATACAGCTTCTCTATTTCTTCTTCGGTTCCTAATTGCAGACGGGACAAATGCTCCGACAGTCTGTTTCTTACTCCCTGCTCATGCATAAGCCTGCCGATTCCCGCAGCGACGGCTTCCGTATTCATCTCAACGATAATCCCTTCAACACCGTCTTTGATTTGATCTTTGGCCGTACTGAAATTCGTAACCAAAATCGGCTTATGCAAAATTTTCGCCTCATCGATCGCAATGGCTTTCCCTTCAAACTTGGACGTTTGCGCATAAATATCCGCTTGCTTAATATAGGGATACGGATTCGTCTTTAAGCCAAGCAGCTTAAAATGATTGTTCAAACCGTTAGCCGTTATCAATTCCGACAGCTTCCCGCGTTCATCGCCTTCGCCGATAATATTCCACTGGAAGCTCCAGCCGTTATCGACCAGCTTCCTTCCGGTTTTAATCGCAAGCTCAAAGCCCTTCTGAGCATGAAGCCGGCCAATAGACAGGATAACGATTTCACCTTGCCTGCGATTATAAACGTCGGCTTCTTCCTTATTTGCCAGTTGATTGATCACCCTAGGAGATACGATATTATGAATTACATTTACTTTATCGTTCTGATTCGGGAATCTTCTTTTTAATACATTCGCGCATTCGTCCGAGACCGTCACGATATGGTCCAGCTTCTCGAAATAGCCGGTGTCAAATTCGGGATTCAGACCGAGCTTGTCGTAATCGTTATGCACCCAACCTATTTTTTTGACTGCATCAACCTTCTCCACGCAGAAATAGATGGACGTCTTCTCTAAAAATCCGATAGCCGCATCATACTTCTTGTTAAGCCTGCTCAAGGAGTTGGCAAGATATTTCCAGCTCTCCTGCTCTCTTATTCCTACTTCCTTCGGCATGCGGTTAGTAAGGCTGAACATCATACGGCTATAGGCCATCGCTGCGCTGCCGCTGCTTATAAACTGTCCTACCGAGCTCAGAAGCGGCCTCGTAAACCGACTGTACGTATCGGTCAAAGGCAGCACGTTTACCTCCTTCGGCAGCAAATCCATAAAGATGCCTTCATGGCTCAGCAGGAACAAATCGACATTATATTCATCGTAATTCATTTGCGAGAGAAGATTGACCAGACTTCGCTCTCCACCGCCTGCCGACAGGCTGGGCATGACGAACAATAAATTTTTTTTCATGCTCACCTCATGCTAGCTCCTTTAAATATTCAACTGCCTTATAGGACATTTGTTTGATGTTCGGAATGGATTGCTTTAGTCTGCTTTTAATCTCATCTTCTTCTCTAATCATTTCGTCATAATGCTGAATGAGCTTGCTGCTGCTTGAAATATCGTCGATTCCGAGCACAAGCTTTTCTTCGTTAAAAATATCTTTGGCGATGCCCTTCGATTTCACGCTGTAGCCCAGCACCATCGTAGGCACGCAATTCGAATAGGCCGCTATCGTCGCATGCGTTCGGGCACCGATGAAAAAACGCATTCTCGCGATATATCCTTTATATTGAATGGCCGTCAAATGATCCGGCAGCAAAATAACACGCCCTGTATCTTTAAATTCCTGATAAAACTGCTCCAGCACCTCAAAGTCGTTATTTCCGCCTTCGATGACATGAGGGGTAAGGGCGACCGTCATGCTGGAAGTTTCTAAAATATGGTTGATCAGCCCTTTAACCGCTTCTCGCGAGCTTTGATTTCGTTTCCATACAAGCGGGCTAAAATTAATGCCAACCGTGTTTCCTTCCTGCCAGCCACCCGGCAAGGGCAGCTGCTCCTGCTCCATCGTAAAGGCCGGATCGGCAGCCAGCCTGACATTGCGCAAGCCTTTATTTTTGAGCATGTCATAGGTTAACGTCTCGCGCGCGACGATGAGATCGAACAGCTTCAAATCCTCCAGCTTCCGCTCAGACATATCCTCTTCGCCGATCGAGCAGCCCCACAACACCAGCTTCTTCCCCTGCGCCTTCACGCGGCGATCGATCTCATACCAATTCGGCTGCTCTCCGTAGCAGTAGTTGTCTCCGCCTATCGATAAACAAACATCTACATCCTTGATCCGGTTAATGATGTTCTGCTCGATGACGCCAAGCGCGTACGTTTCATCTTTACGCAGCTTATATTGAAGCGACGCTACGAACCAATCCAAAGAATATTTTCTAATACTCGACTTCGAGCCGTCATAAATTCCGTCTAAGGCCGAAATCACCTTATCGGTTTGCGGCTTCTCTGAGGCCAAATACACTTTAGACCCGCCGATTTTCTCCTTAATCAGCTTCGTCGACGAGCGAACGATCGCTTCACAGCCCCTGTTCAGACTTCCTCCATGCGCAAACATCATAATTTTCATGCTCAATCCCCCAATTTTCATTCATGTTATGAATTTCTTAGTCTGCTGTAGGCAACCGCGCACATCAGGCCAACCGTTGATCTCGCTCTCACCATGCTCAGAATGAATCGCTCGTAACGTCCTATTGAGCTTTGCATCTCATTCCAATACATCGGCAGCGCCTCTCTAACATGACTGTTGCTAATCATTTGCTTGACGTAGCTGTATCTTTTTGTAAAACTCATATCCTTGCTTGGCTTGAAATATATGTAAATGTAGGAAAGCATACTGCTGATAAGCCGTATTGACTTTAGCTGATGAACGGTTTCGCTGGGGATCATTTCATTGTAGATCTGAGGGGGAGCCATTCTGTATACCTCGATTGCTTTGCCGAAGTAATCCTTCTCCCTGATGTTTCGGGTAGCGCTTCCTTTCACTTCCCTATAATGATAGCCCGTATAATTCACATAGGTCATCGTCGCCGCATGGCTGAAAAAAAACATATTGAACATCCCGTCTTCGCCTAAGGCGACCTTCTCCGGGAAAGCAATCCTATGCCCGGCCAGCAAGTCGATCCGATAGATTTTGTTCACCGCCGTGTTGAGATCATCCGCTTTAAGGAAATACGGCATAATTTGCTCCTTGATAAAAGCTCGATCCAGCGGCTTGCCAGATGGAAAGCTATATTTTGTAACCACCCTGCTGCCCTCGAGCTCACTCTCCAAGTTGGACACGACGACGTCGCTGTTATGTTGGACAGCTGCGGCATACAGCGTTTGATACATATCCTTCTCGATGTAGTCATCCGCATCAACGAATCCGGCATACTCTCCGACAGCGATCTGCAGCCCGGCATTTCTGGCTGCGCTTACCCCCTGATTTTCCTGATTGAGAAGCTTTATTCGGCTATCCTTCGCCTGGTATCTTTCGATGAGAAACCTGCTTTTGTCCGTCGAGCCGTCATTGACAAATATAAACTCACAGGCGTGAAGCGTCTGATGAAGTAAAGATAAAATACATTCTTCCAAATATTTCTCGGCGTTATATACGGGAATGATTACACTCACTTTAATGCTCACGGCTATTGTCACACTCCTTTCACCCGCGAGTGCTAAACTATAATTTGATAGAGCTTATCAAGCTCAAAGCTGTTGCTGTAATCCTTATCCTTAATATTGCTTACGAGCGTGCTTCGGAGCTCCTTGTTCTGATAGAGATTCTCGATTGTGCCCGCAATGCCCTCCGGGCTAAGCTCGCATATGATGCCGTCGACACCGTTCTCGACTTGGCTTGCGGCTGTTGAATAGTTCGTAATCATAATCGGTTTCCCTAAAACTTTAGCTTCCGTGACCGTTACCGCCTTCCCTTCGTATCTGGATGGCTGCACATACAGGTCGCATGACTTTATATAAGGATAAGGATTTATTTGCTTGCCCAATAAAATAAATTTCCCTTCAAGCTTATACTGGACAATCAAATCCTGAATGACAGCTTCATCTCCGCCGTAGCCCACAACATACCAAACCATGTCGTCGTAACCTTTGTCGGCAAGCACTTTAAATGCCCTAACGGCATTATCTATTCCTTTTGCGTGAGACAATCTGGCAACCGTCAACAATTTAAAGCGGGGATCCGACGCCATTGGATTGTCCGATACCTCTTCATCGGCCATTACTTTAATAAATTCGGGCGACATAATATTTTCCATCACAATAACCTTATTTCTTAAAGATTCGTATTTCTTCAAAAACGATTCTCTACATGCATCCGATACAGCGACGATGTAGTCGAATTTATGCCACATCTTTAAATCCATTTTGCGGTTCGTGCTCACGGTAGAAAAATCGGTATGAATCCAAGCCACTTTTTTTCTGGCACGTACCTTTTCCGCTACAAAATAATGAGGCCATAGATAGCTGATTGCCACGTCGTATTCTTTCTTGACATCCGGAAGAAAAGGCAGCGCAAATTTCCACATGAGTTGCTGCTGTATATATCCTGACTCGGAGATACCGTTGATTTTGCCTAATAATGATACAAGGACCTTCGATAATACACGCGTAAGTCCTATCCAGAGATGTTTGGCTCTAAGAGTCTCGCCTATGCTTTTACGAAAAGAGGTGTATTCAGGAATTTCATCCAACAAATGAACTCTTTTGTTTAGAAGATTCATGAAATCACCTTTATGTCGATACAACATCAAGTCGACTGAATGTTCAACATAGTCAAATTCGTCGAGCATGCTGGCTAAGCTTCTTTCTACGCCGCCAACCTCCATATCATAAGAAGCAACTAATACGTTTCTCATCTCAATCTCCTAGTCACCAAATTTAATCTAAATAGTAAAAAGCTTAACTTTTCGTTTTCCTAAACAGCCATAAAAAAGGCCGCAGCGGAAAGTACAGGAAGTGAAGCGCCTTTGGAAGCGGCAGCGTCTCCGCATCCTCGGGATAAGGAAACAGGAAGCTGGCAACAAACTGTATTTTTTGCGGAACCGTTAATAAGGCGAAGAGATAACGCTTATGAAAGCGGCTTATTTCTTCCGGTATCGGCGGGGAGTGTAAATTGACCAGCCTGTGCACATAAAACATCGTATCCTCAGCCAGCCAATGCGCCTTCCTTCCAGCGAGCAGCGGCTTCATCTCGTCCCGAAGGGGAAGGGATAATAAGCGTGCCGCTAACAGCAGCGCCTGCCCGCCGATATGGGAATAACTATGCTTGCTAAGCAGCCGGGTAAGCTTCGGCCAATCCAGCTTCTGATTGACCAGCTGCTTGATGTCGAGCAGCCAGCGCAGCCGCGACCAGCCATGCCGGGCGCCATGAGACACAAGAAACATAAACAAATCTTCTCTTCCCAGGTAGTAAAGCGGGCGGCTGATCAAAGCGCTCTTACGTTTACGGCTCCAAAGCTCGTTAAAGCTGGGCTCCTTGGAGGGCGCTGGATTAAGCCGCCAATGAAGCTCAACCTTAATTCCTTTCTTCGGATGCAGAAAGGTTGTGTGATGATGCCTCCACTTCCAATCATTCAATACGGAAACGATATATTCATCCTTTTCATACCCAAGAGAAACCAGAAGCGCTTCTGCCTGCTCCAGCTCCTTTATCGGGATAAGGAGATCGAGATCACAGGAAGTACGCAGCGATACGTCACCATATAGGTCAGCAGCTATAACCGGTCCCTTCAAAAACAGCGAACGCAGACCCCGCTCAGAGAACGCCTTGGCGAGCTGCTCCATCTCTCCGCTGAGCGTCAGCATTTGCAAAGTATTGCGATAATAGTCACGGTGAAACATTTGGGTGACAAATACCGGAATTTCCGCTGATTTCAGCTCCTGCAGCTTGCGGTTAACGGTAGGGAATACCCGATGATGCCTTGCCAGCTCAATAAATTGGTCCCAATCCACCCTTTGCAGCAGCTCCTTGTAATCGAAGGACTGATCCGCCTCATCATCTGACGAGAGAAATGCAAGCATCAATCTCAATTCATCAGACAGATCTTCCATATGTAGAGTGACGTCGTTGTTCATGGATATCTCCTTCATACTAATTAGCCAATAACGAACAAAATTTAAATTTTGTTCTATAAAACGAACACAAGTACAGATTATCACCTTGCCTAATATCTGTCAATCACCATTCCCTGGGTTCACTATTCTTTTAGAAAAAAACGATTGATTCTGCTAGAATGAAAGTGTCCATAGAAACAGTTTATTAGGAGAGAAGAGTGAAGCTCATGCAAAGCATTGTCGTATATGGTGCCGGCGGTCATGCGAAGGCCGTTATTGATACGATAGAGAAAGCAGGTTTGTATCGTATCGCGGGTTTGCTGGACGGCTATAAACCAGCAGGTTCGATTTTTTATGGCTATGAAATTTTAGGCGATGAAGGCTGGCTGACAGCGAACTCTGATTGTATAAGCCTCGGCATCATAGCCATCGGAGATAATTGGACCCGTTCGTCCATCGCAGCGAAAATCGCCGGCATTCATCCCCGGTTCACCTATATTACCGCCATCCACCCATCCGCTTCTATTGCCAGAGGCGCACAAATCGGCGCAGGGACAGTAGTCATGGCAGGCTGCGTCGTTAACAGCGATACAAGCATTGGTAAGCATAGCGTACTTTATTCCCAAGCTACGGTCGATCACGACTCCACGCTCGGCAGCTTTGTCACGCTGGCTCCAAAAGCCGGTACGGGAGGCAGTGTCAGCATTGAAGACTATTCCGTCATTTCCTTAGGCGCAAATATTATTCATGGCAAAACGATCGGTGAGCATACCGTCATCGGTGCCGGATCTACCGTCTTATCCGATATTCCATCCTATTCGGTCGCTTACGGTACGCCAGCCAAAGTCATTCGAGCAAGAGAAAAGGGCGAGCGTTACCTGTAACCTGTTGTTTATGCCGATTGGACGCTTTTCTTTACCGATCTGTCGAAGACGTCATTCATGCAATCGACAACTCTTACCTGATCGACGACAGTCATGCTTGATCCTGACGGCAAACAAATGCCGCTTTGGAATAAACGCCCGCATACAGATTCGCCGTCATTATGGGCATAGAAGCGGCTGCCTTCAAATAGAGGCTGCAAATGCAACGGCTTCCATAGCGGCCGAGCCTCAATGTTGGCAGCCGCCAGCGCGTCCAGAAGCTCCGGTATCGTTACTTTCGTCTCCTGCTCATCCATAACTAAAGCAGTCAGCCAACGATTGGATTTCGTACCGGTTAATTCGGGCATGAAGCTGATTCCTCTTCGATCCGCGAATGCTCCCGCATAATTTTCGTATACCGTCCTTCTTGCCGCTACCCGTTCATCCAAAACCTCTAATTGCGCTCTGCCGACACCTGCTAACAAATTGCTCATCCGATAGTTAAAGCCAATGCTGCTGTGCTGATAATGTGGGGCGGCATCCCTTGCCTGCGTAGCAAGAAAACGCGCCTTTCTTAATAGCTCGACATCGTCCGATACCAGCATGCCGCCGCCCGAGGTCGTTATGATTTTGTTCCCGTTAAAGGAGTAGACGCCGAACTTGCCGAAGGTGCCGCTTTGCTTGCCTTTATAAGTTGAGCCAAGCGATTCCGCTGCATCCTCGACTAGCGGAACCTCATATTGCTCGCACAGTGCAATGATCTCGTCCATCTTCGATACCTGACCGTACAAATGAACGACAATAACCGCTTTTGGCAGCTTTCCCTGACGATTCGCATCCTCGAAAGCCTGCTGCAGCGCCTCAGGCGACATATTCCACGTATCCGGCTCGGAATCAATGAAGATGGGCTCCGCCCCGCAATATCGGATCGGATTGGCGCTCGCAACAAATGTGAAGCTCGAGCAAAATACGGTATCCCCTGCGCCTACGCCAAGCAATTGCAGCGATAGGTGAATAGCTGCTGTGCCGGAGCTGACTGCAACCGCATCAGCAGCTCCCGTATAGGCTGCCAGCTGTTTCTCGAATGCGTCTATATTCGGACCAAGCGGAGCAATCCAATTCGTCTCAAACGCTTCATCGATATAATGGCGCTCCTTACCGCTCATATGAGGAGGGGATAAATAAATTCGTTTCATTTCATTCGCTTGCACGTTGCTACACATCCTTTTCTATAATTTATTAAAAAAGAAGCCATCTCCCAAGCAGTACGCTGCTTGAAAAATGGCTTTATCCTTCGCTGCCGGTTGTCGTTCCTTGAAACACCGGCATCGTTACATGATTGGCATTCGATACCCCTTCGGACCGAATGACCTTCTTCACGGTAAGCAGCAGTATTTTGAAATCCAACGCCAGACTTTGATTTTCCACATACCACACATCGCGCTCGAATCGCTCTTCCCACGTGACCGCGTTGCGGCCGTGAATTTGAGCCCAGCCGGTAATGCCCGGCCGAACGAGATGGCGCTTCGCTTGCTCTTCGGTATACAGCGGCAAATACTCCATAAGCAGCGGCCGGGGCCCGATTAGGCTAAGATCGCCTTTAATTACGTTAATGAGCTGAAGCAGCTCATCCAGGCTGAATTTGCGCATCAGGCTGCCGAAGGCTGTCAGTCTCAAGTGATCGGGCAGTAATTGGCCGAAACTGTCTTTCTCATCGGTCATTGTACGAAATTTATACACATGAAATGGAATGCCGTGCAAACCCGGACGCTGCTGCTTGAATACGACCGGCGAGCCGAGCTTAATCCGAACTAAAATTGCCGTGATCAATAGGACTGGTACAAAAAGCAAAAGCAGTGTGCCGGCAATAACTACATCGAATAATCGTTTCAACATTAATCATGACTCCTAACCCTCGTATAAATTCCGCATTAATTAGAAGAAGATAACAGCTTTCTCATTTGAGCTATCATTTTGGGTCCTACTACGCGGCTTACCACCCTTTTCACATCGCCTCTTAACCGGACATGCGCAGGAAGCCAAGATTTTGCGAAGTGATGAATGGTATGGCTATCATCCGTCCTGTAATTTCCGCCATTGATATAATCGTAAGGACTAAAATAATCTCTCGGATAGAAGTTCACTCCATTTTGAAGAACCTGATGCTTACCGTTTAGAACTAAACCATGATTTTTGCAAATCGCCGTAATAACCGCCGTATTCGTTGTTGTATCGTATGAACCGTCCTCATGCAAAAAGCTTCTGTTATCGTAATATTGCAGCAGTTCTTTGATCCAAGGATGTTGTTTGGCCGCTCCCATTGTCCCCGACTGGAGAAATGTTTGATCTTCGAAGCCGGAGAAGGCCTCATGATTCAAAAATTTATCAAGCGGCTTTATAACTTCGACATCCGTATCCATGTAAACTCCTCCGTGATGATATAAGGCGTACAATCGCGCATAGTCACTAACGAATGCGTATTTTTTGGCCTTGTATGCCTCCATCACATACCTGTTCACAGAGAGATCGAAATTATCTTCATTCCATTCGATAAATTGATAGCCGCTTAAATGCTTTTGCCAGCTTCGCATGCATTTGACCATTTTTTTTGGTTTTTCCCCGCGCCCAAACCAGCAATAATGGACAATACGAGGAATTTTGGTTGAAGCCTTCATTCGTTTACCCCCTTAAAACGGCCAAATTAAGTAATCACTTTTGTATTCCAGCTCAAGAGCTATGACGCATTCATAGAAGTAAAATAAAAAATAAGAAATCAATATCACCAAATACACCAGCTTCTGATCCTTTTCCCGGAATACTTTAATTAACCACGCAATTAAAATAAGCTGATATAAATTAAAATAAATCGCCATTCTAGCGAAAATCCAATTTTGCGTAGATATGATCATCAGAATAACGCCGATCAGCGATACATTCACAATAATATCTGCTCTGGGAAAAATTTGACTAAGCCTTGTTCTTCCCAAGTAGGCAATAACGACCGGTATAATCCAGACAATGGCCCTGATTGTACTAGCTCCGCCTTCGGCAAACGCTTCATAATGACCATACTGCGTATCCTTGATCGCCGTGAATAAGAGCTCGGAAAACTCATTAAAGCCAACGACAATGAGAACGGCGAGTGATAGCAGCATAAAAGTCGTTTTCGTCCACGCTTTCCTTCGTACGATAAAATAAACCGGAATCATGATCAACGCGCTCTGATGAAAGAAGGAAGCAATTACAACGATTGTTATGTAAGCTTTCCATTTGCCTTCCAGCAGAAATTTTGTAGCGGAAAATACAATCGCAGCAGCCAGAAACTGCCTGATCCCGTTCATCGACACCGTAAATGTTCCCGTCGTTATGTATAAAAAGACGCTAAGCTCAAACAATCTTGTATAGTTGTATAAAACCATTACAATCAGCAAATTGGTCAAAATTCCAGTTGTTAAAACAAGGATTTGCGGATCGTCCGACAGCTGCTTTAGCAGCATTTGCAAAATATTAAAGGCTTTATCATGGCTGTTAACAACGGATGCCCAGCTGAAATCTCCGACCTCGTAGCTGTGCATATATAAATAGGTATCTCCTATATTTACTCGAAGACCGGATACGGCAGCGAGCGCAAGCGCTGCAATAAAAGCGAGGTACCTGTTAGGTATGATCCTAGAAGGGGCGATCCCTGTTGGTACTGAAAAGTATCTGGCCACTAAAGAGACTGAGAAAACGAAAGCCAGCGTGATCCACAGTATCGACATTTTATTCGTCCCCTTCATTGTTGTTTTAGAAGATCGGATGCTTAACGATTTTGCTTCAAGACCGTTGCTTTACTAGTATTCTGAATGTAAATATACAATAGGACGCCGAAAGGTATGGCAAAAAAAGTGACCCATTTCCGAGGCGACTCTTTCAGAAAGTTTTTATTTCGTATAATGATGCTGCTGGATACATAATGAATGGCCTCCCTAATGCTATCCTTCAAGGACGGAGCATAGGCCATTGCTACTTTACGAAAGAAAGAAAAGCCATGAGGATTTTTTTTGTATTGCTTAATGATGTTCAAGCTTGATCCGTCCTGCATGTACTCAACGACACAAAGTACCTCGTTCATAATGAGCAGCGGATAATCCTGATCAATTAGAATGTATTTATAAGATAAGGGACAGTATTTCTCTCCTGGAAATATCGGATAAGGAGGATACTTGCTCGTTAGTTCCGTTCGATATACGAGCTTCTTATCGCCCTTTACCTGATGCATGGCGTATAATTCTGTAAGAGTGGAATGCTTCAAGCGTTCGGGAAGCCTCGTTCCAATAACTTCACCGCTTTGTGATACGTCCAGCCCAACAATTCCCGCATAACGGTTACTTCCTGATTCTTTCCAGAAAGCTGTTATTTTCTCGACAGCGTCGTCAGCCATATAATCGTCTGAGTCAATGCAAACATTCAATTCAGTCTCAATACGTTCATAGGCTGCATTATGTGCACCATGCATTCCCTTGTTTTCTTGGAAGTGATAGCGGATCGGAATGCAATTCTCTTCTATCCAATGCGCTACGAGCTCTTTCGTATTGTCCGTAGAGCCATCGTCAATGATGAGCCAAACAAAATCCTTACAGCTCTGACGTTTTAAGCTCTCGTAGCAAAGATGCAGCGTATAGGCACGATTATATGTAGGCGTAAACACTGTTAAAGTCGGCTTCACTCTCTATCCCCCATTATCTTGAAGCAGCCATGGACAACTGATCCATATAGTAGTCCGATAGCCATTTCGCCATAGTAGTCGTGTCGTAACCATTTTTTCTTAACAAATCTGATGTGTCCGCATGCTCGCAGGAAGTTGCGATAATCTCTTGAGCCCAGAATTCGGCAGACTGTTTTAAACTAATAAACTGAAGCCTGCCTGTTACATCGGTTTCCGATGTGATCGTATCGGAAATGACACAGCGCAAACCGGCTGCTTGGGCTTCAACCAGTACAACCGGGAGCCCTTCGAATAAGGAAGGAAACAAGAAGATATCCATTCCTTGCAGCAGCCTTGATATATCATTGCGGACACCGAGAATCCTCACATGCTCCGACAAGCCCAATTTCTTTATTTTCTTTTCGATCATGGGTCTCAAATGACCATCGCCAGCCAGTATAAGCAAGGAATTAGGTTCTTTGTCATGTATCTCTTTAAAAACATCAATTAAAAAATCATGATTTTTTTGTTCATTGAATCTTCCAATGTGACCGATGACTAAACGATCACCGGCGGACAGCTCTTCTCTTATTTCATCTCGCAACCGTTGATTGAATGAAAACTCATTTACGTTTACTGCGTTATTAAGCACAATCACCTTGCCTGATTCGGATATTTGCTTGCCGAACAACCATTTTCCGGCTTTCTTCGAGCAGGCAAAATAGCTGCTCGGATTATCCTTCATAGAGAGCCTTGCGTATACACGAAACGGAAATTTAATATCCAGAGACAAATCGCTTAAATGACTATGCATGATTCGGCAAGGTATTCCAGCCTTCTTTGCCGCTTTTAGAATAAAGCTGCTGTTCTCATTAATATGGGAGTGGACAACATGATAATCAGGATGGCCGATAAAGAACTGATCTAATGCTCTGAAATATGATTTATATTGGCCCGGCCTGATTTGAGGCATGCGATAAATTTTTCCGCCCAGCGCTGTAATCTCGTGATCATAATGCCCTTCCTCTTGACGGTGAACGATGAAGTCAAATTGAATTTTGCTTCGATCCATTTGACGGTAATAGTTCATCAGCATGGTTTCTAATCCGCCGCGATTCATAATCGTTACCACTTGCAATATTCGAACCGGTTTCACCTGTAATCCTCCCCGTATTCCTAATCCGAATCCAGTTAATCGCTTTAAGCATGAAGTAAATAGCTAGTGAAAATCTGAATTTAGCGCATAAAAAAAATGCCCTCCAGACCAAAGGGCAATAGCCTAATTCAAACGCTTTAAGAGACTCGCTTATTCTCTCGCTGCGCAACAAAAGATTTAGAGCTTTCAACTTCTTTCGTGTAGAAGTCTCATGATCCTCGCTCATAATGTTAAGTCCTAATCCCAATACATTCATACAAATCCGATTGTTTAAGGCTGTTTTATACGCAAGAGGCAGTTTTTTCTCGGATACAAAGGACTGTATGCAGTTGTACAGCTTATCGAATCTTTGTGCCAGCACAGGATTATAGGTGGAAGTAATCGATGCTGCATTCGCACGCCAATAGTGATAGAACGGACGATTGAGAAAGACAAAAACTTTCGCATAATAAAATGCATGAATGTTAAAGAGAGTGTCTTCATTGCTTCCGATCACGCTGAGATCCATGAATTTCAAATCATTGTTTTTCAATAATTCGGCGCGATAAAGCTTTGACCAGACCGTCCCCCATGCATCTAAGTACTCCGGGTTCGCAAGCTCTTCCTTCACAGGACCGACAAGCCGCCTGAGTATTTTCTCCTGCACATCAGTTCCACGGTACATTTGCATTTCAGGCAAATCGAATGTTTTCTCTTTCGAATGTGTTCCAAACTCGCGAATGTATGTGCACATGACTATATCGGCATCATCCCGGACAGCCGCCAGGTGCATCTCCTCGTACATGACAGGATTGACCCAGTCATCCGGATCAACAAACCCAATGTACTGTCCTCTGGCTGCAAGCACACCCTCATTTCTTGCGGAGGATACTCCGCCATTCTCTTTATCGATGATTACGATTCGTGAATCCACTTCGGCGTAATGCTGAAGGAGTTCTAAGCTGGAATCCCGCGATCCATCATTAACGGCAATAATCTCAATGTCCGTTAAGCTTTGTGTAAGCAGGCTCCTTAAGCATCTGACCAAATAGTCTTTCATGTTATATATAGGCACGACGATACTGACTTTGGGATTCATTCCGTTCCCCCAACATAAATGACGTATAAATTTCTCCGAGCTCTTGCTTCACCTGAATCAAACCGTATTTCTGCACCAGCTGCAGACTTCTATTCCCCATTCTCTGTCTCAGCTCAATCGATTCACTTAACTGCTTCAACCGGCTGGCAAACATATCCGTGTCGTTTGGCGCAATTATAAATCCATTCTCTCCCTCGGTAATCAGCGACGAATGTCCTCTGTTTTGTGTCGCTACAATGGGAAGCGCGCACGCCATTGCCTCCATAATGTTAGCGGGCAAGCCTTCACGAAGACTAGACGCAACAGCGACATCGCAAATAGGCAGCAGCTTATCAATGTCGGTTCGATAACCTAGAAACTGTACCCTCGATGCTACTCCGAGCTGCGCTGCCAGCTCGCGGCATGGCTCCAGAAGAGGACCTTGACCCGCCAGCAGCAGCCGCGCATGAGGCACTTGATCCTTTATGGCAGCGAACGCTCTAACAAGCAGCTGATGATTTTTATTTTTGTTAAACTCTGCTGCATAGAACATTAAGAAATCGTCGATACGATAATCAAGTTCCTGACGTAATCGCCATTTGTCAATTTTCGGCAAAGGTTTGTAATTATACGTATTCACGCCTACACCATGCACGTGCGCAATGCTCCTTGCTTTAAAACCTCTCGTAACGGCAAGATTATAATCCTCGTCATTTATCGTAATCAGACAATCGGTGAGGCTCGAAAGCCTCTTCTCGACGGGATAATAAAGCAGCCAGTTCACAATCGAGGATCCTTTGCAAAAGTGAAATCCATGCGCCGTATAAATCACTTTCGTTCCGTTTCTTCTTGCTGACTGGGCAGCCAGACGCGCGAGCACGCCCCCCATTGGGGTATGGCAGTGAATCATTTCGTAATGCTGTTCCTCGATGATCGCTTTCAGCTCACGGTATGCCTTCACGTTGTTTAATCGCAAGGGTGACCTTTCTATGGACAAATTAAATTTCCTGTCAACGAAAGGAAGGACCATCTCGCCCTTGGCAGCGACATGAACCTCCCACCCCTGCTGTTTAAACCATTCCATAACCGGTAAATGAAAAGCTTTGAAATGGTAATCAACGGTTGCGCAAAACAAAATTTTATTGGCCATATTTACCACCCTATACCAGCGTTATTTACGAACGGCGTTCTTCTCCACCATTTGCGACAGGTATTCTAACAGCTCGTAGCGCAGATCGTCCCGCTGCATAGCGAACTCGATTGTCGTTTGAATGAATCCCAGCTTTTCTCCCACATCGTAACGCTTACCCTCAAATTCATAAGCATATACCGCCTCTGATAGATTGAGTGTAGCAATGGCATCCGTTAGCTGGATTTCTCCTCCCGCGCCAGGTGGTTGATTGCCGAGCACATCGAATATGGCCGGGCTAAGAATGTAACGCCCCATAATCGCCATGTTGGAAGGCGCATCCTCACGCGACGGCTTCTCCACGAGATGCTTAACCCTATGGAATGATTCTTCCATTGAGCTGCCGTCTACGATTCCGTAACGGGATACCGTATCTTCCGCTACGCGCTGCACGCCAATTACCGAGGTCCGGTATTGCTCGTATTTCTCAATCATTTGCTTAATGCACGGCTTTTCAGCGGAAATGATATCATCGCCTAAAAGGACGGCAAACGGTTCGTTTCCGATAAACTTACGAGCGCACCAAATCGCATGCCCTAAGCCCTTAGGCTCTTTCTGGCGAATATAATGGATATCGACCATGTCAGATGACTTCCGAACCTCACTTAACAGGTCAAATTTATGCTTCGCCGTTAGGATTTGCTCCAGCTCCACGGAGTTATCGAAGTGATCCTCAATTGCACGCTTATGCTTTCCGGTAACGATAATAATATCCTCAATGCCTGATTCGATAGCTTCTTCCACGATATACTGAATGGTTGGTTTATCCACAATCGGCAGCATTTCCTTTGGCATTGCTTTTGTTGCTGGAAGGAACCTTGTACCTAGGCCTGCAGCTGGAATGATCGCTTTTCTTACTTTCATTGGGTTTAACCGCTCCTTCGCTATTATTATCCTGTTACCGACACAAACTTCGGTAAAACAACAACATTATTTGCAAGATCGAGCAGACGAATCCGCAATTCTGCTTTGTTCATCCCGTTGAAATCCCTAATGATTTCTTCAATCTCCTCGTAATCAACCTCATTTGATTTGCCTATGTATATTTTTGGATAAACCTGCTGATCATTCATTTCATTTTCCTTCAGCATTTCTTCAAAGAGCTTCTCGCCAGGTCTGATTCCTGTGTATTGAATACCTATTTCCTCTACCGTGTAGCCCGACATACGAATCACATTTTGAGCAAGATCGGTTATTTTCACCGGATCTCCCATATCCAGAACGAAAATTTCACCGCCGTTCGCAAGCGCTCCTGCTTGGATAACTAACCTTGAAGCTTCGGGAATGGTCATAAAATACCTAACCATGTCGGGATGGGTTACCGTAACTGGTCCGCCCTTCTCGATTTGCTTCTTGAATAAAGGAATGACGCTGCCCCGGCTGCCGAGCACATTACCGAATCTCACCGCAACAAACTTAGTCGAACTAATTCGGTCCATATGCTGGATGATCATTTCCGCTATTCGCTTGGTTGCTCCCATTACACTTGTTGGATTTACGGCTTTATCCGTCGAAATCATAACAAAGGTGTCGACCCTGCTCATGCTTGCAGCTTTGGCTGCGTTCAGCGTGCCAAGAACATTATTTTTGAATGCTTCCTCCGGATTTCTTTCCATTAGCGGTACATGCTTATGAGCTGCTGCATGATAAACCACCTGAGGACGATGAGCCTGCATGACAGCTAACATTTTGTCGGCATCCTGAAGATCGGCAATTTCGGTCGCAAACTGAATTTTTGTATGCCCGTAAAGCTCTCTTAGCTCCATTTCAATAGAATAGATGCTGTTCTCCCCATGTCCGAGCAGAATGAGCTTCTCCGGCAAAAACTTGGATATTTGCCGACATACCTCCGAGCCGATTGAACCGCCCGCGCCGGTAACCATAACAACCTTTTGCGTAACGTAACCCGAGATGCTGTCGATATCGAGCTCTACCGGCTCGCGGCCAAGCAAATCCTCTACTTGCACGTCGCGAAATTGATTGACGGATACTTTCCCAGTCGCCAAATCCTCAAGCATCGGTATGATTTGGGTTTTGGCTGTCGTCTTGGCGCATTCGGTAAAGATCGTATTAAGCTGCTTCTTATTAAGAGAAGGAATCGCGATTACGATATTATCAATCTTATGTATCCGCGCAATGCTAGCGATACTCGCTACTCCTCCGATAACCGGAATTCCCATAATATCAAGATTATGCTTGTTGACGTCATCGTCCACGAACATGGAGGGCATAAGCTCCGTTTCACTATTTCTAAGAAGCTGTCTAGCCAGCATCGTGCCTGCCGATCCCGCTCCGACAATCAATGTCTTTTTGCGCTGCCCCCCATTTTTATGATATTTGCTTGTTACGATTCTCCAGCAAAGCCTTGAGCCGCCGATTAGCAGCATATGAATCATCCAGGTTACAGCTAGTAAGCGAAAAAACACATCCTGCATGGCGATTTGTTGAATGATCGCCGCCGTTACGATCGAGAGAGAGACCGCCTTCGTAATAATCATCAGCTCTCCAACACTCGCATATTCCCACGCCTTCTTATAAAGCTTGTAATAGAAGGAAAAGAAATGATGACTAAGCAGCAGCGTAATCGAACTAATGACGATGGGAGCCGTTATCACATTAAGTGAGGCGTCCAGCAAAAACCTGCTAAAAAAGATGGCCGTTAGCACGATAAAAGAATCGATTATAATTAGTAAAGATAACCGTTGCCGATACGTCAAAGCCAGTTCACCCTTTCCAGATGATAGATCGAATAATGAATGGTTTATAACGACTAATGAATGGATTATAACGACACTCCATTAGAGTGTTTAACTATCAGGTCTTAATCAAAACCTCATAGTTAAAAACTCTATTGTAGAGCCATAGGGCATTCAACCCGCCCTCACACCACACTCTTGACGACTAGCGTCTAAGGCTTCATTCAACCCACAGCATGGCCGAGTGCCTCCGTTGATAACGGTAAGGAGACATTACCGAACTCTACTATTATTCGTTTTCCAAGAATTGTTGTGCTTAATAAAGAACAATAACCCGCAAAAAAGCGCTATCCGAATTTAATCATCAAACGCTCTTTTTGTTTAATATGACGCCTAATATATTGGCTTTGGCAAATAGCAATGCACGCTTGGCTTCCTTAGCCTGCTCTTGCTGCGTTTTACCGCTCTTTAGCAAAAGGATCACACCGTCACATTTACTAACCAATGCATTCGTATCAGGCAAACCTAATACTGGAGGACAGTCGAGTAGAATGAAATCATAATGTGCAACCGCGTATTCCATGACTTCAACCATAAGCTGAGAATCAAGCAATTCTGTTGAATTAAAAAATCGCTGTCCGCTTGGCAAAATATCCAGGCTTTCGACCTCGGTGTTATAAATCGCCTCGCGAATATCGAGTTGTTGTCCTAACACATTCGACAAGCCTGGAGAAGTTTGTACGCTGAAAATTTGGTGGATAATCGGATTTCTAAAGTTGGCGTCGATTACAAGTACCCGATCACCCCGTTGTGCCATGCAAATGGCCAAATTTACGGTAGCCGTTGATTTCCCATCCCCTTCTGAAGGGGATGTCACTAACAGAGAACGGACTTTTTTCTCGTTTGCGGCATAATGGATATTGTTTCTTATGGTTCGGTATTGCTCGGATATGTTGCCATGAGGATCCGTATAGGATAGCAGGCTTCTATTCACGAAAGATTTCGCAGGTTTTATTCGTTCACGACCCAATAGTTTCACCTCGCGCTAAGATGTTTTTCTGCTTCTTCGATTGTTTTGGTATATCTTTTCTTTTCATTTTGGACACTTGCCCAAGCATCGTTAAGCCTAATATCTCCTCAACCTCTCGTTCCGAACTGATTGAATCATCCAAAGAGTCCAAAAAGAAGATTAATCCTATGCTCAAAATAAGACCTGCGATAAAAGCGACAAACAAAATTGTGTTGCTTTTCTCATTTATAGAGAACGAGCTTTCTTCCGCTTTTGTAAGTACACTGATATTGCTCACACCAAGCGTTTCCGCAACTACCTCCCTATACACTTCAACTCCAGTGTTTGCAATATCAGCCGCTAGTTTGGCATCAGGATCGACGACCGTTACTACCGTAATAAGGGAGTCATCGACAGTGCCCAACCTTATTTGACTTCTTAATTCTGCAGCAGAACGATCCAGCCCTAACTCCTCAGCCACCTTGTTAAGGACAATTGGTTCTCGAATCATGACCCTCGCCGTTCCCACCACATCGGCGCTGGCAGAGATAATTATTCGAGAGGTAGCAGCATACATAGGAGTTTCAGGCCTTGAGTTGTAAATACCCGCTATTACCGTCAATGTGATGGTAATAAGAGCGACTATCCAGAGACGTTTTTTCATGGTGGTGTATAATGCCTTGAGGTTAATTTCTTTTCCTATTTCTTTCTCGTTTCGCTCTGTCTGCATATCGTCTTGTTTTCTATACATGAGTGCACCTGCCAGTACTGTTTTTTATAAAGAACACTAAGTCAATAGTAGTTCTTTATAAAGAACATGTCAATATCATTTTATCTTTTTTCATTCACTGTCAGTTATCGATATGAAGAATAATGATATTTGATGTTTTCTTTTTCTCGTCCGGATTTGCATTCGCATCCGTCCTGCTTTCCTTCCACAAATTCGAACGTATCAAGTCTTTTAAAGCCTGAAAGTCGCCTTTGCTCATACCTTCATCAACCGCATTTTTAATAATTAATTGCCATTCCTCGTCCAACATATCTTCCTCGTGAATTTTTGGTAAAGGCTCTTCTCCAAGTAAATATTCAATGTTAGAATCCAAAGGAGCTGCTATTTTTGCCATTACTTGAAGAGATGGGTTATTCTGCATATTGCGCTCAATGTAGCTCAAGTAGGACTTGGATACGCCTGCCAGGTCGGCAAGCTTCGTTATCGAATAGCCCTTTTTTTCCCGTAGACTTTTAATCCGTTCCCCAATCATAGAATTCTCCTTCGGCCAGTTTAGATCCTAATGTCAAGCTAAGCGATTACAATCAAAATGAAAAGACGCTATAACAGACGATATAGTCATTGTAGTTCTTTAAAAAGAACAGGTCAATACTATTCCAAGCATTTGTCAAAATGTTTGCGGAAGAAGCTCATTCCGCAAACATCGCCGCTTTTTAATTACACGCTTCTCCAGCACCGTTCACCGCCCGGCAGTTTAATTCGATTTTCCGAAACTAATGGAAGATCGTTATCCGATAGAGGGCAATTAGTTTGATTGTGCCTAATTAAACAGCGTATTGGGAGAGCAGCATCTAAAAATAACCGATTACGTTTGCAAAATAGAGCTAATCCGCCATACTCGCACCCCGAGTGCGATTTAGTTTTGTGAAATCAAACTAATACTCCGAGCAGCGCGATTTAGTTTTGTGAAATCGAATTAAACAGGTGATTCCTGCTTCGCGGATTGCCAAAGGCAGGCCTTGTGGCCGGGCGGCTTTCGCTTGTCCGTAATCTGCTAAAGAAAGCAGCAATCGATCGAAATCAAAAAATGGCAGTTCAGGACTAACAACCTGCACAGCCATTTCCTCTTCTTTTCGCGTCATTGTTGCTCAAAGCGAGCTGTCCATCAAGCCACCTTACCGCTTTTGAAACAGCCCCTTCTGTAAATACGCAGCCACAAACTTATGGAAGGCATTAGCTAGCTCAGATCGGCTATCATTTGATCGGGCAAACCGGCCTTTTGTCCTAGCTTACCGTTAATTTCGCCGAAGATTGTGATCGCCCTGTCAATATGCGTCTGAGCTTGCTCGTTGCTGCCGTCCTTAACGGCTTGCTTGAATGCTTTCTTTTCTACGGCTATCTTTTTCCACAAATCTTTAAGCTCCGCATTAACCTTATAAAGCTGTTTCCTAACCTCGGCAGCTTGTTTCAACGCTTCCTTGTCGCCGATTCTCTGGCCTCAATGATCAAGTCGAGAATTTGATCCTGCTTTTGGACAATTTGCGTTTTCAATCCAAGCCGTTCTACCCGTAAAGGGTTATGTTGTGCAGTTCATCCTGGATCTGCTTCAACACATCGGGCTTTTGGGCAAGAAACGCGGTTTCGCCGCTTTCCATTATGCTTTCGTTCACTGACGGGGCCGGCCGCACCTCACTCGCATACGCGCTTCCAACTCCGGCGAACATCATTAAACTAACCATCAACGCTGCAAATTTCTTTTTCATTTTCCCTCTCTCCTTCATACATTCGAATTTGGTTCCCGCATTCAGTGTAGCCGGAGAGTATGGTGTAATTCAGATACAATTGTGGAAAAAGGATGTGAATGTCATTCCATTAATTTATGTGACTGCTGTGCAATCTAAAGACCGTGACCAAGGCCCCACTCTCCAGACCCTGAGCTCAATCGGTTTCCGGCTGCAGCCTCAGCTCGAACGGCTTGTCGCGGTGGCATACTAGGACGCCGTCAATGACTTCAAGCTTCGCTGCCTGAATGGATGAACGCCTTGTCTCATAAGTCGAAGCTTCATTCCCGCCGATTCTGCCGGGATGCGTAAAGTAAAAAATATATGCCTCTTCTCCCTGAACGACGACATCGGCATGCAGGCCGATCGTGCCGTCCTCCTCTCTAGTTCCCGGCTTATCGAGAATGAGGCCGTTGCGCTCCCAGCCGATCAAATCGTCCGAACGGTAAACGCCCTGCCCTCTCCACTCATCCACGATCATCCAATAATAATCTTTGAAGCGGAACACATTCGGCCCCTCATGCCCGCGTCCTTCGATCACGGGTCCAACTCGCTCCCAATGATACAAATCCGCGCTGTCGGCCGCATAGGTATGGTTGTTTTCTTTGAACCACATCCGGAACGTACCGCTTGGCAGCCTATAAATACAAGCATCTATGATGCTCTGCTCGCATATGGCCAGCTTGGATTGAAAATTCCACGTTATCAGATCAGGACTTGTATAATGCATCATATCGGCCTGACGGCCCCAATCTTCCGGCACGCCTTGAATATACGAGACATACATATGATAGATTCCATCATGCCAATAGATTTCCGGAGCCCAAAACGTATTGCGTCCCCACTCGATATCCAGTCCCGTCAGCGTTCCGCGATACGCTTTGAGAGTCTGGTCCATTCAGCATGGAAGCCCAAAACAAGTTATATTCCCTGGAGGCCGCGTCGTAGAAAACCTCCGGCGCCCAAGCGCATCCCGCTTCTGCCGGAGCGATTTCGACCATCGTTTGGTCCGACCAATGAACAAGATCCGCAGATTCCCAAATCATTATGGACCGGCTGCCAGCCGTGACGGCACGCTGCCAATCTCCGTTACCGTGTATCTTGAGATCGGTTGCAACCAGGTAAAATTTATTCCCCAGCGGTGATCTGACGATAAACGGATCTCTTTGCGCAGGAATGGAATGTCCCCGTTATTTCACTCTAAAAATCGTAACGGAATGCTTTGGAAAATCATAGAAGAAGCTGTTAGCCTCAATCTGCAGCTCTTTCCGCTTAGGCAAAATCCGCTTAGGCGACTCGAAATCATTCGCTTCATCAAGCGCATATCCGGACAGCTCGAACACCTCGACCAACGTCGGCGCTTGGGGCAAATCCGCCAATACGACCTGTGCGGCTGCGCTTTGCTCCTGCATATTGACGACCTTTACGATGACATCTCCAGTCGATTGATCGGCGCTGGCGGAAAAATACAACGGCTCGATGATCGGCAGTTTATCCTCTGTGTCATTAATCAAGACGCCGTCGATATAGGTTCGAATCCGCCTTCCCGACACTTCTAAAGCAAACTCATATGCAATGCCTGTTTCCAACGTAAATAAGCTTTGGGTTAGGCATGAGCCTCTGCCGTCCACTTTGGAAAAGACCGCGGAATCCTGATTCTGCCACCCGCCAATTTCCCATATCAACTGATTCTCATCATCGTTCTTTCCGAAATAAACGTCAAAGCCTTTGGGACCGCTTATTTTCTTCGCCTTGAAACGCAAGGTATAGCTGCCCCAATCCGTTTCATCCAGCTCCTGCGTCTTGACAACGGTCCCATTCAACCGATCTTCCTGCGTATCCGAAAGCATCCCGTCGAGCCCGGCTAAATGCTTGACTTCTCCCGTCTCATCATTGATCAGTTTAATGTCCCAATACTGGACAGAACAAAGATCCGTACCTAGCGAGAGCTTCCCTGTGATCGGCGAAGCCGGTTCGGCATGCGGCCGTTCAAACCCGTTTGCTTCAATTTTCAGCAAGTGATCTCCCTGATGGTGCATAAATAACTGCTGCACATAATAATTCGCCGTTCCGTACACCTCATGGTTATTGAACCAAATCATATCCGGCTTCCAGTTGACGTAATCGACGTTGCAAAGCATCGGCGCGTAGCAGGCCAGTCCGACGGCATGCGCGTTCCGCTCCAGCCCGGTCATAAACGCGGCTTCGACAAGCGCATTGTAATACGTATTGCCCCAGGATGCATATTCGCCCAAAAACACCTTCGGTTCATCGGCTTTGAAATGATTGTACCGGTCATAGTTGGCCAAAAACCATTCCGGCGACTGGTAATAGTGCTCATCCACGAGATCCGAGCCGTTGTCTCTGGCTGATTTCCAGCCTCGTTCATATTCCCCGCCGGCCGCGAACGGGCCGCTGGAATTGATGATCTTCATATCGGGATATTTCTCTTTAATAGCCCGGTGGAAGTAGGCATACCGCTCGAAAAAAGGTTCGCCGACCTCTTCGTTTCCGATACCGATATACTCCAGCCCAAACGGCTCCGGATGGCCTAACCCCGCGCGGATACCGCCCCATACGGTAGTGGCGTCTCCACAGGCAAACTCGATCAGATCAAGCGCGTCATCGATCCATGGCTGCAGCTCATCGAGAGGAACGATCCTTTTATGATGCGGATCGTACCCGGCAGGCAGTATCGGAATCGGCTTGGCTCCAATGTCCTCGCAGAACAGAAAATACTCATAATAACCGAGGCCCAGTGTCTGGTTATAACGCCAATTATTCCGCCTCGCCGGTCTCTGCTCTACTTCGCCTATCGTGTTTTTCCAGCGATACATGGAATTCCTGTCATCCGGATTGAGCGAACCGTCATGGACCAGGCAGCCCCCCGGAAAACGCATAAACTTCGGCTTCAAATCCGCGATAAGCGCAGCTATATCCTCGCGCATACCGTTAGGCCGGTTTCGGAAAGTTTTAAGCGGAAATAAAGAGACCATATCCAAATAAAGCCTGCCGCTTCCTTTCGTCACGATCGCTAACCGGCTGCTGACATCCGTAGCGTTTGCCGTCAATACCGCTTTATACTTTCTCCACTCATTAGAAGCCACCGCAATTTCAGCAGCAGCATGAACGGTACCGTCCATGCCTTCGACCGTAATTCGAACCGGTACGTCAAAGCTGGCATCCCGTCTGGCGTAGAACGAGAACGTATAAGCTTCGCCTTGCTTGACGGGTATCCCGGAATTAAAGCCTTGGTTCGTAATGCCGACGCCGTCGCCTTCCGACAATATCTCGATGACCGCGTAATGCTTGTTGCGCTCTGAGAACGGCTTACTCTCTTCCACCGTCAATTCAGCTCTTCCGCGGCCTCGCTCGACTTTCTCCCACGCTGTAAAGGCATGGTAATCCGGATGATCGATCGGATCGAATTCGAAGGAGCGGTTCTGAACCAGTTCAGCGTATAGTCCGCCGTCCGCCGCATGATTTAAGTCCTCGAAAAAGATGCCGAACAGATCGCCTAATTCCGCACCTCGCTCCTGCGTAGATATCTTAAGTGTCCCTCGTTCTTTCATCGCTTTTAATCTCCTTCACAATTATTGCCGTATTTTGATTATTCTTTTTTACGACATTGCTTTTAGGTGAATAAATAAAAACATTAATCACTATATAAATTTATTAATTCATACACATAATAGATGATATTATACTTGAATGCAATTAAAAAAAATGTACGATTATCTCAGCATGAAGAAGACTGCCCTTTCTACGCAAAGGATCTCCTGCGGCCGGCTGAAATCGGCGAGGAGATCCTTTATGCCATTTTTCCATTATCCTTTTACCGAGCCGAGTAAAACACCTTTAACAAAGAACCTTTGAGCGAAAGGATACATAATAATCATAGGAATCGAAGCGATGACCATTGCCGCAAGCTCGATCGTTTGCGCCGTCACGAGCCCCTGCCCCTTCGAGTTATTTAATAACTGCGACACCGCCAAACTGGAACCTTCAACCGTGCTCATCATATTTTCGACCGCCCGATTGGATTGGATCAGTCTAAGAATGACGTACTGCAGCGTCTGCAAATCGGGTGACTGCGTAAAGTAAAGAGTCGTTCCGTAATCATTCCAAATATTGACCGCCGTAAATACGGATAGCGCTGCCAGCACCGGCTTCGAGAGAGGAATGACAATCTGGAAAAATATTCTGAACTCACTTGCGCCGTCCATCTTGGCCGACTCGAACAAGGATTCCGGAATGCCCTTATAGTTCGCGTTGAATATGATGACATTCCAGAATCCTCCGAACAGTGCGGGGAGAATATATACCAAGTAATGATCGTACAGCCCGAGCCAATTCATTAACAGAAAGGATGGAATCAACCCTCCGCTGAAATACATGCTGATGAAGCCGATCGTCATATAGAACTTCCTTCCCTTCAGATAAGACCGGGAGAACGCGTAAGCGAACATCGACGTATACAGAATGGAAGCTACAGTTACAATAACCGTACGCGAAGCGGTAATCCAAGCCGCCTGGAGCATGCCGGAATCGGCCAATACCGTCTGCCAGCTGGCCCAAGTAAGCTCTCTTGGCCATAGAAATACCGGACCGCGCGCCAAGTCCTCGCCGCTGTTCAAGGAACTGATCAATGAAAACCAAAACGGATACAAGGTCACAATCATCAGAATAATCATGATCGTGACGGTGGATAGATTAAACGCGCGTTCCCCTACACTTTTCCCGCCAACCATATTGATCTCTCCTTAAAAAAGCCCTGATTTTGTCAATTTCTTCGATAGTGTATTTGCGCCAACCAGCAATAATAAAGCAAATACCGATTTAAGCAGACCGATCGCCGTTGCCGATGCAAATTGGAATTGCAGCAAGCCGGTTTGATAAACGTACGTATCGATGACTTGGCTGGTAGGCAAATTCAAAGTATTCTGGAGCACATAGATTTGGGTAAAGTTGTTATTCAGCATGCCGCTGACGGCAAATATAATCAACACCATCAAGGTCGGTAATATCCCCGGTATTGTAATATGCAGCATCCGTTTGAATCGCCCTGCCCCATCGATCGCGGCAGCTTCATATAAGCTTTGGTCTACGCCTGCCATCGCCGCCAAATAAAGAATAGCTCCCCAGCCAATATCCTTTAATAGCCCTGTTCCGATAGCGACACCCCAGAAGTATTTCGGATCTGCTAAAAATTGAATGGGCTTGTCGATGAAATGAAACTCCATCAGCAGGAAGTTAACGATTCCGTCCGTATTGAGCAGCGTAATGAACAAGCCGCCAAAAATAACCCAGGAAAGAAAATGGGGAAGATAAGTAACCGTTTGTACCAGCGATTTGAATTTATGGTGCTTGATCTCGTTCAGCAGCAACGCAAACAACAGAGTGGCCGGTATCCCCACTAAAGCTCCCAATAGATTGATTCCGAGCGTATTTCGAACCATTGGCCAAAATTGAAAATTTTGAAAAACGCGGATAAAGTGTTGAAAGTGGTTCCAATCGCTTGTAAAAATCCCTTTTACGCCCATAATAGGCTCGTAGCTTTTAAAAGCCATAAGCAATCCGAATAAAGGGGTAAAGTCAAAAAGAAAGATGAGACACACAGCCGGCAGCAGCATCACCTTTAATTCGAGCTGAGTTCTGAAATCATAGCCGAGCTTATATCCTTTTTGTTTTTTTGAAGCCATGCGTTCTCCTCCATTCTTACAATAGCAGTGCCAAAGTGCGTGATTGCCTGCAGCACTTTGGCACCCCTCTTACCTCGAAATATAATTAGGAATTAACGCCTATAACATCGATTCCGTATTCTTTTTTCTTTTCTTGCACGTATTTGTTTCTTTCCGTATCAAGCGCTTCAATACCTAATTTCTTCAACTGGGCGATCATCTCGTCATACAGCTTGTTAAACTCGGTATCATCCTTGGCCAAAATGATTTTGGCGATTTGCGCTTCTTTATAGGTCTTGATTTGCAGCTCATCATTGGCAAATTTACTGTCAGCCGGGAATAAATCTCCAGGCAGACCTAATGGCGAATTATTATAAATAACGGTTTCCGGCGACTTTCCGTATGTGGATTGGACTCTATTGGCTGTAACGGCTTGTAAATCCGTTTCCTCATTAGGGGGTTGCTGAGTACCAAAAGAGAACGAAGTGTGATGGAACGGCCAGAATGCGCTTAGCCCTGTTGTCATATATTCTGCGGCGTCCTTAATGCCCTTCTCCGTCTTGACCACATGGCCTTCGCCATCAAGTTTGTAATCAACGCCTTCAAAACCGTAAATGTGCATGAGCATACCTTCCTTGCTGCTCATATAACTCAGCCATTTTGCCAGCTTTTCAGGTTCTTTGGCTGACTTGGAAATAAACGTTTTCATCCAACCGCCGCCGGCGCGTTTAGACTTCCCGAGTACAGGCTTGGTGCCTGCATCCGACAAAACCGGACCGGAGGATGTCCAATAATTGTTTAATTGAAAGGACGTATTTGCCGAGTTGCCCATGAAAGTAAATACTCGGCCCGAAGCCATGTCGGCTTTCACCGCTGCGTTATCTACCGTCATTTGACCCGGCTCGAAGTAGCCTGACTTGTTTGCTTTATAGAGAAAATTCAACGCTTCTTTCGTCTCAGGAGCAAGTAGCTTGTCCCTATAGTTTCCATCCTTGTCAACCGGCATAGCGCCAAACGAATCTTGGAGAAACGCCAAGGTAGAATCCTGATAAGATTTTCCATCCACCAATAACGGAATGACTGGAGCTCCATTAACCTTCAAATTCTTATCCTTGACCTTTTGGTAGGCAGCAAGGAGTCCTTTTTCGGTTTTGATATCCTCCAGAGTCAGACCAGCCTCTTTCAACAGATTTTCATTAACGACGATGGCATTATTACTTCCATAATCAACCAAGTCAATGTAAAATTGGCCGGATGGCGGATACTGTTTTCTTGCATCTTCTGAGTCAATATGGCTCGGGAAAGCATAGAAGCCGCCATCGCGTTCAATAATCGTTTCCTTTACGTCAGCCGGAAAGTCTGTCAACAGATGGGAACCCGGATCGTACTTCTTCAGAAATTCATCCAGATCCCAAACCTTGCCGGCTTCGATCAATTTTTTGCCAAGTACATCATTGGTTATCGTAATGACATCAGGGAAAGCTTCACCGGACGAAACAAGCATCAAGTTCAGCTTCGTGTCCCCGTCTTGCGCCGGAATGTTAAACTCAAAAGTCAGCCCGGTTTTTTCTGTTATGGCGCCTTGAACCGTGTTTGGATCCGTGCTCCATGTAGTAGGAGGATTCCAGAAGTCAATCGACGAGAACCAGACAGCTTTTGACGGGGCATTTGCGCCACCGCCGTTTTCTCCCGCAGCCTTTGTGCCGCCTTGGTTCGCGCCGCCCAAATTGTTAGCGGTTTCATTTCCGCCATTGCTGCAGCCTGCCATCACGAGCAGGAGCGCCAAAAATACTGTCGCCATCCACTTCCCCTTCATAATCAATAACAACCTCCCCATTCTGCTTTGTTTGATTTCGTTTTAACATCTTTATAGTATCCCGCTTCCCGATCCTGTCATATGTTTCAATTTTTATATTTTGGTGTTTTGTTCACCTATCAGATACAGAGCTTCCGAATTAGGTCTAAATTTTTCTGTATTTGCTGGGGGTGATTCCAAAATGCTTCTTAAACAGCTTGTTAAAGTGGAAATAATCCTTATAGCCGACCCGTTCAACCACCTCGTGCACGGAAAGGGAGGAATCGTTCAACAGCTCCTTCGCCAGGCCCAATCTTTTGCCCGTCACATATTCCGAGTACGTTTTGCCTTTTTCCTTCTTAATTAACTGGCTGAGATAACCGAGGCTGATATTGAATTGCATGGCCAATTGGCTTAATAAAATGTCCTCCGTAAAGCTGGAATCGATATGCGAGATGATTTTACCCACCTGCTCATTTGAGACCGCCATATCTGCTCCGGTTTGAAGCTCAAAAAATGCTTTCAGCGTTTCGAACAGCTGTGCGGGCGAGCCGTAAAGGCGAACCATTTGGGAATAGTTCAAATACTCGATCTCATTTAAAGCCTGACTGTTCACGTAATATTTATATATAAGCGAGACAATTTGATTGTGCACATTGGAAATTTGATCGACATATAAACGCCCGGAAGCGCACTCTGAGAAAATATCGTCCAATCCTCTGCGAATGAGACCCTGCTTTCTCTCCTTGATTGCGATTTCGAGATTCAAAATCGATTTCGTAAGAAAAACGGAAGAATCGTTCGATTTATATTCAATAATTCGTGTGTCAGCAAGGCTGAAATGACTGAATAAAGCAATATCGGATTCCTGATAGAGCTTGGCCAAAGGCGCAGAATACACTCCAATCGTGCTTATTCCCAAAACCTGAAAACCGGACAGATGGTTTGAAATAAAATCAAGGAATCCAACCGGATTTCTGAACTCATCATAATTCAATAAAAAGGATAGTTTGTTTTGGCCTGTCCGGAACCGGATAAAGTTAATCCCATCGCATGCCGGTATATCCTCACGGGCAGTTGAAGCACTCTCCTGCGGATATTGACCAGTAATAAAACGGTAGTGCGGGTATTCGAAATCATATCCCTTATTGAGCAGGAAATTGCTTATTTTAATTTTATTATCCGGCTCAAACAACTCAAACAGATCATTCAGCAGCAAATCAAATTCTTTTGAAGACTGCCTCTTTCTGTTCAGCTTCTCCGACAATCGCGTCATCGTTTCGAGCAGCTTCGGCTTCTCGATTTGCTTGAGCAAATAGTCAAACGCGCCGAGACGAATCGCCTTCTGGGCGTATTCAAATTCCGAGTAACCGCTCACAAACACAACCTCGGTCTCCATTCCTTCTTGAACGATATGATCTAATAATTGCAGGCCGTCCAGCCCCGGCATTCTGATATCCGATATGACGGCATCCGGTTTCTGTTCCCTGATGTTCGCCAGCGCCGATAATCCGTCAAACGCTTCGCCGATGATCGTAAAGCCCAGACCCTCCCAATCAATCAGCTTTGAGATGCCATAGGCTACCCATGGTTCGTCATCTACAATCAATACACGATACATGTCAATGCTCCTCCCTCTGTTCAGCGTTTAAATTCACGGGGAATGTAATGTACACCGTAGTCCCTTCATGCAACTCACTTTTCAGTGTCAAGTCGGCCTCATCCCCGTAAAACAGCTTAATTCTCCGGTAAATATTCAGTAAACCGATCCCTTTTTCCGTGTCATTGTTCATATAGCCCGGCTCATTATGCAGCTTCAGCTTGCTTAGCAGTTGTTCGTATTGCTGCTCATCCATGCCGTAACCGTTATCGCTTATCGTGAACTGGACGCTGCCCGGCTCAGTTCTCCTAACTCCGATATGAACGGAGCCGTTTCCGACTTTCCTCTCCAAGCCGTGAAAAACGGCATTTTCCACGACGGGCTGAAGCAGCATTTTGAGCATGCGTTCCTCCAGCAAATCCTCCTCGGCGTCAATTTCGATTTTGAATCTTCCCCTGAAACGGAAATCAATGATTTTGGCATACTCGTTGGCATGAGCGATTTCATCCCTTACGGTCACGAAATTGCTGCCTTTAACCGCGTATCTGAACATGCTGGACAGTGATCCTGAAATATCGGCAATTGCCTCGACATCGTGATAAAGAGCGACAGCTCTGATGCTTTCCAGCGTATTGTACAAAAAATGCGGATTTATCTGGTTGCGGAAGGCAGAGATTTCCATTTGTTTTTTCGTGAGCTCGATTTCATACATGCGCGCCTGAGTAGACTGAACCTCCTTGCTCAAAGAGTCGATATCATCAAGCATTTTGTTCAAATTCGCCCCCAGGACGCCGATCTCGTTATTATGCACGACATGGAACCGGCTTTCTCCTCCCTTTCTCGGGTAGGATTTGATAAAGTCCATCAGCTCTTTAACCGGTTTCAAAATCCGGGTGAAGAAAATAAATAGGAACACGCACATAATGAAGAACATGACGACGTAAGTGAAAATGTTAAAGCGCTTTACCGTATCCAAATCGGCAAGCAATTCGTCTCGGGGAATGAGGCTGATCAATTTCCATCCCGAGCGCGGCAAGGTGATCGTCTGCACGATATAGCGGTTATTGCTCTCCCAGTCCTCGATCTGGAACGAATCCTGTTTGATTAGATCTCCTTCGGACGCAATCTTCTTATTATTCCGGTCCAGCAGCATGACCTGCGAGTTTTCCGTTACTTTTGCGCTTTTTAAAATCGGGCTGAAATTGGTTGCATCCATAAAAAAACGTCCGATTCCCATAAACCCCGTTACGAGCCGGTTGGTGTCCAGTTTATAGATCGGAGCCGTAATGGCATAAAACGACCGTTTACTGTCTCTTGAATCCGATAACGGCGTTTGTATCAGGCCGGAATATTCGATCGATTGAACATCCGAAGGCACGGATTGTTTCGAGCCAACACCGATGCTGGCCAGAAACTTTCCTTCTTTATCGTACAGCTGAATGCCTCTTATATTTTCTTTCAATGAAATCGTATTAGCGAATACCGATAATACCTCCTGGTTTTTCAAAATCCGCGTCAGAACGTCATCCGAACCGAGATAAGCTTGAATGGTCGGGCTGTAGAACAGGAAGGTCGATATCCCCTCCATGTCGGTATCGAAGCTGTTCATTTTCTCCTCTACCTGCAGGAAGATCCGGCTAACCGATTCCGTTACTTTGACCTCGATAATCCGTTTGGCAATCAGATTGGAAATCACGTAAGAGACAAGAAGAATGACCAGCATCAACAAACTTAAATAAAGAATCTGGCGGATCAGGCTTAACTTTCGAAAGCGATTCACGACACCACTCCAATCTATCAAGATTCCATTTTTGCGACAGCTGTACATCATCGTAAGTTTAAGTTATTGCCGGCGCGGATTCAAACCATTTTCATGGATCACAGCTTAGCGCTTTTTTTGGGAACACATCTGACGATTGTGCCGCTATCTGCTTCTACCGCCCAATTACTTAATGAAGGAGCCGTTCAGCTAGTCGCCGCGGGACAAGCGCAGCATGCTCCGAACCACGCGGTTTGGGGAAGCAGCCCGTACGCCGCACTTTCGCCGGCGGACCGGATTCGGGTGCTCGCCAAGCTGGAACAACTGAACGTCGATCTCGGAACCTTGCCTCCTCCTTACCAGAACGACGGGGGACTAGTTGTTTTTATGGTCGATTATCTCAACAGGCAGACGATGTTTGGAAATTACTCGGAGTGGTCCGCGTACGGAACGACGCGGCTCGCGACCCCAACCGCACGAAGACTGGAACATTTCCCGATAAGCTGGAAGCAGGTCGGGTATCCGGGCGTCTCACTCGGGTATCGCGCTCTTCTCGGCTTTAAGTTGACCATCGTTCGTGAAGGGGGGGGAGTCCACCATTGTATGATGCAGACGTCATTGTTATCGGGTCCGGAGGCGGCGGGGCCGTCGCGGCCAAGGAGCTTGGAGAAGCGGGACTGAAAGTATTGGTGCTGGAAGCCGGGCCATGGTACGGAAACAAAAACTGGCAGAATCCAAACCGTGAGCGTGGCGGGGAATGGAGCTCCAGCTACGAAGATCTGGACGTGGGGATTTACAAAAAGATATTTAATTCATACGAAAACAACATGAACGACGGGACGTCCGGCGCATTCCGCTTTGGGCCGGCCGACCGGCGCCGCGCGCCATGGCACCGTGTTATGCGCCAGAAGGGCGACATCTGGCAGCTTTCCGGTGTTGGAGGAACGACCCAGCATTACTGGTCGCAGTCGCCGCGTGCTTTTCCCGCTGCGGTCGACGGGATTTGGCCGATTAGTTATCAAGAACTTATTCCTTATTACGAGAAAGCTGAAGCTACCTTGCCCGTCCAGTTCTCACCGACGACTCCCAAAGAAGAGCTCTTTTACTATGGGGCCAAAAAGGCTGGATGGCAGCTTATTCCGACGCTAAATGTCACGACTCCGTGGTACCGCCCCAATCCGAACGCGATTCTGCGGGCCAACGAGCATCTCATGGATTCCAATTATTCAATGGAGCAATTGTCCAATATGGTCGGCTGCACCCTAAGAGGACACTGTGTCAACGGATGCACGACAGGTCCTACGGTAGATACGATCGCCAAACGCAGTACCCTTGTCAGCTACATCCCTCTCGCTCTCAAAACAGGAAACGTCTCGATACGGCCAAATTCCTTCACGATCAAGATTTTGACGGCACAAGACCCGAAAGAAGGGCTTCGCGCAACAGGCGTACAGTTCCGGGATACATGGACGGGAGAAATCGGTGAACTAATGGCTAAGACTGTCGTCATGGCTGCCGGCTGCATCGAATCACCGCGCCTCTGGCTAAATTCTGGACTCCCCCATAACGCTTGGGTGGGCAGAGGATTGACCAATCATTGTTTCGACTGGGTTGCAGGCGTATTTGATGAGAAGGAACTCATGAGCATTATGGGCATGCCTTCCGTCTATCCGTATATGGGCCATACTTCAGGGGCCAGGGTCGATATTCCGGGAACAGGTATCTTTCAAGTCTCCTGCCTGAGCCCGGGATTGATGTCCTATTTGACCTATGGCTTCAGCGAAGCCGGTTATGATGCCCTAAACCCGCCGGAGCCGGGAGCACCGTGGGACATTCATGGCCGCGTCGTTGGTCCACAGCTGAAAGAGCTAATGATGAACTATACCCGAACGATGAGCATGCTGCTTCTGACGGATGACGAAACGCTTTATCATAACAGGGTAGAGGTCGATCCGCTGCTGAAAGACGAGAACGGTCCGATTCCCGTCATTCATTATACTCCAAGCAAAAAAACGCTGCAGAGACGCGATCAATTGGCAAGGTACGCCTCCGAAACACTCAAGCAAGCCGGCGCCAAAACCATTATTCGTTCGGATACGCCGTTCAGCTTTATGCTCCACCTCGAAAGCACTATGCGAATGGGGTACGTCACGGATACGGACTGTGAGGCTATGCAGGTTAAACGCTTATTCATCGCCGACAACAGCGTGCACTTTAACGGAATCGGCGGACCGAATCCGACCCTTACCACTCAAGCGCTAGCCACTCGGACGGCAGAAAAGATCGCCAGCAAATATTTTATTTAGCCTGCGTAAACAGAACATTAAAGAATGGAAGGATACCTGACGATTCCAGAAAAAAATTAGGCAACCTCTCCCCAGTTGAATACTGAGAAGCGATCGCCTCTTAATGTTCTTATTTCACTGTCTGCTTGATGGGGCTATGACCAACTGCCAGCTCGCAGCCTAGCGTCTTTCTACTGTCTACCATAAGAGGCTCGATCACAGGCGCAGCCGGACTTGGCCTCCTTTATTTAACCAATCAACGAAATCAGGCTCTTAAACTCCAGCTCCTCGAATTTAAGCAATACGCTCTCACGCTTATAAGACCAGCTGCAGCCTTCAAGCGAAGCCGACACCGGCACGTCGCAGCGAATCGTCGCCAGCTCGCGGGACAGATGCAGCATCTCAAGATCCGCCTCGATTTTTGCCCGAATCGTTTTGGACACGGCCTCCAAATTGGCAAGCAAGCCATCGATAGAACCATGCTCCTGGATCAGCTTATGCGCCGTTTTCTCGCCAATCCCCTTCACGCCTGGATAGTTGTCCGCGGTATCGCCCATAAGACCTTTAATATCGATAACTTGAACGGGCGTCAGCTGGCGTTCTTCCATCAGACTTTCCGGGGTATATACCATGTAATTCCCGATCCCCTTCTTCATGATGGCAACCGACACCCTATCGTCCACCAGCTGAAGCATATCATGATCGCCCGTCACTACAAAAATTTGCGCCTGATCCTTAAGCGCAGCCGCCAATGTTCCGATGCAGTCATCCGCTTCATAGCCCGCTATGCCTATATTTGGGACATCGAAGCTGGCGACAACCTCCTTAACAAGATCGAACTGGGGAATCAAATCCTCCGGTGCGGATGGGCGATTCGCTTTGTAGCCGTCATACTGCTCGGTACGGAAGGTCGTGCTTCCCATATCCCAACAGCAAACGACATGCGTCGGATTAAAGGTATTGATTGCGTCCATAAAATAACGGACAAAGCCATGTACAGCATTTACAGGTACGCCAGCGCTCGTTTTGCGGACGCTGCCTCCGAACGAAGTAGCAAAATAGGCCCGAAACAAAATCGCCATACCATCTACCAACAGCAAACGTTGTTCACTCATCGTAATATTGCCCCTCTCTTACTTATATAAAATGAACTAAAAATTGAATATACGCTGAGTTGCATCAAGGAACAGCCACCCTTTACTCAACTTGATGAAGTTTTTGAGCGACAAATAGCAGGATTTTCTCATTCTAATTAGTTGCGAATGATCAATAAATTCTGCTCCTGTTTTGGAACTGCTTCGAACTTACTCCAATTGAATCGCTATCTTGTAAAATTGCAGTAACTTTTCCCTTATTAGCGACAAATTCTGTTCTATCCTGCACATTTGCAATAAAAAGCTGCTATTTTCGATTATAGGCTGACAATTGGGTCTTTATGTTGTACGAAGTACAACATAGAGACCTCGTTTCACTGAAAAAGGTCTTCTATCCTGTGAAAATACAATATAGCTATTTATCTTGTTTGGGATAACACGCGATGACCGCTACATTTATTGCCCGCGAATAAAGCTTCCAATCCGTCTAGCCGCTTCCTGCAATCGCTCCTCGCTCTCGACAAGCGCAATTCGAACGTAGCCCTCGCCTTCAGAGCCGAACGCTTCTCCCGGAACGACGACTACCCCGGTCGCTTTAAGCATTTCCTGGGAAATCCGTCTTGAAGTCCACGGCTCTTCCAGCGACCATTGCATCGGAGGCAGCTGCGCCCATACGAACATCGTTGCTTTCGGAGCAACGACGTCCCAGCCTTCTGTCCGAAGCGCTTCAAGAAATGTATTTCTCCGCTGCTCGTAAAGCTTGCCTGCCTTTGGCAGCTTCGTACCTTCTATCGCTTCTTGCAGCGCAATGATCCCGGCCTCTTGAATAGGATCAAATACGCCATAGTCGATATTTGCCTTCAGCTCACGAAGAGCGCCGACTGCAGTCTTATTTCCTGCCAAAAAACCGATTCTGCAGCCAGCCATATTAAAGCTCTTCGATAACGAATGGAACTCGACGGCTTGATCGCTCGCGCCCGGTATCTCCAGTATACTTGGGGGCTCGCATCCGTCAAACCCCATTTCCGAGTAGGCTAAATCTTGAACGACCAATACGTCATGACGGCGCGCCTTATCCAGCAGCTGTTCGAAAAAAGCTAAATCCGCTACGGCTGAGATGGGATTGTTCGGATAATTGAGCAAAATGAACGTCGCTCTGTCCCATTCCTCATCCGGTATGGCGTCCAAATCGGGCATATACCCGTTCTCCTCGCGCAGCGGCATGAGTACAGACTCCACGCCCGCAAGCGCTAATGAAGCGGCATAAATCGGATAGCCCGGATTTGGCAGCAAGGCCGTATCGCCGGGATCGCAAAGCGCCAGTGCGAGATGCGCAAGTCCATCCTGCGAACCCAGCAGCGTAACGATCTCGCTCATCGGATCCAGCTCTACGTTAAAACGGTGCTTCATCCATGCCGCAGCGTGCCTGCGAAAGGGCAGTCCGCTTTTGGTAGCAGGATAGGCGTACATATCGGAGCGCAGCGCAGCTTCGCTAAGCGCTTGCCGAACGGCAGGAGAAGGCGGCTGATCCGGACTGCCGATTCCCAGGTCAATAATATCGAGCCCGCTTTCAGCGGCTGACAGCTTCCAACCCGCCACTTCAGCAAAAATTGAAGATCCCAGCTGCGACAGTCTCTCCGATCTCCATTTGGATTGCGACATATCATTACTCACCCTTTTCCGTTGTTCCAAACTTGTTCGTACTGCTCTTCCTTGTAGCCTACGGTTACCGTCTTGCCATCCGTTACGATTGGACGCTTGATGAGCATGCCATTGGATGCCAGCAGCGCATACTTCTCATCCTCCGACATCGCGCCAAGTTTGTCCTTCAAGCCAAGCTCCCTGTAAACTTCACCCGATGTATTAAAAAACTTCTTTAGCTCCAAGCCGCTGCTCGCTACAAGCTCCTTCAACTCCCCGGCCGTCGGCGTTTGTTCTACAATATGGCGGGAATGAACCTCATTGCCTTTGCTTTGCAATGATTTAAACGCTGACCTGCATGTGCCGCATTTAGGATACTGAATAATCGTTAATTGATTTTGCTTCGACATCACTATGAATCCTCCAATATACATGTAACAGTTTCTGTATCATTCAGGATAGCGTCTGCTCTAATAAAACGAGCTCCGGCGGTAAAGCCGCCTGCCATTCCATCCATTGCTTCGTGATCGGATGAGTGAAGCCCAGTATTTCGGCATGCAGCGCTTGACGACCGGCCGCTGCCTCCCATGCCTCCACTGCGCCTTGCTCCGGCCCATACATTTTATCCCCGATCAGCGGACAGCCAATATGCTTCATATGAACGCGTATTTGATGGGTGCGCCCCGTTTCCAGCTTCAAACGTACGGCAGCCGCAGCCGTCTTGTTCATGGAAGAGCCGAAGCACTTTACCGTCTCATAATGCGTAACGGACGGATAACCATCCGGCGTCACGATTCGGATATGCGGCTCGTCCGGGTTACGGTCGATCGGCGCATCTACCGTTCCCTTAGCCGGATCAGGACAGCCGTACACATAGGCGCGGTACAGCTTCAAGAAGCCATTCGCCTGCATCTGCTCGGACAGCTGCTGATGCACGTAAGACGTTTTTGCGACTGCGACTAAGCCTGAGGTCTCTTCATCAAGGCGGTGAACGGGCCTGAAGCGCACCCGCTCCCCTTTCTCCTGCCAATGATAAACGACGCCATTGGCGAGCGTACCCGTGTAATGCCCATGCGTCGGATGGACGATCATGCCGGCCGGCTTATTGATGATAAGCAGATCCTCGTCCTCGAATACAATTTGAATCGGAATGGGCTGAGGCAAAATATCTCCGGATACTTCCCGCTCCATGCGGACGCGTATAATATCGCCGGCAGCGACGGGAGCGGTCGTATAAGCGCGGCTTTCGTTGACGGTAAGCCCGTGCTCCGTCAGCTTCACCTGAGACAGCAGCTTGCGCGAAACGCCAAGCTGCCGCTCCAGCACTGTCCGTACCGTCTTCCCGTGTTCCGCTTCGCTGACGATAGCTACTAACGGACGGTAATATAATTGCTCTAAATTTTCCATCATTTTTTCGGCTTCCGAAACACTTCCGCGCTCCGTACATATTCGGTATCCGGTACGCCCAGCTTCGCATTCGCTACTCTAGCAGCCGCGAAGAAAAAGTCAGACAAACGATTTAAATAGGTTAACACATCATGGTTGATCGGATGATCGGCGGCAAGCGTTACGACGCGGCGTTCCGCGCGGCGGCATACCGTTCTGCATACATGCAGCAGCGCGGAAACGGAACTGCCCCCCGGCAAAATAAATCTCGTAATCTCAGGTGCCTCCGCAATATATTGATCGATCCAGCCTTCTAATCGCACAGCAGGCTCCGCAGCTATTTTGAGCGGCGCCCCCTCGACCGCATAGGCTAGATCCGAGCCGCAATCAAACAGCTCCTGTTGAATGTCGATCAGCCAGCCGGCCATTTCCGTCAATTCCCCATGCTTAGCTGCTTCCGCCGCAGCCTGCCCGACGAAGCTGTTTAATTCATCGATCGTTCCATATGCCTCAACGCGAACATCATCCTTCCGGACGCGTCCGCCAATCAAGGATGTCTGACCGCTATCCCCTGTTCTCGTATATAATTTCATCCTCTTCTGCCTCCTCTTTCATCAGGGTGCTCTTATTCATGCAAACAGCAGGCCGGATACACTCCTGACCTGCTGCTCATTTATGTGAAGTAACGATAATAGATTACCTTTGCCGGCTCAACCGATGGACAAAGCTGCCTATTCGGTCCAGCGCTTCGGTAAGGTTCGCAACGGAGGTTGCATACGAACAACGAAGATGGCCTTCGCCTCCAAGACCGAATACGTCGCCTGGCACGGCCGCAACATTCGCCTCATCCAGCAGCCGCTGCGCGAATTGCTCGCTCGTTAGCCCTGTCGATACGATCGATGGAAAAGCGTAGAACGCGCCCTGCGGCTCATGGCAATCAAGGCCGATATCCCGAAAGCCCTTCACAACAAGGCGGCGCCGTTGATTGTAAGCCTCAACCATGCGGTCCTTCTCCTCCAAACCGTGCTGGAGCGCTTCAAGAGCAGCGTACTGCGCCATTATCGGAGCGCACATAACGGTATATTGGTGGATTTTCAGCATAGCTGCAATAAGATCGGAATGTCCGCAGGCATAACCCATCCGCCAGCCGGTCATAGCGAATGCTTTCGAGAAGCCGCTAACGAGAATCGTGCGATCCTTCATGCCGGGCATAGCGGCAAAGCTTACATGCTTCGCACCGTATGTAAGCTCGGCGTATATTTCATCAGAGATGACGATGAGATCGTTCTCTTCCACAAGCTTGGCAATAGGCAGCCAGTCCTCGTAAGTCATTGTGCCGCCGGTCGGATTGCTCGGGTAACATAATATAAGTACTTTGGATCGCGGCGTAATGACCGCTTGAAGCGACTCGGCCTTCAGCTTAAATTCATCCTTGGCATATGTCTCGATGCCTACGGGCTTGCCGCCGGTAAGCGACGTAATCGGAGAATAAGATATATAACAAGGCTCCGGAATCAATATTTCATCACCCGGCGCAATTAAAGTGCGGAGAGCAAGATCGATCGCTTCACTGCCGCCGACCGTCACCAAAATTTCGTTCGCAGGATTATACTCCACGGCGAATTGATCATTCAAATATTGTCCGATCGCACCGCGCAGCTCAGGCATCCCGGCATTCGACGTATATTGCGTCTTCCCTGTTTCCAGCGCGTAAACCGCAGCTTCCCGGACATGCCACGGTGTAATAAAGTCAGGCTCGCCTACGCCTAGAGTAATAACATCCTTGCGCGTGCTGACCAAATCAAAAAACCGGCGGATTCCCGACGGTTTAATGTCCCGTACGAGCGGGGACAAATAATTAGCCATCGATTGCTGCCGCACAGGTGTGGCGGGTTGCTGCTCTTCGTCTTTAATCATTGCCATCACCCTTTTTTACGGCGAAACCATCAAGCGATGGTCACCTTCATGCTCCTCGAAGATAATGCCGTCTTGTTTGTATTTTTTCAAAATAAAAAATGTTTTAGTCGATAATACCGCATCGATCGGTGATAATTTATTGGATACGAAAGAGGCAACCTCTTTTAAGTTTTTGCCTTCAACCTCAACTAAAAGATCGTATGCTCCAGACATTAAGTAGACAGATTTTACTTCCGGATATAAATAAATGCGCTCGGCGATTCCTTCGAATCCGCGACCGCGTTCTGGTGTAATTTGTACCTCGATAAGTGCGGTTACCTTCTGGTCGTCAATCTTGCTCCAGTTCACGACTGTCGCATATTTCACGATAATATGATCGTTCTCAAGCTCGGCTATCGCTTGCTTTACATCCTCTGTCGGTACGGCAAGCATGGTTGCGATCAGCTCTGCATCCCTTCGCGCGTCTTCCTTCAGCAGTTCCAGCACTTTCAACTGTAATTCGGTCATTGTATAACTCCTTCCAGTACGACTGCGATTATAAAAAATATTTTACAACTTTTTTGAATAGCGTGCAATAAAGCGTAAATAGCCAAAGCCTTTATTTGGGCGGCTTCAGCTCATCTCACGGTTAAAAATAACCCATTCTGCAACCAGATGATATGCTTTCTTGACTTTGCAAAAAAAAAGACCCCGAAGGGTCTTTACATGTAATACGTTTGAGTACCTTGCTGATGCTGGCCGGACTGATGCTGCATATTCGGCGTATACATGGTTTGGCCTTGGCGTTGACCGAGATTTTGCTGCAGAAACTGGTTCGTTTTTTGCTTAGTCTGCTGATATTGTTTCGCCTGCTTGTCCAGCTCCTGACGGAGCGCAGGCGATGAAACATTATACATATTCGCTTGCTGCATCGCTTGGAACATCTGGCCTTGCAGGGCCAAGGTACTGTCCATTAATTTTGTGAATAATTGGCGGATGTCAGGACAGGTCGACTCTGTTGCCGCTGTCGCGTACTCACGAACGACTCGTTTTAAATCACCAAGTATCGAACCCGCCAAATCTTCCTCTGTCAAAATCGATTGCTTCTGCTGCTGAAACATAGCGACTTACCTCCTAAGCATTTTTGAAAGGCCTTGCATGACGTGGTTATTACTGCGGCTGCGTTGGAGCCATTTGTAGATGATGATTAATGGCGTGCAATAGGGAATCGTAATGCTGTTGATGCGTTTGAATCATTTGCGAGCATAGGTTTGTGAGCGCCGGTGTAGTGCCTGTCGCTACTACTGCCGCACACTGCTTCATTAATAAATCCTCGTTAGACATAGAGTCTGCAATGTACTCCAGCTCTTTTGCCGTCATTGGCTGTAGCATAGGTCATCCTCCTTATTTCCATTCTGGTTTCGTAAGCACTCGCTAATCCAATTTTTTCGTGCCAAAAGTAGTATGAGCCGTATTTCCTTTATTTATGTGCTAATAAAAAAAACGATGCTCACGCCTTTATAGGCTGCGAGCACAGTCTTCATTCATTAAGGTATATGCACCGTTTTCACATGATCAAAGTGTAAAAATACGGCGTTGCCGCTTGCGGTAGCAAGCTCGATCATGCTTTGATCGACGCTTTTCAGAACACCGATTTTGTTAGATTTTTCACCTAAATCGAGTACGACAAATTCACCGATTAATTTTCGCAGCTGTTGATCGAGGGTTCTTGCCAGCGTAATTGGAGAAGGCTTTAGGGGGAATTGCTCTGGCGTTAATGTGTACGGCGTTACGTTCGGACTATAAGGAATTAAATATTTCATATGATTGAGCGAGACGATAATAGTATGATAGACGGGAGAATAGAAGACAAAAAAATCATTCATTACAGTCGTCAAATAACCATGGATGGACTGATTGCCCGTAATATAAATCTCAGAAAACATGCCCTTGGCGTTCATGAGTATTTTACGGTACGAGATCGGTTCGTTATAAGGCTCGAAAGGCATTTCCGGTATTTCATCCTTATCTTCTTCTTCCCGCGTCGAAATACGAAGCTGCTGTAGATGAATAAGCGGTATATATAAAAATTGTGTTCCGTTGTGCAGCACTAAGATATCTTGACCAAACTCGATCAATTTTCCTCTTATTGGTGCCGCTTTACCTGAAATCTCCAATTCGACCTGCCGGTCCAGCAGCGGATGACGGTTTTTCATGCGATCAACCTCCTTTCATCCGGTATATATTAGAAACGGGCAAAGGTCTAGACCTTTGCCCGGCAAGCCATTAACCTTTTTTCACCGAACGGCTAGTCGTTTCTAAAGCTTTTTTAATAGAAGCCGCTTATGAGCGGTTTTTACCGGCTTTTGTTGCTTTTGTTGCTTTTGTTACTTTTATTGCTTTTGTTGCTTTTGTTGCTTTTGTTGCTTTTGTTGCTTTTGTTGTCTTTTTTGTTGTCGCTTTTATTGTCGCTTTTGTTACCGCTTTTATTGTCGTTTTTGTTGCCGCTTTTATTGTCGTTTTTGTTGCCGCCAGATTGGTTATTGCCCGCTGCTTTAATCGTTTTGATATGATCGTTCTGAATTTGGATAGCCTCTTTGCCGGATACTAACAAGATCGAATCATTTCCTGCTTGCGCTACGAAGCCTTCGACTTTCTCAGGTCCGCCCCAGTTAATTTGCACGAATTGTTGATGGAATGAGCGGATAACTCCGTTGAAGTTGTCAGCATTGATAAATACCGGATCACGGCGTCCGCTTCTGTTTCTGCTTCTGTTACCGCTTCTGTTACCGCTTCTGTTACCGCTTCTGTTTCCGCTTCTGTTTCCGCTTTTATTTCCGCCCATCTCAGTAATACTCTTAACATGGCTGCTTGCAATATAGACGATGCCTTCGCGAGTGCTTAGAACGAGGTAGTCGCTTTTTACCGCAAGAAGCTTGCCTTGAAGCGAATCCGGTCCGCCGCGGTTAATTTTAACGTTTTTGCCTATCAAGCTATGAAGAAAGTCATCTTTTTTCCCGCTTTTGTGACTCTTGTGACTCTTGTTACTCTTGTGACTCTTGTGACTTTTGTGCCAGTTGGAATTACCAGCAGCAGATTGACCAGCAAAGTTAAAGCAATTACTCATAAAAAAATCCCTCCGATAATTTTATTAATGGTAGTTTTATGCTTCCTTTAAAACCGACGTGTTGACCTCGTCATCAGCATCATGTTTGTATTGCTGCACATCCCTCCAATACTTCATTCACTTCATCTATCATGGTAAGCGATATGTAATATAATTATATGTATACCGTATCGCGGTGGTACTAGATTACTATCTATTTATTAAAGATTGAGCACATAACCGGTTCGAATAATAGATTAATGTCATAGGTTATAGTATCTTCACAACGGGAGGAATTTGATTTGGCCAAAAATAAGAAGAGCAAACAAAAGCAATGCGCAAAAGCGAGTTATACGGAAGGGAATTTTACTGGCGGTAACCGTACGAACGGTAATCGTACGGTGGGAAATCGTACGGTGGGAAATCGTACGGAGGGCAGTCTTACACAAGACAATCGTACTGGAGGCAGTCTTACACAAGGCAATCGTACTGGAGGCAATCTTACTCGCGGCAACCGTACGGCGGGTAATCACACGGAAGACAATCCAGTGGAAACCAATCGAACGACTGGAAATTTCGCGGATGGCTACACAATCACTTACAATACCCCGCTCCTCTTTAATGAAGTGTCCGACCTGCCGCCCCCAAGCTTTGTTTGGGAAATCAATCTATAATAAATAACTGTGACCATCTGGGCATTAGCTGAATACGCTAAATAAGATCAATGCCTATCGACTAACGGTAGGCTTTATCTTTTGCCTCGGGAGATGGTTAGATGGTTGCTGAAACCTTGCCGGCACGCACCGTTCACATTAATGAATCTGATTTTCAAAAAATACAGAGCAACGCTTGGGGACGGGACTTTAAGCCGGCAGAGCTGGAGCTTGACGGACAAACTTATAAAGCGACTTTCGGATTGCGGGGAGGACATACGCGTAATTATTCTAAGAAATCCTATGAAATACGGATCGAAGGCGGAAGAACGCTTCATTGGAATGCCGAATATGACGATCCCTCCATGATGCGCAACGCGCTTTCCTTTTACTTTTTCAATAAAATTGGCGTTCCATCACCTCAAACCAATCACTTCTGGCTTATTATAAATGGAGCTCCTCAGGGCGTTTATTTGGAAATCGAGGCGGTCGACCGGCTTTTTTTCGAGAAAAGGGGCATCGGCTACCGCTCACTGCTGTATGCGGTTAATGACAGCGCCGACTTCAGCTTAACCGATCCCGAATCGAAGGGGAAGAAGCCGTCCCTGTTTGATGGTTATGAATTGATGCAAGGAAAGACGGGGACAAAGAGCAGACTTGTATCGTTTGTACGCAATTTGAACCGGATGTCGGGGAAAAAACTCCGTGCACACACTGCAAGGCGGCTTGATGTATCCCAATATTTATTATGGCTGGCCGGTGCCGTATTGACTGGAAATTACGACGGTTTTGATCAAAACTATGCGCTTTATGAGCTGCGTACAAGCGGAAAATATCGAATTATTCCGTGGGACTATGAGGGAACGTGGGGGAGAAATTGCTATGGGAAGCCGTGCGGCAGCGATCTCGTTCGTCTTCAGGGCTACAATAAGCTGACAGCGAAGCTGTTTACTTTTCCGGCATGCCGCCGAGAATACCGGTCCATCATGAAAAAGCTGCTTCAATCCTCCTTCACTGTCGAGAAGCTTGAGCCTGTTATTTCACGGATGCATAAACGGCTGTCACCAGCCATTCGGAACGATTACACGCGAAAGGCAAGCTACGACACCTTTCTGGCAGAGCCGTCTTTCATTCATCATTATATTCAAGAAAGACGGGATATTCTAAAGGAATCGCTGCGGGAGTGGGTTTAAGCCGCTCCCGTCCGCTGTTCAAAATATATCCATGCTCATGTAGCGTTCTCCCGTATCCGGCGCGATACAAAGCACGCGCTTGCCAGTGCCGAGCCGTTTCGCCATTTGCATCGCTGCCCATACCGAGGCGCCCGATGACGGGCCAAGCAGCAGACCCTCTCTTGTCGCGAGGGCTCTCATCGTAGTCAATGCGTTCTCATCAGATACTTGAATAATTTCATCGTAAATCGAAGTGTTAAGAATAGCAGGTACAAACCCCGGACTCGTGCCGACCAGCTTATGCGGCCCCGGCTTGCCGCCTGATAATACCGGAGAGCCCTGCGGTTCTACAACCGCTATATATAAATGCGGAAGCAGCTCCTTTAGCGTTTCACCTGTTCCGGTTATCGTGCCGCCGGTGCCTGCCGTAGCGACGAAAGCGTCGAGCTTACCGCCTGTTTGCTCCATAATTTCCAAAGCTGTTGTCAATCGGTGAATATGCGGATTAGCCTTATTTTCGAATTGATTGGGAATATAACTGCCCGGACGCTGAGACTGCAGCTCCTCCGCCTTGCGGATTGCACCCGGCATTCTTTCCGCGGCAGGCGTCAACACGACTTCCGCCCCGTACGCCTGAAGCAGCTTAATCCGTTCCGCTGTCATGTTATCCGGCATGACCAATATAATTTTGTAACCTCTGGCTGCCGCATTCATGGCCAGTCCTATGCCGGTGTTGCCGCTCGTTGGCTCAATTATGGTGTCGCCCGGCTTAATTAGCCCGCGCTTCTCCGCATCGTTAATGAGCGAAAAAGCCGCTCGATCCTTCACGCTGCCGCTTGGATTGAAGCGTTCCAGCTTGACGTATACCTCGGCACTGTCTTCCTCCGGGAGCCGATTCAGCCGGACGACCGGTGTATTTCCTATCAATTGCGTTATATCCGATACGATTCTCGGCATCGCTTGTCCTCCTTTTGGCTTTGTTTAAGCTTTCTGCTGCTGCTCCAGAAACGGCTTTATAAACCACCAGCCCGCTACCGGAACAACGCCAACCGCAAATAACAGCCACGTAATCGCGGCAGTCGAATGATTCTGCGGCAAAACGATTAAATACGACGTTAAACCGATGACTCTCCCCGTCACAAGCGCAATTTCGCGAAGCACGATAAACTCTTCCCGCTCCCGCGCGCTCTCCTCGGATTGCCCGATTAGGTCGAAAACTCTGGAGGTCATAGGAATAATATAAAGCGGCATAAATAATGACGTACCTATGCCGAACATGATCAGCGTAGCGTAAGATACTTTCCAAAATAATGGTAAAATCACGACCGAAATCATAATGACACCGATCAGCATCACCAGCTTGCGATTCCTTTTTTTGAGCATTTTACCAACGAGCCAAAAGCTGATTAGTGCCACGAGGGACGTAATGAGCGAGAAGGTACCCAGCTTGCTCTCGTTTTTTGTAGCCACGTATACCGTAAGGCCAACAAGAAACATAAATACACCTTCGCGCACGCCCTGTGCCGCAATAGCTGGAAACATGCGGCGCCAGGGATTCCCTTTTTGCATAAGCTGCTGCAGGCCATGCTTCCAATTATAGATGCCTTGACCATGCCGCTTCTTCAGCCAGAAACTTAAAATAACGCTAATAGAGAAGATGACGAGCGATAAGGTAAAAATAAGTCGATACCCCTTCTCCCCTTGCATCGACGTAATAAGCAAGCCTGAAACCCAAGGCGCCACTATGCCGGCCGCTGAGCCGAGCAGTCCCGCCCAGCCGTTATAACGGTCACGGTTATCAGGATCTGTTACTTCGAAATAAACAACGTTAAACGCGAGCCAAAAAAAGCCGAGCGCCATCCCGTGCAAAATACCGAGCGGCACGTAATAGCTTTTCGCTTGCTGCCCTAGCAGCAATACTGTGCAATAAAAGACGCCGGACAAAACAATTCCAATGCGCAGGCTGTTCATTTTGTTATGCTCTTTCACCCATTTGCCGGCAACCCAGAACGTTAATCCGCTCATCACGTATTGGCCGAGCGTGTACCAGCCGATCAACATATAAGACTGGCTTGCTTTCCAAAGGTACACCGGGACAAATGTCCCGGACAGCACATTCGCCACGCCGAAAAGCGCTTGAACAACGAGTAATAGGACTGCTTGTCCGTTTAAGGCTTTCGCCAAAGCTTTTGTCAAAACGATTCCTCCTGCCGCAGGCTAGAGCATGGCTTCGCATGTCTAGACGATTACGTATGAGAATTACGTTTTTTAAAGGTTCCCTTTTTGGCTGAAAGCAATGCCCGTCCATTTTTGCCAGTACTCTTCTATTCGTCAGGAGTCAAACGCTTGATCATTTGCTCGCGGTCGCCATGACTCAGCAAGGATGAGGTTTGGTAGCAAGAAGGACATACATATAAAGTGAGTTTGAACGGAGTCGGCAATACCGGTCCGTTCAGCGACGGGGCGATTCTTGACTCAAACTGCCCGTCTCCTACCAGCTGAACGCCTGCCTCGATCATATACGCCCGGCAAACTGGACATTCCGGCACTTCGTCTTGATCGTCTAGCACGCGTTGAATGGTTTCTTCAACAGCGAATCGTGCACTGTCTGCGCTGCGGAAGCCATCGCCGCTCTCTAACCAGCGTTTGTTATTCGGATCATCGGAATAATCTTCTTCCTCTTCTTCTTCATGCTCATCCTCTGACCATTCCGCCGGCCTGGCGGCTCTGCGGGCATCATTAATTTTTAGTGCCTGAACAGCCCGTTCATGCTCGTCAGCCTCTACTTCTTCCTCATCATAGCCAAGCTCTAACGTCCGGTACGCGCTTAATTCGTTGTCGCAATGCGGACAATGCGACTCCGCGCCAATCTCTTCATCCCATACAATTTCCGTTAAACACCACGGACAGACCAAATGCTCTTCCATTGTTTTTCTTCCCCTCTAATGATTCATAATATAAACGACACCAAATACAAAAAACAAAATAGCGACGACCACTAATACTCTCCATAAATAATTCAAAATAGCTTCCCCCGTTATATAATGACAGTTGCTCCGATGACGTAGGATAACGATATGGATATGATCATCGCAATGAGCCCTACAGCACGGTTATCGCGGGCGATTTCCTCGTCAATCCGGAATACAGGCGTCAGAAATTCGAATAAGAAATAAGCGGCCATCAAGATCACGAAACCGAATGCGCCCCAAATAAGGCTTTGGTAAACCGAATCATTCGACTCGATGGAGAATCGAAAAATATTGCATATACCGAAAATTTTTCCGCTTGTCGCCATCGCCACGGCAACGTTCCCTTTCTTGATCTCGCTCCAGCATTTATACCTGGTTACCAGCTCAAAGCAGGATAAAAACACTATAAGCGACAGCACCGTTACCGATACATAAACGAGCGAAGCAGCGTAAGGGTTAGCTAGCAGCTTATCGACTTCATTACTCATTCAAAGTTCCCTCCATCATCAGGCATTTTCGCTTTCGCCCTGCTGCCCGCTACTTCAGCTCTGCAACGGTTACGCCAATGCCGCCCTCGCCATAATTGCCGAGCCGGAAGCTCTTTACATGGCTATGCTTGCGTAAATATTGCTGAATGCCCGTGCGGAGCACGCCTGTGCCTTTGCCATGAATAATGGCTACTTGACCTAAGCCTGACAAAAACGCCTCGTCGAGAAAACGGTCAACCTCAAGAATCGCTTCTTCCAAATTTTCTCCCCGCAGGTCAAGCTCCATCTTGATGTTCTCATCGCGCGTACGCTTTAAGCTGGCTGCCTGCTTCGGCTGCTGTGTCTTCACGGCGGACGAAGATTTAAGCAGCTCCAAATCATCCAGCGCAACTTTCATTTTCATAATACCGAGCTGTACCGTCGCATCAGAGCCATGAATTTCCACGACCGTACCCTTTTGGTTCAAGCTGTAGACGGTTACCTCATCTCCGGCTTCAATCTTTGTCGGTTTTGCTGCGGTTTTTGTTGCGCCTCGTTTAGCCTTCTGAAGCTCAGGCGCCGCTTCATCCAGCTTGCGGCGGGCCTCGATGAGCTTATGCTCTTTGACAGAGGCGCCCTCCTCCATAGCCAGCTTACGCAAATCCGCGATAATTTGCTCGGCTTCGCGCTTCGCCTTTGCGACGGCTTCGCGCGCCTCTTCCTGTGCTTTTAGCAGCAGCTTTTCCTTCTGCTCCTCGAACCGGGCACGCTCTGACTCATGACGAGCCCGAAGCGTCTCCATCTCGCGGCGCAGCGACTCAGCCGTCTGACGCTCGGTTTCTGCGCCCAAACGATTCTCCTCGAGCGAGGCAATCATATTTTCTACCCGTTGATCCTCTTCGCTAACCTCGCCTCTGGCATGATCGATAATGGAACGGGCAAGGCCGAGTCGTTCAGCGATCGCGAATGCGTTACTGCGTCCCGGAACGCCAACAAGCAAGCGGTAGGTTGGACTTAACGTCGCCACGTCAAACTCCATGCTCGCATTTATAACGCCTTTTCGATTATAAGCATATGCCTTCAGCTCGCTGTAATGCGTTGTGGCCACGATACGGCTGTCCATCGCATGCACATGCTCCAATATGGCAATGGCAAGCGCCGACCCTTCTGCCGGATCCGTCCCCGCACCGAGCTCATCCAGCAGCACTAAGCTTTTGGAGGTCATCGAACTTAAAATTCGGATGATATTTTTCAAATGGCTGGAAAATGTGCTTAGGCTTTGTTCAATGCTTTGTTCATCGCCGATATCGGCATAGATCGCGTCGAATACGCAAAGCTGGCTTCCATCTTCGGCAGGAACGAATAAGCCCGACATCGCCATGAGGCTTAAGAGCCCAATCGTTTTCAAAGAGACGGTTTTGCCGCCTGTATTCGGTCCCGTTACAATAATTGCCGTATATTGATTGCCCAGCTCCACATCAATCGGAACAACCTGGTCAGCGGCGATAAGCGGATGGCGGCCGCGCTTCAGCTTGAGGAAGCCTCTGTCATTCATTCGCGGCAGCGTCGCCTTCATGCCGTGAGCAAGACGCGCCTTTGCATAAGCAAAGTCGATTTGGCCGAGCAAATTGAGGTTCACAAGAAGATCCTCGACATAATCAGAGGTCAATGCGGTAAGCTTCTGCAAAATTTTCTCGATTTCCCGCAGCTCGCCCGCCTTCAGCTCCCGAAGCTTATTATTCATCGCGACGATCGCTTCCGGTTCGATAAATAACGTAGCGCCGGATCCAGATTGATCATGTACGATACCGCCGAAATGAGAACGGTATTCCTGCTTAACAGGAATAACATACCTGTCGTTGCGCAGCGTAATGATGGATTCCTGCAGCATTTTTTGCACCGATGAGGAGCGGATCATTTGATCCATCTTCTCGCGAATGCGCGATTCTCCGTTTCGAAGCTCACGTCTAATTGAAGCTAATGCAGCGCTTGCACTGTCCATGACCTCCGCCTGATCGTCAATGCATTCGAATATCGCATCCTCAAGCGGCTTATGCTCGCTAATTTGATCCGCAATTAGCTGCAGCAGCGGGATTGGATGATCTTCATGCAAAAGGCCGATATGCTTCTTCACACGGCGTCCGCCGCGAGCGGTAGACGCGATATCGAGCAGCTCCGCCGGATTAAGCGTACCGCCGATGCGGGCACGGTGAAGCGGAGCGGAAATGTCCACGACACCCCCGAATGGCGCACTCCCTTTCAGACGGTCAGCCGTATAAGCTTCATCGGTAGCTTGGAGAATCTTCTTAACCGCTTCCAAATCGGAAACCGGCTGCAGCGACTCCGCGGCCGTTTTTCCAAGCGATGTTGCCGCATGCTGCGACAATCTATGTATGATTTTAGGATATTCAAGTGTGGTCAAAATTTTAGTGTCCAATAAATAACACCCCTCTCGCCTTCCTATTATAGCCGAACAATGATCTTGATGCACGGGCTGAACAGTCGATTCATACATAAATGATGTTCAAATGGTCACAATATAAAACGAACGAGCCTTCTTACGATGTAACCTTACCTTATCCAGGGTGGTAGGAGGGAAAAGCTTAAGATCTGCTTATAATGCGGTTTATAATCGCAAAACGAACAGGAGCTGCACTCGATGCGGTCTCCGTTCGTAAAAATTAAGGAGGGTTTGTACTATGTCTTTTCTAGGCCATGTCGTCCGGTTTATTGTAGCCGCGCTTGTATTAATGCTTGTCGGGTTTATCGTCCCGCAATTTAGCGTCGGAGGTTTCTGGAGCGCATTATTTCTTGCTCTGGTCATTGCCGCGCTCGGCTGGATTATTGAAGGTATTTTCGGCAAAAGGGTTACGCCCTTCGGCCGCGGTATCGTCGGCTTTATCGCCAGCGCAGCCGTCATATGGATCGCCCAGTTTATCGTCGGAGGCGTAAGCGTTACGCTGCTCGGCGCCATATTAGCCGCTTTGGTCATCGGGATCATCGACCTGTTCATTCCGGTCAGCACCCCTTATGAAGCTGGCAGACGGGAACGCGACTAACACATATGTTGCAGTGAAAGCCCTTGATTGCCCGTAACAGGGCGGTCAAGGGCTTTCGCTGCGCTTACTCGGCATCCATTTGCTGTTTCACTATTTCACAAGTTCTTCATTACTTTGTCATAGCGCTGTCACTGCAAACGCTTGAAAGTTGAGGTACAATAGATAATACCCAACATATAACTAAGTTGGACAATTGAAAGGGGAAGCTATCCAAATGAAAAAATGGTTACTATTTGCAAGCGCAATGTGCCTGGTGTTCGTCATTGCGGCATGCGGCGCGAACAACACGAAGGAAGCAAACAAGGATGTGGACACTACCGTTGCGGACAGCGGCGCAGCATCCTCAGATCTTGTAATCACAGCATCTAACTGGAAGTTTGACCAGCAGGAATATAAAATTAAAGCCGGAGAAACGGTTAACGTCAAGCTTGATTCAATCGAAGGCATGCATGGCATTCAAATCAAAAAAACCGATTATACGATTTCTGCCGGAAAAGCGGTTCCCGTCACTATTAGTGAACCAGGCACTTATGAAATGATTTGCAACAGACCATGCGGCGCGGGCCACATTGAGATGAAAGCAACGCTTGTTGTCGAATAAATTTATTCGCCGGAAATCAGGGGCTGCTCCACAGGTGTTTTATAACCTGTAGAGCAGCCTTTATTGTTTTCTTAGACAAATCCGTCCTCCTCCATGACATCTTCATTGATCGCTTATATAATCTTTATTTACCATTCCAGTAAAAAAGTCTGATGCCTCAACCTCTTCCCCTGCCACTCTCCCTCTGCTAAGATATTCACAATACAAACAGCGAATGGAGGAATGGTGATGGGAGCACTACAAAATCGAGTCGCCATTATTAGCGGAGCAGGTACCGGCCTCGGCAGCGCAGCATCAATTTCTTTTGCAGCGGCAGGCGCCGATGTCGTTCTGCTGGGAAGACGAATTGCCAAGCTTGAGGAAACCGCATTGGTCGTAAAGACAAAGACGGGCAAAGACGCGCTTGTGCTGCAAACAGACGTATCCGACGAGCAGCAGGTTCAGGATACCGTTTCTGCTGCCATCCGGCGCTTTGGCCGTATCGATATTATTTTGAACAGCGCAGCCGCGTTCGAGCCAGGATCTGTTGCGGAATTAAAGTCGGATGAATGGCAAAATCAAATTGCAGTTAATTTAACCGGGCCGTTCCTGCTCTCGAAAGCTGTCATACCCGCTATGCGCAAAGCGAAGTACGGGCGAATTATCAATCTAACCTCCGGCCTTTCATGGAACGGAGCAGGCGGTTACGCAGCTTACAGCGCAGCTAAGGCTGGTCTTGAATCGTTAACGCGCACACTTGCTGACGAGGAGCATGAGCATGGCATTCTCGTTAACCTCTATAATCCAGGCATGCTCCGCACAGAAATGCACGCAACCGGCAAAGATCCAGCAATCGTTACACCGGATCTGATACGGCTAGCCAGCTTGCCTGTTGGCGGACCTACCGGCACAATCGTCTCATACGGTTAAGAATATACAAGTAAGTAGAGTGAAAACGCTATCAGCTCGATTATAATAAAACACCGCAGTAACAAGCGCCGGCTTATTGCCCAAGCTTGTCACTGCGGTGTTTGCTGCTTATGGGATATCAGCTTTGCTCTATAAGCTCAATCCACTCGTTATATTCGGTTTGCAGCTTCGAATACTCATTTTTCAGCTTGTGATGCTGCTCAAGCAAATCGCTATGGTCTAATGCCAGCTTTTCCTTAGAACGTGCTGCTTCATCGCGCTCATAGGAAAGCGACTCCAATGCGCTCGCTGCCTCATCACGCTCATAGGCCAGCTGCTCCGCTTTGCGCGCGGCTTCATCCCGCTCGTTCGCAAGCCGCGCCGTATACTCGCTCAGTTCTTCCTTCAGCTCGGAGGCTGCCGCTGCTTCCTGCATCGCTCTCTCCAGCCGTTCTCTCAGCGCCTCTTCAGCAGCCTCCCGCGATTGCCTCTCAAGCTCAAGGCGATCTGCTTCGGCTGCTGTCTGCTCCGCATATTGCTGCTGTGCTTGCAAACGTTCACTAAGCTCACGTTCGCGGGCTGCAGCAGCTTCCAGCTGCTGCCCGGCAATACGTTCACGCGCAGCCGTAATCTCAAACTGCTCGGTTAGCTCTTGCTCCCTGGCTTCGAGCTTCTCAAGCTCGGTCTTATAGAACTGTTCTCCATCAGCAGCTGAAGCGGCTATTTTCTCGATTTTGTCCAGCTGCTCTTGCAGCTTCTGAATCATAATCTCGTAATCATGCCGCTGCTGCAGCAGCTCCTCCTCTTGATTCGCTTTCAGCTGCTTAAGCTGCTCTTCATGCTCAGCAGCCCATTGCTGCAAACGCTGCTCGTGTTCGTCCTCCAGCTGCTTGCGCTCTTCTTCCTGCTTAGCAGCAAGCTCGATATATTGCTCTTCGTACTGGTTCACCAGCTGTTCAGAAATGGCCGCCTGCTTAACAGCAAACGCCTTCGCTTCAGCTTCATAATCGTGAGCGAGCTGTTTATTTTGCTCCTCGTACTGTACAGCCTGCTCAATAAGCTGTTCCTCATATTGATTAACCAGCTGCTTATTCCGCTCTTCATACTCGGCTGCTTTCTGCCTTGCCTGCTCATCATACCCGCGAGCGAGCTGTTTATTTTGCTCCTCGTTCTGAACAGCCTGCTCAAGCAGCTGCTCCTCATATAGATTAATCAGCTGCTTATTCCGCTCTTCATACTCGGCTGCTTTCTGCAATGCTTGCTCATCATACCCGCGAGCGAGCTGTTTGTTCTGCTCCTCATACTGAACAGCCTGCTCAAGCAGCTGCTCCTCATATTGATTAACCAGCTGCTTATTCCGCTCTTCATACTCGGCTGCTTTCCGCCCTGCCTGCTCCTCGTATTCAAGAGCAAGCTGTTTGCGCTGCTCTTCGTGCTGAACGGCCTGCTCGAACAGCTGCTCTTCATATTGACTAGCCAGCTGCTTATATTTTTCCTCGTACTCAAAGGCAAGCTCCCTAATGTGCGCATCCTGCTCGGCAGCGAGCTGTTCGCAGCGTTCATTGCTTTCTGCGGTCATCTGTTTAAACAGCTCATCATTTTCCGCTTCTACAACTCTTAACTGCTCCTCTTGCTCCAGGCGCAGCGTTCTCAACAACTCATGCTTCTCTTCCTCAAACTTCTGCATTTGCTGCTCATGCTCTTCTTTCAGAGAATCCCGCTGTTTCTCAAGCTCCGCACGCAGCAAATTCCGGTGCTCTTCAAGATTATTCTGATGCGTCTGTTCAAGCTCTTCCTGCTCAAGCTGCAGCTTTAGCAGCTGCTCCTCCTGCTGTCTTTGCAGCTCCTCGAGCTCGAGCTGCTTCTGCTCCTCACGCTCCAACGCTTCTTTCAAACGCTGCTGCAAATCCGTTGCGCGCTTATCCGCAGCAGAGACATGGCTTCGTTCATGAGCGAGCTTCTGCTCCAGCTCTTGAACCATCGCATTCGCCCCGCTATTGTGCTCTTGCAGCTCCGCCAATTGGCTGCGCGTTTCATTCAGCTCGCTTTGAACAAGCTGTAATTCACTTACCCGTTCTTGAACGTCCCGCTCAAGCTGCCCGTTAGACGTACGGAAGGACTCCTCCTGCTCCATCGCCTGAATGAGCTGATCATCCGCCGCAGAAATACGATTCTCCAGCGCTTCCTTCTCTTCCTTCCAGCCTTGCTGAAGCTCGGCAACCTGTGCTTGCAGCTTGCTCCGCTCCTCAAGCCAGCCGTTTCGCCGGCGCTCAAGATCAGCGCGGAACGCCTGCTCGCGCTCCTCGCCCAGACGGGCTAGCTCAAGCTGCGAAGCCTCGGTATGTGCAAGCCAGCTCAGCTCGCGCTCATCCCATTTGTTCTGCCAGTTCCCTTCAAGCTCGGTGAGCAGCGACTCTTTCTCTTCGTTTAGAGCGGATATCGCCGCTTCCTTCTCTGAAATTAACGCTGACAGCTGCTCTTCCTTCTCGCGTCTCAGAGCAGCCAGTTCCTCGGCACTCGCTCTTTCAAGCTCGGAAATTTGTATTTCCTTTTCAAGCTCCAGCTCAAGCTGAAAATCCTCTTTGGCCTGCTGCAGTTCTGCCCGCTCGGCTTCCTTTTGATTTCTCAGCTCGGATAGTTCAGCCTCTTTTTCATTCTTCAGCGCTGCCAGTTCCGCTTCCTTCTGATTTTGCAGCTCCGACAGCTCCGAGTCCTTTCTCATCTGAAGCTCAGCCAGCTCTGCTTCCTTCTCCGCCTGGATCCGGGCAATCTGCTCATCCTTCTTCGTCCGAAGAGATGCAATCCGTTCCACATTTTCTTGCGTAAGCCGGAGGATCGTTTCCTCCTGTGTCTTCATGGCCTCTGCAGCCGCTGCTTGCTGCTCCGCTGTCTGCTCTGCCGCAAGCGCCAGCATTTCGGCTAGCTCCGCTTCAGCGGCTGCCTTGGCCTTTTGCAATTGCTCGCTTGCCATTCGCTTAGTCTCAGCCAGCTCAGCCTGCAGCGCGACTGACTGCTCGCTTATATGCTCCAGCTCGCGAATCATGAGGTTAAGCCTCGCTTCCTCCTCTAGAAGCCTTGTATTATCGCGACGCAGACGGTAAACTTCCTCCATGATTTGCACGGCAGAGAGCACCGCCAGCTTCGGCATATCCAGACGCGGATAACCTTTCGCCAGCTTTTTCATGCTTTCGTCGATTGCGGCGGCAACCTTTTTTATGTATTCCACATTGGAATGGCCTTTTAATTTATATTGAACTCCATATATATCAACCGTAACAACTGTTTGATCTGCATCCATTAAGGCGAATCCTCCTAATAATCCAAGTAGAGCCAGCGTAAACGGCTGACGGCAGCCTTTGGCTTCAAAAGCTCGTTTCGTGTTAAATATAGGCATAATCATCGTTGCAAATTGAATTTTGCCTTATATTTAAAGGAAAAAAAGCCGCATCAATAGCTCACTAGGAACTATTTCGATGCGGCTTTAAAGGTTTCCTGCCTACTTGCGCAATTCAGCTGCAAAAGATTGTTCTAATTGTAAAACGACCTTCCCATGCAGCTCCGTTACCTCTTCATCTGTCAAAGTACGCTCTGCATGACGGTATACAAGCGACAACGCAACGCTCTTCTTGCCTGCTCCAAGTTTCTCTCCTGTGTAGACGTCGAATACGCGAACGGACTCCAGCAATTCTCCTGCTATTTCCCATGCTGCGCCGGTTAGCTTAGCAGCCGCCACCTCATGGTCAACGACTACCGCGATATCGCGCTGCATAGCCGGATAACGAGGAAGCACCTTATATTCGATCCCCGAATCAGCCAGCTCGTAAATCAAATCAAGTCCGATTTCGAGCACATACGTGTCAGCCAGATCCGCCTGCAGCTGAAGCGCAGGATGCAGCTGTCCAACGTAACCGATCACTTCATTGCCTTTTGGCGTATGAAGAAGGACGGCTGCTGTTCTGCCCGGGTGGAAATGCTCAGGCTTAGCCGCTTCGTACGAAACGCTTGCCGTTAAGCCCAGCACAGCAAATATCGTCTCCAAGATACCTTTCGCATCGTAAAAATCAACTTGAGACGCCTTCGCATTCCACTGCGCCTCCGAACGATTGCCTGTCAGGAGCGCCGCAAACCGGTGCTTCTCATGCGGCAAGCGCGTCAGCTGTTCCTCATCCGTGTGGAATACGCTGCCGATTTCAAAAAGTGCCGCTGACTCATTTTTACGGTTGCGGTTGTAGGCCGCCGTTTCGAGCAGCTGGGCGATCAGCGTCGTGCGCAATACGCTGCGGTCCTCGCTCATCGGCATCGCCAGGCGAACCGGATTCGTATGCTCGGCAAGTGCCGGGAAAAGCTTCGTCCGCTCAGGTCCGGTGAAGGAATAGCTGACGACCTCATGAAGTCCCGCATCGGACAGACGCTTGCGCAGCTCGCGGCGAATAGCCTGAGGCTTCGTTAAGGAGCCGGGCACAACATCGCCGTGAATAAGCGTTGTCGGAATTTCATCGTAGCCGTGCAAACGGGCCACTTCCTCGATCAAATCAACCGCGCGGGTAATATCACCGCGGCGCGTCGGTACGTTAACGGTAAACACATTGCTGTCAGACAGCTCATACTCAAAGTGCAGGCGGCCAAAAATCGTCTGAACTTCGAGTCTGGACAGCTCCGTACCAAGATAGCCGTTAATTTTATCCAAGGATACAGCCACTTTGGCCGGCTTCGCGTCAGCCGTAGTTTCCTCAACAATTCCTTCGGTAATTAAGCCTTCCGCAAGCTCTGCAATTAGAGAAGCCGCGCGGTCCAGCGCAGGGATAACGTTTGCCGGATCAACCTCTTTCTCGAAGCGGATACTCGATTCCGAGCGCAGTCCCAGCTGACGCGACGTTTTCCTTACCGTACCGCCATCGAATCTTGCCGACTCCAGCAAAATGTTAACCGTCTCGCCCGTTACCTCCGTACTCGCTCCGCCCATTACGCCAGCAAGCGCGACCGGATCCTTGCCGTCTGTAATGACAAGCATATGCGGCTCCAGCTTGCGTTCCTGGTCATCCAACGTTACGAGCGTTTCTCCTGCTTTCGCAAGACGAACGTCGATGCGTCCGCCCGGCAAACGATCGGCATCAAAGGCATGCAGCGGTTGACCGTACTCCAGCATAACAAAGTTTGTAACGTCTACGACGTTGTTGATCGGACGAACGCCGGCAGCAATTAGCCGGTTTTGCAGCCACAATGGGGAAACGCCGATTTTTACGCCTTTAATATAGCGGGCCGAATAATGCGAGCATTGCTCCGGAGCGCTGATGCTTACCGATACAAGGCTATCCGTGCGCACTGTCGTATGGTTCACCGTTACGTTCGGCAAACGGACTTCGCGGCCTGTCAGCGCACCGATTTCGTAAGCTACCCCGAGCATGCTGAGGCAGTCTGAACGGTTCGGAGTCAGATCAAGCTCAAGCACCTCATCGTCAATGCCAAGCACTTCACCGATTGGCGTGCCGATCTTCGTTGACGCCGGAAGGACAAGAATACCCTCCTGCTGCTCCTTCGGAAGCAGCTTATCGTTAAGGCCCAGCTCCTTCGCCGAGCAAATCATCCCTTGGGATTCGACGCCGCGCAGCTTCGCGCGCTTAATTTTGAAATCGCCGGGAAGCTGTGCGCCAATGACAGCGACCGGTACGAGCTGGCCTGCATCGACATTTTTGGCTCCGCATACGATTTGCAGCTCTTCGCCCGTTCCAACGTCAACTTTACAAACGTTCAGCTTATCCGCATCCGGATGCTTCTCCTTCGAATTCACATAACCGACTACGACGCCGGTAACGCCCTTGTTGCGGGATTCGACTACGTCGATCTCAATACCGCCGCGCGTCATTTTCTCCGCAAGCTCTTCTCCGGTAAATCCGGACAGGTCGATATATTCATTTAACCATTTATAGGATACGTTCATCTCTCTTCTTCCCTTCTCTCATGACTACATTCTTGCGAATTGGCTTAGGAACCGCAGATCGTTCGTATAGAAATGACGAATATCATCAATGCCGTATTTCAATAATGCGATACGCTCAACGCCCATGCCGAAAGCAAAGCCGCTAACCTCTTCCGGGTCATAGCCTCCCATTTCGAGAACGCGAGGATGCACCATGCCGCAGCCAAGAATTTCGAGCCAGCCCGTGTGCTTGCACATCCGGCAGCCTTTGCCGCCGCATTGCACGCAGGTTACGTCAACTTCGGCGCTCGGCTCCGTGAACGGGAAGAAGCTCGGGCGCAGCCTGATTTGCGCTTGCGCGCCGAACATTTGCTGCACGAATTGCAGCAGCGTTCCTTTCAAATCGCTCATCCGGATGTTTTTGCCGATAACGAGACCTTCGATCTGATTGAACTGGAACGAATGCGTCGCATCGTCATCATCGCGGCGGTATACTTTACCCGGGCAAATAACCTTAACAGGCGTTTGTCCGTTCATGGCCTTCATCGTGCGAACCTGCACAGGCGACGTATGTGTACGCATGAGAATATCATCCGTTACATAGAACGAGTCCTGCATATCGCGAGCCGGATGGTTTTTGGGCAAATTCAAGGCTTCGAAGTTGTAAAAATCCGTTTCTACCTCCGGTCCCTCGGCAATCGTATAGCCAAGGCCGATAAATACATCCTCGATTTCCTGAGCTACCTTATTCAAAGGATGCACGGAACCTGTCGGCAGCTGCTTGCCTGGAAGCGTGACGTCAAGCGTCTCCGCCAGGAGCCGGTCATTCGTCTCCGCTTGCTGGAATGCCTCCTGCTTCTCGTCAATGACCGTTTCGATTGCTGCACGAACATCATTGGCAACCTGACCGATCACCGGACGCTCTTCGGCACTCAGACCGCCCATTCCGCGCAAAATTTCAGTCAATGCGCCTTTTTTACCCAGATACTTGACACGCAAATCATTTAACTGCTGGGGAGTATCCACTTGCTGCAGCTCCTGCAGCGCTTCGCCGCGCAGCCCTTCCAATTTTTCCTTCATTCTTCTTCGCCTCCATATCATCTTCCCTAAATCAAGACACAAAAAAAGGCCCTCTCTCCCTGAAGGGACGAAAGAACCGTGGTACCACCCTAATTCGGACCGCTTTCCTGCCTGCGCGTATAACTTAAAGTATAGTTATCGCTTGCCTTGCGGCAGCGGATTGCAATCCCTTAGCCCCATAACGGCGGGAACCGGACCTTCCCTACCCGCGCCGGACGGCATGCCGTCATGGCGTTTCAGGTGTCTGCTCCGGAGTGAACTTTCAACAGCCTAATTTCACAAAGACGCTCTCAATCAACGGCGTCTTCTCCCTGTGCGAAAGCACTGCTTACTTTTCTCCATCATCGCTTTACTGCGAATATGAAACAATAATCTATATTATATGCAATCCGCTGCAGCGTTGCAACCGCAAAGCCCGACTTCTTGCTAAGAGTCGATACAAGCGGATAAGTCTGGAAACGTTAGATGCGCTTCATCGGCAAACTTTTCTATCCGCTGGAACAATAAGTCCAATAAATACCGCCAAGATCCGCTAGCCCTCTGCATACATCTACCCAATCCATCCTATTAGAAGTATTAACTTTTCCATAATCGATTCTCCCGAACGCCCCCATATTACTTACCGTATTATTCCGATACCATTCCTCACCGTTCGACCAAGCCTTGCTCGAAGGCGTAACGCGTCAGCTGAACCCGGTTGTCGAGATGCAGCTTCTGCAAAATATTTTTAAGGTGGTTTTTGACCGTATGCTCGGACAAACCAAGCTCCCCTGCAATCTCCCGGTTCGAAGCGCCCGTCGCGACTCGTTCGAGCACCTCCTTCTCCCGTTCCGTCAGCGGAGTCGTAATAATCAATGCATCCTTATCAATCGTTTGCGATTTGCCCGAAGGGCGCTTCGTCTCCTGCGGTTTGCTTGTTGAGAATTCCTGAAGCAAGCGGAAGGCAAGCTCCTTCGACATCGGAGCTTCATCCAGCGAAATCGCGCGTAAATATTCCATCCAAGCGGACGGAGCCAAATTTTTGAGCAAGTAACCCTGCGCCCCGCGCTTAATCGCTTCGAATAAATTCGTAATGTCATCCGATACCGTAACCATTACAATCTTCAAGGAGGGCATCAGCAGCTTAAGGCGCTGCGTCGTTTCAAGGCCGCCCATGCCTGGCATATTGATGTCCATCAACACCAAATCCGGCTGCATTTCTTGAATGGCGGGTAACGCCTCCTCGCCGCTCGCCGCTTCGCCTATAATGGCAAAAGATTCATCGCTCAAGACGATATCGCGCATGCCTTCCCGGCCGTGCGGGTGATCGTCTACCAAAAACACGCGTACCTGCGCCGTTTTATCCGTCATTTGGATTCGCTCCTTCCGATGATTTCAACGATTGTTCCGTGAGGCTCCGCCGTCTGCACCGTCACGCTCCAGCCCATTGCGTTCGCCCGGTCCTGCATCATTTTAACGCCGTATTTCCCTTTTTCATCAAGCTTCTCCGCCGGTGCGCCTATGCCGTCATCGTGAATGGAGCAGCGGAAGGCGTTTTTCTTCTTATCCGAACGTATTACGCCTTCGCCCCTAATGGTGATATGCTCTGCTTTCGCATGCTTCTGCACGTTCATAAGCGCTTCACGCATAATCGCAAGCAGCTCTACCTTCTGCTTATGCGAGAGAAAGCCCTCCTGCACCTTCCACTCGACGGTCGTCCGAACACCGCAGGTCTGCTCCATTTCAGCTGTTAAATGATGTATGCTTTGCATCCAAGACATATCCGCCGGAACAGGGGAGTCCTGCAAATTCGCGATCGACTGTCTCACATCGTCATAGACATGCCGCACCGTTCTTCTGATCTGGTCCGTCATTTGCTGCACATCCGAATCGGTTTGCGCCCGCTCCAGCTTGTCCAGCTTAACCGAGAGCATGAACAGCGATTGCGAAATGCCGTCATGAAGCTCTCGCGCCAGCTGTTCCCGCTCCTCGAAGGCTGCCTTAACAATTCGCTCCCGCTGCAGCGTCTCCTGCATTTGCTCCAGCTTGGCGAATAGCGCCCGCAGCAGTGTCAGCGTAATGAGGAACACGAATACAGGCGCAAGAAAATTGCCGACATCCATCGAAACGAACGGAAGCAGAAATGTATGGCGCATATATTCCCATAAACCAATCGCAATCGTAGGAATCCATAGGATGAGCCATTTTAACCATTTATAAGACATAGCCGCCTCTCCTTCCGTTGTTAATCATTGCGAAATTCAATCAGCTGCTTCGTTTCTGCGCCGGTTATATCGGTAATGAGCAGCTCAGCCGTCCATCCGCCGCGCGCCCACAGATCAACCTTGTCCGATACATAATCCGTCTCTATGAAGCCCGGAAAAGAGGTGTAATCCTCGCCGCTGCCGCTTCGAAACGGAACATCGACAGCCGCGCGCTGCGGACGTTCGGCGTCCCGCAGCAGCAAACGGACGGAAGCCGGCGCGCCAAGCTGTTCCGGCAGCCAAACCTTCAGCGTAACTTGGTTCGGTCCCGGTCCGTTTGGCGTAATATTAATCGTGTAATGCAGTTTTTCGCCCATTTTATGATAGGATAGCGGCTCCGTATCGGGAACGGGGCTGATATAGGTAAATATACTTACGATGAGCAGCACAATGCCCATCAATAGCCCGTCCAGCTTCAGCAGCCTGCCGCTTGGCAGCATCCGCTGCTTCGCCCGTCTGTGAAGCAGGAAGCCTACGCATGCGATAAGCAAGATCAAGCCTGCTTTCGTAAGGAGCATGATGCCCCAGCTCGTATATAACAAATAACGCCAGGTTGGCAGAAGGAGAACGGTCATCCAAATCCCGCTAGCCGCCAGCAGCAAAATCGTCAGCCAGGCGATTTTCGTAAAGCGCTCTGAGAATCTTCCCGCCTCCTTACGGTCTGCGCGCCAGAACAGCAAAAGCAGCAGCAAGCCGCCCGCCCATAAGGCTGAGCTCGCAATATGTATGAAGTCTAACACGATTGCCAGCGTATTATTGGGAAGCGCATTTACGTGCCCGTTAAAGCTTTCCGCCGCGGCGAGCAGCAGCGCCCATATGAATTTAAACGAATCCTGCAAGCGCAGTACCGCAAAGCCGAGCAGCGACAGTACAATTAACGCTGCCCATGACTGTCCGGTTGCCGTTTCCGTCAGCAAGCGGATCCACTCGTTCGGACTGCTTCCGTCATAGCCTTTCAACAAATGGCTTACATGGACGAATACGAATAGAAGAACAGCGAGCAGCAGCCCTCTTAACGCATAAATCCCCCATTTGTCTACAAGCTTACGTGAGACGTTATTCGCATCCTCCGGAAGCGCAATAGACCAAAGCATTAATCCGGCCGCCAGCATAAATGCGAAATAGTAGACCGCTCTAACGGTAAAAAATAAAACCTGCTGCACCGAAATACCCTCTTCGGAGTTGGCGTCTTCTGAATGATTGTGACCGACCTGCTCATGCGGATCGAATGAGGCCGCTTCAATGCCGGCAATCGGTTGTGCGAAAGCCAGCGGCGGCGGAAGCAACAAGGAAGCGAATGTTATGAGGATGAGAAGCAGCATGATGACTGCCATACCATTCGTCCGCTTGGAGGATGATGATCGATTAGCGTTAATTTGAAGCAGAATTTTAACCAATGATGTCACTTCCCTTTATGTCGTTCTGCTTTAGTGTACTAGACCATTGTCAAAAGAACAATTCCAGAATCGCAATCAAATTATAGCGCATATTGATGAGTCAGCACGTATAGCAAGATGCCGTAAGGTCCATTCTACTAGTAAAACACTACTAAGAAGGGAGTGAATGACGATAATGGACAAGGATTATCGTATTGCCGAACTAAACAGTCAAAGCGATGCGCTCGATGCGATCCGCAAGCTGGAGAAGCAATTGACTGAAACTTACGGCTCGGATGTCGCGCTTATTGCTTATGCCGCAGAGAACGATGAAGACAATGGCTAGGCGATGAGCCGGGGAGCATGCAGTGCAGCAAGTGTAAACAAATGCCGCTTTTTCATTAAAGGCATGGCTCCCCTGTGCAGCACGGGGACCATGCCTTTATTTATAGAGCATCCGTTATTTTGCGGGCGAAAAAGTCCGGCCAATAGGCATCCGCTATGGCGGGGCAGCCTCTGCTCGTATCCCACACGTAAGCCCATCCCGAAACGCTGCGATCCACGGAATCGAAGACCCATATCCGATGATAATCATTTTGCTCCTCGATGCCGTAAAAATCCTCAAGCGTATCCATTGCAGCGAGTCCCTTTCTATCGACGGTAATCCATTGACCACGTATAATACTATTGCGCTGCCTTGCGTCCTTATCCCGGACGGCTGCCGGATAAGCGCCGCAATCGACCATTCTTCCGGCGATTTGACCCGGCCTGTACGATTGTACATATGATGAAACGATATGGTGATTGCTGTGACCCGGAAGTAACGAGCCGTAAATAAAGACGAATATTTGCTGTGCCAACTCCTCTGCCCCTTTCCAAATGAATGAAATACCACATAATAATATGCTTCCAGGAGGTGCTTATGCGCATGGTTGTGCAGCAGCCTTACGGCGTGTATGGCTACCGTTTTCAAGACCCGCCCCAGCTGCCGGTCTACCAGCTCTTCGCCACCGGCTTCGAGGAGGTGACAGAAACGGATTACTATTGGGACGGTATGAAACGAATCGACGGACCATTATACTTGTTTCAGTACACCGTTTCCGGTTTTGGCCATTACAGGCTGGGTGAACAAACCTATGAAATACATCCCGGCACTGCTTTTTTGGCCGAGATTCCGGGCGACCATCATTACTGCTTGCCGCGTACGAGCGACCATTGGACCTTTTATTTCGTATTGTTCCGCCAGCAGCATTTGCAGGAGCTATGGACCGAGCTGCTGCAAACTGTCGGCGTCACGCCTTCTTTCGGGCAATCAAGCGCCGTCGTCCGCTCGCTGCAGGGCTTGTATGCGGAAGCGCGCAGCAATCGAATACAGAACAGCTTTCAAGCCTCCTCGCTTATTTACCGCTTGATGATGGATCTGCTTCAATCGAGCACGGCGCAGCAGCAGGAGAAAGCGAATTGGCCGCAGCAAATCAAGCTGGCAGCCGCTTATATGGAAGCCGAGTTTCACCGTTTGCAGAGCTTGGATGATGTTGCCGGCGCCGCCGGACTGTCCAAGTATTATTTTACGAGATTGTTCACTCAAACGACAGGCATTTCTCCTATGGACTATGTTACGAAGCTGCGGATTGAGAAGGCCGTTCAGCTGCTCCGTTACAGCGCGCTTCCCGTGGAGGAAATCGCGCATGCCGTAGGCTACTCAAGCGGCAGCTACTTCAGCAAAGTATTCCGAAGCCGCGTCGGTTTTCCGCCTGCCGATTTCCGCTTGGCCAAAGCGCTTCCTTCGATCGATCGTTTACTCTTCGATTAGAGAGCAATATTTTACATATCACCGCAATAAATTGTGCTAGTCACTGACTACCGTTTCGTTTTACGATTATCGCATAGAGCAATATTACGATAAGAGAGGACGAAATTTAATGACTAAAGCTTCCAAACATCATCAATATGCCTTGACGCCGCCAATGGGGTGGAACAGCTGGGATTGTTACGGCGCCAGCGTCCGGGAGGACGAGGTTCGCGGCAATGCGGAATATATGGCCGAGCATTTAAAGGCATACGGCTGGGAATATGTCGTTGTCGATATCCAGTGGTATGAGCCAGGCGCAAATTCTTCGCTATACCGTCCATTCGTGCCGCTTGAAATGGATGAATACTCCCGCTTGCAGCCTGCAGCTAACCGTTTTCCATCCGCTGCCGGCGGCATCGGTTTTAAGCAGCTTGCGGATTACGTGCATTCCCTCGGGCTGAAATTCGGTATTCACATCATGCGGGGCATTCCGCGTCAAGCCGTTCATGCGGACACCAAAATACTCGGCTCGAATGCGACCGCGCGCTCGATCGCGCATCCGAACTCGATTTGCCCGTGGAATACGGACATGTATGGCGTCGACGCGTCCAAGGACGGCGCCCAGCAATATTACAACTCCTTGTTCGACCTGTACGCTTCATGGGGAGTGGATTTCGTCAAAGTGGACGATATCGCCGCGTCCAGACTGTACGGCATTCATTTGGACGAGATTAAATTGATCCATAACGCAATCGCGCAATGCGGCAGACCAATGGTGCTCAGCCTCTCGCCTGGACCGGCTCCTCTGGAGCATGCGGAGGCGCTCGCGGAGCATGCGAACATGTGGCGGATGACCGATGATTATTGGGATCTGTGGCATCTGCTGCATGAGATGTTCGAGCGCTGCGAGAAGTGGGCGCCGCATGTTGCGGAAGGAGCATGGCCGGACTGCGACATGCTGCCGCTCGGTCACCTGGGCATCCGTTCGGTCGATGGCGGAGGAAGCGATCGCTGGACAAGATTTACGCGGGACGAGCAGCTGACGATGATGTCGCTATGGGTGATATTCCGCTCGCCGCTTATGTTTGGCGGTGAAATGCGCGACAACGACGAATGGACATTGTCATTGCTCACAAACGATGAGGTGCTCGCCCTTCATCGCGGCGGCAGCGGCGCCCGCCAGCTTTATCGTGAGCAGGAGCGTATCGTATGGACGGCCCGGGATGAAGAAGGCGCGCTGTACGTCGCCTTGTTTAATGCCGGAGATCAGGAGGATACCGTTACGGTCACGCTTGCGCAGCTGGGCTTAACTACTGCTCCTCATGCGCGCAGCCTTTGGACACGCGAGGATCTCGGAGCCTTGAACGAGCTGTCGTTCACGCTGCCGCCTCACGGCTCGCTGCTGCTTAAATTGACCTAGCATAGGTTTTTTGCAATAGATGTGATCTTAATTGTATTTATCCTTCGATACTATAAAATGAAAACCAGTCATAACACCGGATGAAGGTGTTCGACTGGTTTTTGTTTATTTGCTGTCGTTAACGTCGTAAGATGTGATGTTCCAGTTTGTGCTAGTTGCGCTCTTATCGACGCAGCAACAATCCTATTATTGTCTCTCCCTTTATTTCATGTACTTGTTCAGATTAGTTGGAAATAACTTTAATGTCTTTCATAGATCGGATCGGAGGATTGGATTCGAACTGATGGGATGAATCCCACTTCACCTCAACGTTCTGGCCAATGTTTAGTTTGTTGTACATTTCCTCTGACAAGGTGTACCAAGATGAATCATTTTGTGATCTTGCCAAGCTTTCTAATTCTTTCAAGGACATTTTTTTGTAGGCAATTCCTTCTGTTTTAGGAATTAGTAAAAATCTAAATTTTTCGTTCATTACACCTTTATAAACAATTGTTCCATGGGAAGTGCTTATATGGTCTGAATTCGTAACACTGTTGTCTGTGCAACCCGATATAAGAAGTACTAGAATTATAAGACCATATTGCAAAATCCCTAATTTCATTGTCGATCCCTCCTTAAACATTGTTATTTGGGATTACACGTTCCAATATGTTACAGTTACAGTTAGGTTCTATTGCAAGCGTTTCGCGCATTTGCAATCCGGCAATAACGTTTCGCGTTGAAATCCTCTCATTTCAAGACACTAAGGAGGTCGTTTAGTTATGGCGAGCCAAACAGGAGCTATCGTACAGCAATCCTTAAATGCTTTAATGGGTGACCCCGCTTTTTTGCCAAATTTGCAAAACCAGGCACGCGAGCAAGCCTTTCTTTCGCTTGCCGCTATTTTATCCACGCCTAACAAAGTACATAAAGCCTTTTTGCGTATAACGGTCGATAACGGCAGCGTCGTTCGTATCCCGGCCTATCGTATCCAGCACAACGATACGCTGGGACCTTATAAGGGCGGCATCCGTTTCCATGAATCGGTTAGCGAGGACGAAGTAACGAATCTTGCAGCGCTAATGACACTCAAAAACGCCCTGCACGAAGTCCCATTTGGCGGCGGCAAAGGCGGAGTCGTCATTAACCCGCGCTCCTATTCTGTGAAAGAGCTCTACCTCATTTGCAAAAAATATGTGCAATACTTCAGCGATGTGCTCGGGCCGGACAAGGATATTCCCGCTCCCGATATGGGAACCGGCGAACGCGAGATGGACTGGATGATGGCGGAATATAAGAGCATTCATCCCGGCCAGCCTTACCTTGGCAGCTTCACAGGCAAAAGCGTCATCAATGGCGGTTCGCTCGGCCGCAGGGAAGCAACCGGCAAGGGTGTCTATTTCACCTTCCGCTATATGCTGCATGATTTCTTTAAAGCGCAAAGCAGCCGGCTTGCAGGCAGCACGAATCCATTTGTACAAACGGCGCAGGCACATGCGGGCAAGCCGCTGTCGATCGCGGTGCAAGGCTTCGGCAACGTAGGCTCAGTCACTGCGATGGAAGCTTATAAATGCACTTATTTACAAAATAAAGTGGTCGCCGTAAGCGACCGGAACGTGACGCTCTACAATCCGGACGGCCTATCGGTCCCGGCCTTGCTCGAATATGCCGCTCATCATCAGGGGGATTTGCCCTCTGACGAAGCGGCTCTATCCGCGCTCGATCTGAAGGCGCAAATTCTCGGCCGCGAGGACGTCTTATATTTGGATGTCGATGTGCTGATCCTTGCCGCGCTTGAGGAGCAAATCCGTCAAGACAATGCCGGGCGGGTATTAGCCCGCATCATTGTCGAAGGCGCCAACGCACCTGTCACCGGCGAGGCGGACGATGTGCTGACCGCTAAGGGTACGATCATCATACCCGATATATTAGCGAACGCAGGCGGAGTAATCGTCTCCTATTTCGAATGGCTGCAAGGACGGGAAACGCAATTTTTCAGCGAGGATCAGGTATATAAGATGCTTTATGATAAAATGCAAAAAACGTTAAACAGCATCCTTCCAGCTTTCTTCGAAGATCCGTTCCCGCTTCGCCGTAATTGTTATAATCACGCGGTTATGAAGCTATCTACTGTGCTGTACCGTCAAGGCAAGCTTTATTGACAAACACAGACGGCTGATGCCGTTATTGGCGGCAAAGGCCATGACTTGCTATAAAGTTGAAATAAAAGGGCAATTCTTCCAGCAGCTTCTGCTGCAGGGGGATTGCCCTTTCATAATTGACCGGTCTACTCCTGCACGTAACGATTGATGACCTCAACGAGCAAATCATTTAGCAGCTTAACCTCATACCCGCCAACAGCCGGTTCTAAGTGGTCGCTCCCGATGCCGCTATCGTCGGTCAGGAATAAATAGGTGCCGCCTGTCGCTATCGCCATAAAACGCATCAAATATTCCGTTTCCACGCTGACGCCGCTCGAAGCAACCGGAATAATCCGTATCCCCTGCTCCGCCGCATCCTCCGTGAGCTGCTTCATCTCGTCAATAATTTGCTTATCATCATGCGGCGGCGCATCCAGGACGAGGAACAGCAGCCGCGCGCGCGCTTCCTTGCTCCACTTATGCTCATGAATAGCATCGCGCAGCGCTTGATCGACAGCCTCCGGGAAATCGCCTCCCCCCTCCGCCTCTTGCTTGCTGAACTGATCGGTCACTTTATTGATATCCGCCGTAAACGGATACGGCTTTACGATGTAATCATCATGCTTATCGCGGTAAAAGTTTGCGCTGATGCGGATGCCAAGCTGATTCGCATGCTCATCGGACACGCGGTTTACAACATCCTTAAGTTCCGCCTCCAAATAGTTCAGCTCATCCTCCATGGAGCCGGTCGTATCGACGACAAACATGATGTCTACCTGGTCCGAAAGCTTAGCGCCATTGCCCAAATCAACCTTAATGCTGCCCTGCTGCGGAATTTCCAGCTGCTGTGTCGTTTTGCTTTCCTGAGCCGACTGTACTTTAACCGTATACCGGCCTAAATTTGCCGTATCCCTCTCAAATAGCCCCGCATAGACGAATGCTCTTCCCTCCGTGTTTGTGCGCGCCTTCCAAATCGGGTGCTTGCCGGCATACAGCTCAACGCTCGCATCGGACACCGCTTTCCCGTTTGCCGTTACGACAACCTCCAATCTGTGAAAATTCCAAAACTGCCAGGCCCGCTTGCTGCTATCGCCCTCTTGTGTATTCAGCAAGTTGCCAAACCGCTCCCATGCCGCAAGATCATCCCATTCGCCGGCCGTCAATTGTCCCGCCTGTACGTCCTTATCCGGATTTTGATAGCCGCGTTTGCCTCCTGCCTTCTCTTTAACTGGCTCCTCACTTATAGAAGCACGATCATCGCTGCCCGGGCTTGTTATTTCTTTATTCTCCGCCGCTTCGCTAGTCGAGTCCCCTCTGTCTGCAGCATCCCGGTTTCCGCTGTTCGACGCCTCGTTCTCTGAAGAAGAGCACGCGCTTAGCGTCAGCAGCATCGCAAGACAAGCGGCTGCAAGCCAGCCCCGGCCTTTTCTTTGTTTCGTTGCCCTTTTGAACGAATGACCCACCTTCATCCTTTCAGCCCCAATCTTTGTATTTCCTAATCTGACGATTATTGGATGGCGAATGTTGCATAAATAGGCCAGTACCATTACAATCGTTTACAGACATGCGGCGAGTCCTAAGATCGGCTGCATTAAGCTTTGTATACAGGAGGACTTCACCCTTGGAAACATTCGAAATTATCGCTTTTGAAATGACCTATCAGCAGAAGACGATACAGCTATCCTTCACATCCGCCGAGCTCGTCCGAGTCACCGAATATGGAGATCGCCTATGGTACGTCGATATAAACGGCGTAGGCGACCGGGAGCTTCTCGCATGGTTTGGCAAAAGCGAGGATATTGGGATTGAGCTTATTGCGATCGCAAGCAGCGGCCAAACCTTTCGCGGAAAAGGATATTTCCACCCAAACGAGCCGCATCAAGCGGCCGCCGTTCGCGGCGATGGCGAGCTGCTTGAGCAATAGACCACGGCAAAAGAAAAAGCAGCCCCGACAAGTCATTTTCACGACTTATCGGAGCTGCTTTTTGATATTATTATTATTTGCTGTGAGCGATCTCAGGTGTTGTAAGGCGGTCGTAGAACTCCACGCCTTTATCTTTGTCCGCGGAATCGCGCAGCGCCATCGCGGAGCGAGGGTGCTCGTCCAGGATGCCTGTAATCATGTAAGGGATGATGTAGCCCCATTCTTCCCTCTCGCGAAGCGGAATCATGAATTTCTCGATCATGTCGAGAACAGGACGGATGCTGTATTTCGAATTTTTCAGCTCAGATACAAGCAGCTCCGTGTTGCAGTTGCCGGCAGCGCGGCCCATACCGTAAACAGAAGCATCAAGCAGCTCAACGCCGTTTTCTGCCGCAAGCAATGTGTTGGCGAAAGCAAGCTGCAGGTTGTTGTGCGCGTGAACGCCAAGGCGTTTGTTCGGCAGGTGGCGACGGAATTTATCAACAAGGTAGCTTACGTCGCTTGGCTTCAAGCTGCCGTAGGAGTCAACGATGTATACGACGTCAACTACGCTTTCGTTGATTAGCTCGAATGCTTCGATAAGCTGGTTTTCCATAACGTTCGAAAGAGCCATAATGTTCAGCGTCGTCTCGTAGCCACGATCGTGGAATACTTTAACGAGTTCCAGCGCTTTGTCTACGTCTTGGATGTAGCAAGCAACGCGGATCAAGTCTAGAAGGCTCTCGCTTCGCGGCAAAATATCGTTCTCATCGACGCGGCCGATATCAACAAGCGCGGATAGCTTCGTATTGCCTTTGTTCGGAATGACTTTTTTCAAGAAATCATCGTTCAGGAAACGCCAAGGGCCTGCACTGTCAGCGCCTTTAAGCAGCTTTGGCGAGTTTTTGTAGCCGATTTCCATATAATCGACGCCGGCTTCGTTCAAGCTTTGGTACAAATGCTGAACGAATTCGACACTGAAATCCCAATTATTTACGAGTCCGCCATCGCGGATCGTGCAGTCAACAATTTTACAATGGCTCGTTTTTGATTGCATGCGTTGTAACTCCTTTAATGTGAACATGAGTTCATTTTTTCTCATCATACTTGAAAAAGAAGAGGAACGCAAAATAATTTTGTCGTTTTATAGCTGATTTAGATGCTTTTTCGTGTCTTCGGACGGTTCTCGATTCGTCGTTTATTATAACCAATGATTTGCACCGATCATCCATCCTTTACTTACTAATGGATTGCGGTCGGATAAATATGCAGACAATACGTAAGCAGAGCTTCGTTATGACAAAAAAAACCGTCGCTGCGCATTCACGCAAGAAACGGTTTCCGCTGTTTATATTGCTGCCGCGGCTTTATTGAACGAGTGTATGCGGCTCTTCTCCAAAATGACCTGACCGGTTCCTTTTCGTTTGAATATATTTCTCGTTATAGACGGAGGAGTTGCCCCATAACGGCACTCTTCCGGCAACGTTCATACCCGATTTGCGCAGCGCGTCCACTTTACGCGGATTATTCGTAATGATCGACACCGGCAAAACGCGCAGCAGCTTAAGCACGGCGATGGCATCGCTGTAATCGCGCGCATCATCCGCAAAGCCCAGTTCCGTATTCGCGTCAACCGTATCAAGGCCGTCCTCCTGCAGCAAATAAGCGATCGCTTTGCTGAACAACCCGATTCCCCGACCCTCATGGTTCGCCAAATAAAATAGTGCTCCCGAGCCGTGCTCGGTAATAATCCGCATCGATTGCTTCAGCTGGAAGCCGCAATCGCATCTTGCGCTCCCGAATATATCTCCCGTATGGCAGATGCTGTGCATCCGAATGAGCGCATCTTCATTATTTTCGAAATCGCCATATACGAGAACGCTTGATTGCTGAAGATCGGCATAGGAGAAGCGGTTCAAATCTTCAACCAGCTGCTCGGGAGACTTCTCCTCGCCTGCCTCCTTGCGAAGCCAGCTATACCAATGAAACACCTTCGTTTCGCCGTCTAACTCTACAGGAAGCTTAACCGGCCCAATGACATAAATATCGTGGCTTCCGCTTTGCGTACGTTTTAATTTATCCTTAATAATGGCTGCGATATTTGGTTTGATCATGCTTATTCACCTTCTCTAACTGTATATAAAATTAAAATTGCATGGATAAGTAGCTCAGTGTGCCGAATTGGTAGCTTCGATAAATAACCTCCGGCGTCGCTTCCGCATGGCCGCTTCCAAGCGCGATATATAAAGGAACAAAGTGCTCTGCGCGGGGTACAGCCATTTTAGCATGCGGAGCAAGCTGTTCATACTGAAATAGAGAATTTAAATCCTGCTTATTCATTTTTTCGATTAGCCACTCATCAAATTCGACTGCCCAGCTCTCCGGCTCCTGCTGTCCCCATTTCACCACCCTCAGATTATGGACGGTTACGCCGCTGCCGATCAGCAAAATATTTTGCGAGCTAAGGCTGCGCAGCGCTTCGCCAATCCGGTACTGCTCCTCTGCGGAGCGGTAAGGATTAACGGAAACTTGCACGACCGGGATGTCCGCCTTCGGAAACATATGCTTCAGCATCGTCCATGAGCCGTGATCGAGTCCGCGATTCGTATCATAGGCTGCCGGTATGCCGCTATCCTTCAGCAATTGGCCGACAAGTGCAGCTGCCTTAGTAGATCCTTTCGCTGGATACTTAACCTTGTACAGCTCATCGGGGAAGCCGTAAAAATCGTAAATCGTCTCGTATTCATCATCCTTGGACGAGATCGTAACTACCTCGGTCTCCCAATGCGCGGTGAAGATAACGATGGCATCCGGATTCAAGCCCGCTCCTGTTTGCTCAAGAAACCTGCTATATTCATTTTGCTCGACGGCGAGCATCGGTGATCCGTGTGCTAGAAATAAGGGCTTCATTGTTGTGCCTCCTTCAAATCACTTACTATTTGTAACTAATTATAATTTTATAACTAAGGATAGTCAAGTAATTAACAATATTCAGGTTTGCTTGTATAAATAAGATATTGAGGTTATACTTAATAGAAGTAAAAAGAGGTGATACGCATGGATCAATCTAACCTATGTCCCCGTTTCCAGAAGGGAATGGACATCATCAGCAGGCGTTGGACCGGCCTAATCATAAATCAGCTTTTGTCCGGCCCGCAGCGATTCTGCGCCGTACAGTCCGCGCTCCCCATCAGCGGCAGACTGCTGTCGGAGAGATTTAAGGATTTAGAAAATGAAGGTATTGTCGACAGGCATGTTTACCCCGAAATACCTGTTCGCATAGAGTATTCATTAACGGAGAAGGGCCGCGCACTCGAGCCGGTCATCCGGGAAATACAGAACTGGTCGCAGGACTGGGTAGAGGTTGAGCCAATTACAGAAGACTGACCGGGCCGTTTCGAACAAAGGGATGATCTGACAAGAGGTACTTGTCGATCATCCCTTTTTTAAGCTCTCGGCAGTCATGAATGCCCGCCAGCCATTATCTCTGAATTTTTCATAAGATTTACAGCGAAGCGATTGGGGGTTATAATAAAGAGTACACTATTAACGCTGAATTTTTCGAATGAAAAAACGGGGGAACCAACGCGTACGTTCGATAACGTTTCGCAAGGGGTGAATCCAGGGATTTGTAACCCTGGTAGGGCATTCTCTCTAGCCCGAATCCGGCAGCTAACCTCGTAAGCGAACAAAGGAGAGATTTTTTTATGTTGACAAATTGTGAAAACCAGCATTATTTCATCACCGAACAATCCCCCTATTTATCCGTCACACGAATCGAACTATTCGTCATTCCAGCTATCGCCGTCGACTCGGCAGGCCATCGTATATGTCTACGTTTAACAAGCAATCTGGGATTCGGCTGGAGCGAGCTATTCGCCTGCGATAACGAAGATGCGATTGACTTGGAACGATGGAGCGACCTGCTTCAAAGCTTTATCGGCAGCGTCCCTCTCCCGCCTCTAAACCATTTTCAGTATGACAAGACGGATCGGGACGGACGCATACTCAACCTATTCGCCACAGCCGTCAATCATGTCCTGGCACATGCGTCCGATTCGTCACCGTTCAAAAGCGATCTTGAAGAATCTGTTTTGCGTCAACGTGCTGTCTCTTACGTCTCTTTGGATTAACGGTCTTCATAACAAAAATAGACAGTCCAGAACAGGTTCCACGTTCTGGGCTGTCTTACTGTTAGCGTCTCTGCATCCCGGTAAAGGCTCGCGAGAGCTGTATTTCGGAAGCCGGGTTAGCGTATTACCTCCAGAGCAGCTTTCCCCTGCGAGTTATTCTTCCCCACATAAATCCTTCGATATTACTGCTTAATTACTTTAAAGTGCTTACGTCACTTCAAAGTGCGTACTTCACAGCTCCTATTTGTTGAGGCAATATAAGTCTGAACAAAGCACAGTGCAGAAGGAGCTGATTCGCAATGAATACTGAATCTCCAAAAAATCGCAAAGTCGCCTTAGTCGTAGGCGCAAATGGTGTTATTGGGAGCAACCTTATCGATTACCTCATCACTCTCCCTGATTGGGACGTAATCGGCATATCGCGCCGAGGCGGTGAGTCTAGCGGCCGTGTCCGGTATATTGCTGCAGATCTGCTCCATGCAGACGAAACCCGTGAAAAGCTAAGCGGTTTAACCGAGGTTACACATATTTTCTATGCCGCCTACCAGGACCGTCCAACTTGGGCCGAACTCGTTCAACCTAATCTCGCCATGCTAGTGAACGTCGTAGAAGCTATCGAACCAATCGCATCGGGCTTGAAGCATGTCAGCTTAATGCAGGGATACAAAGTATACGGCGCGCATCTCGGACCCTTCAAGACGCCGGCCCGCGAGTCAGACGCTAACCATATGCCGCCCGAGTTCAATATTGATCAGCAGCAATACTTAGAACAAAGACAAAGCGGCAAGACTTGGACTTGGTCGGCGCTCCGTCCTTCTGTAGTCTGCGGCTTCTCGCTTGGAAATCCGATGAACCTCGCCATGGTTATTGCGGTCTACGCTTCCATTTCGAAGGAGCTTGGACTTCCGCTCCGGTTTCCGGGAAAGCCCGGAGCTTACAACAGTCTCTTGGAGATGACAGATGCCGGGCTTCTTGCAAAAGCAACCGTATGGGCGGCGACAGATGAGCGCTGCGCCAATCAGGCATTCAACATTACGAACGGCGATTTGTTCCGCTGGAATGAATTATGGCCAAAGATTGCTCACTACTTCGGCTTAGAGACAGCGCCTCCGCTGCAGATGTCATTGGACATTGTTATGTCGGACAAGGAGCCGTTATGGGACAAGATGGCCGAGAAGCATGGGCTTGCCCGGCATTCCTATAAAGAGGTATCCTCATGGCGATTTGGCGATTTCGTGTTCTCATGGGATTACGATTTCTTCGCCGACGGAACGAAGGCCCGCCGCTTAGGCTTTCACGAATTCATCGATACGGAAGCGATGTTCATGAACATCTTCGACGACTTCCGAAGGCGCAAAGTCATACCGTAAAAGATCTGTCATAAAAAAAGCCGGCCTGCAGAATAAGGTCGGCTTCTTAACTATTATTGACGGCATCAAGCGGTGGATTGGCCAGAACGGCAGCCTTCCCCTCGTACTTACGCTCTATATGCGAATCTCCCCACCTGCACATCAGATGCAGGATCTCCTTTAAACTCCAGCCGTAGTCTGTCAGCTCATACTCGACTTTTGGCGGCACCTGATTGTAAGCAGTGCGCAGGATGACGCCTTCCTCTTCAAGCTCCCGAAGCTGCTGAGTCAACATTTTTTGAGTAATGGCGGGTATAAGGTTTCTAAATTCATTGTTACGCTTTTTGCCGAACGTTAAATGAAAAAGAATAACCGTTTTCCATTTCCCTCCAATAACCTCCAAAGTTGCCTCTACCGCAGTGTTATAAATTTTTTCAGTCTCCTTCACACATCTCGCCTCACTCTTCCGAATATTTCGACATACATTTGTAAACATCCGATGAATTGAAGCCGTTAAATGCCCGTCATCGAACATTATAACTGCAACCAAAATATTACGCTATCCTGTTCGTTGCCCGATGCATTTTTACTTGCCGCGGAGTGCGTCTTCCCCGAAATCTCTCCAGCTGCGAATAAGGATTGACGCAGAAAATATTCAGTAATAACATATAAGAACTGTAAAAACCATTTCTATATGGAAAACACATGTTGTCCTGCCACAGATTTTTCTTTAGATATGGAAATGCAAGCATCGAAATACGATTAAGCGAAAAGGAGCCACACAATGTCTGAGAATCCCGAATATGCTGAACCATTCCCCGAAAGCAATCGCCTCACTCTTCAAGCTGACTGCGAGAGCTGCTTCGGTTTGTGTTGTGTCGCGCTGCCCTATGCGGCTTCGGCAGACTTCGCAACTGACAAAGACGCCGGGCAGCCCTGCCAAAACCTGCAATCGGACTTCCGATGCGGCGTTCATAACAGCCTCAGGCAGCGGGGCTTTCGAGGCTGTACTGTATATGACTGCTTCGGCGCGGGGCAAAAGGTTTCCCGGATTACCTTCGGCGGACACGACTGGCAGCAGGTCCCGGCATCCGCGAATCAAATGTTTGAGGTGTTCAAGGTCATGCGGCATCTGCATGAGCTCCTCTGGTATTTGACCGAAGCGCTGACTCTTCAACCTGCACGTCCGATCCATGATGCGCTCAGCTTAGCGCTCAAAGAGACGGAACGCCTTACTTACCTAGATCCCGACTCCATTATGGAACTGGACGCAGCCGCACACCGAGCAGATGTCAATGCGCTGCTCCTGCGGACCAGCGAGCTCGTGCGGGCCAAAGCCCTTCGCTCGCAGAAGGGAGCCTCAGGCCGCCGGAAGACCTATGGCCGGGGTGCCGACCTTATCGGTGCCAAACTGAGAGGCGCTGACCTTAAAGGCGCCAATTTGAGAGGGGCCTGCCTAATTGCCGCTGACTTAAGAGGCGCTGACCTGAGAGCGGCTGACCTCATCGGGGCTGATCTCCGGGATACTGATCTCAGAGGCGCCAACCTCACCGAAAGTATTTTTCTCACTCAAGCCCAGATTAACTCAGCTAAGGGTGATGCCGACACAAAGCTGCCTCCGTCACTCACATACCCGGCGCACTGGTCCGCCTTCAGAGTATAAACCGACTAGGCACAAATCACATACATAGAACCGGTAAAAAGCTAAGAAGCCCGCGCGCTCCTATGGAGGCACGGGCTTCTTGAATTCCTATTTTAGCTTAAACTGTCGTTAAAGCAGCGCGCTGCTCTCGTACTCGGTAAGAAGTCAGCATCATGTTGCGAAGCGCATCCTAAGCCGCGCAGTGGAAAGCCCTGTCGATAACCCGCCATTTACCTGACTAACCAACCGCCGTCAACGGCCATAATATGGCCATTCATATAATCGGAGGCTGCGGAAGCCAAAAATACGGCCGGTCCGATCAGATCCTCAGACGTTCCCCAGCGACCTGCTGGAATGCGCTGCAAAATTTGCGTGCTGCGAACCGGATCGTCACGAAGCGCTTCCGTATTATCCGTGCTCATATAGCCAGGCGCAATCGCGTTTACTTGCAAGCCCTTGCCGGCCCACTCGCTCGCAAGCGCTTTGGTAAGCCCGGCGACCGCATGCTTGCTGGACGTATAGCCGGGAACGTTAATGCCTCCTTGATAGGAGAGCATAGAAGCGATATTAATAATTTTGCCGGAGCCTTGCTCAATCATATGCTTGCCTGCCAGCTGCGAAAGAAGAAATACCGAATTCAAGTTAACGTCCAGTACATCCTGCCAATCCTCATAGCTATGCTCTGCGGCAGGGGTCCGGCGGATAATGCCCGCGTTATTGACGAGTACATCAATGCGTCCCAGCTCATCAACCGTACGCTCAATAATACCCGCAAGCTTGGTGCGGTCGGCAATATCCGCTTGGATCGTAATGGCCTTGCGACCCAGCGCACGCACCGCATCCGCCGTTTTGTCGGCTGGCGTACGGTTCGTGACAAGCGCCACATCTGCGCCCGCCCGGGCAAGTCCAAGCGCAATCGCTTCTCCAAGGCCGCGTCCTGCACCTGTAACGACAGCTGTTTTTCCCGTCAAATCAAACAAACTCATCGAATCATGTCCTCCCTTTCGTTCGCTTCCCGTTCTCCGGAAGCTCCGCCTTCATCATCCGTATATCAAGCGCCTCGTATTTCGCCGCCACGTCTGAAGAAATCCCTGCATCCGTAATGATGCAATCGATCTCGCTAAGCCCGGCAAACGTAATTAAGGCGCCCTTGTCAAATTTGCTATGATCGGCTAGACAGTAGACCATCTTAGCGTTCTCCATATACAGCTTCTTCAGCTTCGTCAATTCTTCTGTAAATATCGTAAGCCCGTATTCCAAATGAATGCCCGTCGTGGAAAGAAACAGCTTATGGACATTCAATCGTTTAATCCACTCCTGCGATTCAGCGCCAATAAGCAAATTATTATGCCGGTAGCCACCGGGAATAACGAGCCTTACCTGATCCTTAACGGTTAGCTCACGGATTATAAGCAGATCATTCGTCAGCACCGTTACGGGCATATTCGGCATAAGCTTTGCCATCTCCAGCGTCGTACTGCCGGCGTCCAGCGCGATAATATCGTTTGGCTCAATGCATGAAAGGGCTAGCGTGGCGATCGCCGTCTTCTCCTTTTGATGCTTGCTGTTCGGAAAATGCAGCGGATACAGGCTATCCTCGCCTTCCTGCTCCGGTACAGCTCCGCCATGGGTCCGCTTCAACAGCCCCTTCTCTTCCAGCTTTTCGAGGTCCTCGCGAACCGTCTTCTCGGTAACTTGAAACAGCTCACTTAGCTCGGAAACCTTAACCGCGCCAAGCTGCTCTAATTTTTCAATGATTTTACGATGCCGTTCAGCAGCAAGCATGGTGCACCTCCTGTAGCGAATGCTTCTATTTTAGCTCGCTTGCAGGTACTGCGTCCATGTCTGTAAATGTATAGTTCTCTCCGGCCATCGACCAGCAGAACGTATAGTTGCTCGTTCCAACGCCGGAATGGATCGACCAAGGCGGCGAAATGATCGCTTGCTCATTCGCTACGACAAGATGTCTCGTCTGCGAAGGTTCGCCCATCATATGGAATACGCGGGCATCGGCATTCATGTCGAAGTACAAGTATGCTTCCATACGGCGGTCATGCACATGCGAAGGCATTGTGTTCCATACGCTTCCGGTTTTCAAGCTTGTTACGCCCAGCATAAGCTGGCAGCTTTGAATGCCGTCTGCATGGATATATTTATAAAGAACGCGTTCGTTAGAAGTCTCCTGCGAACCAAGATGAGTTGGATTCGCTTCCTCCATCGTCATCCTGCGTGTAGCGATTTCAGCATGCGCAAGCGCGGAACAGAAATAAAGCTTCGCAGGGTTCGCTTTATCTACGCTGGACAGCAGTACTTGGCGTTTTCCTTTGCCGACATAAAGCACGTCAAGCTTATTCAGCTCGTATACTTCTCCATCAACGGAAATAGAAGCCGGTCCGCCAATGTTCAAGAAGCCAACCTCACGGCGCTCCAAGAAATATTCGGTTTTCAGCGTAGCCGCATCTTCCAGCTCAAGTGTCTCGTTCACAGGCACCGCTCCGCCGACAACCATGCGGTCATAATGCGTATATGTCATCTTAATTTGATCCTGCTCGAACAGGCTCTCGATCAAAAACTCGCTGCGCAGACGTTCCGTGTCATATTGCTTCACATCGGTAGGGTTTGTTGTGTGGCGTACTTCCATTGGATAAAAGCCTCCTAAAATGTTTTATGGCGCAAAGCTTGCATCGCAAGCCCTCGCTAAAGTTTGTTATTGTTCGTTTTTATAATAACACACATTTACGAACATAAAAAGAACATTTTAAATACAATTTATAGACTCTGTTATTGCTTATTGTTGATGACGGAGCAAAAGAAAAACCGCCTTAAATAAGCGCGGTTCATTTGTTTGCTCGTATTAAGTTTTACTGCCCTCGATCATTTCCCTAAAAAACCGCCTTCAGATTTTATCACTTGTCCTGTAATCCACTGGGATTCATCACTCGCCAAAAAGCTTATCGCTCTAGCCGCATCTTCCGGCAATCCGATTCGTCCCATTGGAAACATAGGCAGTAATCCTGCTTTCATCTCTTCATCCATCCAGCCTGAATCGGTTGGTCCTGGATCAAATCCGTTTACAGTAATGTGGAGCGGCGCCAAACCTACAGAGAGCGGCTCGATTAAACCAATCTGAGCACCCTTCGTTGCAATATACGCTAAGTTATCCGGGTCAGGCCCTTTTGAAACCATAAATATAATTCTTCCCGGAGTCGCTTTTGGATGGTTTTTCTCAAATCGTTTTGCGAATTCTGTACTAAGCAAAATCGTCCCGCGATTGTTCACGACATAATGCTGATCCAGCGAGTTTATGTTCAAGCTCCGAAAATTTGTTGGAACGCAATAAGTTGCATTATTAATCAAAATAGAAGCGCCACCTAAAGATTTTTCCACTTGATCCATAACAATTGACGGCATTTCGGGATTAGCAAAATCCGCTTCCATATGACTTGCCCTCACACCTAAACTAATCAATTCCTTGCGTAACTGTTCAGGCCACTCCTTCTCCCCGCCATTCCCTTCCGTCTCATCAAACGGATGCCAATGAGTAAAAAAGATATCTGCGCCTAAACTTGCCAGCGAGCGGCATATTGCTGTTCCAATCCCCGAAGATCTGCTCGCCCCTGTAATGATTGCGATTTTGTTTTTCAATGAAATCATTGCCGTTTCTCCATTCATTATCTTCACAATTATGATGAATATACTTTCTGCGCTTAACCGTCTATGACCTTCTTATGTGGAGCTTAGATTGAAGCATATTCTTCCTAAGGAAGCATCCATTGCTAAAGCAAAAAAAGAAAGCACTCGTTCAGACGTGTGCTTTCTTTTCTGTAAAGATGAGAGCGGTTTACAGGACGACGTCATTATCCTTATCCCTTTACAGCTCCGGCCGTCATTCCTTGAACGAGCTTCTTCTGTATGAAGGAGAACAAAACAGCAACCGGCATTCCGGCCAACACTCCACCAGCTGTAAGTAATTCCCATTGAATGACGTACTGGCCAACAAAACTGTTTAGAGCGACTGGAAGCGTACGCGATACCTTACTAGTAAACATCGCCGCATAAATAAATTCGTTCCAAGCATAGATGAAGCAATAAATTCCAGCAGCAATCAGCCCCGGAGCAGCCAAAGGCAGGATGATCCGGAAAAATGCCCCCGCTCGTGACGAACCGTCAATCATGGCCGACTCTTCCAGCGCTACGGGAATGTCGGTCAAAAATCCAATCAGGAGCCAGACCGCGTAAGGTACGGTATAACTGGCATAAGCTATGACCAGAGATGAAGTGTGTCCGATCATACCCAAATTTTTCATAATTTCGAACAATGGTGTTAAAATCAGCACTGGCGGGATCATATAAATGATCACAAAGGAGCCCCTGAGCAAATTTTTTAATGGAAAATTATACCGTGAAAAAGCATATGCCGCCAATGTCGATACAGCTAAGCTAACGATCGTCGTATAGGTGGCGACCTTTAAGCTGTTCCACATGCTGCCCAAGAAATTGGTTGATTGAATCAAAGTAACATAGTTCTCAAATGTGATTTGCTTCGGAAAATACGTCACAGTTTTGGTATACAGCTCGCTTACACTCTTTATCGATGTTATAAATGTCCATAGATAAGGAAACAAGGCGATGGATACCAGAAAAAACGCGAGCAGATAAAAGAGAACCACTCCAACATATTGCGTGTTGGATTTCCTTGTAGACTCTTTAATGCGTATTTCCGGTTTCGGACGAATCATGCGCGCCGGTAAGTTCATCATTCGAATTTCCCCTCTGCCTGCCTGATTTTTTTCAAGAATACCATAACCAGAATAACGAGCATGAGGGTCATCAGGATCGCCGCCGCCGAAGCCATTCCGAAATTAAGCGATTTCTGTGCAAGCTGGTACGTATATACCGATAAGATCATCGAGCTATTGCCGGGTCCTCCCCCTGTCATCATATACACGATATCGACGTCGTTAGCAATCCAGATCGTTCGCAGCAGTGTGGTTATTAATATTGTAGGCAGCACATAGGGGAGTGTAATCGTCCAGAAGGTTCCGATTTTAGAAGCCCCATCGACATGTGCCGCTTCGAACATTTCTTTAGGTATGGTTTGCAGAGCTGCAAGAATCATGATGGCAAAGAAAGGAATACCTTGCCATACCTTAACCGCAATTAACGCGGGCAGGGCCGTTTCGGCTAAGGACAGAAAAGCCTTATATTGCGAAATAAAACCCAGCTTATAAAAAATATCGTTGAGAACACCGTAATTGCCGTCATACATCCAGCGGAACATTAACGTAATCAACACGGTTGGCGTTACCCACGGAATCAATATGAGCGTTCTCGATAAGGCCCGGCCTCTGAAATCTTGATTCAGAACAAGAGCAACGATAAAACCGATAATAAATTGAAACAGTAAACAGAAGAACACCCAAATAAATGTATTTTTCATACTCATTAAAAAGTTTTCATCTTGCAGCAACTGCACATAATTTCCGAATCCGATGAATTTTACATCCTGCGGTTTCCACAATATATAATCGGTAAAGCTCATTTTCACCGCGTTAATGATCGGATAGATGACAATCCCGAACATGGCTATCAAGGCTGGCAACAGCAAGAAATAAGGGGTTGCTTGTCTCCATAACAGCATACCGTTTTTTCTCATGTGAAACTCCTTATCTACCGCTATTTATTGGAATGGTTTGCTTAATTGTTCCATCATTTGCTGGCTCGTATATTGTCCCAATAAAGCTTTCTGCGTCGTTTGAGGCCAAATATTTTCTGTCCACTCCCCCATTTTCGGGTGAACCGGAATAATAGCTGCGTTATCCAGAGAAAGCATCGCCGCCTGCTGGAATTCATCATTCGCATATTCAGGATCATTCTTTAAAGAATTCGAAATCGGAACGCTTCGCAAGCCTTTGCTCCATTGTTTGATTTGCTCCTTCTCACTCAGCCATGCAATAAATGTGAAGCCTGCTTCTTTCTTCTCCGGTTCGATGTCCTTATTTAAATATGACTCCCAATCCCCGACGAAATTGATGCGTTTACCATTTTTACCTGGAGGAAGAGGAACCGCGCCCAACTTGTCGTTTCCAAGGATCGGAAGCAATCTGCCCGCCATCTTGATATTGCCGATAGTCATTGCGGTGACGCCCGATTGCAGATTTCCGACGATTTCATTAAAGCTGTCTGTGATGGAGGAATCAGGAACAACTTTGTATTTCGAATACATATCTAACCACAATTGATTCGCCTGAACAGCATCAGCGTTCATAAAGGACGCTTTGTTATTTGTATCAAAAAAAGCAGGCTCACTCATATTCGAGAGAACGAAAGTCGCCCATGTTTCGTGTCCGAAACGTCCGCCTCTTAATCCAAAGCCGTATTGATCAATTTTTCCGTCTTTATTGGAATCAACCGTCAGCTTTTTTGCAGTTTCCAGAAGCTCTTCATAGGATGAAGGCGGTTTCAAACCTGCTTGTTGAAAAATATCTTTACGGTAATACAAAATTTGCGAAACCAAGTCATAAGGAAGGCCATAAACCTTTCCATCCTTTGTTGTTACGATATCCATGACTCCTTTAATCATATCGTTCTTGCCTTGCCATTTGTCCAAATAAGGAGTTAGATCTTCAACGACATTCAGTCCTAAAAACTCCGGAAGCCATATCATTTTTCCGTCAAAAATGTCCGGACCGCTATTCGCTGCCAATGAAGCAATTAATTTATCATGCTGGCCATTCCATGGAATCTCTTCTAATTGGACTTCGATATTCGGGTGTGTCTTATTAAACTGTTCGACAAGTTCTTTTTTAGTCGTATCTCCTGAATCCTGTCCCCAGTATACTAATTTAATTTTTTTGTCATCTTCCTTAACGCTTGTATTCTCCGAAATTGCATTGATCTTCGTTTCTTTTCCTTCTTGACCCTTAGGTCCACAGCCGGCCAGCACGATTAAAAATATGATCAAACATAGTCCATAATATGACAAAATTTTCATTAAGCAACCCCTCCAAATTATGCTATATGCTTGCAAACCCAGCGCTGGTTTGACAAGTTAATTATATTTCCTTGGCAGAGTTGTAGAAATCCAATAATTTAATCAAAATCTATAATATATTAAGATGACGAACAAAATTTATTTTCCCTTGAATATGCTAGGAGAGGAACCGGTAAATTTTTTAAAGCTTGCGCTGAAATAATTGGGATTGGAGTACCCCACCTTCTCGGCAACTTCATAGGTCTTCAGGTCTGTGCTTACGATTAAACGCATAGCCTCCTTCATTCTGATTTCCTGCAGGTATGCTGAGAAATTTGTCTCCTTTACCCGTTTGAAAATCGTGCTTAAATAGACCGGATTTATATGCAATTGTTTTGCCACGTACTGTAAATTCAGATCCTCCTCGGAATAATGCTGTTCGATCAATTCTGCCGCTTTTTGCACGAGTAAAGTATGGCTTCCGGTCTTCACCGCCCTGAATGCTTCGAGCGCATCCTGATACGATCTGTACACATGCTCCCAATTTTTTTGAATACTGCCGATTCCGATCGATACCGTATTCTGCAAATAGTTCTTCACATTGCTGCGAATGTCCTCAGCGACCCGGTCTGTTTCATTACTTTTGTCACTATGCTCGAAAATTAGAACGATCTGATCTCCTCCATCATCAAAAACAATGGCATGCGGTCCTACAATTTCTTGGGCTATATTCATCACACAAAATTTGAATAATTCCTTCTCTTTAATTTTCTTAAGTCGAAATTCATTGTCATATTCATCGATTTTAATGACAAGTACCGAATAGCGCTCTTCCGGTAACGTTAAGTTCAACAGTTCTAATTTCGTTTGGAGTTGATTTCTGTCATACCGGTTGGCCAGGAGCTGCTGGAAAAATTGCCTGCGGAGCAATGCCGTGCTTTCCGTAATCGTTTGTGCAAGCTTCCGGTTTCGCAAAACTTCCGATGAAGCCTTCTTTACTGTTTCCAGAAGAAGTTCATAGTTGACCGGTTTTAATAGGTAATCATATGTCTGAAGCTGAACCGCTCGTTGTGCATAAGAAAAATCCTCGTAACCCGTAAGTATAATGACTTTCACTTGCGGGAATTTGTCCCTGATGTGAGCTGCCAAATCCAAGCCATCCATAAAAGGCATACGAATATCCGTAATCACAATGTCCGGACAATCATTTTCCATGCACGCCAACGCCTGCTCCCCGTCTTCCACCAACGCTGAAGTATGAAAACCGTAGAATTCCCACGGAATATTTTTACTTAAACCTCTACGAATAATCGCTTCATCGTCCACAATCATAATTTTTAACATGTGCCGCCTCCGATTTTCTCTTTCTTTGGGATCACAATTTGCACAACCGTTCCATTACTATATCGGCTCTCAAAATCCAGGCCGTATGCTGGACCATAGACAGCCTTAATGCGGTCGTACACGTTAAAAACGCCGAAAGCTTTAACCGATTGTTGACCGTTTGATTCAGGCGACAGAGCTGCCTTCAATGTATCCAAAGTTTCCGGCTGCATTCCTATTCCGTCATCCACAACTTTCAAACAAATATGTTCGTCCTTCATAAAGCCCTCGACCTCAATGCGGCCTGATCCTCTCTTTTGCTTAATCCCATGATATATGGAGTTTTCAACTAAAGGTTGAAGCAGTAGTTTCGGTATCGTATACTGCATAATTTCCGGACTAACCTTAATTTCATATTCGAATTTATCACCGTATCGCATCTGCATAATAAACAAGTAGTTCTTTATATTCTCAATTTCATCTTCGATAGTTATATATTCTTCCCCGCGGCTGATACTAAGTCGATAAAAGTTGGCCAATGCCTCAACCATAGAGCTCGCAAGTTTGTTTTCCTGCATGTCGGATAATTGACGAATAGCTTCCAGGGAGTTGTATAAAAAATGAGGTTTAATCTGCGCCTGCATAATTTCAATTTCTGCCTTTCTTTTGTTTTCTTGTTCCAATCTCGCTTGTTCCAACAGAAATTTGATTTTGGCGATCAACTCGTTCAAAATGCGGCTAAGCATTCCTAACTCATTATTCGTCTTATCATGAAAAACGACTTCCAAATCACCCATTTCAACCCGTTTCACTTTGTTTTTCATGTCTGTGATTGGATTTGTTATGTAACGTGCTATCAGGTTTGACAAAATAATGGCCACGAGAATCAAGCCCATCAGCAATAATGCCATATATAATTTAATTTTTATTAGATTATGGACGATATCTTCTTTCGGGAATACTGCTGCAATTTTCCATTTATTCATTTTTAACGTGGTATATACTACATTCATCTCAACCCCGCCATATTTTCGAAAAGTAAATTGGCCCGAAACTTTTTTTGAATCCCGAAGGTAGTTCAGGATCGTGCCGTCCATTGTATATTTTGTATCAACATCCTTAAACACGGACACATCATCCTCGCTAACAAGAGCCAAGTAACCGTTTTCACTAATTTCGGGATTAGATAAAATGTTCTCGAAAAACTTCTTATTTAAATTAAACAAAATAATGCCGTTCACCTTGGTACCCTGTTTTCCGATCAATTTAAAGACGCTGTACACTTCATTAGCACTAGCACTTTCATAGATGATATTCCGGTGCAAATTAAGCCAATAATACCCCAGCTTATTGCCAGTATACTTTGATTGCCATGAGTTGAAGTCAAATATTATTTTTTCATTCTGCATTTTCCCTTTATGAACTACAAAACGGCCGTTATTGAAATATACAAAAATGGAGTCGAGCATGGAATAATTAGATGCATAAAGGTTATCTAGAACGTCGTTCATCACTAACCAATCGGAAATTTGGTTTTGATTACCCGAATCGCGATCAAATTTAGAGATAATCGAGAGAATCTTCTTGTCATTTTCGAGGATATACAGCTTATCAAAAATTTCACTCAAACGGTTGTCCAAAAAAAATTGAGTTTGGGCTACGGTGTCTGTAATATTAAGATTTGCATTTTGCTGAATCTGTTTTTCCGAAATTAGAAAAGAAATAATCGTACTACATAACAAAAAAACAAAAATAAGTGAAAAGAATAGTGAAAAAATTATCGTTTTAATAGAGATAAAATTGTATTTGCGGTAGATTCTCATACTTTTCATTATATTTCCAGCTCTTCCTTCCTTTCGGGATCATAAGTCAATAATTACCACGAAGAAGATGGGCAGGCAAATACCTGTCCCATCTTCTTTCCTTATTTATTATTTTCCTATTCGCAAGAGAGTATCTAGGATTCGTCTACTGCTTTCCCAATAATGGGAAATCTTTTTTCTTTCTTTACTCCCAACACCTGAATGCAGGTAAGAATCAACATGAGTGCAAGGAAAGCAATACCGAATGAAACACTGCCTGTCGCATCATTTAATAAGCCAATAACGTAGGGTCCTACAAATCCGCCAAAGTTTCCTACCGAATTGATAATTCCAATACCTACTACAGCAGCTTGAGCTGATACCGTTGCGGATGTAAATGCCCAGTATGGACCTGAAAAGCTGTATAATCCGGCTGTGGCCACACAAATCATAATGACTGAAACAATAGGGCTTGGAGAGATCAATACCCCCACTAGGCCGATAGTTCCCAAAAACGCCCCGAATGCAGCGTGATATTTGCGTTCTCCGGTACGATCAGAACGAAGCCCCATTAAGACCATCGCTATAGCCCCGCAAATATAAGGCAGCATAGTAATAAACCCAACTTGCGTGTTCGTTAGTACATCCGATAAGGACTTGATGATCCTAGGCATCCAGAAACTGATTCCGTAAAGCCCAACCACAAATGTCAGGTTGATAAAAGCAAACTTCCATACGACTCGATCTTTAAAAACTTCCTTGACAGACATGCTCTTTACTTTTACTTTACTCACTTTTTCTTTTTGAAGTTCATTGCTTAACCATTCTTTTTCTTCATTGCTCAGCCATTTGGCGTTTTCAGGTTTATCTGTTAAATAGAAAAAAGTAATGATTCCAAGAACAATCGCCGGGAGTCCAGCAAAGATGAAAAGCCACCTCCATCCAGGCATTCCTGCTAAATGAAAATTTTCAACAATCCATGTTGATACTGGAGCGCCTAAAGCGTTTGCAAGCGGTGGCGCCGTCATAAACAAAGCAATGGCTTTCGCGCGATCTTTAGATCTAAACCAATAGGTTACATAAAGAATTACTCCTGGAAAAAAACCGGCTTCTGCAACTCCTAAAAGGAAACGAAGCATATAAAGATGATTCGCGCTATTGGCCCATGCCGTGATAACGGTTACAAAGCCCCATATAATAAGTATGCGGGCAATCCATACTCTGGCTCCAAACCGATTCATCAGCATGTTGCTAGGTACTTCAAAAATGAAGTACCCGATAAAAAAGATGCCGGAGATCAGACCAAACGCACTGCTTGTTAGATTTAGAGCCTTATCCATACCGCCTATAGAAGCATACGTTATACTTACACGATCTAGAAACGCAATTAAGTAAGCAATAAATAAATAAGGTATAATCCGCATCGTTACTTTTTTTGTAGTCGTTTGTTCAACAGATGAAATATTCATCTTGTTATCCTCCTCAATATTCATAACTAATTAGTTAATCGAAACTCTAGTAATGTTAGGATCTATAAAAATATCATTTTCATCCGTACTCGTAGATGAAAATTCTGATACAACAGCCCCATCATCTCCTGCCTGGAACCAATGCGGCGTATTCGGAAGGATGGTATATTGTTCACCGGGCTTTAACACAATTTCCTTATAAACGGTCAAATAATTCTCATATCCCTCAGGGATAATGGCGTGAGGATTTTCTGTTGAAGCACCTGGCACATATAAATAGACTATTCCTTTCCGGCATCGGAAAGTTTCTTCCTTTCCTTGCATACCATTCACCGGCGGGTGATAATGCTGAGGGCAGGTTTGACGCGGCAGTAATACAAGTTCCTTCGCACAATAACGGTTAGTATTTACATAGACCACTAATTGTAGTCCAAGTTCCCGGATACGCCCTAAACCAAAATCAGCGATTTCAAGCGTTTCAACTTCTTGAGGAGAAAGTACAATGCCGGCCTCCTTTAAATACTGCAACGATTCTTCTTTTACCATCTCATATTCCTGTCTTTTCATCATACTTTGTAACCCCTTTCAAGTTCTTGTTAATTATTGTAGACCTGAAGTAAGTAACAAGGCTATGCCGGAAACACATGTATACTTATCTAAAATTCAGATTTTTGCAGTCAGTCAAGATCCTATGAATTTTGATTAAGATTATATGAATTTTCGATATGGATACTTGAAAGCGTTTCCCCTAAGCTTTATGTAACACATCGAATGCATGTGATTCCTATATTATTGGAGGACTTATAAATGGTACGAAAAATGACAGTACCCCCTATGCAATTAGTTGAAGAGGATGGCTTTGGTACTCAAATGTGTGCAGTAATGGAGGATCTAGGTTCTATTACGATTAAAAGAGCTCAAATCCCAGAGCCTCTTGAAGGAGAAGTTAGAATTAAAGTAAAGTGGGTTGGAATTTGCGGCAGTGATCTCGAAGTATACAGGGGTGCTCGCGAACCAGAATTTATTTCCTATCCGACTCGCTTAGGGCATGAAGTGGCGGGCGTTATCGATAAAGTTGGAGAAAATGTAATTGGATTAAAAGAAGGCGACCATGTTGCCCTACGTTATGTTTGGGGAGCCTTTGCAGAATATGTATGCTGCAGCCCATTTGCGGTAAAGGTTCTGCCCAAAGATTTCCCGTTAATAGAAGGCTCTCTTATTGAGGTGCTCCCTCCTCTGCTTCATACTGCAGAACGCGCTGAAATCTCTCCTAATAAAAATGTTCTGATTATGGGTCAGGGTGTAAGCGGCCTAGCAATGACACAGGTCATTAATCTTTTCAGCCCAAGAAATCTTGTGGTTACCGATCTCTTCGATGAAAAATTGGAGCTTGCCAGGAAATATGGAGCAACGCATACCTATAAACTGCCAACATCCGATACGAAAACAATGGACGTAGTAGGCAAAGACTTCCCCGACGGCTTTGATGTAGTGATCCCATGCCTTCTTGAGGGATCCGGTATGGTAGACGCCATTGATGCAGCTGCACAGAACGGCCGAATTGTCATGTATGGATGCATTGGAACGAGTCATAAGCCAATCGATTTCTTTAAAGTTCATAAAAAACGTCTCGACATTTTGTCTACGGAACCGAAGCGTGACATTGATAATCGCAGATTTTTCGATGAAGGGTTACGTCTAGTTATGGATGGTCTAATCAATACCAAAGAGACGATCACTCACATCTTTCCTCTTGAAAAAATTGAAGAAGCGTTTAAGCTTCGCAATCAACGCAGTGGGGATACTATTCACGTCATGATTGATTGTGAAGTAAATTGTTCCGATGCAAAATAATGCTGCTCATTATTCGAATGAGAATTCAGAGTGCTTTTATTGCAGTAAGAAGCTAGACAAGCTAATGATCGAAGCGGCTAAATTAAAAGTATCTACCCTCTATCTAAATAAAGACCAAACACATCAGGGACGGTGTATAGTAGCTTTTGACCGGCATGTCACAGAGATCTTCCATTTGGATGATAAAGAACTGCATCTATTTATAGAAGATGTTTCCCAAACGGCCAGAATACTTCATGAAGCTTTTCATCCGGACAAAATAAATTATGGTATTTACGGTGATCTGGTCTCTCATTTGCATGTTCATATCGTCCCCAAATATGAACAATCTGATGAATGGGGAGAAGCTTTTGTGAACGCCCCTCCTTGCAAAAAAATGTTAGATCCATTGGGGTATCAAGAGATCATAATGAGCATTCAAGCAAAATTGAATCCGTAGCATTTAAAATACAAGCCCCTGTAATAATAAATTACAGGGGCTTGTATTTGTCTGAAAAAATCACCTGCTTTCTGTTTGAATAACAGTCGGCTGCGCATCTATACTGAAATCTTCTTCCAAAATAATATCTTTCCCTACTACGGTCCGCATTTGTTCACGGATTTTACTGGGGGACATTCCTAGCCGCTCCATGCAAAGCCTTGAAAAATAGGGTGGAGTTAATCCTATTAAATCTGAAATTTCTGAAACGGAGTACGATGTAAATTCAAGATACTCCTTTGCTTTATCAAGACGCAGAGATTGCAGATATTGCATGGGTGTAGTGCCCAGATTCTTTTTAAACACTTCAATTAGATAATGCGGATTAAAGTTGAAGTAATTAGCCATTTCTTCCAGGTTAATTTTAGAGGAAAGATTCTGCTTTAAATATTGCACCATAGGAAAACCTTCGTCGGTTTCGCTCATCGGGGCTATAATCTGGTGGGTAAGATTTTGAGAATCCTTACCTTGAAGGACTTCTAATAAAAAACCTTTAAATCCCACATCTATTCGAAAGCGCAGTAAATCATGGGTGCCCTTCAGATTGGTACTTGAAAGTCGAAATAATTCCTTCAGGTGTGCCAGATTAGTAAATTTAATTCCTCCAAGCCATTCTTCATTCTCTAAGTAAAGTGCCAGCTCCTCTGCTAAGGAGAACTTAATATCAATCGTGATGGTCTCTTCTGTAAAGTTGAAGCTATGAGGAATCCCCTTTTTAAATAGATAACAATGATTAGCATGTACTGGATACAATTGTTCTCCTATTTCCACGGTCCCTTGTCCGTCAATAATATGAAGAACTTGGTAAAAATCATGTGTGTGTTCTTTTATACCACTGTTTCTGGAATAGTCCACACGGGCAATCCATAATACCTGTAGTTGACTATCTCTTACTTTCATAAAATTTTTACTTCCTTTCAAAGGACTTACAACGTAGTTTAGCATAACATCATGTGAAATCGTTTATTTTTCAAGAATTTTTGCAAAAGGTTTATAAATCACAGTAAACAGCTGGGTAGGTCCAGGAAGGTCGGGATAGAGAACAAGCAGAACAGCTAAAATGTAACCAAAAACAGAAAATACGGCAAAGGCCAGTTTCTCTCTATGGAGATGCCCCAGTTTCGGCCATTCCATAAGAGTCATCGCAGCAACAGCTAACGTTATCCCCAATATGGATACCCATTTCACTTCTTCTTCACCTCTTTTTCCGGTCTGCTTATACCTGTATCCGCTTGACCTGTACTTACCAATTTTGACGCGACTTGAACATACACCTTTACTTTTGGAAAAACTTCGTTCCATTGATCCTTAGCTTGTTCCCATTCTTTAGGATATTGACGGTAGAAAGCTTCCGCGAAGCCAAAGATGTCAGCATTCATCTCTTTCTGTACTTGGGCAAGAGCTTTCTTCACACGGTTTTCGATCGCTTCATTCAAATCTTTTTCCAATTCATTTGAAAAATTCGGATTTTTATAAGAAAGATTCGTCGTATTTTCTATAAGACTAGCCACCGGATTAATCTTGACCGTTATGCTCCATTGATTGTCATTAATTTTAGGAACTAATTCGGTTTTGTTTTTTATTACATTCAGCGTAACTAAGCCCTCTGCTTCATTGGGAGCAACAGAGATTGTGGTAGTTCTCATTTCATTCCTCAACCAAAGTACCCCTTGTGTCACTTTATCATCAATATGTCCAACCATTTTATCTTTTTTAAAAATGGCTGTTCCCTTTATGTACGGAACCGTTTGATTTTTTTTCACATCGGGCTCTGGCGGCAGAATTTCTATCCAAGGAACGGCAGCTGCATTTGCATTTCCTGCCATCATTTGAGCTAATCTTTTAATCGGTGTATCCATCACGGAATGGATCTCTGTCATCTCCCGAAGCACCTCCACCGTACTTCGTTCAAGAGGTGAGATTAATTCCAGAGTATGTTTTGCACTTCCTTTACTGATAAATACTTTCTTACGGACCCGGGCTTCCGGAGATCGCATCATAAAGTCAACCAAATCACTTATACCTTCCTCTGCCATCTTTTCTCCAATGACAAGAATCTTGCTATGTCCCCAAAAAGCTTCCCGCGGTAATTTCATTTTTAGCTTTGATAATGCATCAGCCACCGTCACCCCCGTTGCCGACCTAACAAGAGTATTTCCATTACCGCCGTCGGATGACATTCCTCCTTGTTCCCCGCCTCCCGATTTTTTGGGTATGAATACTTGGGCTGAGATCTCGATCGTGTTATTCTTATTTTTATCAACAGCGCTCCCCAATATCAATGCCAGATCATTGACCTCTACTCTGTCCCAGCAACCTGAAAGCAAAATAAATACAGCTCCACAAATGAAAAGATAAGAGAGCTTCATCCCTTTTTCCCTTCCTTATTTTTCTGAATTTTTTTTTGTACCAAAGCAGCAAGCAGCAATATCGTAGGAATTCCAATTTCGAACGATGCACTTTGAAAATATGAAACAGTACTCAGAAAATGGAGGAATTCTTGTACGTCAGTTGCAACCCAAATACTAAACGCTATTAGCAAAAAACCGCTTGGAAATACCATAGGCCTATAATCGGATAGATGCAGCCATTGAGAGATGCCTAGTACAAATACATAATAATAAGTTGAGATCTTGAGAAAGGTACCGATCACCCAGATCGCCATCATAAAGGCCTCTAGATGCTCGATAAAGCCAGCCATTTCGATATACCTTATCGCTATCATGACGGGAAATGCGAGTTGAGATGTAATGTCACCGAATATAAACAGACTGGACATCGTGATAAGTACTAGTGTAATCATGGTAATAAATACAGATATTACTCCCCATTTCATTCCTTTTTTCAAGTCAGCCAAATAAGGGAGCATGAACGTAAGGAGTACAAAATGCTCAAACAAAGCCGCTTGGGGAATCGCCCCCTTAATCGAAGGCAAGATACCCTTCGCCATTATAGGAAGCATATTTCTGGGCTCCATATCAGGAATGAGCAGAATAAAGAAGAGAACCCAAGTCAACAACACTATCGGCACAAATAGCTGGGCACATCTGGCTATTACTTCGAGACCTCCACGTACTGCAAAGGCGCATACCAGCACAATGCTTCCGATAACGATGAGAATGGGGGTCTTAACTAGAAAGACATTCCCTACAAATTGCCCGTATTGTCTAACGATCTGACTATTGATCTGCAGCATAACGAATAAAAATGAAATTCCGATGATTTTTCCCAGAACACGGCCAAAAATCCGCTCGGTTTGCTGAATAAGCGTCTCCTTAGGAAAGAGCTTGTGTAATTGAAAAACGATATATACGACAAAAAATCCAATAAGTGAACCCCAAAGCGGGGAAATCCACAAATCCCGGTTTGCATGGTTTGCCGTAACTGCCGGTATGAAGAGATCCCCGGTGGCCACGACAACAGGGTACATAATCATCGCCATCTGTAATGAGGAAATTTTTCCTTTTTCGATCATTCTGATTCATCACCCTTGCTCGATCCGGGTTTTTCCCCGGGATATTGTCTGTACTTATTCCCTGCTCCGGTTAAGTGTGGTCGAGTCTTCAACATCCACCAAGGGGCCCGGACTAATACGTCCTTCATATCGCGGGTTTTCATCGGAGCTAATGGAGTCATATATGGAACACCAAAAGAACGCAGCGTGCAAAGGTGAATGACAATCGTAATTATGCCGAGTACTACCCCGAGCAATCCCAGTACTCCGGCCAAAATCATGAGGGGGAAGCGTAGTAATCGAAACGAAACTCCTGTGCTGTAATGAGGGATCATAAAAGAAGCGATTCCCGTAAGTGCCACCACCATCACCATGGGTGAGGAGACGAGGCCGGCTGCTGTTGCAGCTTGGCCAATGACAAGAGCTCCCACGATGCTTACAGCCGAACCGACTTGTTTTGGGAGTCTAATGCCCGCTTCACGAAGCGCCTCGAAAGTAATCTCCATCAGGAGAGCCTCAAAAAAAGCCGGAAACGGAATATCTTCTCGTGACTTCGATATGCTGAGCAGAAGCGTAGTCGGCACCATCTCTTGATGATACGTAAGAATCGCAACATAAACCGAAGGAGCCACCAAGGCAATCACAACGAATAAGTAACGAAGCCACCGAATCATCGAAGAAATCATGAACCTCTGATAGTAATCCTCAGGTGACTGCAATAAAGAAAAGAGAGTCGTCGGTACAACAATAGCGATGGGGGTCCCATCAACAAGAATGGAAACACGGCCTTCCAATAACTGAGCGGCGACCGCATCCGGCCTTTCTGTAGTTAATAGCTGAGGAAAAGGAGAAAACGGGTTATCCTCGATCATCTCTTCGATATATCCGCTTTCAAGCACACCGTCCATATTTATTCGCTCTAACCGATTCATTACTTCTTGCACCAAGTTAGGGTCCGCCAGCCCTTCGATATAGGCAACAACGATTTGAGTCTGGGTGTACCGCCCGAGTTTTACCGAGTTCATTTTGAATAACGGACTCTTGATCTTTCTCAGCAATAAGGACATATTGACTGACAATGTTTCGGTGAATCCTTCGCGCGGTCCCTTAATAATTGGTTCAGCAACAGGTTCCTGTATGGAACGATGTTCCCACTTGGATAAATTTAATGCGATTCCGTTCTTTTCCTTATCAATAATAAGGACCGGATTCCCCATTGAGACTTGTTCTATGACTTCTTCGAACGTTTTTACTTCTTTATGATTGGAAAGCAAGATTTTGTTTTGAACAATGGGCGTACTTTCTTGCACCTCAGAGGTGACCTGACTAAGCGGAGTAAGTACATATTCATTGATCATATCCTTATCAGATAAGCCTTCAATGAATATAAGAAGCGCATTTGTTTTCCCGGAAATCAGAAAGTTGTGGAAGACAACATACAAGCAATTTTCATAAATGGTTTGAAGCGTCTGCAAATTTTCACTCAGTTCCAAGGAAAGAGGGATTTTCATACCTGTAATATCTTGGAGTTTATCAGCCGATATCTTCGTTTGGGAAGACACATAACCTTTTCGAACTAATTTTTTAAATAAATCCAAGGTCGACCACCTGTCTTCTTATCCAGTCTAATTCCAAATATTACAAAACACCTTTTCATCATAAAGGTATATTGTCTTTAGTTTTCCAAAATTATTCACAAACTAGCAATGGGGGTTCCTCCGGCATACAATAAATTTTTAAACAAAAAAAAAGGCGACCCCTCCCCGGTATATTTCCGGAAAGCGATCGCCGCTTCTTCTATTTAGTTCGTAAAATGGAAATATGACAAGCTCCTTATAACCGTTCCTTCACCCAAACAGCCATTTCGCCTTTGCCGCGGTTCGCCCAAGCGTAATAAGGAATAAAGGTAAGACTTGCCGGCTCAAGGGCGGCATCCGCATTCGAGCGGTACAGCTGCGTGCCCCATTGCTCGAACTCCAGCTTCAGTCCTTGCGCCTTAATAACCTCAATTCCCCCTACCAGCTGCTCATCAAATGATGCCTCGAGCTTAACGTCCTGCGGCAGCAGCAGCTGCTGAAGCTGCGGGCCGTTATCGGCTTCCTCTACGCAATAGACAAGCGGTCCGCGCTGCAGCGCAACTTTACCGGCGTTTTGTTTAACGAGCGGATGGCTTCTTACGCGCATAATCGGCATTTCGAGCGTAAGCTCGACGTTGTCTCCGGATGTCCACAGCCGTTCGATACGTGCATAGCCGTCTACGATTTTATCTGTGATGCTGTAAGCCTCGCCGTTAACGAGCACCGCTGCATGCGAGGACCAATCCGGAATGCGCAGCGCTAATGAAAACGCAGCCGGCTGATCAAGCGTTACTTCGAAGCGTGCAGCTCCATTCCAAGGCATGCCGGATTGCTGATTAAGCTTAATTTTTGTACCGTTTAATGTGAGCTCCGTCTCTCCGCCGATATACAAATGCGAGTAAATGGTATGTCCTTTCGTAGAGTACAAATACTCCCCGAGCGATGCCAGCAAGCGGGCAATATTCGGCGGACAGCATGCGCAGCCGAACCATTCTTGGCGAACCGGCTTCACATGGTTATAGTTTTTATTTTTCCCCTCGCATACATCCGGCGACACCTCCAGCGGATTCACATAGAAGAAATGTCTGCCGTCGCGTGACATGCCTGCGATGACCGTATTAAACAGAGCGCGCTCCATGACGTCCGCGTAGCGGCTGTTAGGCTCAAGCTGCAGCATCCTATGAGCGAAGAAGATCAGACCGATCGATGCGCATGTCTCCGAATATACGGTATCATTTGGCAGATCGTAGTCAAAGGAAAACGCCTCGCCATGAGCCATCGAACCGATACCGCCAGTAATGTACATTTGCTTCGAGGCAATGTTATCCCACAGTCTGCGGCATGCCTCAAGCAAGGACTCGTCTCCTGTTTCCCGCGCAACGTCAGCCATTCCTGCCAGCATGTATACGACACGTACCGCGTGACCAACCGCTGCTTCCTGCTCGCGGACAGGCAGATGGGTTTGAAAATATTCAGGGTCGATATGAATTTTGTTATTGCTCCAATGTGTCGTTCTGCCTCTGCGGTCAGCCTCTGCCTCGAAGAAACTCGGCTGCTGTCCGCGCTTATCGATGAAGTAGCTGCTGAGCTCCAAATATTTGCGGTTGCCGGTCGTTTCATAGAGTTTTACCAGCGCAAGCTCTACCTCCTGATGGCCGTCATAGCCGGCAATTTGTCCGGGTCCGTCGCCGAATACGACCGCAATATCGTCCGCGATGCGGCATACGATATCAAGCAGCTTCCGCTTGCCGGTCGCTTTAAAGTAAGCAACGCCGGCTTCAATCATATGTCCGGCAGAGTAAAGCTCATGGCACTCGGTTAAATTCGTCCACTTTTTGCCGGGCTCCTTGATCGTGTAGAACGTATTCAAATAACCGTCCGGCTGCTGAGCCTTGCCGATAATGTCGATCATCTCGTCGGCAACCTGTTCAAGAGCCGCATCCCGCTTCGTCTCAAGCAGATAACCTACCGCTTCCAGCCATTTGGCTACGTCTGTATCTTGAAACACGTAGCCGTAAAAGTCGCCTTTTTCTAATCCGGCCGCAATTTTAAAGTTGCTAACCGCCCCGCTTCGCTCTGCTCCTTCTACCCGGTCGTTTATGGCATCCCATTGATAAGGAACAACTACGTCCCTGACCAGGTTAATATAATAATTCCAGAAATCATCCGTAATATTAACTTGCTTTAGTGATACCGGCTTCGCATTATCCTTGCTAACTGCTTGTCCCATTCGCACTCGCACCTCTCCAGCATCTATTAAATTTCATACTGCTGATTTCTATTTTATGCGTTAGAATAAAACATAAATACGAACGTAAATAACCTATTTCTTATAAAATTTCACACTAGCATGGAGAGTGGAAAATGATGATAGAGTCATCGGAGCATGTCTATTTCGCAGCGCCGCCGCTTCCCTATTACTTAGAGAGCGGCGTTACCGTCCATAAGCCGGGCGATCAGCATCCGAACCGGAAGCAGCTTGGCGTATTTGACCTGATCATAGTGGAATCCGGCTGTTTATTTATTGGCGAAGAGGATCGCACATGGAATTTGACGGAAGGCCAGTCTCTTCTGCTGCTTCCCGACCGTTATCATTACTCGGTGAAGCCGTCAGAGAACAAGACTGTCTTCTATTGGGTTCATTTCCTGGCGGTAGGGGAATGGCAGCAGTCCGGGCTGGATCACGCCAGCCTCAACCACGATATGCATTATAATCGTTTTCTAACGTCGCCCTATTCGCTTCATCTCCAAAAAGCATGGACGCTCCCCTATCCCGATCAAGCGTTCCGATTAATGCGAACGCTGAACAAAGCGGGTGGGGAGCGTCAATCGAGCGCCTTCTGGACGCAGCAGCAAAATTTCGAGGAGCTGCTGCGCATGATGGATTTACGCCAAAACGACAGCTATACGAGCCCTTCCGTCACACTCGCGGAGAAGGTCGAGGCCTTTATTAAAAACAATTACCGCACCGAATTGACGAGCAAAACGATGGCCGAAGCGCTCAATTTTCATTACAACTACATTACAAGGTGCATGAAGCAGGTATACGGCATGACACCGATCGACTACTTGTCCAAATACCGTCTTGAACAGGCCAAGCTGCTGCTGCTCAAGACGGAGTGGCCCGTTGCGGAAATCGCCGGGTACGTCGGGTTTGAGAATGTCCCTTATTTCTCCAATTGCTTCACCCGTCATATCGGCATGCCTCCGACGAAGTTCCGTAAGCAGTATACGACATGAATGTTCATTACATTAATTTATATACCCACAAAAAAACTGTATGCCCTCCGAATACTTGTATGTGTTGCGCGCACAATACATACTCATGGAGGTAATAAAATGAAAAAAACCGTAATTTGGGCTGGCGTAATTTCGCTCAGTCTCATGGCGTCCACTGCATTTGCCGCTCCTCAAAATCAGGGAACAAACGAAGCAACTATTAAAGCGGAAATTGAAGACGGTACTGTAAGCGGTTCCGTTTATGGAAACGAGAAGAACGATGGATCGAAAGGTCTTCAAAATGCATATGAGAACGTCAAAGATAAACCGGCAGGCGCTCGGATTGCCGAGCTGCTAAAAACTAAATATAACATCGAGGTGAATGCTGACACTAGTTTAGCTGTACTGGTCACTGCATTGGAGAAGGATGGCGAACTAAAAGCTGCAGCGGATGTGCAAGCCGAGGTTGTCTCACTGGATCCCAACAATATCGAGGAGTATAAGAAACTGGGCAAGCTAAAAATAAAGCTCGGTGACAAAAAAGTTAAAGTTTATGTAAATGGCAAAACGCTAGGCTTTGAAGTATCCCCGGTTGTAGAGAGCGGTCGCACGCTTGTCCCGTTCCGCGCGATCTCTGAGTCGCTGAAAGCCGTAGTCACCTATGATAATGTTTCGAAAACGGTGACCGTTGCACGTGACGGAGTCGAAGTCAAACTGACGCTTGGCAGCAAAACCGCTACTATAAATGGGAAACCGGTAACGCTTGACGTTCCCGGTAAGGTCAAAAGCAACAGAGTTCTAGTACCATTACGTTTTCTGAGCGAAGCACTGAATACTAATGTAACATGGGATACGGAAACTTCCAGTGCAATTATCGTCGATAAAAATACGAAAGCTTGATTGTAAACACGTAAACAAAATAACAGCCCTCCATATTCTCATGAGTATGGAGGGCTGTTATTTTATCTGACTAATTCAAAAGGAACGCCGATATATTGTGCCAGCTTACTAGTTACTTCCTCGGTGTGAATGGCGTAGTAAGTGCCTGTCGTTGTTTGGAATACAGCCAGCCCATTTTCTTTACCGTTTTCACTGCTAATTATTAGTACGTCTTCAGCCGATATTTCAATGAGTTCATCATTTTTATTTTGAACAAAAATGAAATCCTTCGTTTCGCCATCGACAAATTTCTTAAAGAACATTAGGTAATCAACTCTTCTCGATCCAGTTTTACTTTTATTATTCCCACAAAGTTTAGTTTTGAAACATCCATTTCAAAATAGAAACGCGAACTTTAGATCTTTTTTTAGAAAACCGCTTTCTCATTTATTGCATAGCGTTCTTTATCGGAAAATACACCGTATAGGCTTCGTCCCTTATCTCATAAAGCGGTATAAAGCGGATACCGCGGTCTTGGCCTGTTGCCCGGTAATAGCCGGGATTCCACCAGCCATGATGCCTCTCGCGATCAGGCACGAGCAGCGACTCCGGCTGCTTTGGATCGCCGTACAAACGGCGTTCTTCGTCTACCAAGCCCGCAAGCACGATTGGCCCGTCCATAAAGGCAGCCGTATCAGGCTCGCCGGGCAGCCGCTCGGTCGTCAACTTCTTCGGAAGCTCAATGATAATAATATCTCCGTCATGCCATACGCGCTTTATCCCATAATAGGAGGTGCTGTGGAACGGACCGGCCTCGGCCGCCCCATTTACCGAAATTTCCGCTGCCCCGTCCAGCCACCAAGGGAGCCTTAGCTTTAAGGTGAATTCCGACTCCTTGCTGCAGGAAACCGTCAACCGGTAAATGAAACGATCTGGCCGATGAACCGGTATCGGCTTACTATCTACCTTCGTAATAGCCGTCATGCCGGTAACCGACCAACCGTTAAGCGGAAATATGCCATTTTGCCCGTCCTGCTCGATTCGAAGTCCAATCTCACTCCCCTCCCGCTCAAACCGTACGCTCGAAGGAATCCACTGCGAGATGGTTACGCCTTGTTCATTTTCCATAAATATTTGCGTCTCATAGGATGCGTTGGCTTGAACCAGCGTACCGTGACAGCACCAGAAATGCTGCGTTTCCGAGCCCCATGTTTTGCGGCTGCCCGCGCCTAGCCCTAAGAAATACGAGATCATGCCCGTTTCTCCATGTTGATGAGCGAGAACGCCATTGACGAATCTGCGCTCCCAATAATCCGCATAGGCCGCGTTTCCCGTCCAACTAAGCAAATACTGAGACAGGCGCATCATATTATAATTGCAGCAGTGCTCCTGACCGACGCCAAGCCGGGCAGCCATTTCTTCCGCCGGCATCCATAGCTCGGCATTATCTCCCGCACCGGTACATACGAAGCCCCGATCCGTTACCGCGCAGGCCCAGAACGCTTCGGTCACCTTGCGGAACCGTTCATCGCCTGTTACTTCATAGGCTCTGGCGGCGCCCAAAATTTCCGGAATTTGCGTATTCGCGTGCTTATTGGTGAGCACATCTTGTCCAGCCAGCAGCGCATCAAAAAAACGTCTGCGATCATACCGGTACATGAGCTTAAGATGCTTCTCATCCCCTGTCGCCCCGTATAAATCCGCCCACACTTCCAGCATACCGCCGGTTTCCATATCGAGCAGCTCATCCATTTGCTCCTGCGAGAAGCTGCTGGTCCAGCGGTCAAACCATGACGCCATCCCTTTCATCATATCGAGCGCCTGCTCATTTCCCGCAACGGCATACATTTCGTATAAACCCATAAGCAGCTTATGAACGGTATAATGAGGCGCCCATACCCACTTGCCGCTTACAAGCCGGTGCATAAACGTTTCAGGAAACGCCGCCAGCCATTCGCCGCCGCTCGCTTCCTGGCATTTTGCCAGCTCCGATACGATATGATCCGCCTTCGCTTTGACCATCATATCCTTCGTTTGCGCAAAAATACGGGCCGCCGCCGAGAGCCAATGCCCCATCATATGACCGCGCAGCTCGCAGGTCGGCGATTCCCAGCCCCAATGCCAATGCTCCGGCCCGTCCATGCTCATCGTGGACGCCGTTGTCGTCCCCCCGTTACCGCTATAGCTCCATAACCCCGCTTCCAAATAAAAGCTGCGGAGCAGATTTTGATTCGTAAGGCTCATCACATATTGCTTGTTTAACTCAAATCGCGCTTTCAACGGCCCATTCGCCAATTGGATTTGACCAGCCGGATATTCGGACAACACCTTAAACATCTTAAACGCCCTCCCTATTTTTGTTCCTTATGCTCATTTTAGACGCAATTAAAATAGGGATAAATGCACGGATTCTGCAATTGCATATACTTTTTTTAGGTATTATAATGTACGGAATGAAAACTAGCAGGGGAGGTTCTCAGCATCGATACGAACATCAGTCTCACTGCAGACCGGCTGCCGCTCGTGAGGGATATGGGCTGGAATCAGATCTCAAATATCTATACGCATCCCGACCGCATATTGGATTATGATGTGTTTCTGTTCGTAACGAAGGGAAGCATGCAGGTTATTGAGGAAGGAACGGAATATATCGTCCGTGAACAGGAGCATTTGTTTTTGAAGAAGGGGCTTCACCACTGGGGGCTGCCGAAGACCGAGCCAGGAACCTCCTGGTACTGGATTCACTTCAATACCGCCCTTGACGAACGGGTTTCCTACAGCGAGCATCTCCCGCTGCTCGAGCTAGGTTATTTCTATCCCCATCATTATGAGTACCGCTTTACGCTGGATAAATACGGAACTTCTCCCTTGCATCAGGGATTGGCGCAGCGGTTGCTAACGCTTCTGGACGATTACTGTCAGCTTAAGGTGCATGGCATGACCAGAACCAGCATTCTCGTCTATCAATTGTTTTTGGATTTGCATGAGGCCGCCTTAACGCAGGAAAACCCGAAATCAAATAGCGGCAAAGCGAATACGATTGCGGGCAGAGTTATGGACTATTTGGCCCGGCATTCGAACGGCGAGTTCGATTCGGCAAAACTAAGCAAGGAGCTGGGGCTCAATTACAGCTACTTATCGGCCTCGTTCAAGAAACAGACCGGACAAAGCATCATCGAAGCCCATACGAAGCTGCGAATGAACAAAGCGGTCGACATCATGAGAAATACATCCTTGAACATCTCGGAAATCAGCGAGCAGCTCGGCTATAAAAATCCGTATTATTTTAGCAGAGTGTTTAAAAAAGTGCTTGGCGAAGCGCCTACCTTCTATCTTCGCCACTATTATAAGCCTTAAAATGACGATGCCGCTCCTCTTGCGCGAGAAACGGAGATAAGGAAAAGTGTTGCTCCGCCAGGCGAATGTGCGATGATCGTTACTGCTTAACTAATAAGAACTTCCCTCCTTCATCTTTGATGACTCTTAAGAAAGACCCTTTTCGTTGGACTGGTGCCCAATGCTCATTTGGTGGGGATGTACGTTGCAATAGGTCTATTTTCTAGACTAATTTTTGTGAATGGCGCTAGTTTGAAGGGAATAGATCTAGATTTTAGATCTATTTTCGGTGAAAGGTGCCTAGATGCTCATTTAGTAGGGGTGTACGTTGCAATAGATCTATTTTCTAGACTTATTTCTGCGAATGGAGCTGGTTTGACAGGAATAGATCTAGATTCTAGATCTATTTTCGACGGAAGTTGCCCGGATGCTCATTCGGTGGGAGGGTGTGCTGCAATTACGGGTCACAGCAGACGGAGCTGTCCTTCAAGGTCTATAACCTTGGAGACAGCCCCTGTTTCTGTCTACTTATGCCCGGCTTCCGTCTTCCTCAAGCCATAGAATCGAGGTAACGCCGCGCTGCAACGATGGAATGTGAGCTGCGGAGCGCATCCGCAGCCGACCGCTCGCTTGAAGAGCGGATCGGCATCGAAAAAATGGCCGCCCGCCTCGGCTGCAGCCCCGCCTATTGCAACCGGGTGTTTCAGCGCGTCTACGGCATGTCCCCCCGTCAATATTTAACCGGACTCATCATTCGCCAAGCGAAGCTGCTGCTGATCAATACGGAACTTACAATCGAAGACATCGCTTATCAGCTCGGCTATCGCGATATCTTGCAATTCAGCAAGCAATTTAAACGCTGGATGAACCTGTCGCCGGCGGCATTTCGCAAGCTGACGAAATAGCGCCAATACATGAACAAGGGACGCCGGCAGAAGCCGGCGTCCCTTGTTTGCGTTATTTTTGAAGCTGCAATAAATTGTACATAAGCTGCGTTGCTTCAGCTCTTGTTGCATGCCGCTTCGCTAACTGTACCTCATTTTCATTGAGTTACCTGCTGAAGTAATCCTCCAGCCCATTCGCAATTGCATTGGCTGCTTTCTTCTGGTAGCCGGAGCCGCGGACGATGGATTCATCCTTTGCGTTGGACAAGAAACCGAGCTCTACGAGTGTAGATACCGTATCATTTTCCCGCAAAACGTGAAGATTGCCGAAAGAAATCCCGTTGCTCTTCAAGCCGATGCCGTCCGCAAGTCTGTTTTCTATCGCGCGGGCCAATGGCCGGTCTTTCGTTTCCGAATAATAGAAGGTAAGTATGCCTGACGTATTATTCTCCGAAGAATTATAATGGATGCTGACGAAAGCGTCCGCACCGGCGGATTCGCTTATCTTCACCCTGTCGGAAAGCTCGGGCTTCTCCTCTTCCTTCGTTCTTGTCATGAGGACGCGCGCTCCGCGGCTGCGAAGCTCATCCTCGAGGTAGAAGGAGGTGCTCAAAGTAAGTTCTTTCTCTATCGTTTCATATTTTGTTCCGATCATTCCGGGATCGTCTCCGCCGTGACCGGAGTCAATGACGATTACTTTCCCTTTAAGTCCCTTCGATTTTCCCGAAGAAACCGCCGCCGTTTGTATTGCGCCCTTCGCGATATAACGATCTGATACCCAGCCGATTTGCTGATCCGGAGTCTGGATCCGAACCCATCCTTCACGGTTGTCCGTTATCGTAACAGCCTCACCCTTTGTTAGGTATCCCAGAATGTCATAGTTCAATCCGGCGCCGGCCCTGATCCGCAGCATATCCGCCAGCACAGTCGCCCGGGGGGCTGCAGAACTCTTTTGCACACTGCCGTCTTGATCTGTCGCCGATGCCGTAACGACACTGCCATCGACCTTCTTCAAATAATGACCTGCCGCCCAACCGGAAACCCGGTCCGACTTGATGCGCAGCCAGCCGTACTCTTCATTCGAAACGGTGACCATCTCGCCATTCTTCAAAGAACCTACGATCGACGATTCAAGCGAAGGGTCGCTGCGGACATTCAATGAGTCGGTGTATACCTTGGCTGTATAACTACCGCTTGCTTCCGCCCGGGTGGCTGCAGAACTCTTTTGCACACTGCCATCTCGATCTGTCGCCGATGCCGTAACGACACTGCCATCGACCTTCTTCAAATAATGACCTGCCGCCCAGCCGGAAATACGGTCCGACTTGATGCGCAGCCAGCCGTACTCTTCATTCGAAACGGTGACCATCTCGCCATTCTTCAAAGAACCCACGATCGACGATTCAAGCGAAGGGTCGCTGCGGACATTCAATGAGCCGGTGTATACCTTGGCTGTATAACTACCGCTTGCTTCCGCCTGGTTTGGTATATAACCGGAAATACTGATCAACCCACAGATCAAAATTATCAAGTATACATTTTTGTTCATCCAAGTCTCCTTTATTATTCTTAGGCTATGTAGGTCTACTATTATACCAACAATTACCAGATTCGTGCAGTCCTATATATGTAAAATTACGACCGCATTCTCCATAAGCCGCCAAAAAACTATAGTTATAGCCATACGTCAGAGTCTGACGCTAGTTGCAATATTACAAAAAAAGGCGCCGCTTACGTCCGGAACAGACGTAAACGGCACCGATTTAAATGTACTGCGAAGGAATGAAGCGAGGATAGTAGCTGCTTTATACAGATTTAACCGCGTGACATCACGTTAATCTGCTTAGTACACCTGCTTCAAAAATTGAACCGTTTCATCAACCGCTTCGTCCAGCTGAAGTGTCGTGCCCTCATAGGGATCAGCTGCGCCGAATGTATGATTCCCTCCCGCAATGGAAACGAAGTGCTGCTTCGGAGCGACATCCTGCAGCAGCCGATTCTGAGTCAACAGGCGTTCATTGTCCTGCGCTCCCTGTACAACAAGAGCAGGGACGGCCAGCGAAGCGAATTTGCCGGCGATGTCGAAACGCTCCTCATTGCTAGCGACGTCCTCGAGAATCGCCTGCTCCTGCAGAGTCAGTTCTTGACCGGGCACAGCTTTGGGCCGGTTAGGAACCGCGCCGCCGTTCCATACGACAACTGCCCGTACTTCGGGATGCTCCGAAGCATAAATGATGCTGCTGCCGCCCGAACGACTGTGCCCGAGAATGGCAAGCCGCTCCGGATCGGCTTGCCCGGCCAGCGGCAATCCTCCTTCGCGAAGCCGGGCCACAAGAGCTTCCAAATCAAGCAGCTCACGGCTCACCGTACTTGCTGCTGCAGCTATACGCCCGTCCAATCCTTCATTTCGCGCGCCGATTCTGGAGAAATCGAAACTCACCGTATAGAAGCCTTGCTCGGCGAAGCGGCTCGTCACATCCGGCCAGAAACCCCAATCTTTGTGGCCTTTGAAGCCGTGGCTGACGACAAGCACCGGCTTGGCGGCACCGTCCTCCACCGTTTTCACTTCGCCTTTAATAAACAGTCCCTCGTCCAATTCAATTTTAAAACTCTCAATCGCAAGCAGTTGTTTTCCCACCGCTCTTCTCTCCCTTCTATTGTTTCAAGATCCAATCGTTTAGGTCAAAATTGTTGTCGGCCAGCTTCTCGTCCACAAGGAAATTCTTCGTTCCATCGAGAAGCTTGAGACCGGCATCGGTAAAGGGAACATCCTTTATTGTACTGATCGGGGCTGTCTTCTTAACCAGCTCCGGTGTCGTGCCGGCGATCTCCGCCGCAAATTTGTAATATTCATCCTCATGCTGCTTGAGGTCCTCCAGCGCCTTCAACCGAATTTCGTTCCATATCTTCGGGAAATCGGGGAACTTCTTCAAATAATCCTCGGATACGACGGTTACACTCGATCCATAAAGATCCGGATGACTCGTCGCATCGTTCAGATGCGTAAACCCCTGGTCGATCAGCTTGAGCGCATTGACTCCGCTGTTCGTCGTGGCATCCACCTCGCCCCGCGCAAGCGCCGCTTCGGCGTCCGGGCGAAGCAGATGAACCAGCTTGTAGTCCGTTACGCCTTCCTCCTTCAGAAGCCCGACTATGTAACGGTGCATAAAGGAGCCTTTCTGAATGGCAATCGTCTTTCCTTGAAGGTCCTTAACCGTCTTGGGACCGTTTTTCTTGCCGATCAAATAGCCGATTAAGTCGGTCGAGACCTGCGCGATCACCCGGGTTTTCGCTCCGGACGAATGGGCCAGAATGGCTGGCGTATCGCCCAAGCCGCCGATATCGAGCCTGCCGCCGATGAGCGCTTCGCTTTGGTCAGGCCCGTTCGGAAAGCCGGTCAGCTTCACTTCAGTGATGCCGTATTTCTTCAATTCCGCTTGAATGATGCCTTTATAGAATCCCCAGCCTTCCGCGCCGGAAGGCAGATTCAGCTTGTTCGTGCCGATATAGCCATAGTTCAGAACAGCGGGAACATCACTCTTGGCATCGCCGGAAGCGGCTGTCACGGCGGCATTTCCGCTTGCCGCGGATGAGTCCTCCTGCTTATCGTCGCTTCCGCTATTATTTCCGCATGCCTGACTGAAAAGCAGTATAAGTGCAAAAGCAAGAATGCCTATGAAACGCAATGCCTCGCGGCCCCCTTTTCCCCTCTTTGTCATCTCTGTTTCTCTCCTCTCAAGTCTCTATACACGTTCATTAAAATCTTGTTTTAACAGACAATTGATACATATATTCGTGACTGGATACCGGCGTTCGTCCCCGACCCCAGCCGACTTTCTCCCGGTAACCGCCGAGCAGCCCCTGCTGCTCGATTTCCTCTTCGCTTATATGAATGACGGCTTCCGAATCCGGCGCCACATAGAGCGCATCCACCGGACAATACAGCTCGCACATGAAGCAGGTTTGGCAGTCGCTTTGCCGCGCGATGAGCGGGATGCCGTTCTCTACGCGGTCAAAAACATTCGTGGGGCAGACATTAACACACTGGTTGCACTCGATGCATTTTGACTCGCTGATGATTTCAATCAATTTATGACGGCCTCCTTCTGAACTTCCTGCGTCTTGACCCACACATGATCCAGCCCGCCGCTGACCAATCGGTAGCGCTGCTCATTATCCAATTCCGGGAAGTCTTCCCGTTTGTGCATTCCTCTCGTTTCGGTGCGAACGCGTGCGGAATGATACATCCACCGGGCGGTCGCGGTCATGGCCGCCGCTTCGCGGGCTTTGACCCCATCAGAATTCAAGGTTACGGCTTTGCCGCGCAGCTCGTTCCAGATACTGTCGAGGCGCTCGATTGAACCATCCAGCCCTTTCTCCGTTCTGAACAGGTTGCGGTCGTACGGCATGACTTCCTCTTGGATGGAACGGACGTATTCCTCCGTCTTCCGTGGAGCGGATTGATCCACTGCTTTGGCGGAGAGTGGAGAGGAGGACAAGCCTTTCAAACGGCGGAATTCCTTCTTCACGCCGAGGTTTTGAGCATACGCGGCCGCCCCTTCGCCTGCGAACGATCCCGAAGACATCGCCCAAGCCGCATTATGGCTGCCGCCGCCGGTGAAGCCGCCGCAGATCAGCTCGCGCGTTGCGGCGTCGCCGGCGGCGTATAATCCGGGCACTTTGGTGGCGCAGTGCTCGCCGGCGATATGAATTCCTCCGGTACCTCGCACGGTTCCTTCCAAACGCAACGTGACCGGGAACTTGTCTTTGAACGGATCGATGCCGAGCCGGTCGAACGGCAGAAAAAAGTTGGTCTGCCCGACGCGCAGCAGCGGCTGAATATCATCCGGCGCTTGATCGAGTCTCGCGTATACTTGCCTTCCTTGCAGCAGGTTGCGGGCTATAACCGAACGGCCCCTCTGCGATCCGGCTCCTTCCACAAGCGAACCGTCCTCATAATAGAAGCTGGCGTATTTGTAATAAGCCGTCTTGGTCACCGACGAGAATGTGGGTGAAATCGCGTAAGCATTCGAAAATTCCATTCCCGAGAGCTCCGCTCCCGCTTCCGCCGCGAGCAAGTAACCGTCTCCCGTCAGTACGTTGCAGCCGAGTGCCTTGCTGAGGAAGGCGCATCCGCCGGATGCGATAATGACTGCCCCTGCGCGTACGGTCCAGGAGTCGCCCGCTTGCGTGCGGACGCCGGTCGCTCCGCCAACGCCATGCTCATCCGCCAGCAGTTCCAGCGCGGGACTGTGGTCCAATATTTTCACGCCGGATTTCAGCGCCTTCTTGCGCATCAGCTTCATATATTCCGGTCCTTGAAGCCCTCTCCGGTATTGGGTGCCGTTCTCATCAAGCGGAAACGGATAGCCCCATTCGGCGATTTTGTTCATGTTCTCGTAGGTCCGGTCGAGTACCCGATCCATCCACCCATTCTCCGCCAGATGGCCTCCCAGCCCGAAACGGCTTTGCTTTGCCTCTTCACGCAGCTGAGCGTCCGGCTTGATGTACCACACCCCCGTACCCGAAGGCGCCGTAGCGCCGCTCGATCCGCAGTACCCTTTATCCACAAGCACTACCTTCGCGCCTTTGGACGCCGCCGTAATCGCCGCCCACGTGCCCGCAGGTCCCCCTCCAATGACCAATACATCGGCATCTAACTGAAGATCGACCGCCTTTACACTCGTTTCACTCATTCTCCTTGCCTCCTATTTTTCATTATTGATCTATGGAACACATCTGCCATATGCGGCAAACGAAACCAACCAAGCTTAACCCCTGTAATTGTCCCGCCAGTGCAGCCAGCGTCGTTCCAACAGCCGCACAAGAGAATCGAACAGCTTGCCGACGATTGCGAAAATAATGACCCCGACAAAAATGACTTCCGTCGTCGAGTTCTGCTTGCCGATGTTGATCAAAAATCCGATACCCGATTGTGAACCGATCAATTCGGCGACAACAAGGCCAAGCCATGAGACGGCCAGAGAAAGCCGTACTCCGAGCAGGATGTTCGGCAAAGCGGCGGGTAGGATAAGCCGCGTAATTTGTTTGAACCGGCTGAATTCCAGCACGCCCGCGACGTCGAACAGACGGTTATCTACGCTGCGTATTCCCGCGAACGTGTTGATATACATCGGGAAGAACGCCCCGTTTGCGATAATGAAGACTTTGGACGTCTCACCGAATCCGAACCATAAAATGATGAGCGGCGCGAGCGCCAGATGCGGCACCATCCGCAGCATTTGGAAGCTCGGATCAAGCACATGCTCCGCTTTCCGGGAAAATCCGACGAGCAGGCCGGTCAGCAGGCCCAAGCTTCCTCCAATGGCGAAACCGGCCGCCGCTCGCTGTATGCTGATGCTCAAATTGAGGACTAGTTCGCCTGACATGATCATCTCTTTGAATGACTCCAGTATCATGGACGGCGTGGGAAGGAAGAAGGTTGAAATAAACCCCAGCTTGCCCGCAAGCTGCCAAACAATCACTATGATTACAGGAAGGATCGCTCCGATAATAAAATCGTTTACTCTCGCTTTCCATTTCAAGCCGGACCAAGAGGACTTCCGTTCATTTGTTCTGCCTATCGGCTGGACAAGCACTTCCGCCTGGTTGCTCATAACGTTTCATCGCCTCCTAGCCTTGATAATTATCGCGCCACTTCAGCCACCTTCGTTCCAACAAACGGACGAGCGAATCAGTCAGCTTCCCGACGACTGCGAAAATGATAATACCGACAAATACGATTGGCGTCTTGCTGAACTGCCTCGCATCCGACATCAGATAGCCGATTCCCGAGGTAGAGGCCATGAGCTCCGCCACGACCAATCCGAGCCAAGAGATTCCGACCGAGAGGCGCACCCCCAGAAGTATGTTCGGCAGCGCCGCCGGAATGACGAGCCGGATCAACTGCTTAAACCGGCTGAAGCCGAGCACCCTCGCCACTTCAAACAGCTTGTTGTCCACATTGCGGATACCGAGAAAAGCATTGATATATAGCGGGAAAAAGGCGCCTTTGGCAATGAGCAGCACTTTCGATTCTTCCCCGATTCCGAACCATATGACGAACAGCGGCGCTACCGCCAGACTCGGAATCATCCGAAGCATCTGGACGGTCGGATCGAATGCCCGCTCAGTCCGGCGGAACAATCCTACAAGAATACCGAACAGAAGCCCGAACCCGCCGCCAAGGAAAAAACCAAACGCCGCGCGGGCAACGCTGATTCGAAAGTGCTCCCACAGCTCGCCCGAGGCGGCAAGCTTACCGAAAGCTTTAGCAATCGTTACAGGCGTCGGGAACAACAAGGTCGAAATAACCCCAAGCTCGCCCAGCGCCTGCCAGAAAACAAGAAGCGCGAGGGGCAGAAGCGAACCCAGCAAGAAAACCGTCGTTCGCTTGTAGCCTCCGGGTTTCGTGATTTCGGTCGATGCGCTCATTTAAGTACCCTCCCTTCTTTTGGCCGCTAGATGCCTGCGCCGCTGTCGACTAGCTCCAGTTCCTCGATTTTCTCGAATTCGCCGATTACCTTATAACGCAGCTCCTGAAAGGCGACACTCGATTTCTTGCGCGGAAACAACAGCTCCACGGGGACAATCTTCTGAACCGTTCCGGGACGCGGCTTCAGAATGACGATCCGATTGGCCAGAAATACCGCTTCGTCAATATCGTGAGTAACAAAAATCATCGTCGTTTTGTTCTGCTGCCAAATATCTAGAAGCACCTCCTGCATATGCGCTCTCGTGAAGGCGTCAAGCGCGCCGAACGGCTCGTCGAGCAGCAGCACCTTCGGGTTGCGGAGCAGTGCCCGAGCAATGGCTACCCTTTGAGCCATACCCCCGGACAGCTCCCGCGGATACGATTTCTCGAAGCCCTTCAAGCGCACAAGTTTGATCAGTTCATCCACCTTCTTACGGATTTCCGGCTTATGCAGAGATAAGTCGGCGGCGATGTTCTTCTCGACCGTCAGCCAAGGAAACAAGCGAGGCTCCTGAAAAATAAATCCCTTCTCAATGCCCGGCCCGGTCACCTGCCGGTCATTCAGCTTAACGCTGCCGTCATAATCGACGTCGAGCCCGGCGACGATTTTAAGCAGCGTGCTTTTTCCACAGCCGCTCGGGCCGATGACAGTGATGAATTCACCTTCTTTCACCGCCAGATTAATATTTTGAAGAGCCGAAACGGAGCCTTTGCCGGAATGAAAAGTCTTGCTGAGCTGCCGGATGTCGAGTAACGCGCTCATGAGTTTCATCCTTTCTCTCGTCCCGTTCGTTATTAACACAAAAAGGCATTCTCAATTGAGAATGCCTCCGTCCGAACGGTCGACCTTACATGAATTTAGTTAATGTCGTTAATTCGTATTATTCACAGTGTATTAATTGGTTTTACAATAACAAGAAACCGCCATGCTGTCAATCTGTTTTTTTACAAAAGCGGCTCCCATAAGCGGGAAGCCGCCTTTGTCATGCTATCGTAGTTCTTCTTTGCCAATGTGGAAAACTTTCGTAAGTCACAGGTAAACGTAAACAGCCAGCTTTAAAGTAATTTAAGCATAACTATTAATCGATGTTCAGGCTGAATACGACCGGAGTGTCGCTTTGAACCTTCGTAGTCTTAATAATTAAAGCCTCTTCCGTTCTCTCCCATGTCGGCTTTTCATCAAATCCCAGCACGCTAATATCTTCAATAATAGCTTGGAAGTGATGCGATTTTTCACTAAGCGACTTAATTTTAACGACTCCATCATCCGGAAACACAAGAACAGTTGCATAAAGCCGGCTTCCTTTCACGGTGAAGCGGATATCCTCGCTCGTATAAGCCTTCGTTACGCCATCTGTAAATTGTCCTTCCTTAATCTTCGTAGGGCCCTCGCCCGACGTCCGCCAGAAGGTCGTATCATAGATTGCTTCGCCGTTCACTTTAAGCCAGCCGCCAATTTCAAGCAAAATTTGTTTATCCTGCTCAGGAATCGTTCCATCTGCTTTCGGTCCTACGTTAAGGAGCAGGCTGCCGTTTTTACTGACGATATCGACCAGATCCCGGATAATCTCAACCGAGGTTTTATATTCGTTATCCGCTGTATAGCACCATGAATTTTTCGCAACAGCGGTATCCGTCTGCCAGAAATACGGCTTCATATCGGCGAACTGGCCTCTTTCAACGTCTGGAACAGCGGTACCGAACTGAAAGGCATCATGCTTGTAGTTGATGGCAACCTCGATTCCCCACTCAGCTGACTTATTATAATAATACGCTGCAAATTTTTTGAGATAGGGCTTGAAGGCTGCCGTTTGAATCCACCAATCAAAATAAAAAATATGAGGCTTATACTGATCAACAAGCTCGCAGCAGCGAATGAGCCAATCCTCCAAGTATTGCTGGTTCGGAGGGGAGCCATACAGGTCATGATGGTCAGGCTCGGGCATAGCGGGCCAATAAAAGTCGCCTTGCACGAGCGGCTCCTTAATATCGGATTCAAACTCCTTGCCATGCGACATGAAAAACCAATGCTCGGCACGGTGGGATGAAACACATAAGGTCAGCTGCCGCTTTTCAAATGCCTCTTTCATTTCGCCAAGCAAATCTCGTTTAGGTCCCATCTCATGAGCGTTAAACGGGGAAATATCGCTTTTGTACATTTGAAACCCGTCATGATGCTCGGCAACAGGCATAATATATTTCGCGCCCGCCCGCACGAAGAGCTCTGCCCATTCATCTGCGTTAAAGCGCTCTGCCTGAAACATCGGGATAAAGTCTTTGTAGCCAAAGTCCTTATGCTCCCCGTACACGGCAATGTGATGCTTATATGCTTTTGAATCCTTGATGTACATATTTCTGGAATACCACTCGCTGTCGAATGCCGGAACGGAATACAAGCCCCAGTGGATGAAAATACCGAATTTCGCGTTTTTATACCAGCCCGGCACCTGATACTCGCTAAGTGAATCCCAGTTATCCTTAAAACTGCCTTTGGCAATCGTATCGTCAATAGCCTTCAAATATGCACTTGCATCCATGATTGTCATCATCCCTTCGCAATGTAATGCCTACGTACATTCTAGCGATGATATCATAGAATAAACATGCAGAAAGCTATCTTTCTATTGGACAAAAATAACCTTTCCATTCTAATTGCTTTCCTAATGGAAACAAAAAAAGACGCTCTCCTCCTGTACACGCTGTCTAAATAGACAACAGCCTCCCGGAAGAAAAGCATCTATTTCATTCATTTATTAGTATTTCAAGACGACAACGTCCGCTTCAGCCAATCGTAAGCCAGCCGCCCGCTTATTTCATGAGCGCCGGGGAACACATCCTGTGCCAGCTTGTCCCCTGCGCCTTCAGCGTCATAGATCGCCTGAATTTCCGCGGCAGCCTTGCGAAAGCCTGCCACCGGAAAGATCGGATCATTCTCGCCCGATTCGAGAAACAACGGACGCGGAGCGATGAGTCCGATCAGCTCAGGCAGCTCGGCATGCGCGAGCAACCCCGGCGTGTAGTTATCGATGCAATGATGTACAGCAAAAATGCTGTCCTTAAACGTGTTCGTGAAGCCCGTCAGTACCGCCGCGTTTATTCTAGCCTCCAGCACAGCGGCTGCATAACCAATCAAGCCGCCTCCCGAGAAGCCCATTAATCCAATTCGATTCGCATCGGCCTCCGGCCGTAAGGCCAAGTAGTTGAAAGCCTTTAACGCTTCGGTTACGCGCAGGCCGGTAAGCGTCTTGCCGAGCATCATCAGCTGCGTCGACAGATTGTAGCAGGAGCTTGGCGCATCCGGATTAAGCGCGAGATCCGAGAGCAGTCTGCGCTCACCGAAGCCGATAACATCCGGTGCGATAACGATCATTCCCCGCTTAACCAGCTGCACCGCAAAATGCTGGTGTATACCCGGCTCCGCCCCGTCAGGCGAACCATCCTTCAGCAGGCCGACTATTTCCCGGCTGCCGTAGCCATGACCGTGAAGCGCCAGCACGCCGGGCAGCGGTCCCTTCGCGTCATTAGGGATAAGCACATAAGCGGCAAAGGTCAAATCCGGCGTAACCGACAGCTCCACCCGCTCGCGGACATATCCGTCGCATTCTACCCGTTCCAGCAATTTAGGAGCATGTGCGGGATTAGGCTCGAATTGGCCGATCGCCTCGCGCAGCGCCGCCTTCAGCTTCGGCCTCCGCTCGTTCCGAAGCTCCCGTATGGATTGGCTGCGATGCCGGCTTACTGCTTCGTCATACAGCTTCTCTAAATATGAATCCCCGTTCCACATCGTTGTCACTCCCGTCCCTAAGTTAAATTTACTTTTGTGCTGCTGCGCTGAACAGCAAGGACCGTTTCGGCACGATCCGGATCGCTTGTCCTCCGCTTGGCGCCATCAAGGCGTGCAGCTCTGTTCTATGATCCACTTCCTTCACCGTAATGGTCACATGGGTACGGGTCGCTGGCTTATCGAATGAATCTGTATATATATACGCGATATAGGCAGTACTTTCCTCCAGAAAATCAAGCTTTACGCTTCTTTCGCGCGCCTGCTCATTCGTAATGCAGCCGATAAACCAGTCCTCTCCGCTTCTTCTGGCAATAACGGCGTACTCGCCGATGCTGCCCTGCAGCACGCGCGAATCATTCCATACTGTAGGCAGCTGCTTGAAAAACTCAATTTCCGGCTCGCCTTCGTAATCGGCAGGCCGATCGTACCAGAAGACCGATTGCATCGGACTATAGGCGATAACGGACATTGCAAGCTGATGCGCATGCGTCGTCTGCTTCCGCTCTGTATAGTAACAAATCGTATAATCGCCGGCTCCCGCGACGAATCTCGTAAATGGCAGCGTACAGTTGTGACGTGCTGTCGGCATATGCTCGTTGCCCCGTATCCCTTCCTGTGTCAGCAAATTCGGATAGGTGCGCGAGAAGCCCGTAGGACGGTAGGCATCATGAACATTGACCAGAATTTCATACTCGGAGCATTTTCGAATGACATCATGCAGCCAGCTCGTCCATGCTTGCGGGCCGCAGTTCACGAAGCCGATCTTAATCCCTTTCATTCCCCATTCCTTATAAACGGGCAAAAATTGCTCCAGCTGCTGCTCTACCGCTCTCCGGTCCAAATACAGAATGACGCCTATCCCTTTGGAAGCGGCATATTCGACAATGCCCCGCATGTCCAGCTGCGGATAAGTAACGCCCTCCTCCATCTTGAAATACCAGACGTCATTAACCTGATTCGTACATAATGAACGATCGTCGAACGGATCGCCGTACCAGCCCCAGTCGAACATCATAAACTTAAAGTTCATCTCAGCCGCAAAATCCACGCAAGCGATCGCTCCCTCGGGCGTCAGCGTCATTTCACGAAGCAGCTTGCCCGGAACGATCCAGTCCGTATGTTCAATCGCGCAGGGCTCACTCAGGTTCAGAATGATATCGTTGCGCTCCAGCAGCTCGCCCGGCGTATCGCCGACAATGACAACACGCCACGGCGAAGCGAACGGCAAACCGGTTCGTACAAGCTCATCCGCCAGCTTACCGCTTAAGCTCGTATCCATATTGTCATATCCGACATATTGCGTAACGAGACCGCTCAATTGACTTACGACGATGCCGTCCTCTGCCTTTAGCAGCATCCGCGCATAATCGGTCATAGCCGCTTCCGTAAGCGCTGCATAAATGCCGCTCGCGTAAACGACCGTAAGAGGCCGTTCGCAGTTTTCCTTCAGCTCACCCACCGGCACCAGATGATATTCCCCTTCAGCTCCATGATGCTCATAAGCCATGCAGTCCTCCGGAAAATAAAACTGGCTGCGCTCGCCCGCGATCGTAAGCGTTCCTTCCAAGCCCGGCTGCTCGGGCAGCTCATACCGAAAAGCGATTCCTTCATCATACGCCCGAAAAACGATCCGCAGCTCCCGCTCCTTCGCCGACTGCTCCCGTAATGTGACGCTCAGCTCATTGTACCGGTCCCGAACCTGATCCCGCTCTCCGTAAACAGGCCGCCACTGCTCGTCCTTCGACTCAAAGCGATGAGAGGAAATGACAAAACCGTCAAGTAAATCTGCCTGTCCCTTCAGCTTTAATCCGAGGCGTGAAGCTTGCAGCAGAGGAATTCCTTTATATGCGGCTTTATAGACCGGAATGCCTTTGGCTCCCTCTTCCGCCGCTAATAAAAAATCGATCTTCAAATTGCCGTCTGGAGAAGCGACTGTTAATGACTGCATCGTATGACCACTACCTTACCTAATTTGAATTTATATGCTTTAAATAAATGTCAGCACCGCTTTATCCGCGTTATATTTCATACCAATTCCCCTTTAAAAAGCTTAATGTCCGGCGCTCCCGATTGGAATGCTCTTTTTTAATGGATGATGTCATTTTTTTAAGAAAAACGGACGATGACGGGGTTGCCATCATAGTCCGTTTCTTTGCTGTGGTTGCATGACTTGCCGCCGTTGTAAATGTACGCCTGAAGATCATATTCTGTAGGGATTTCCCTCATCGCATCGTTCGTATTAATCGGAACAACTGCTCGGCTGTCCGCCTTACATTGCTCTTCGCTTCCTCCGGGTTCAACGCTTGCTCCAGTGATACCGGACCGCTGACAACCGGGAAGTAAGCGGTGATTCCAAGCCCATTCAATACCGAAGCTTGACTCGTCACCCCTCCGGCCAGAGCAATGACCGGAATGCCATGCTTATCGGCCATGGCGGCAATTCCTAACGGCGCCTTGCCCATAGACGTTTGTCCATCCAGCCTGCCCTCGCCTGTAATGACGAAATCCGCTCCTTCCAGCTGCTTCTCGAAATCGATCCTGTCCAGCACAAGATCAATGCCGGATTGAAGCTCCCCCTGCAGGAACACGGCGAAAGCTCCCCCAAGCCCCCCTGCCGCTCCCGCGCCCGCTATCATCTGCATGCTGATTCCCATATCCCGTTCCACAACCTGCGAATAGCTTGTTAAACCGCAATCCAACAGCTGAACCATCTCGGGATCAGCCCCCTTTTGAGGACCAAATACGTAAGCAGCTCCCTCAGGCCCATAGAGCGGATTGTTGACATCGCAAGCAACATGAAAGGTACAATCACTCAGCTCAGGACAGGCTTTCTCCGCAATAATTCGGCGGACACGAAGCAGAGCCTCTCCCCCCTGACCCGCCTCGTTTCCGGATTCATCCAGAAACCGATAACCCAGTGCCTGGAGCATCCCGATACCGGCATCATTTGTCGCGCTCCCTCCAAGGCCGATGACAAATTGGCGGCAGCCTTGTCCTATCGCATCAAGAATGAGCTCACCCACGCCATATGTTGTCGTTAGCAGCGGATTTCTGCACTCCTTCGGCACTAACGGCAAGCCGCAAGCGGCTGCAACTTCAATAACGGCCGTTTGACCGTCCCCTATTATCCCATATACAGCTTGAACCGGCTCCTGAAGCGGCCCCGTCACCTGAACGGACCTATTCTGTCCTCCTGTTGCGGATACAAGCGATTCTGTCGTACCTTCCCCGCCATCCGCCAAAGGCAGAACGACCGTATCGGCGTCAGGGAATACGTTTTTTATGCCCTGCGCTATCTCCTGACCTCCTTCAAGGGATGACAGGCTACCTTTGAACGAATCCATTGCAATAATTACTTTCATGTTATTCCGCTCCTTTCACGCATTGAATAGCTCTACTATAAACGAAAGGAGCTGCTTGGCGGAATGGTATCCCTGTCAAAAAATGAGCCTCTTTTTTGGTACATGTACCAAAAAGAGGCTCGTTCTAATTTACTCATCTGCTAACAATGCAAAATACAAGCGTACAGCATTCAAAAATTGTCTGGGATCGAGTTTTGTTTTCTCCGCTATTTTGTCAAGACGGTATTGCAGCGTATTTTTATGCATATGAAGCACAGCAGCCGTATCTTTGAGCGACGCATTTTGGACGAAGTACGTCCTCAGCAGCTCCTTCTCTTCTATTGTCACATCAGCTAATACCAGCGAAGCATAATCCCGCTTGATTCCAGAATCAATACCGGCAAGCAGCATACCCAGTTCAAGCGATGTGTACTCACACAAAGGAATACCCGCAGTTACTCCATACTGCAAAGCCAATCTAGCGTTGCGATAGGACAAGGCAAGATCCTCCCAGCCTGCTGCACTGCCAGATCCAATCAGGAAACGATGAGAATACGAATCAGTCAACTGCTGTACCACGGCCTTATAACGGGATTGTTCTACAATAAGAATATACTGATTGGGGAAACGGTACGCATACAAGCTCAACCGCAATGTTTTTACCAGTTGATGCATAGGCTCGTAATCGCCCTGCTGCTCCAGCAGGATGACGACTGCCTTCGGTTCAGCGCTCACGTCTACTCCCAGCTGCAGCAGCTTGCTCTGCCATCTGCCCGTATCTTCAGCACCTTCTCCGAATACAAGCATCCGGGTCAGCGCCGCGCGAAGCTCTTCAACCGATTGTTTTTCCCGGATTTGCATATTGTCTCTTATAAGCACTTCAGTTAACTTCGTGAGAAGAAATCCAAAAGCCCGGCATTCCTCCGGATCTCCCGATATTCCTATAACACCAATGAGCTGCCCTTCCATGACAACAGGATAGTTGATGCCTTTGCGTGAGCCCAAATAAGCTTCATCTTCAACAATCTCCATTGGCAGCCCTTGCTCCATAACTCGTTTTCCTGCCTGATGAACCGTTCCGATCCGCTGTATATCGGTGCTTGCCATGATTCGTCCATCCGTATTCATAAAATTAACGTCATAGCCAATAACCGTCTTGGCAGCCTCTACAATTGATTGAGCCAGCGCTTTGCTCATTTGGAACGATGGATTCACGTTCTCCCTCCAATCACGTGGTGGCCTGCATTTACTGAGTTTATTGATTTCTCAATTTTGCGTTTTAAAGATCGGATTCATAAACTTGAATATAGGCTTAATGATACGGAAGATCAAATGATTGAATACATATTAAATAATCAGGAAGAAATGGTCAACCTGCTATCCAAGCTATCTGCTGCAGCTGAAGAAATAAGACAATCGATTAAACAATGCAGCAACTCCTGAAACGATAGAGCAACAGGCCGCCAAAGATCACTTGGCAGCCTGTTGCTCTATTGTTGAAACTTATTTTATACAAATTTACAGAGTGCAAAAAAATGTCTACCTGCTTTAAGAAAACCGGTCTGGCGAGAAGGCCTGATTGTAAGCGGACGTCTGCTTGTTCTCGATATAATCTGCCGCCAGCTTGGCGGTTGCCGGACTGAGCAAAATGCCGTTGCGGTAATGACCGACAGCAAGCACGACTCGGCTCGATTCCGCTATCCGCCCTATTAAGGGAAAACCATCCTGCGTAGCAGGACGAAGGCCAGCCCAGCTGTGAAACGGCGTTTTGTCCGCCAAAAACGGAAACAGCTGCTTATTCCAATTTTTCAGCCGCCCGATTCCTTTGTCCGTAACCGTCGTATCAAAGCCGGCAACGTCCTCCGATGCGCCGCATACGAGAGTCGAATTTGCTTTGCCCACCAAGTAGCCCTGATTGCAGAAAACCATATGCGAAACGGGCTGCGCCTCGACTTCATACGCGCAAATTTGTCCGCGGATCGGATAAACCGGAATGTTCATATGAAATGTCTCTGCAAGCTGCTGCGCCCAGGCGCCCGAGCAAATCAGCAGCTGATCGCCGTCAAAAAAACGTCCGTCCGCTGCGCGGACGACAGCCTCGCGCTGCCATTCGACGATTTCGAGCTCATCCAAATTCTCATAGATTTGTACGCCGATATTTCTGCACGCCTGCTCCAGCGCGCTAACAAAATGAGGAGCATAGATGTGGCTTTCCTCCGGCGTATATAAGGCTGCCTGGGCACTCCGCGCGAGCAGCGGCTCCTTGCTAAAGAGCGCGTCTCCCTCCAGAATGCTACCGGAAGAGCCGTATTGCCGCTGCCATAGCAGCCTGCCCTCCAGCGCCAGCAAATCCGCCTCATGATAGGCGACATACAGACTGCCGGAGTTCGTATACTCGAAGTCCTGCTTAGAAACCTGCCTGATCGTCTGCTGCCACTCCGGATATAGCTGCAGGCTGTCCAAGCAAAGCTGAAAAAAATCATCCGGACCTTCGACATTTTCAGAATAAGGTGCGAGCATCCCGGCAGCAGCGCCGGAAGCCTGGCCGCCGCAGCGCTTCGTTTCGAGAACAGTAACCTGACAGCCCCGGCTCTGCAGTTCAAAGGCGCATGATAAGCCAATAATGCCCCCGCCCATAACCATGATTTTCTCTCTCGTCAACGTTCCATCTCTCCCGTAAATCAGGTTATTTCAATTTGAATTGCTCAAGACCGCTGCTTGCCGAAGCGTAACGCTTCTTCGTAATTCTGCCCGATAAATAGGAAAGCCGCCCGGCTTCAATCGCGAGGCTCATCGCCTTCGCCATCCTTACCGGGTCCTTTGCCTTCGCTACCGGCGTATTCATCAGCACGCCGCTTACCCCAAGCTCCATCGCCTGTGTTACATCGCTTGCAGAGCCAAGACCCGCATCGACAATGATCGGAACCCCGGCCTCCTCGACGATTAGTCCAAGATTGTACGGATTAAGGATGCCAAGACCTGTGCCGATCGGCGCCGCTCCCGGCATGACGGCTGCCGCTCCCGCTTCCTCAAGCCGCTTGCAGATGACTGGGTCATCCGACGTATAAGGCAGCACCGTAAAGCCTTCCTTCACTAATATCTCAGTAGCCTTCAACGTTTCGATCGGGTCCGGCAGCAGCGTCCGTTCATTTACGCTAATCTCGACCTTAATCCAATCGCTGAGTCCCGAAGCGCGCGCCAAGCGGGCGATACGAACGGCCTCGTCTGCCGTCCGCGCGCCCGATGTATTCGGAAGATAAATATAATTGTCTTCCTCCAAATGCTGAAGGATCGAATCATCCTCCGTAGAAGCCAAATTAATCCGCCTGATCGCAAACGTCAGTACCTGCGCGCCCGAAGCCTTGATCGCTTCCTTCTGGACGAACGGGTTAGGAAACAGTCCCGTACCGATAAAAAAACGGGAGGAAAGCGTATGGCCGCCAATTTGCAAAACATCTGATTTCATACAATCAGCCCCCTCCTACAAAATGAACCAATTCAATTCGCATATTCGGATGAACGGGCGTATCCGCCCATTGCTCAGCAGTCAGCACCTGGCCGTCAGCTTCCGCCACAATCGGCTTGCCCGTAAGTCCCAGCCGTTCAATAACGTCTTGAATCGTATTTACTTGCTTCAGCTGCTGCTGTTCGCCGTTGATGATAAGCTCCATAAGATCACTTTCCTCTCTCCAGCTTCCTGATGAACGCTTCGCAGGTGCCTTTCACGTCCGCGCTGCCTACGATTTCGCTAACCGCGCAAATTCTTGTCGCCCCCGCCTCAATGACTTCATCGACATTGTGCAGCTTGATGCCGCCGATGGCTACGAACGGAATTTTCACAGCTTGTACGACCTCGCGTACATATGCGATCGTGACCGGATCTACCACGTCCACTTTAGTTGCCGTTGGAAAAATAGGACCGACGCCGATATAATCCGCCCCCTGCTGCTCAGCGAGCAGCGCTTCCCCGATCGCATGGGTAGAAATACCGATGATTTTGCTGCCGACGATTTTTCGCGCTTCCGAAAGCGGTACATCCCCTTGGCCCAAATGAATGCCGTCCGCATCCGATTCCATCGCAATATCGATATAATCGTTGACGATGAAGGTTACTCCGTATTTTCTGGTCAGCTCTCTAAGCGCCTTAGCCTTGGCCAGCACCTCCGCTTTATCGCTCGTTTTGTCGCGCAGCTGAATAATATCCACGCCGCCCTTGATCGCTTCCTCCATCACTTCAATAAGGTTCCGTCCCGGATGGAATTGCTCTCCTGTTATCGCGTACAATCGAAAATCTTTCATTGCTCATCAAACCTCCGTTTTAAAGCCCGATATAACGGGCATATAAAGTTTTGGCGCGTACGAAATCATCGGTTCCCTGCACGAGCACGCGCCCGTCCGCAAACAGCACGAGCCGCTCGCCCTCGGGCAGCTCAGCTTTGAGAAGAAACGGATTCAAATTCACCTTTACCGCTACCGGCTCAAGCCGCTGCCGCCATACTTCAAGATCTAGCGTTCCGCTGCCCGCAATTTGGATCGTTTCCCGTCCGCATAAGGAAAGCACGGTGTTCTCCCCACTCAATTCAAGCGCCGGGTACTGCTTCAGCTGGCAGCACGGACAGCTCTTGTCCGGTTCGCCCAGCTTCATCTCATAGTATTGATTTTGCCAAAGATCAAACGTGACTAAGCTCTTTCTTCTTTGCTTACTGTCATCGACCAAATATTTGAGCGCTTCAACCGCCTGATAGGAGCCGACCATATCGACAACGGGCGCAATGACACCGATCATGTCGCAGGTTTGGCCGCCGGCATCCCCTGTTTTTATGAAGCAGCGCAAGCATGGCGTCTCGCCGGGAACGAAGATCGCGCTCATCCCCCGCGAGCTGACGGCGCCGCCGTACGTAAACGGAATGCCAAGTTTGAAGCAAGCGTCGTTCAACAGAAAGCGGGTATGGAAATTGTCCGTGCCGTCCAGCACCAGATCCATTCCTTCGAGCAATTCCTCGATATTATGGGCGGTTACGTCGGCAACGATCGCTTCCAAGCGAACGGAGGAATTAATTTTTTTAAGCTTCTTTTCGGCTGCTACGACCTTCGGATATACATGCTGTACATCCTCCTCATCGTATAGCATTTGCCGCTGCAAATTGCTTTTTTCCACGTAATCTCGATCTACAAACCGTACATGCCCAACTCCTGCGCGCACCATATGGTTGGCCAGCACCGTTCCCAGCGCTCCCATCCCGACAATACAGACCGCGCTGCCCTTCAGCTTCCGCTGTCCAGCTTCGCCAATCGGCGCAAAAAGCATTTGTCTTGAATATCTTTCCTCCATTTGCCGCTCCTTTCCGCGCGCTTGTCACTCATTTATAGGTTGCGGAAGGCATCCTCCGCCTTGATATCTTTCTTCAATTGACCGTGTTCCGTCAGCCAGCTGATCACCGATCTCCACGATTCCTCGGATTGTGAGCCAAACGGCTCCGAACCCGCATCCATCAGCGGCAGCAGCGTTTCCAGGCTTTGTTTCTCGATTGCTGCATCGAGCGGGAAATTTGCATCTTGTTTTTCAAGCAGCGTATTCAATGCTTTATCCGGATTGTTAACCGTGTATTGCTGGCCTTTGGCAGCCGCCTCGATAAATTTCTTAATGGCTGCGCTCTTGCTTTCAAGCCCCGCTTCGCTTGCGGTAAGGACAAGCTCATAATAATCGGGAACGCCGTAAACGGAAGGATCAAACGATGTGAGCTTCACGCCTTCCTTCTCGAGCAGCGGCTTCTCATGATTCACATAGCCGCCGATAATCGCATCGACCTTGCCCGTCGTCATTGCAGGAATGAGATCCCAGCCAATGTCTACGTAATTTAGTTTGGATGAATCTGCGCCATCGGACTCCACCATCGTGTTGACAATAAGCTGATCGAGCGGAATGGACGGATAGCCGATTTTTTTGCCGATCAGATCTTTCGGGCTTTGAATGCCGGCCGATTCAAGCGCCATGAGGCGGTTGAGCGGATGACGCACGATGGATGCCACCGAAACGACCGGAATATCCTCGGCGCGGGACATTGCAACCTGCATCTGATAGCTGAGCGCGAGATCCGCTTTGCCCGTTGCCACTAATTTTAACGCATCATTCGTATCCGCGGGCGTTTTCAAATTCACCTTCAAGCCTGCTTCTTTAAAATAACCCTGCTCCTCCGCCGCATACAGGAAGGAGTGCACCGCATTCGGATACCAGTCGAGCAGCACCGTAAGCTCCGTCTCGGCTTCCTTGCTGTTATTTGCATCCGCTTGCTTCTTGGAGCCGCAGCCCGCCATCATCGTCAGGACGAGTACAAGTGCGACTGCTATCGTCAAATTCTTTTTCCACATGTGTAAGCTCATTTGTTTGTTATTCCTCTCTTATTTGCAATTAATTGTAGCTTTCGATTTTTAAGGTTGGCGGCGGGCAAGACTGATCCGCTCTATCCACTGCGCCGCCAGAAACAGCAGTATGCCCATCGCAGACAGCAGCAGCACGCCGGAAAATACCGCCTCGCCCCGAAGCATGTTCGACGCCCGCTTCGTATACATGCCAAGCCCGGCCTCTCCGCCCAGCCATTCCCCGAGCGTAGCGCCGCCAACGCTAATCGTCGCGGCCATCTTAAGGCCCGTAAAAAAACCGGGCAGCGCCGACGGCATTTTCCATTTCAGAAACAAATCCCGCTTACGGGCGCCCATCGACCGCATGACCTCGCCGATGCCGGCATCAGCCGAGCGGAAGCCGTCTGCCGTATTTACCGCAATGGGGAAGAAGGTGAACAGGATGACGACGGCAACCTTGCTCCATATTTCATAACCGAACCACATGACCATAATCGGTGATAACGCAATAATCGGTATCGTCTGGGACGCGACAATGAACGGATAGAGCGTCTTCCTAGCCAGACCCGAGCCTTCGATCCAGACTGCGGCTAACGTTCCGAATAGGATGGAAATGCCGAGCCCAAGCAAAGACTCTCCCAAAGTGACAACAAAGTGCTTACCCAGCAGAAGCCGATTATCCCAGGTGGAAATCAGCACGTCAGACAGCTTCGGAATAATATAATGCGGAATGGCCAAAAAGGCCGTCGCAGCTTCCCACAACACTGCAAGCAGCAGCGCGAACAAAAACACAGGCATGCCTGCCCACAACCGCCGCCTCATCGGACCGCTCCTTCCAAGCTGCCCGTACCCCGTCCAAGCAGCTCCAGCGCCTGCCGCTTCAAAGAAATAAAGGACTCATCAAGCACATGCTGATACGTCCTTGGCCTTGGCAGGCCGATCACCAGCTCCTGCAATGCGGTAACCGGCGCCTTCGCCGCTATGAGCACGCGGTCGGACAGCAGCAGCGCCTCATCGACATCATGCGTAATAAATAGAATCGTTTTGCGGTGCTGCTCCCACACTTGCAGCAGCCATTCCTGCATGCTGACCCGCGTCATCGCATCGAGAGCGCTGAACGGCTCGTCCAGCAGCAGCAAATCTCCACCGCCCAAAATAGAGCGGAGAAACGACACCCGTTGGCGCATCCCGCCCGACAGCTCATGCGGGCGCTTCGCCCCGGTACCCTCCAGCCCGAATGCCGGAAGCAGCTCTAGCACCCGTCTTCTCGCTTCCCGCTTGGGCGTACCGGCCAGCTCCAGGCCAAGCGCGGCATTATCAAGCACGCTCCGCCACGGCATAAGACTGTCCCGCTGCGGCATATAGCCGATGCGTCCCGGACGTATGTTCCGCGCATCAGCCTGCGCATCCCCGCCGGAACCGAGCTTTATCGTTCCCTCTTGCGGGGACAGCAGGCCTGCCAGCAGCCGGAACAGCGTCGTTTTCCCCATTCCGCTTGGCGCCAGAAATGAAACAAATTGTCCTGCTGGAATGTCGAAGTCAAGTCCTGCGAACAATGGCAGCTCATCTTTAAAAGCATAGGTCAGACCGCTGACAGACAAAGCAAGCGGAGGCCCCCCCGGCTTCACTTCACTCAAATCGGCCACTCCTCTTGCCGGTAAGCCATATCCCAGAACATATATTCAAATTTGGAAGTCGTCACAAACAGTTCCTCCAGCCGCGCAAGCTCCCGCTCCGGCAAGCCTTCAGAGAGCCGGTTCATTAGGCCGATGGTCCACTCTGTCAGCTCGCCAAATTCCTCTGAGCTGTACATTAGTATCCATTCGCGGTAGAGCGGATGCTCCAGTGCGCCCGGATAACCGGCGAACGCCGTGCCGATTTCCCGGTAGCTCCACATGCATGGAAGCAGAGCGGCAACCACCTCGGCAAGCGAGCCTTGCGCAGCATCAAGCATATATTTCGTATAAGCTATCGTTGTCGGGGCAGGCTGCGTCGCCTCCAGCTCATCCCGCGCAATGCCGAAGCGCTCGGCATATTGCCGGTGCAGCTCCATCTCCACATTCAGCGTCGAATGCAGCAGCTCTGCAAATTTGCCCATCGTCTCCAGATCATTGGCTTTAATACTGCCTAACGCGAACATTTTGGCATAATCGATTAAGTACACATAATCTTGCTTCATATAGTAAATGAACCGTTCAAGCTCCAGCGTTCCATCTCTTAGCCCGGTCAAAAACGGATGTCCATGACAATTTCCCCATACCTGCTGCACCGACCGGTACAGCCTATCGCTAAAACGCACCACTGATCACTCCGCCCTTTCCGCCTCATGGTCCCGACGCTTGCTTTCGTATTCCGGCTTTGCTTGATTGCACCAATCGGCAATAAAACCAATCATAACTTTGACGTAATCGACAAGCTCCCGCATATCGATGCTCTCATTCACAGCATGGGCATGCCGCAGCTGCCCCGGCCCGTATATGACCGTTGGAATGCCGGCCCGGCCCAGCCAGCCCGCATCGGTAACAGTCGCGCTCATGCCGACAGCCGGAGCTGCTCCCAACTGCTGAAGGTGGGCAGCCGCAAGCGACTTAAGCCCGTCTCCATCCTCATCCAGCGTAAGTGACGGAAAGATCTCGCCCCGCTCCTCAAGCATCGAACGGCCTCCCCAGCGGAAGGTCGGCGGGTGCTGGCGCAGCCACGGATCAGCTTCCGCAACCTTCAGCAAATGGCTCTCGATTTCGGCAGCCACCGTTTCATAATCCTCATCGGGATAGAAATGAACCGTGATCCACAATGCGCAGCGGTCCGCAATGAACGCCGCATGGCGGCCTCCTTCAATAACAGCCGGATTAATCGTATTCGAGCCCGGCGAAAAACCAGGGTAGGATTTGGTCACTGCCCAGTGGCGCTCCAGCTCCTGAAGGCCTTCAATCAGCTTGACCATTTTCTCAATCGCGCTGGCGCCCTGAATGCCTCCGCCCGCATGAATCATCCGCGACCTGAGACCGTCATGATAAGTGACCGGGCTTTGCACCGTCACCCATCCGGTAATGACCCCGCCCTGTCCCTGAATAGCGAGCTCGCTCGTATCGGCAACGACGGCAAAATCCGCGCAGCAACCCCGTTCGGTGCAGGCTCTCGTTCCTGCCTCGCCAGCTTCCTCGCCAATGACCGATTGAAACAGCAGATCTCCCTTCAGCTCCACTCCCGCATCCGTCAGCAGCTTGACCGCAAACAGCAGAGCGGCCAATCCGCCCTTCATATCTGCCGTTCCGCGCCCGTAGGCTCTGCCTTCTTCTAATGTAAGCTTGAACGGATCACGCTGCCATTCCCCATCGTCGCCGACCTCGGCTACATCGATGTGGCCATTTAGCAGCAGGCTCCGGTAAGAATCCCGCTGCGTGCCCGGCCTGAGCGCGGTAACGTTCGGATCGCCGGGATACACCTCCCACAGCTCCGTCTCGAAGCCGCTTGCCTGCAGCTGCTTCTCGACAAACCGCTGCGCATCAAGCGTATTTCGTGCCGGAGGGCTCACTGTTGGAAAGGCGATCAGCTGTGCCAGCAGGGCGAACAGCTCGCCTTGCCTTTCTTCAGCCTGCTGCTGCAGCTGGGCAATTATAGCTTGCGGCATAAATATAATATCCTCCTTTTGGTACAAAGCAGGCTAGAGCAATAGAAAAAACCATTCGAGAATACACGAATGGTTACGATTCGATACGTTCTCTACGCCAGCATTACCTGGTTCAGATTAACGGTCCGGGACAGCAGGTCCCAATCTCAGCCGGACTTCATCCAGCACCCGAAGTCTATATTAAGTTAAATCTACTATAACTTATGCCTATCTAATTGGCAATACGTAACTGATAATGTTTCTCACAAACAAACGCCTGCTTTCGGCTTAATGCAATCGCTGCAAATACACCTGCCGCTTCGTTTATTTTATCTTGCATAAATAATTATCTAAATGTATATTTATACAAAAGAATAAACACTCGGGAGGCTCGTCATGATTCAATTGGAAAAATCGTTAACAGCAGCTTTATTGAGAAAAGCGGATAATTCGGTTTTAAATACGGCTCGCCGTCCCAGCCTTGTGATGGAGCGCGGTGAAGGAATGTATTTGTGGGATACGGAAGGTAAACGCTACTTGGACTTTGTCGGCGGCTGGGCGGTCGCCAGCTTGGGGCATTCCCCCGCTGCCATTCAGAAGGCCTTATCTCGTCAGGCTTCAACGCTCATTCATGCCAGCCCCGGTTACTATAACCGGCCTATGATTGAATTCGCGGATCTGCTCACGAACGTGAGCAACATGGACAAGGCTTTCTTCGCCAGCAGCGGCGCCGAGGCGAACGAGAGCGCCATAAAGCTCGCAAGAAAGCATGGCGCTGTCAACCTGAACGGGGCGTATGAGATCATTACTTTAACGAATAGCTTTCACGGGCGCTCGCTGGCGACGATGTCAGCGACCGGCAAGGCCGGGTGGAAGGAGCTATTCGCTCCCAAGGTAGACGGCTTTAAACATGTCCCGATTAATGACCTTGATGCCTGCTTCGCTGCGGTAACCAATTATACCTGTGCAATTATGGTTGAGCTCGTACAGGGTGAAGGCGGCGTTCATGCTGTGGATGAATCCTATTTGTACGGTCTTCGCAAAATATGCGATATGTACGGCATGCTGCTTATTTTCGATGAAATTCAGACAGGGATGGGGAGAACAGGCAAGCTCTTCGCTTACGAGCATTACGGGATTGAACCGGATGTCTTGACGCTTGGCAAAGGAATCGGCGGCGGCTTTCCGCTATCGGCCATGCTGACGAAAAGCAAATACGATCTGTTCGAGCCGGGGGATCAAGGCGGAACCTACACGGGTGCGCCGCTTGCAATGGCTGTAGGCTATGCCGTGCTTCAGGAGCTGCTGGAGCACAATTTGGCAGGCAACGCCAAGACGCAAGGGCAGTATTTGATGAGCGGCCTGCATGAGCTTTCCCGCGAATTCCAGATTTCAGGCATCCGCGGCAAAGGACTGCTGCTCGCGTTCGACGTACCGGAAGGAGCAGGTCCTGAGCTTACCGCTATTTGCCTGCGCGAGGGCTTGCTCATTAACTCGCCAAATCCGTCAACGGTTCGTCTCGTACCTCCGTTAATCGTAACGCAGAAGGACATCGACGACATGCTCGGCATTTTGCGCCGCGCGTTTGGTCAGCTGCAAGCCGCTTAACGGCTGCTATTCAGATTAAAGGGCTGGTTGCCTAGGGCAACCGGCCCTTCTACAATACGATAACAATATTTAGCTATATCAACCCGCGGCACATATGAGCGGCTGAGCCCGAGCTCCTTCGCGTTTCCCTTTTATTTATCCAATGGCAGCCATTCGAGTACATCCTGGATCGTTTTGTCCCAAAATGCCCAATCGTGAATACCCGTTTCTTCCGAATACGTATAGTCCAGACCTGACCGTTCAAAAGCTGATTTCAACTCCAAGTTAGGGGCATACAGAAAGTCTTCTTTGCCGCAGTTCTGATAAAATTTCGGCTTCGGACCCGCTGTTTGGTCACACTTGCCGATCAGATGAAATAAATCGTTATCCGTCCCTTCCTGCGGAGCATCGCCATATACGAGCTTTAGAAAGTCCGGCCGCTGCTCTCCCCAATTCATAGTTGCAAAATTGGCTGTTGACATACCGGCCGCCGCGGCAATTTGATTCGGCCTGCTGAGTGCCCATTTAAATGCGCCGTAGCCTCCCATGGACAATCCTGCGACAAAATTGTCTTCACGCGCGTCGGATAAAGGGAAAAATGAACGCGCCAGCTGCGGAAGTTCATCCATCAGAAATGTTCCGTATCGTCCGCCGTACGCCATATCCGTATAGAAACTGAAATGGACTTGAGGCATCACGACGGCCAAACCGAGCGGAGCCACGTATCGCTCGATCGACGTCCGTCTCATCCATATCGTGTCATCGTCGGATCCTCCATGCAGCAGCCATAGCGTAGGATGACGATCACGGCTGACTACATTGCTCATGCCTACTTGCTTTGTTGTCTGCTGGGGAAGAATGACGGTCATTGACGTGCTTAAGCCGAGTGTTTCGGAAAAAAAGTTACATTGAATCATTGCCATTGAGAAACTCCGCCTTCCATTAATTTGATTTTTATATGAGCCGGTGCTTGGACGAATGAACACTTCGCCCCGCCCCGGCAAGATCCTATCTACTTGCTTTGCAGCCAAGCGTCATATTGCTTTTGTTTTTCGGCGATGATTTTATCCAGTCCTGCCGCCTTTAGCTTAGCGTTGAAATCGGGCAATGTTTTTACAGGGTCAACCGTCCCTGTTTCCAGCGCAAGCCGATACTCGTTTAATACGTTGGTGACGGTTGCGATTTCCGTTTTAACAGCATCGGCACTAAAGGTAAAGCCAATCGAAGGCGATTTCACCGCGGATTCATTAAAAGCTTTCGTTTGTTCCCATACCTGCGGATCGTTTCCTTCCCAAATATAAGTCATGAATGCGTTTCCAATTTCCCAGAAAAAAAACGAATAACCCGTATCTCCGCTAACTCCGGAAGGCTGACCGATGATGTTGTCACCTTTTTTCTCATAGTGCTTTCCTTCAATACCCCAATCCAGCAAGTTCAGGAGTTCCGGATCCGTGTAGAGGAGGTTCATCATCTCCATCGCTTTCTCAGGATTTTTACTGTTTTTGGTGATGGACATCATAAAGGCGTTAAAGGATCCCGCACCCATCATCGGTTTCGTTAACCGTAAGCCTACCATTTCTTTCGAGGAATTTCGTGTCTCCTGTGCTTCAAAGCCAGGCTTCAGATTAGCGACATAACCAAACAATTTGTTTGCTTTAACCAAGTTGGTTCCCGTATCCGTCGAAATAGCGATATCCTTTGCTAAATAACCGGCTTGATTCCATTTTCTGATCAGATTCAGTGAATCCTTGTATTCTTGGCTTTCATACAAATTTTCCAGCTTTGTTCCGCCGCTGTAACGGATGACGCCAAATCCGTCTCCTAAAGTGTCGAATTTGTCCGCCATCATGACGTTCAAGATCGTTTGGCCTTGGCTTTGCTGGCCAAGCGGAGTGAGACCCGGCTCATTTTGTTTGATCGTCTCCAGAACGGAGCCAAGCTGTTCCCACGTTGTAACCTGACTTAGATCGATGTTATGTTTGTCGGCAATATCCTTCCTGAATACGGCGCCCCAATCGGCGGCGAACTCCCTTAAGCCTGTTACGCCATACAGCTCCCCTTTTATTTTCGAACCTTCCAAATACGCAGGATCTACGGCTTCCAATATCCCCTGACCGTGACTTTCCAGCAGATCGTCCAAAGGCAGGAGCTGCCCTTTGCTCACCTGGCCGCTGTAGTTGAATCCGCTTCCCGTTACCATCAGGTCCAGCTTCTCGTTGCCCGACAGCATCAGATTCGTCTGCTGGGACCAAGCCGCGAAGCCAATCGGCAAAAGCTTAATGGTGGCATTGATTTTTTGCTTCGTTATCTTGCTCATTTCCTGCTGAACAAGCTCTAAATCGGGAGAATTCGTACCGGACATATAGGCCATAACGACCTCGTACGGCGGCTCGGATTCCGCGGCTTGCCCGTTGCCTTCAGGCTGAACGCCCGGATTTCCGCCGTTATTGTCCCCGTTCGAATTTGAACAGGCGGCCAGAAATGAGGTTAACAAGAAAACAACAACCAAAGATAACATTTTGAACTTTTTTGCCATTCATCCATTCCTCCAAAAGATTTATATGCTAACTGAATCCTCGGATTCAGAATCAGCCTGGCGCAATATCTTTCGTTCATTTAATAGGCATGCAATACGACTTTATCAGCGACAATCAGTCTGGGCTCCGTAACGAGCTGCACCTCTTCAATGGAATAGCCCCGTGCCGTTTCCAGCAATCGCAGTCCTTCATGCGTTACCTCCATAACGGCCCGGTCAGTAATAATTTTTTGAACGACCTGTGCCCCTGTCAGCGGCAGCGTGCATCTTTTGAGGATTTTGGGTGTTCCGTCTTTGCTGACATGCTCCATGACAACAACGACCCGTTTCGCTCCGTGTACTAAATCCATCGCCCCGCCCATGCCCTTTATCATTTTTCCGGGTATCATCCAGTTAGCGAGATCTCCTTTTTCTGAAACCTCCATCCCGCCTAAAATAGCTACATCGATATGACCGCCACGGATCATGGCAAACGATGCGGAACTATCAAAGAAGGAAGCGCCCTTCATGGCCGTGATGGTTTCTTTACCCGCATTGATCAAATCGGGATCAACATCATCGATGGTCGGGTACGGTCCAATTCCCAGAAGGCCGTTCTCGGATTGCAGCACAACCTGTTTATCAGGCGCAATAAAGCCAGCTACCAAGGTTGGAATACCGATTCCAAGATTTACATAATTGCCGGATAAAATTTCTCTTTCCGAGCGTCTTGCTATCCGTTCACGCGCCGTCATGTTTTCTTCCTTCATTCCACTAGTCTCCTCTCCCGGTCGCGTGCCGATCAATTGCGCAAGGTCAGTTTCTCGATGCGCTTTTGTTGTTCGCCAACGATCATTTTTTTCACATATATTCCGGGCGTATGAACCGTTTCCGGCATCACTTCACCGATTTCATTGATTTCTTCAACTTCCGCAATGGTTTCTTTGCCCGCCATTGCCATAATGGGATTGAAATTTTGTGCAGTCTTATTGTAAATAAGATTGCCAAACCGATCGGCCCGAGCCGCCCGAATCAGACTGAAATCAGCTGTCAGCGCCTCTTCGAGCATATAATCTTTCCCCCGAAAACGCCGTATTTCCTTTCCTTCTGAGAGGGGGGTTCCGAAACCGGCTTGCGTGTAAAATGCCGGGATGCCGGCACCTCCCGCTCGGATTTTTTCCGCGAGCGTACCTTGCGGAACCAGTTCGACCTCAAGCTCTCCCGATAACACCTGGCGTTCGAACTCTTTGTTCTCTCCTACATAAGAAGAGATCATTTTTTTGATCTGTTTGTTTTGCAGCAGAAGCCCCAAACCCCAATCGCCGACTCCGCAATTATTTGAGATCACAGTTAAACGCTTCGTCCCTTTCTCTGCCAGCGCCAATATCAAATTCTCGGGGATGCCGACAAGCCCGAATCCGCCCACCATGATGGTTGCTCCGTCTTGGATATCCCGAACTGCTTCATCAAACGAAGTTAGAATGGTTTTCATGCCGGGCTGTCTCTCCTTCTTTGTTTTCATTATGGTTTTTCCACGATCATTGCAATGCCCTGACCGCCGCCAATGCATAACGCGGATAGGCCGAAGCGGCTTTTCCTTCGTTCCATTTCATGAAGAAGCGAGACAAGAATCCGCGCTCCGCTTGCCCCGATGGGATGCCCCAAAGCGATTGCTCCTCCGTTGACGTTAACCCGATCCGGTGCGAAACCGAAATGATTGTTATAAGCAAGAGATTGGGCGGCAAAAGCCTCGTTCACTTCGATCAAATCGATATCCGATTCGGTCAAACCCGCTTTGGCCAGCGCCTTCCGCGTCGCGGGAACGGGACCCATCCCCATGATAGCCGGATCGACGCCCGCAATGGCATTGGACCGTATGATGGCCATTGGCGTTATTCTGAGCGCCGCAGCTTTGCGGGCACTCATTACGAGCAGTGCGGCGGCACCGTCGTTGATGCCGGAGGAATTGCCCGCCGTAACCATACCGTCTTTCTTGAAAGCGGGACGGAGCTTCGATAATTGTTCCAATCCCGTATCCGGCCGCGGGTATTCATCCGCGACGAATAGGCTGCGTCCCCCTTTGCGGTCGATGAGCCCCACCGGAACGGTTTCGTCCCGGAAACGTCCTGCGGCAATTGCGGCTGCGGCTTTTTGTTGACTCTCATAAGCAAACTGGTCTAATTGTTCTCTTGTTAGCGAGTACTTCCCGCATAGATGTTCGGCAGTAGCACCCATATGATTATCGTGGATGGAACACCACAATCCATCGCGGATCATGCTATCGGTCAAGGTCTGATCACCCATGCGAAATCCCGTTCGTCCGCCTGTCACCAGATAAGGTGCCTGGCTCATGTTTTCCATTCCGCCGGCAAGCACGATCTCGCTTTCTCCGCTGCGAATAGATTGCCAGGCTAATTGAACGGCTTTAAGCCCGGAGCCGCACACTTTATTTACCGTCATGGCCGGAACTTCCTGCGGAAGTCCTGCGGCCATCGCCGCCTGACGGGCCGGATTCTGTCCAAGTCCTGCTTGCAGTACATTGCCCATGATGACTTCGTCCACTAAAGACATATCGACTTGAACGCGTTCTAAAGCAGCCCTTATCACAGCTGCACCCAATTGGACGGCGGAGACTTCCTTAAGCGCCCCGTTAAAGCTGCCGATCGCGGTCCGGACAGCGCTTACGATAACAACATCATCCATACGATCCCGCTCGCTCCCTTCCTTTATTGTCCGAAATATACGACGGTTAATTGGTGAACGGTATTTCCATGCGGGCCGGAAAGTCAGCGCCGAAGTACAGCGTTTGATTCGCGGCTTTCATTTTTTTTTGCAAAGCCCAAGCGCCCTCCTCATTGGCGTGCGCATGATTAATCGGGTCGTACCGAAAGGCGATGGATGCCGAACTGCCGGGTAAACGGTCATCCAATCGGGGAGCCGACGGATTGGAGCCATGCAGGTACCATTGTTGTTTACCGGCGGGCTGAATCCCCCGGTGATCCCAATCCCTCCAGATCCCTTCACCGATTACGTAAGTTTGTACATCCCCTTTGGGATGGGCATAGTCTATTCCTTTCAAATGATGATCGAACCATTCCAAGGCATCTTTGAATCCATTCCTTTCACTCCCCGGGTACGTCAAGTCCCCGGACGGTTGCAAAGTATGTACCCATGGGCCAATAAGCAGCCGGCTTCTTCTCCTTGTTTCCTCCGGGAGTTTATTATAATCGCGAACCATGCCGTCCAAATGCTGGTCGAACCATCCGTCTATCATCAATACCGGCGTGTGGATGTTTTTCGGAATTCCCTTTAATTCCGACCAGAAACCGGCGCTCCAATAATCGTCATCGGGACTGACATTCGTAATCCAATCTCTGTACCATGTAAGCTTTTGACCGAATAACAGCTCGTCCATCTCGACGTGAGGGTGTATGTGAATCGCTTGCTGGAAAAGGCCTTCAGCCGGGATGTCTTTTACGCCGGAATTTTCAATCGCCCAGCCGGTATAGACATCATGCCTAAACATACCGTTCATGTAATGTTGTCTGTATCGTTCGGTCGTGAACCCCGACAGTACCATCGCCTTCACTTCATCCGGCAGCCTGTCGGCCATCGCCCATTGAACGGCGCTTGAGTAGGAATGGCCGTATGTGCCGATATTTCCATTCATCCAACTCTGCTTCATGACCCATTGAATCGTATCCAGACCATCGTTTCTTTCGTTCACAAACGGTGTCCAGTTTCCGGCTGAATCCCCTGTACCTCTGCAGTCCTGTAAGACTACGGCATAACCGTATTGAGCCCATAATCTAGCAATCGCCGCCAGCATCGGGAAAATGGCAGCATAGGGATTCCGGGTAACAATAACAGGCCAGGGTCCTGCACCGGCAGGAAAATATATAGCGGCCTTTAGTAAAACGCCATCTCTCATCTCGATCATAACGTTCTCGTCCCGGTCGAATTCATCCGTGGCGGACGGAAGTCCCTGTTGAATCTGCTCAATCCATCTCTCGGCGGGATTCATCTTAATCTCCTTCCTGTTACCTTTCATGGCTGACACGCCTGAAGATTTCGGCTGGTAAGCTTTTTCCCTACTTTTTCTTGAATAAATTGAGCCGCAGCGGTCAGCCCGGGTACATCAACGCCAGTAGAAATACCCATGCCATGCAGCATATTCACCAAATCATCTGTAGCAACGTTACCTGCAGCCCCCGGAGCGTACGGACATCCTCCAAGTCCGCCCACGGATGCATCGAAGGTTCTAATCCCCATCTCTAACGAAACAAGAATGTTCGCCAGAGCCATTCCGCGGGTATCGTGAAAGTGAAGGGCAAGACAGTCTGACGAATATCGTTTCAGCAGAACGTCAAGGGTTTCTGCCACTTGTCTCGGATTGGCGGCTCCAATCGTATCCCCCAGCGACACCTCGCCAACTCCCATTTCCAGTAACGCCTCTACTACCCGGATTACCTCTTCGAGCTTCACGTTCCCTTCGTACGGGCAGCCGAACACAGTCGATATATAACCGCGGACTGTCTTTCTTGCTATCATCGCATCGCTTGCCACATCGGCAAGCTCTTGAATGGTCTCGTCAATCGATTTATTGATATTCTTGCGGTTGTGCGTTTCACTCGCGGATAGAAAGACGGAAACTTCGTCTACGCTTACTTCCAGTGCCCTTTCAAGCCCCCGTTGATTGGGAACAAGCGCTGCATAAGTAACCCCTGGAATATGATCGATCCCCTTGGCTACCGCAGCGGCATCGGCCAAGGCCGGAATCCATTGCGGGCTCACAAAGGACGAAATTTCGATATACGTTAACCCCGTCGATGACAATTGGTTGATCCAGGAGATTTTATGGTCCGTCGGAACAAACAGCATCTCATTCTGTAACCCGTCTCTTGGACCAACCTCTTTAATAAGGACATTCTCCGGCAGCTTCATGCTGTTTCACCGCCAGCTTGCTCCATCCGATGCACGACATGGGCTGCAGGATGCGTATAGATAATATTGTTCTTGCTCAACTGCTCAATTACGTCAGTGCCATAACCCAACTGCTGAAGAATATCAAATGTATGTTCCCCCAATAACGGGGGCGGGCTTTGTACCTCCACCACACTCTGGGAGTATCGGATCGGTGTCCGCAACACTGGCAGAGTTCCAAAAACAGGGTGTTCAACGTTCACAATCATATGATGGTCCCGTATCAGATCGCTGTCCACGAGCTGTTCCACATTCCAAATCGGACCGTGCAGCACGCTGTTCTCCGACAAAATGGAACACCATTCCTTCGTGGTTTTATTCAAGAAAATGAAATTCAATTGTTCACTTAGCCGCTCCCGATTCTGCACTCGAAGTTGATTGGTCTTAAAGTCTTCATGCTCCGCCAATTCGGGACTGTCTATCGTTTTGCAAAAAACAAGCCACGCCTGATCGGATTGAGCCCCTGCCATCAGCCACCCGTCCTTCGTAGGAAAGGCTTGATAAGGAACCACCTCCGCATGCTGGCTGCCCATCGGTAAGGGTGATTTCCCGGAGGCGGTGTACTGTCCAAAGCGCGTTGACAGATTAAATACCATGGAGTCGATCAGGTTCAATTGCACCCTTTGTCCCGTACCGCTCCTTTCCCGCTCCAGCAGAGCTGCGCATATAGCGCCGAAAGCAAGATAGGCGGTCGATGTGTCGGCAACCGGAACACCGACGAGCAGCGGGTCTCCGCCCGGTTCACCCGTTATACTCATCACAGCCCCCATTCCTTGCATGACGGGGTCCATTCCAGGAAGATGCGCATATCCCGGGGTATCTCCGAAGGCAGAGATGGAGCAGTAGATTACGCTCGGATTTATTTCTTTGATCTGTTCGTACCCAACACCTAATTTGTCGCAAGTACCCGGGCGGTAGTTCTCGACAATAACGTCTGCAGCAAGGCATAATTCATGCGCGATTTTCAACCCATCCGGGTCTTTCAGATTCAAGGAAATAGAACGCTTTCCATGGTTATAAGCTGCAAACAAATAACTCTCGCCCTCCTTGAAGTAACTGCCCGAACTACGAACCTGATCGCCGGACAGCGGCTCAATTTTAATGACTTCCGCGCCCAAATCGGATAACATATTTGTGCAATAAGGAGCTACCAGCCAATGTGCAATTTCAACAACCTTAGTCCCTGAGAGCGGTCCCATCCAGTAAACCCACCTTTTGTTTTCCACTAATTTGTTATTAAGCGAACCGGTTCCCCGATTATATGCTTGGATTACCTCGTCATGATCTTTGTCATCAATATTGAAAGCGATTACTTTTTTATTTTACATATAGGATTTTATTATGTAAAATACGTGTTGTCGATATTAATATAGTTTTTATCTATACAAATACGAAGGCGAAGGAGATGGACAAGCAATGAGAACGGAGCAGTTGCAATACTTTGTGGAGGTCGCCAAATTCGGTTCTTTTTCATTGGCAGCTCAAAACCTTCACATCGCCCAGCCCAGTATCAGTCAAGCTATCAGCAATCTGGAGCATAATCTGAACGTCAAACTATTCGAGCGATCCAGAACCGGTATTCGTTTAACTCCAATCGGTCATTCTTTATACATAAAGGCCCAGAACATTCTCAATATCGTCGGCGAAATGTACGACGAAGTGCTCGCCGAGACCAATGTCATTAGCGGAAACCTCCAAATCGCTGCCATTCCGAGCATTTGTAACGCTTATTTAAGCGACGTGCTTTCAGCTTATAAGAAAAAATACCCCAATGTCCGGATCGAGGTCAATGAGGAAGGGACATCCCAAATCTTGCAGGAAGTTTTGTCGAACCGGGTTGAAATCGGTCTCGTCTCGCGTCTTCCTGACGATGTTTTAGACAAGAAGATTGAGTTTTTCCACTTAATGACTGGCACTTATATGGCCTATGTCGGGAAAAACTCCTCCCTGCCTTTAAGCAATCCAATCTCATCGGAAGTGATCGCCAAACAGCCTCTCATCACTCTTAAAGGCGGATATCGGCAAGAAGATTACCTCAAAAAAATGCTTCATACAGATGAGTTAAACGTGCTGCTAACCCTCGGATATACGGAAGCAGCCAAAAAAATAATTGCGGAAGGAGTTGCCGTCGGTTTTTACCCGGATTTCTCAGTCAGACAGGATCCTTTCGTCAAATCCGGCGACATCATCCCGCTGGAGATCGAGAACAATAGTCTCGTCCTTCAGTTCGGATGGGTCCGAGCCAAGAACCAGCGTTTCTCCACAGCTGCTCAAGAATTCATTAAATTGTTAAAGGACGTCATCACTATTAGGTAATGGAGTATTTCATACTCCTGCGAATGTTGGATAAGCCGCTTAGCATACCCTATTACGATTGTAATGCGCCAATCCGCAGGAGGACTTTCATTGTGCTTAAACGAGCGCGAGCTTCCCGAAACAAAGAATTTACGGTCTACGTAATTCCCGCATGGAAATGGAAGGAATTTATCGCCTTCGAGCTTATCGGCGGCACAGCGTTCTATTTGCTTTGCAGAAAAACGGCTAATTCCGAGTTATTCGGCATCGCCGCCAACATAGCCGGGCCGCAAATGCTCAAGTATGTGATGGCCGCTTACCGGATCAACACAAAAAACGTTCCGCAGTTTCCGCCGGACTAGCGGAAATGCAGAACGTTCCTTAAGAGCTAAAAGCCGAAGTAAGCTTTCGCATTGCGGTAGGAAATGTTTTGAACCATATCGCCAAGCAGCTCCATGTCCAGCGGCGCCTCGCCATTTTCGACCCATTCGCCAAGCAGATTGCAGAGCAGGCGTCTGAAATATTCATGTCTGGTGTACGAGAGGAAGCTGCGGGAATCGGTCAGCATGCCGACAAAGCGGCTAAGCAGTCCCATATCAGCAAGCGTATTCATCTGGTCCAGCATACCGTTTTTCGTATCGTTGAACCACCACGCCGAGCCGAGTTGAATTTTGCCCGGCACCCCGCCGCCCTGGAAGCTTCCGATCAACGAGCCAAGCACGTCATTATCCTTCGCATTAAGCGAATAAAGAATCGTTTTCGGAAGCGCATCGTCCGTATCCAGCGCGTCAAGCAGCTTTGCAAGCGGGTATGCCACTGCGCTGTCGTTGATCGAGTCGAAGCCGGTATCCGGTCCCAGCTTGCCGAACATGCGGGAGCTGTTGTTTCTTGCCGCGTTAATATGGAATTGCATCGCCCATCCACGCTCGGCATATAAGCGTCCCAGGAAGAGCAGCGTATACGTTTTGTACTGCTTCTCTTCATCCAGACTAACCGGTTCCCCGTTCAAGGCTTTGGCGAAAATAGCCGCAGCAGCATCCTTCGTCGTCTCGGCGTAAGCAACGTAATCAAGCGCATGGTCGGATACTTTGCAGCCGGTCTCGTCGAAAAACTTCACTCTCGCCGCTAGCGCAGCAAGCAAAGCATCATAGCTGTCGATCGTGCTGGACACTGCAGCCTCAAGCTTGCCGATCCACTCTAGAAACGTTGCGCGGTTTATCTCCAGCGCTTTGTCCGGCCGGAACGACGGCAGCACCTGCACGTTGAAATCTTCCAGCTCCTTGATCGCGATATGATACTCAAGCGAATCAGCCGGATCATCTGTCGTGCAAATGACCTCGACATTAGACATCTTGATCAAATCGCGCGCTTTAAACCCGCCAGTCGCCAGCTTCGCATTAACCTGCTCCCAAATCGCCGGCGCATTTTTCTCATTAATAAGCTCTTCTACACCAAAATAACGGCGGAGCTCTAAATGCGACCATTGATAAAGCGGATTGCCGATCGTATGCGGAACCGTCTTTGCCCAAGCCTCAAAGCGGTCGTAATCGGTCACGCCTTCGCCGCCCGTTACGTAGCGCTCCTCTACCCCATTCGCGCGCAGCGCCCGCCATTTATAGTGATCACCATACAGCCATGCTTCCGTAAGGTTCGCAAAGCTCGTATTCTCAAATATTTGCTGCGGACTTAGATGGCAGTGATAATCAATAATCGGCATGTCCTTCGCAAAATCATGGTATAACCGAATCGCCGTTTCATTCGATAACAAAAAATGGTCGTCCATAAATGGCTTCATTTCCGTATTCCCCCATTATGCTATTTGCTATTTGCGAAACTTCACTAGATCATCAATCTGCACGGCTAGCCCCGTTTGAATCGAACGGTTCGCTGCGATGCCGGTAAGAATCGATCTCGCTCCGTCAATATGATTAGCCGCCCGGTTGAAAGGGTCCTCCACAGCCGTTCCGAACAAATCGTTCAGCAATACAGGATCTCCTCCGCCATGGCCGCCGAGACCTTCCTCTACCTCGACCTCATACGGCGCGGCAAACATCGGAAAAACTTTAATCGTTTTTTCCTTCAGCGCGCCCTCCTCCGACTTCTCTCCGCCGGAATTGACGTACGACTGCTCGACGATATTCATCTCAATGCGGCCCTTCGTTCCGTTAAAGGCGATGCGGTAGCCTTCCCAAGGCAAGTAAGCGTTTAACGAATACGTTAAGATCGCGTTGTTTTTGTAGCGGACGAGCACGCCCATCGTGTCTTCAATATTGATGCCGTCACCGAACACGCTCTGATCGCGGCGATAGCCGTCCTCATGCTCCGCATCCAAATACATTGCTTTTAAATGATCATTTTTATCCAAATGCAGCGCAAAAGGATCGTTCTCGGCAACCGGATTGCCTGTCGCGCGCTCATAAAATTGAGTTTCACCGCGCTGCTCCGCATTTTCGCGCCCATAGAACAACAAATCTCCGTAAGCAAACACCGATTCCGGCTGCGAGCCGATCCAGAAATTGACGAGATCAAAGTGATGCGTCGACTTATGCACGAGCAAGCCGCCGCTGTTTTGTTTGTTGCGATGCCATCTGCGGAAGTAATCGGCGCCGTGCTGCGTATTGAGCAGCCATTCGAAGTGAACGGACGTTACTTTGCCGATCGTACCGCTTGCAATAAGCTCTCTAGCCTTCGTATGATGCGGCGCATAGCGGTAGTTGAACGTCACCCGTACATGGCGTCCCGTACGCTCAACCGCGTCCAAAATTTCCTGGCATTTTTTCTCGTCGACCGTCATCGGCTTCTCCGTCACAACATCGCATCCGAGCTCTAGCGCCCGAATGATGTACGTATGATGCGTACGGTCCACGCTCGTCACGATAACCGCATCCGGCTTCTCCATCTCGATCATCTGATCGAATTCATTCGATTTGTACGTTCTTACAGCAGGATGCTTATATTTATCAACTAAAATGCGGTTCGCATAGTCCATTCGGGTTTGGTTAATATCGCAAAAAGCGAGCAGCTCCGACGTATCCCTGAAATCGGCTGCAAGTGCACCATAGAAAAATTCAGCTCTGCCGCCGCTGCCTACCAATACATAACGTTTTTTTGACATAATCCTAATTCCTCCCTCGATTTGCTTACTTTCATCATACTGCATGAGAGTGATATAATTCTCTGCATATCATGCTGTATTTTTATGAAACACCGCTTTTTTTGCGGTAAAAAGAAGAGGAGCGGATCCATGATGGCCAATCAGCTTGAAACCTGCAGCTTCGGCTCTACTCCCGAGCTGTATGTGGAGTATGTGAAGCGTTCAGCACCCTACACGATGGAAGACGACCATTATCATGACTATTATGAAATCTACTATATGCTGTCCGGGCAGCGGATCTACTTTATACGCGACCGGTCTTATTCCGTCGAGCAAGGAGATCTCGTTTTCATCCACAAACATGAGCTGCACAAAACGATGCATACCGGCGATTCCTCCCATGAGCGCATCATCATTCATTTCGATGACGCGATGATCGGCCGCTTAGCGGGAAAGCATGCCGGCCTCCTATTAACGCCGTTCAGGCAGCCGTCCCATATCATACGCCTGCCGAGGCAGGAGCAGCTGGCCGCTGACCAAATCATGCGGAGGCTGCTGACGGAGATCCGGCAGCAGCCTGACGGCTACGAGCTGTTCCCTCCCTATGCGTTAACCGAGCTGCTGCTGCTCGCAGCCAGATATACGCAGCAGCACGAGCCTGCTCCGCTCCACCATGCAACGCCCATGCATGCGAAAATATCCGAAGTGATCCGCTATATTAACGCCCACTTTGCAGAGCCGCTTCGGCTTGGCGGGCTTGCCGAGCATTTTTTCATCAGCCCCTACTATTTAAGCCGCATGTTCAAGGAGATGACAGGCTTCACCTTTTCCGATTACATCATACTTACAAGAATAAAGGAAGCGCAGCGTCTGCTCCGCGAATCCGATACCAGCATAACGGATATTGCCGCTGCCGTCGGCTTCGATAACTTTTCCCATTTCGGCAAAACGTTCAAAAAAATTACCCGTGTATCCCCGCGCGGCTATCGCAAGCAGTATTTGTAAACAAACAGAAACAATGTCGTAATATCATACATTTGTAGTCATTAAATTGCACTAAAAATAAGAAATGAAATATGTTAGATTATATTTGTTGTCATATATTTGTATACGAATGATGAATTCACTAATAGACGCCCAGGGAGAGATGAACCGATGATTCGAATTGGTAAAATCAGTTATTGGCATGTGCACGCATGGGATTATACGAAGCAAGCGCAGGAGCATCCGGGTACAGAAATCGTTGCGGTATGGGATGAAATCGCGGAACGCGGACAGGCAGCTGCCGAGAAGCTGGGTGCTTCTTTCTACGAAAATCTGGATGAAATGCTGAAACGCGACGATATTGACGCAGTCATTGTTGACGCGCCGACCGTAAGGCATCAAGAAGTTATGGTAGCGGCGGCCAGAGCGGGCAAGCATATTTTTACGGAAAAGGTCGTAGCTGCAACGTTGAAGGAAGCGAATGCCATACTGGATGAAGTAACCAAAAATAATGTAAAATTAACCGTATCGCTGCCTCGTTTAAATGACGGCTATACGCTCGCGATTCGCGATATTTTGTCCCAAGGCGTACTTGGAAAAATAACGCTGGTACGGGCCCGCCTGTCTCACAACGGGGCAACCGCGAACTGGCTGCCTGAGCATTTCTACAGCTTAGAGGAATGCCTCGGGGGCGCATTAATCGATTTGGGTTGTCATCCTATGTATTTGACCAGACTGTTTATGAATGAAATGCCTAAGGAAGTATCCGCTCATTTCGGATACGTGACAGGCAAGCAAGTGGAGGATAACGCAGTATCGGTATTATCCGCTCCTTCCGGTGCGATCGGGATTGTGGAGGCCGGCTTCGTAAACAATCATTCCCCGTTTACGCTTGAGGTGCATGGCACGGAAGGTACGCTGCTGTACGGTACGCCTAACAACAAACTGCTGCTTCGCACATCCGCTCCAGGCATCGAGTCCTCCGAGCAATGGACGGAGCAGGCCATTCCGCCGGCAAGAGAGAGCGCTTTCGAGCAATGGGTGCAGCATATCGAAAACAACACATCGGCAGACGAAAATATTAGACTGGCCATTGATTTGACAAAACTAATGGAAGCTTCGAATCTGTCCGCCCGCGAGCATCGTTCCGTGAGAATTGACGAGCTGAGCGAGTAACCGCACGAGTAAAACAGATTTTCCGAGGAGGAATCGGCATGCCTAACTTCCCATACGAGGTGATGCATGAACGCCAGGATGCGCTTGAGCGTCTTGAGCTGTGCATCAGGTGGGGACAATACGACATTCATGTGCTGCGCTTCCATCTGACGCAATTTCCTCCCGGTAGAATTGTCGGATTCCACAAGCATGCGGAATATGAATTTCATTTCATACCGCAAGGCAAAGGGAAGGTTATTATTGTCGATCAAGAATACGCGCTTAAGCCGGGCATGTTCTATTTAACCGGACCTGACATTATGCATTATCAAGAAGCAGATGCGCTTGAAGCCATGGATGAGCTCTGTCTGCACATCGACATCATCGACCTTGCAGCGCAGGACGGTTGTGAGCATATTCATACGGGTGATGATTGGGAAGCCGCCGAAGCTCACGATTGTATCGAGAAGCTCAGAACGCTTCCGCTTTACCCGACTAATGACCTGCATCAAGCGATGCCCCGCTTTCTTGAAGCTTACCAGGCCTGCAGCGATAATTTTGTCGGGAGCTACACGACCATCAAGCAAACGGTTATCCAAATACTGCTGCGCGCCGTTCGCGCTTACGACAGCGCGAGCGAACAGAAGCATCTGCCAACGCGCGATATGAAGGCTTACCGTTACCGGCTCGCCATGGAGTATATTTACGCAAACTATGACGGCGTTATCACGCTTGAGGATGTTGCAGACAAGCTTAATCTGAGCTCCCGGCATATTCAGCGGCTGTTCAAGGAGCTCCATCACGGACATACCTTCAGCCGGATTCTTGAAGACATCCGCCTTGATGCCGTATGCCGTGAGCTGCAGGAGAGCGAGCAGTCCGTGGAGAAAATAGCCAAGCTTGCCGGCTTTGCCGGCGGCAACTATCTACACGCTGTATTTCGCAAGAAATTCGGCGTCACTCCTTCCGAATACCGGAAGAGCACTCGTCACCAAATACCGCAATTATAAAAACATACGAAACGACTAGGAGGCTTTTAAACATGTCCAAAAAAATGTATAAACTCGCGATTATCGGCTGTGGCGGTATTGCAAACGGCAAGCATCTGCCAAGCCTAAAGAAACTGGATAACGTTGAAATCGTTGCGTTCTGCGATATTATCGAGCAGCGCGCTATTGAAGCAGCCGGCTTATACGGTACAGAAGACGCAAGCGTATACACGGATTATACAGAGCTGCTGACCGATTCCTCAATCGAAATCGTCCACGTCTGTACGCCTAACGACTCGCACGCGGATATTGCAATCGCTGCGCTTGAAGCCGGCAAGCATGTCATGAGCGAGAAACCAATGGCCAAAACCGCATTCGATGCTCAGCGCATGTTGGATGCTGCCCGCCGTACGGGCAAGAAACTTACCGTCGGCTACAACAACCGCTTCCGTCCGGACAGCCAGCATTTGAAGAAGATATGCGAGGCTGGCGAACTTGGCGACATTTATTACGCGAAAGCGCATGCGATTCGCCGCCGCGCGGTGCCGACTTGGGGCGTTTTCCTAGATGAGGAGAAGCAAGGCGGCGGACCGCTTATCGATATCGGCACGCACGCGCTTGATCTGACGCTGTGGATGCTTGACAACTACAAGCCGAAGGTCGTGCTTGGCACTTCGTACCATAAGCTTTCGCAGCGCGAAAACGCCGCAAACGCTTGGGGACCTTGGGACCCGGCAAAGTTCACGGTCGAGGATTCCGCATTCGGAATGATCGTCATGGAAAACGGCGCTACGATCGTGCTGGAATCCAGTTGGGCGCTCAACACGCTTGAAGTTGACGAAGCCAAGTGTACGTTGTCTGGAACAGAAGGCGGCGCGGACATGAAGGATGGCCTTCGCATTAATGGCGAGCAGCACAGCCGTTTGTATATGACGAAAGTTGATTTGAATGCAGGCGGAGTTGCCTTCTACGATGGCAAAACCGAAAGCGACGCCGATCTCGAAATGAGATTGTGGCTGAAAGCCATCGACGAGGATACCGATCCTGTCGTTAAACCGGAGCAGGCCTTCGTCGTTTCGCAAATTCTTGAAGCGATCTATGAATCATCAAAAACCGGCAAAGCTGTATATCTATAATCAGAAAAAAAGAGCTGCCTGGCTCGGTCTACTAAGACCTTGCCGGGCAGCTTTTTTCCATCCAGTTCGTTTCCGGCTGTGCTAGGGAGAAAACCCCGTCCTCAGCGAATAAAATGAAGGCGTCGGGAGCATGACCCGGCGCAGCTATCAATCTCTCTCTTCTCATGAGTGCCTTATACTTTCATAGGAGCGCCCCGATGATCAATAAACAGCGCGTCTGACTCCGTTTTCCGCTCCACGATATTCAATATGCCGGCAGCGGATACCGTCGCATCGCCCGGTGCCTGCTCGCCGCCCATATCCGTTCTGATCCAGCCCGGATGAAGCGCATGAACGACTATTCCTTGCGGCGCCAGCTCGCGGCGAAGCTGTGCGGAGAACATATTCAGAGCGGATTTTGAGAGCGCGTAGGAATAATCACCGCCATAAGCGCCTGCAAAGCTGCCCGCTTCCGAGCTAATATTGATAATACTTTGCCGCTCTCCTAGGCGAAGCAGCGGCAAGAAATGCTTGAGCACCACGATCGGGCCGAATAAATTCGTCTGGAAGGATTGCTCCACCTGTTCCATGTCAAGCTGCTCCAGCTTTTGGTCTCTCCCGAGCAATATCGCCGCGCTGTTAATAATGGCGTCAAGACTGCGAGTTCGGTTTTTCACTTGCTCACAAGCATAACGGACCGAGTTCTCATCCGCGACATCCAGTGGCAGTATCGTTAATTGTCCGATAAACTTCGCGAGCAGCTCCTGCAAGCCCTCAGCAGCAGAGCCCGGGCCGCGGACACCAGCCAGTACATGGTGTCCCCGCTCACACGATTCTGCAGCAAGAGCCAGGCCCAAGCCTCGATTCGCACCTGTAATCAATATGTTCATGCAGCTTACTCCTCCTGTCGAGATCTGTATTGTGCAGCTTATTGTAACTGAAATAATCCGCTATTCCTTATCGTTCTCAAGCAGCTCCAGCATCATTTTCAACTGCTTAAATGTATCCATGTAAGCATATCGTCCGCCGGTGTACTCTCCTTTTTGGACTAACGCCATACCGTTCTTCTCCATCGATGCAACCTTCTCTTTCATACCGTCGACGACGAAGGCAATATGATGCGGGCCTTCCCCATGCTTGTCAAGATGCTCTCTCCATGTGCTCGGATGCTTATCCGGCTCAATGAGCTCAAGCTGCAGGGAGCCCATGTCGAAAAAGGCAAGCTTAGCGCGGGCCGGCGACGATTCCCCGTTATATTCCGTTTGCGCCTTGTCTACCGTATCTGTCCAGAACCAGCCTGGCTTCTCCACCCCGAAAAAGTCCGCATAAGCTTGTGAGGTTTCATCTATATCGTTAACTAACAGTCCAATTTGAGTAATCGTCCGTGTTCCAAGTATATTATTGTCCAAGCTTATCGACTCCCTTAGGTTGTTTTTATCGATATCGAATGTCATATATGCTGCAAAAGCAATTGCGCCTTCTCATGCTCCCCAATTTATAAGATCACACCTCCTACATTCGCATCCCCCCTCTCAAAATAAAAACGCCGACACTTCCATGAACACGCGTTTATTTTGTATAAAAAAAATAATAACAGCCTGTTCCGGCTCAACCTGCCGCCCCAAACTTAACGAAGCGCTAATGACTATGTAACGACTTCTGCTCATCACTCTAATCCTGAAATACGCTTTTTAAGTAACTCTTCAAACCGCTCCCGCTGCTCCACCGAGCTCATTAATTCGATTTTAAGTAACAAATATAGAACCCTTTGTTATACCGCATACTTTAGTTCGATTTTGAATAACTAATTTATGATCTTTCACTGTACCGCGTACATTAGTTCGATTATGCAAACTTAAACGCAAGTTTTAAAACGTCCGGTCAGAAAAGCGCTATTTAGTTATGCAAAATCAAACTTAATACGTTATTTTCAAATACAAGCATGAATTAGTTCGATAAAATCGAATTAGTTGCCGAAACACAAATTGCCATGCGGAGGAGGAGATACTGATAAGCCTGACTAAATCCTTCGGATTAGTGAATAATCAAAGAACTCTCCGAACTTCAGCTTGCAATCGGCTAAGTTTGTGTAGCCACCCTTTGACAGGAATCACGTACAACGAGCTCCGTTCCTACGGCAACCTGATGGAATGAATCGGCGCCATTCTCGATTTTTGAAATCAATGTTTTGGTCAATTTGTCCATCATATCAGCAAAATCAATCCGGATCGTCGTTAATGCCGGACTATAGTGGGCACTTAAAATATGGTCATCGAAGCCGATGACCGATATTTGCTGCGGCACGAGAACACCCGATTCCTTCAACGCCCGGATGGCTCCGAAAGCTACACTATCGTTTGCTGCAAATATCGCTGTCGGAAGCTCCGCCCTGGATTTCATAAATTTCTTAATTGCCTTATAGCCGCTCTCCTCATTAAAATCACCCGGCAGCATCCATTGCTGAACGAGCGGCAGATGATGTCGAGACATCGCAGCTTGAAAGCCTCTCCACTTGGACGGCCCGGAGTATCTGTTCATATCGCCGTTGATCATGCCGATTTTTTCATGTCCCAAGCTCACTAAATAATCGACTGCGTGACCTACGCCCGTTTCGTTGTCAAAGTTAAACACAATGCGGTTGGGTTCGGAACGGCCCGGTAAGTGCTGATCGACGATCGCCACCATAAATCCTTCAGCTATAAGCTCCTCAATGAGCGGCTCATGATTCGCTGCTCCAATAAATACGCCTCCGTCAATTCTTCGCTGAAAGAAGCTTTCCTTAATCGTGCGGGTCTCTTCCAGCTCTCTCATATCCCGAACGATATGTGTCAGCACGTAATAACCATGAGAAGAAGCGCTTTCAATAATCCGTGCAAGCAGCAAGCTCGAGATGCTGTCGCCGGATACACGGCCGGAATCGATCATAAATAAACCAATCGTTCGCGTGCGCTTGCCTGCCAGCACTTGAGCGGATAGGTTAGGGAAATAATTGTATTGCTGAATGACCTTCATTACTTTTTGCTTCGTCTTCTCGGGGACATTGGCATAATTATTGATTACGCGGCTGACCGTGCTTCTGGAAACTCCAGCTAACTTGGCGATTTCCGTGCTGTTTATTTCCCTGCTCAATCAGAGCCCCCCTTTCAATAAACACGTGTTTATGGGCATATGTTACCAATGATCTAAAGAGCTGTCAATTGCTAATGTCACGCATCTCATTTTACCTTGAGCAAAAGCTTTTTATTGATTTCTGCAGCCTGGAACATTCGCAGCCTGGGCTTAAAGTTTTCTGCTTCACAACTGCGCCCTCACCTCGGCTTCTTGCACATCGCGCTATAAAATCCATACAAACGCCCCCCATACCTGAGTCCGGAAGCTGCATACGCCCTCCTAGTTATTACTGTTCATACAGCTTTCGCTGTTTCATGCCCGTACACAAAAAAAGCAGCTGCCTCCGGAGCCTTTCTCCTGAGACAGCCCCTATCGCCCGGGCAGCTAAGTTGCCGCAGCGAGCAGCTGCTTGGTGTACTCGTGGCGCTCCTCGCCCAGCAGCTGTCCGCGGGAGAAACGATCCACGATTCGGCCTTCCTTCATCACGATAAAGCGGTCGCTCATCATGCTTACAGCCGTAATATCATGCGAGATGAAGAGATATGCCATACCAAGCTCACGCTTTAATTCCGTGAGAAGCTTCAGCATTTGAGCTTGCACCGATACATCAAGGCTGGAGGTCGGTTCATCGCAAATGAGCAGCTTGGGTCCCAGGCTTATGCCGCGCGCTATAGCAACGCGCTGTTTTTGCCCGCCGCTCAGCTCATACGGGTACCGCTCCAGATGGTTTGCCTGCAAGCCGACCATCTCCAGCAGTTTTTTCGCCGTTTCTAATCGGGAATGACGTACATCCGCCAAGAAGGCTGGCAGCACATGCTTGAAATTATCCAGCGGCTCCATAATGGAACGCCAAATCGGAAGCCTTTGGTTCAATGCGGATGACGGGTCCTGAAACACAACCTGCATATGCTGCCGCATCTCGCGCAGCTTCTTTCCCTTTAAGGAGAGCATCGGGACGCCGTCCAGCAGAGACTCGCCGCTGTCAGGCTGCTCGAGCGCAAGCAGCAGCCGGACGAGCGTGCTTTTGCCGCTGCCGCTTTCCCCAACGACGCCTACACATTCGCCGCTATTAATAGAGAGGGATACATCCCGCAAGGCATGCACGCTTCTTCCCATTTCCTTATATGTTTTATTTATACCATGAACCGTTAGAAGCGGTGTCATGAACTTCCCTCCTCCGATTTCGCAAATTAAGCCTCCGCAGACAGCGTGCTCTGATGCATTCGTTCAAGCTCCACCAAATCCGGTTTCGCCTCGAGCAGCATTCTCGTATACGGATGGCTCGCATCTCTTACCATTTTATCTGCGCGATTCTGTTCGAGGAGCTGTCCATGTCTCATAACGGCCACCGTATCAGCCCGCTTCATCACATGCCGCAGGTCATGCGAGATAAGCAATACGGCGCATGCCGTCTTCGCTTGCAGCTTGGCAAGCAAGCCGAGCACGCGCTCGCCTGCCAGCACATCCAGCGCCGTCGTCGGCTCATCTGCTATGAGCAGAGCAGGCTCCAGCATCATAGCTGATGCCATAGCTGCGCGCTGGAGCTGTCCGCCGCTAAGCTGGAACGGATAGCTTTCAAAGACCCGCTCCGCCGGTAAGCCCGCTTGCTCAAGCCACTCTAACGCGGCTTGCTTCGCTTCCTTGCGTGAGCAGCTGCGGTGGCTGCGCAGCGTCTCTATCAATTGCGCGCCTAATTTAATAAAGGGTGTAAAGCTGCTTTGATAATCTTGGAATACAAACCCGATTTTGCTCCCGCGCAGCTCTCTTCTTTTCTTATCCGGCAACCTGCCGATGTCCTCGCCGCTAAGCAAAATACGGCCTTCCGTCACTTGAAGATTAGGAGGAAGCAAGCCGATTACCGCGCTTGCAGTCACGCTTTTTCCGCTTCCGCTCTCGCCTACTAACGCGAAAGTTTCGCCCGGCCGGATAACCAATGACAAATCCTTAACGAGCAGGCGATGCTCCTTGCCTTTGTCCGCACAAATATACAAGTTTTCGAGCTGAAGCACAGGCTCAATCGACACGATCGGGGCTTCCCGTTTAATGCTTATACCAGCCGCTTGATTCATTACTTTTCACCCCCGCTGCCTGTTTAAATGCTTTTATCATCAAGCCGGTCGCGCACGCCCTCGCTAATCAAATTGCAAGAAATAACAACGAGCATAATCGCGAGTCCCGGATAGATCATGAGCGACGGATTGGCTTGAAAGTATGGCCTTCCGTCATTCAGCATCGCACCCCACTCCGGAGACGGCGGCTGTGCGCCTAATCCGACATACGATAATGAAGCAATGATTAAAATAATTTTTCCAATGTCGAGCGCTGCGAGCACGATGACCGGCGAAATGATATTCGGCAGCAAATGCCGCCGAATAATCGTCCAGCCGCTGCAGCCTGCGGCACGCGCCGCAAGCACATATTCCTTCTCGCGCTCGGATAATACAATGCTTCGAACAACACGGGCGTAGCCAATCCAATTGACCAGTATGATCGACAGCATCAAATTGGTCAGGCTGGGACCAAGAAAGCCGGTAAAAGCGATCGCCATAATAAAATCGGGAAATGCGCCAATCGCATCAACCATTCGCATCAGTACGGCATCCGCCCGGCCGCGCTTGTAGCCCGCCAGCAGCCCTATGGGAATCCCAATGATCATGACGGCTGCTAAAGCCAGCGCTGCTATGCCTAATGTAGTTTGAGCGCCCGCGGCCAGTCTGGAGAACAGACATCTGCCTAAATGGTCGGTACCGAGCGGATACTGCCAGCTTGGCGCCAGCAAACGTTCAGACATATTGACGGTAAGCGGATCATTCTGCACCATAAGCGGTCCTATGAATGCGAGCAGCACCATAACCGAAAGGATAGAAATACCAACTGTTGTCTGCCGACTTCTGCGGAAGCGGCTCCACCGCTTCCTGCCAGCTTTGGAGCAAATCAAACCTGTAATGACCGTCCTCATGACAGCTCCCCCTTTCGAATACGGATTCGCGGGTCAAGGAGCCCGTAGCTTAAGTCAACGAGTAGATTCACTCCTACAACAACCATTCCCATCAGCAATACGAAGCCTTGCACAATCGGATAATCCCGTTCGAAAATAGCCGATACCGCCATCGTACCAAGTCCCGGCCAAGAGTAGAGCGTCTCTGTAACGACAGAGCCCGCAAGCAAGCTGCCGATGCTCATCCCGCATACGGTTATGACCGGCAGCATGGCGGCACGCATCGCATGCAGCGACAATACACGCCATTCCGGGATGCCTCTTGCTCGGGCAGCGCGAATATATGGCTCAGACATGCTCTCCAGCAGCCCCGCTCGAAGTAAACGCGAATATTCGGCCGACAGGCCAATTCCTAAAGTAAGTGACGGGAGTATCATTTGTTTAAAAGTTCCTTTGCCCATCATCGGAAGCCAGTGAAGCTTGTAAGCGAACAAATAGATAAGCAGGAGCCCGAGCCAGAACAGCGGCACCGAGGCTCCAGTCAATGCGAAGATACGGCTTACGTGATCGGGCCATTTTCCGCGATATTTAGCGGACAACGTTCCGAGCGGCACCGCAATGAGCAGCATGACGATTAAACCTCCCGCCGTGAGCTGCAAGGTTGCAGGCAGCCGGTACATGATCTCATCAAGCACCGGTTTGCCCTTCATATACGAATAACCCAAATCAAATTGCACCACTTGCAGCAGCCACATGCCATATTGCACAATTACCGGCTTATCGAAACCAAGCTCCCTCCGCAGTTCTTCTTCATCCGCCTGCGTCACGGCTGCGGTGTCAGCCTCGAGCATCAGAAAAACGGAATCACCTGGCGCCAGCTTCATTAGTATGAAAGTGAGCAGCGACAAAAAGAAGAGTACGGATACGAGCTGCAGCACACGTTTTTTGACGACATGCAGCATCTCACTTCACATCCAACTGATTCGTAATAATATAATATTCCTCCGGACCCGGCTCCCAGCCGGTAACACGGTTGTTCATGCCAACGATAAGATTCGGATAAATGACATAGGAATGCGGGACAGCGTCCATAACGGCCTTCACGGCCGCTTGCGTTAGCTTGGCCCTCTCTGCCGTGTCACTCGTTGCATTCAGCTTCTTCACCGCATCAATAATCGAGTCGTTCTCATAGTCCGTACCGTTCAACGATCCGCCGGGCATGAAAGCAGAATTCAGGAAATAGCCGCCATCGCCGCGCGGAGCTGACAAGCTGCTGTATGTAACGATATCCCACTCTTTATTTTCGCGAATATATGTATCTGCATTTTCTACCGTTGAAATATGGATCGTAACACCTATCTTAGCCGCATCGGATTGCAGCAGCTGAGCGATTAGCGGAAGCTCAGGACGGGCGCTGTAAGTAGCAAGCTCTAGTGTCAGCTCTTTGCCGTCCTTCTCCAGCTTGCCGGAGCCGTTTAGTTTATAGCCCGCTTCCTCAAGCAGCTTTTGCGCAGCCTTTGCATCTGAGGGCCGAACGCCTTCCTTGCTGCCGAAAGGCAGGCTGGAGTTGAATGGACCACTCGCCGGTGTTCCGTTTCCAAGCATGATCTCCTTCGCTGCGCTCTCGCGATTCAGAAGCAGGTCGACCGCTTGTCGTATTTTAATATTTTGCAAGAAGGGCTTCTGTTGGTTGTAGAGCAAATAATGAACGCGTAATCCGGCAATCGAATCCACATGAAGATCCTTATCCTGCTCAATGCTGTCTACCGTCTCGGATGGAACCGAATAAACGATATCCGCTTCCTTCGATTGCAGCGCCAGCGCCCTTACGTTACTGTCTTCGTTAAATTTATAAATAACCTTATTCACTTTGGCTTTTCCATCCCAATAACCGTCATAACGTTCCAGTTCAGCTTCAATATTGGGTATGAATTTTACGACTTGGAAGGGACCGGTACCGACAGGAGCATGGTTGAACGCTTCTGTCCCCATCACCTCTTCCGCTGCAACGCTCATTATGGATGCGTACGGGTTCACCAGCTCCGACGGTAAAGCGGGATGCGGCTCGCTCGTCACGATTTTCAGCTCATTTCCCTTTGCCTCCATCGACGCGATTTTCAAGGAGCCCGCAAGCACCTTGCTTGCAGCAATGCCCCGTTCGAACGAGGCTTTAACCGCCGCAGCATCAAGCCTCGTACCATCATGGAACGTCACGCCCTCGCGAATCGTAAACACCCAGGTTACGTCGTCCGCCGCTTCCCATTTCTCAGCAAGCCATGGCTTTACCTCTAAATTCTCATCCATGCGAACCAGCGTCTCCACAATTCCGGCACGCAGCGTTTCCCAGCTGTTATGCGGATCCAAGCTTGCTGATTTAAAGTTGCGAATGACTGTTACCTGCTTCTCCGCTTCCGCTGCGCGTCCTTGCGCTGCTTCATTTGGAATTTCATTATTGCCGCATGCAGCAAGCGCTCCTGCACTTAGCAATACTACTGCCAGTAGAACGGCCAGATATTTTTTCGAATTCAATAATGCTTTCAATCGATTACTCCCTCTCTGGAAAAAAACGACTGGATGTTTTCGTCCAATCGTCTCGTCGTTGTGTTATCTCGTTTCTCTGTGGACCGTAACCCGTTTGAGCCGCGGGCTGTATTTTTTAACTTCCAACCGCTCAGGCGTCGTTCGTTTGTTTTTTGTCGTTGTATAGTTACGGTCACCCGTCTCTGTACAAGCAAGCGTCACGATTACTCTCACTTCATTCACCTCCTAAAAAATTTTCTGCATCAATGAACATAAGATTCCAACTGCTCATTCGATGCATTTGGGAAAAAATCCGTGAACTCGCTCCAATCCTGCGTTAGCTCATTATCGCTTAGTAAGCAGCTGTCGAGCGAGTCGATCAACTTCGTTCGATTCATTTCGATTCCGATAAATACGATTTTGTTGATACGGTCGCCGTATTCCTCATGCCATAAGCCGGCAAGCTCGGTGTCCTCCTGCAGCACAGCCTCGCGCTCCGCTTCAGTCAAGGCAGCTGCCCACTGACCGGCTGGCCCGAATTGAATGGAAGGACCGGCCTGGCTTAAGCTTTGCGCGTAATTATTGCGTGTCGCAAGCCATACCATGCCCTTCGCCCGGACGATTTCCTCCGGCCATTCCTGCATCCATTTCATTAGCCGCTCTGGATGAAATGGCTTGACCCGTTCATAAACGAATGAGGATATGCCGTATTCTTCCGTTTCCGGCGTATGAGAGGGAGCCGCCATTTCTTTAATCCAGCCCGCCGATTGACTAGCCTCGTCGAAGTCGAACAGCGATGTGTTCAAAATCTCCTCCGGATCCACTTCTCCTTTGGAGGTGCGAATGAATTTGGCGCGCGGCTGCAGTGTTCGGAGCACGCCCTCAAGCTCTGCCAATTCTTCTTCGCCGACAAGATCGCATTTATTCAAAATAAGCACGTCGCAAAACTCGATTTGGTCAATAAGCAAATCGACAACCTCACGGGTATCCCCTTCGTCGACAGCCTGACTGCGCTCCAATAATGTTTCGCCGGAGGAGTAGTCATGCCAGAAACGGTAAGCATCCACGACCGTGACCATACAATCGAGCTTGCAAAATTGTGTCAGATCGATGCCTTGCTCTTCATCGATATAAGTAAAGGTCTGAGCGACGGGAACCGGCTCGCCGACGCCAGTCGATTCAATCAATATGTAATCAAACCGGTTTTCCTTCGCCAGTTTCTCTACTTCCTTCAGCAAGTCCTCCCGCAGCGTGCAGCAGATGCAGCCATTGGACATTTCAACTAGCTTCTCGTCCGTCCGGGATAAGCCGCCCCCATCCTTTATTAGAGAGGCATCAATATTCAATTCGCTCAAATCATTTACGATGACGGCGACCTTAAGACCGTCGCGATTGTTCAATACATGATTCATAATCGTGGTCTTGCCTGCGCCCAAATAGCCGCTTAATACGGTTACCGGAATTTTGTTCACTGTCACAGTAGCACCTCAATTCTATTCTATTCAACACCTTTTCAGAACGTAATAATTACGATTATCTCTGATTAAAAAAAGCCGGTTTCACCGACTAATAGTAATAATTACGCTTTGTCTAGTATATCAACATCATTTTCTTTCGTCAAGATCGTAACGATTACAAATAATCATTATATTTCTCTATCTTATCTCCTTCAATGTTCCTCTAGTTTTTTATTTGCTTACAGCACGGCATCGGCGTTTGAGAAAACACGAAAAGAGGCTGTTAGCACACATTTGCGCTTACAGCCTTTGAGTAGCATTCGTTTGCGGGCTGTATCCATTCCTTACCTGCAAAAAAAGAGCTGTTCATGGTCATCGACCATGAAAACAGCTCCCTTCCTTAATCTTCTAATTCCTTATAAATGCCTTCAAGGGCTGCGCTTACTCCACTCTCATTGCATGCTTCTGAGCCAGCAGCGACAGCTCTGCCGCTTTGAAGGTATGCTCCTGCGTCATAGCAAGCTCCGTGCCGTTCAGGCAATCGAGTATCAGCTGGCCAAAATAAGGAAAGCCGACCTTGCCGCCAAGCTGCATATGCTGCTCGCCGTCCGCGTTTACCAAATAGAGCTGATCGCCTTCCTTGTCTCTAGCAATATCGATATATTTTCGCAGCTCGATGTAGCCTTCCGTCCCGAGAATGGTCATCCGGCCGTCGCCCCAAGTGCCTAGACCGCTTGGCGTCAGCCAATCGACACGGAAGTAGCCGGTAGCCCCGTTATCTCCCACAACCGTCATATCGCCAAAATCCTCAAGCTCCGGGTAGTCTTTATTCGCATAATTGGCGACCTTGCTGTTCACGACGCTTGCATTGCTATTTCCTGTAAAATACAGAAACTGTTCGATTTGATGCGATCCGATATCGCAAAGGATGCCGCCGTACTTTTCCTTCTCGAAAAACCATGCCGGCCGCGCTGCTGCATTCAAGCGATGCGGACCAAGTCCGATAACCTGCACGACACGTCCAATCGCACCCTGCTCTATCAATTGGCCTGCAAAAACAGCACTTTCCACATGCAGCCGCTCACTGTAGTAAACGGCATATTTTTTCCCCGTCTCCGCGAAAGCTGTACGAGCGTCCGCCAGCTGCTCAAGCGTCGTAAATGGCGCCTTATCCGTAAAATAATGCTTGCCGCTGCGCATAACGCGTACGCCGAGCGGTCCCCGTTCAGAGGTAATAGCGGCAGCCGCCACGAGCTGCACCTCAGAATCGGAGAGCACCTGCTCTTCCGAGTCAGCCGCCTGCACCTGCGGATATTGACGAACGAATGCTTCCACCTTAGCAGGATCGGGATCATACACCCATTTTAAAGTCGCGCCCGCTTCCACGAGCCCATTGCACATTCCATAAATATGTCCATGATCAAGGCTAACCGCTGCGATAACGAATTGTCCGGCCTCAACCACTTTATTCGGTTTTCCCTTTGGCGCATACTTCATGCCGTCTGCTTTACTCATTCGTCCTACTCCTCCTTCTGATAAGCGGAGTTTGCGATCCGCTCTTGCAAATAGTGATGGAATAACTCCTCATCGATCGGCAGGTCAACCCAGCCGTCTGTCCAAGTGGACAGGAGCATTGCATTAGAAAGCATTAGCCCTTTGATGCCTTCCTCGCCGGGAGCAATCAAAGGCTCGTCGAACAAAATCGCATTCACCCAGTTTTGCGTAATTCCTTTATGGTCCGGATAGCTGCCCTTGACTGGAATTTCGCATTTCCAACATTCCGGCTCGCCGAAGCCTCCGGTGAAATCTCTATTAAATTCAGACTCAGGCACGCGCAGCCTCCAAAAAGTCAGCGTATTGTTTTCGATCACGATTTTGCCCCGGTCGCCGCTTATTTCAAGCCGGTTCGTTCCGGGCGCTTCGCCAGTCGTCGTAACGAATACGCCGGTTGCGCCATTCTCGTATTCCACAAAAGCTGTCACGTCATCCTCAACCTCAATATTGCGGTGCTTGCCGAAATAACAGAAAGCACGGACGCGCTTCGGCATCATACTGATTGTCCACTGCCACAAGTCAAGCTGATGCGGATCCTGGTTAAGCAAGACGCCGCCGCCTTCCCCCGCCCAAGTCGCCCGCCATGTGCCCGAATCATAATAGCTTTGAGAGCGGTACCAGTTCGTAATAATCCAATTGGTCCGTTTCACTTCGCCAAGCTCACCGGCATCGATCAATTCCTTCAGCTTCACGTACAGCGGATTTGTACGCTGGTTGTACATCATGCTGAATTTCACATTCGCTTTGCTGCCCGCTTCGTTCATCTGGCGAACCTGCTTCGTGTAAACGCCAGCCGGCTTCTCGCAAAGCACATGCAGCCCGCGTTCAAAGCAAGCGATTGCAAGCTCTGGATGCGAGAAATGAGGCGTCGCGATTAGTACGCTGTCTACCAGACCGGAATCCATCATCTCATACGGATCGGCATATAAGCCTACTTGATCGCCAAGCGTTTCTTTGGCCCACTGGAGATTCGCTTGCATGCTATCGCTGACTGCCGTTACTTTGACGCCGCTTACTTCGCCCTTTAATAAGTAACCGATATGTCCCTTGCCCATATTTCCTAGCCCGATAATACCTAAACGAACGCTCTGCATTAGGATCCCGCCCCTTTATTTGAAAGTGAATATAGCTGTTTATGAAGTCTTTTGAACTTACCTTTATGGTAGCACTTCGAGACCCGGCCGGCTTCATTCGCATTATCCTGTTTGCCCTTTTATTTGACTGTGGTTGGTGTATAATGAGGTTATTCACGAGTGGAGGCAAAATGATGAGCACACAGCACCAAATTAGCTTGCCTTTTACGATAGGAACGAGCTCTGACTTTAACGCTCAAATCCCTTACCATACCCATTTTCATTATGAAATTTATTATTTTCATGGCGGGAAAGTGAACTATCTCATAAATGACAGCATCCACGTGCTGGAGCCCGGCGACATGCTCCTCATGCACGGTATGACCCTGCACCGGGCGCATGTCGACCCGAGCGAGAAATACCACCGCTCCACCCTTCATTTCGACCCGTTTTACTTTAAGCAATTTATTCAGCCGCCGTTTGCTGATGACCTGCTCGAGCCCTTTAAGAAGCTGCATAATGTAAGATTACAGCTTCGCGGCCCAGAGAAAGCTGAGGTTGAAGAGACGCTTCTCAAGCTGGAGCAGCTTTACGTGCAGCGGGACGCCTTTTCACAACAGCGCTTTCAGGCGCGGCTGCTCGACTTTCTTATTTTGATCAATCAGCTTTGCCAGAAGCCGCTTAAAGCTAAACCAACCTTTCCGTCATCCAAGGAGCAGCACGTGCAGTCGGTCATCTCCTATATGGAGCGCCACTACAAAGAAGAGATATCATTAGAGAGCATTCAGACGGAGCTGCATCTAAGCAAATATTATTTAGCCAAAACGTTCAAAGAGGTTACCGGCATCACGATCTTCCAATTTCTGATGCAGCGTAGAATTTACCAGGCCAAAATCGAGCTAATCGACGGCGATCAGCCGATAACCGAAGTCGGCTACGAGGTCGGCTTTAAACATCCCTCTCATTTTAGCCGCGCCTTTAAGCTGCATACCGATCACACCCCTGAGCAATATCGCAAGCAGCATCAACTCCACCCCGCCGGCATGTAATCATCTCCAATCCTAATTCATGGATTGGAGCAGTTGACCCTTTTAGTTGATAAGCGTATTATTGTTATATCAACTAAATTGAAGAAAACAGGTGAACACATGGAATTCAAGCAATCAGTAGGCTATGTCATCAGCAATACAGGACGCAGATTAAACCAGCGGCTGCAGCAGCTTTTTCAAGATCATGACGTTACACCCGAGCAATGGTCGCTGCTTATGTGTTTGGACGGGCATGACGGAATTACCCATAAAGATTTGGCGCAGCGCACCGACAAAGACCCCGCTAACATTACAAGGCTAGTCGATCAGCTGGAGCGGAAGGCGCTCGTTCGGCGCGTCGCGAATCCAAGCGATCGAAGATCGCAGCTTCTTTATGTAACGGAAAGCGGCAGAACGAGTGCTCGTTCGCTTGCGCCGGTAGAGGCTGCTTTTGTCACGCATATTTTAACGGATGTAACGGAGGATGAAATTGAAGCATTCAAACGTTTTATGGAAAAAATAAACAAAAATGCGGAGCAGCTTCAGTAGGTAACGGCAAGGCCGTCTTCAGAGAGGGGAATAGGCAATGAATACCAACAAGTTATGGAGCGCAGACTTCATTAAAATATGTTTAAGCAGCTTTTTTCTATTTTTTTCTTTTTATACGCTGGCAACAGCATTATCGGTTTATGTAACGAATGGACTCGGAGGCTCCGATACGCAAGCCGGCTTGTCCATGACTGTATTTGTCATCGCCGCCGTATTGCTCCGGCCCTTTGCCGGCCAGCTTATGAACCAGTTCGGTGAGCGTAAAATAGTCGTTATTTCATTACTGCTATTTTTATTATTTTCCGTTGCTTACTTTGGCGTTTTCGGCTATGCCATGCTGCTGCTTGTTCGTTTTTTGCACGGCGGCACCTTCGCTATCGCAACAACCTCCACAAATACGACCGCAATCGGCATTATTCCAGAACATCGCAAAGGGGAAGGCATTAGCTATTTCAGCTTGTTTATGAGCTTAGCCATGGTTATCGGGCCGTTCGTCGGCTTAACGATTACGAATTATGGCGGCTATACGGCAATGTTCACATTATGCGCGGCATGCTCGTTAATTTCATTTGTGCTGGGCGCATCGACCAAACGCCAAGCCAGCATACCGTTATCCTCCGCCGTTAGCGCTGAGCCTAAGTCATTGAAGCGCAAAAGAAAACTGGATTGGCGTGATCTTGTAGAACGGAAAGCCGTTCCAATCGCGTTTAGCGGCTTTGTTGTCGCATTCGCTTACAGCGGCTTAGTGACATTTATGTCCGTATACGCTCATGAGCAAGCCATTGATCAATATGCCAGCTACTTCTTCGTCTGTTTCGGTATCATGATCGTCTTGCCGCGCCCTATTGTCGGCAAATTGCTTGATCAGGTAGGCGAGCATGTCATCGTCTACCCGAGCATCGCCATATTCGCCATCGGCATGCTGCTGCTCAGTCACGCCGATTCACCTGTACTGCTGCTTATATCCGGAGCGGTAATCGGCCTTGGCTATGGCGCTTTGCTGCCTTGCTTTCAGACGATAGCGGTGCTTGCAGCTCCGACTCACCGCAGAGGACTTGCTACTGCGACGTTCTATTTGCTGTTCGATCTTGGTTACGGCATCGGTTCCTACACGCTGGGCTCGCTAGCTTCAAGCTACGGCTACAGCGTTATGTACATGGTTTGTGCCTTTATTATTGCCTTTTCTTCCGTTATCTATTTCACGCTTCATCACAAGCGCAAACGATTGACCGCAGCAGCCGGCGATAAAGCTTATGTTTCACCCTAAGCTTTCCTCCTGTATCGGCAATTTGATTTCGACTACAGTTCCTTCATTGACCACGCTGCTAAGTTGAAGCGTACCCTTGTGCGCTTCAATAATACGCGTGCTGATCATAATCCCGAGGCCGGTCCCTTTTTCCTTCGTCGTCACGAATGGCTCTCCGATCCTTTTAATCAGCTCCTCCGGTATGCCGGGACCGCCGTCCTTAATCCGGATATGAACGTACCCGTCCTCCATCGTCGTAACCGTTAAAACAACCTCGCCGCCCTGCGGCATCGCCTCGAGCGCGTTTTTTATAATATTCAAAAATACCTGCTTCAGCTGATCAACGTTACAGTATACCGACGGCCTCGTGTGATCGTAACATACCTTTAATTCCACATTGAGCAAAATAGCTTGCGTTTCCAATATAGATATTACGCTTTGCAGAATAGGCTCGAGCGGCTCGTTGTGAAAATGTGAGAAATGCGGCTTTGCCAGCGTCATGAACTCATTTACGATAAGCGAAATACGGTCAATTTCATTGGCCATAATCGTAAAATAGTGCGGCTGCTCCGGATATTTAGCGCTAAGCAGCTGCGTAAAGCCCTTGAGCGCCGTCAGCGGATTGCGAATTTCATGCGCGACTCCCGCTGCAAGCTGTCCAATAGCCGACAGCTTCTCGGAACGAATGAGCAATTCCTCCGATTGTTTGCGATCCGTTAAATCTCGAATGACAGTGAGCATAACATCTTTGCCCAAATAATTGTTAATCCGAATGCACGATAACTCCACATCCAAATATTGTCCGTCCGGACGTATAATGACCCGCTCTTGAAACGGCGTCGGTTCATCCGAGGACATAATGCTCTCCATCGTTTCCATCAGCGAATCATGATCGTTCGGGTGAATAAATTCAAACACGCTTCTGCCGATGATCTGGGTATCCTCGGCTATTCCGAACACCTGCATGGCCAGCTTGTTCACGTAAAGGATGATGCCTTGGTCGCTCAGCATAATCGGCTCGGGAACGAATTTGATCATTTTCTGATAAAGCTTCGCGCTGTCCCTGAGTGTCTTCTCCTTTTCTTGCTTAAAGGTAACGTCCTGCACCGTTCCAAGCAAGGACGGCAGCCCGTTGAACATAATGATCGAGCTGTTGCCCTCCAAATAAATGACGCTTCCGTTTTTTTTCACCCCTTTAAACTTAAGCGGAAATTGGTCGCGCCCAATTACTCTGCCGTTCATCACTTCATTTCTGATCTTGATGATTTCTTCTTCAGTCATCAAATCGATCGGAGAGAGCGAGAGCAGTTCATCCTCCTTGTAGCCAAACATCTCGGCTAAATAAGGATTGGTATAAACGATATTATAATTTTGCACAACGAATACGCCTGCAACAACGCTTTCCATCAAACTTTTGTATAAATAATCCTTCTCGTTTAAGGATGCTTCCATTCGTTTCTGATTGGATATGTCATGAATAATAAGCTGTATAGCAGGTTTGCCGTCAAATTTCACTGCAACCGCTCTCAGTTCAACTTCAACCGTCTCTTGATCCAATCGAATCAGCTTGAAATATATGAAATTAGAAGGATTAGCTTCTCGAATTAAATAGCGGATATTTGTGGAGAACTGCTCCAAATAATCGGAATGAACGAACTTGTGTATCGGCTGCGCAATGATTTCTTCCTGCTTGTTCACACCTATCATGTTCAAGAAAGCAAAGTTAGCAAATACAATATGACCTTCGGACAATACAATTAGCCCATCTGGCAGCATGTGAACCAGATGCTGATACCTCTCTTCACTTTCTCTTAATTCGCCAACACCAACTATTTCCATTCTCACTTCTCACCTCATTCAAACAAATAGCTTTGCTTTATCTGATTGTTTACTTTCAACATCGCCAGCCTTCTTCCTGCTCCTGCTATTAAATTTATATGTAAAAATATCGTTACCGCTTGAGAAGTAAGCCTGTATAAGCATAACAATCGCTTAATATCCGAAAAAAAAAGGACTGCCTTTGAAGTAGAATATTCTACTTCAAGGGCAGTCCCGATCATAATATTTGTTATTAGCCTTCGAGAAGAAGTGCTTCCGGATCTTCCAGAAGCGCCTTGACCGTAACGAGGAAGCGAACTGCTTCGCTGCCGTCTACGATACGGTGGTCGTAAGACAATGCGATATACATCATCGGACGATTTTCCATACGCACGTCATCGATAGCTACCGGACGGATTTGAATTTTGTGCATGCCGAGAATACCAACCTGCGGCGTGTTAAGAATCGGCGTCGACAGCAAGGAGCCGAATACACCGCCATTTGTGATGGTGAAGCTTCCGCCTTGAAGATCAGCGATCGACAATGTGTTAGCTCTTGCTTTACCTGCAAGCTCAACAATGTTTTTCTCAATTTCAGCAAAGCTGAGACGTTCTGCATCACGAACGACCGGAACGACAAGCCCTTCCTTCGCAGATACAGCAATACCGATATCGTAAAACTTTTTAACGACGATTTCTTCGCCGTCGATTTCTGCATTAAGCAGCGGGAACGCTTTAAGCGCGCCAACTACCGCTTTCGTGAAGAACGACATAAACCCTAGGTTCACATCATTTTTCTCAAAGAAGGCTTGCTTGCGGCGTTTGCGCAAATCAAGAATCGCAGTCATGTCGACTTCATTGAACGTTGTCAGCATCGCTGCTGTACGCTGTGCTTCAACGAGACGGTTAGCAATGGTAACCCGGCGGCGGGACATCCGTTTGCGTTCTGTCGGCTTCGCATCTTTGCTTACGCTAGCAGGCTCAGCTTGTGTAAGCGGAGCGGATTTAACCGGGGTTGCTACCGCAGGCGCCGGTGCCGGAGCTTGTCCTTGCGCTTGCGAAAGATCAATGCCTTGCTCGCGGGCGCGTTTGCGGGCAGCTGGTGAAGCATTGATAGCTGCCGCATCATTTACAGGAGCAGCTGGCTTTGCAGCAGGCGCTGCTGGAGCAGCTGCCGCTGCCGCAGGAGCAGCAACCGCTGCCGGCTCTGCCACCGGAGCAGCAGGTGCGGATGCGCCGCCCGCTGATTCGCCGATCGAACCGATTGCTTCGCCGACGAGTACCACATCTCCGTCTTGTTTAGCAATGCGGGATACAACGCCGCTGTTGTCAGCGCTAATTTCAATGTTAACCTTATCCGTTTCAAGCTCCAGTAAGACATCGCCTTGATTAACGGAGTCGCCTTCCTTCACGAACCATTTCGTAATCGTTCCCTCTGATATGGACTCGCCTAATTCTGGTACTATAATTTCAGCCATTAGTCACTACCCCCTAATCAAACTTGTTTCAACTGGCTTGCCGTTCAAAGCTGTCGAGATAATCCATTTTTGTTCTGCGGCATGAACCTCTTGGTGTCCGCTTGCTGTACTGGAGCGATCAGGTCTGCCTACATAGCGGACAGCTGCCTTCTTCGGTGCCAACGCGCGAAGGCGCGGCTCCATAAAGCTCCACGAACCCATGTTTTGCGGTTCTTCTTGCAGCCATACGATTTCTTCCAGCTTATCGTATTGTTTCACGATGCGCTCGATCTCTGCATGAGGGAACGGATAAAGCTGCTCCACTCTCGCAACGCGCAGCCATTCGTAATCGTCTGCATTAGATGAAGCAAGCGCCTCTTCAACATCGACTGCTACCTTACCTGTGCAAAGCAGCAAGCGTTTCACTTTATCTTTCTGATCCTTCGGCTCCGTAAGGCTGAATTGCGGCAGTACCGGCTTGAATGAGCCTTCGCTGAATTCAACGCCATGGGAAGCGACGCGCGGATTGCGGATCAAGCTTTTAGGTGCCATAAGAACGAGCGGACGAGCCTGCTCCGTGCCAAGCAGCGATGCTTGCTTACGCAGCAAGTGGAAATATTGAGCGGACGATGTCAGGTTGGCAACCGTCCAGTTGTTATCAGCGGAAAGCTGAAGGAAACGCTCTAGTCTAGCGCTGGAATGCTCCGGCCCTTGGCCTTCGTAGCCATGCGGCAGCAAAATGACGATACCTGATTTTTGCGACCATTTCGCACGGCCAGCCGAGATGAATTGGTCGAAAATAACTTGTGCAACGTTGGCGAAGTCTCCGTATTGCGCTTCCCAAATGACGAAAGTTTCAGGTGCGAATACGTTATAGCCATATTCAAAGCCTAGTACTGCCGTTTCCGACAATGGGCTGTTATGAACGGCAAAGGATGCTTTCGCTTGCGGCAAGATGTGCAGCGGCGAGAACTTAGCTGCATTAGCGTTATCGTTCAGCATAATGTGGCGATGTGCGAACGTGCCGCGCTCCGAATCCTGACCGCTTAGACGAATTGGTGTACCGTCTGCGAGAATCGTTGCGAACGCGAGTGTCTCCGCATGCGCCCAATCGACCTTCTCGCCATCGTTCAAAGCTGAGGCTCTACGCTGCAGAATACGTTGAAGCTTTGTATATTCAGTAAAGCCTTCCGGACGGTTAAGCAGCTCCAAGTTAATGTCGCGAAGCGTCTCGAGCGGCACAGCCGTGCGCGCTTCCTCGGCAGCAGGAATCACTGACTTCTGCTGCTCGCCGTTCAACTGAGGCTGTCCTTCATTCGCTTTCATGGCATCGTAAGCAGCCTGCAGCTTACCGTTCGTACGCTGACGCAATTCCTCTATCTGCTCACCCGTGATCGCTTTCTCGCCTTTCAGCTGCTCACTGTAAAGTGTGCTTACGGTCGGATGATTGCGAACCTTCGAATACATAAGCGGCTGCGTTACTTCCGGATCGTCCATTTCATTGTGGCCGAAGCGGCGGTAACCGATCAAATCGATTACAAAGCCTTTATTGTAACGCAGACGGTATTCGCAAGCAAGGCGCACTGCAGCCAAGCAAGCTTCCGGCTCATCCGCATTCACGTGTACGATCGGAATGTCGAAGCCCTTCGCAAGATCACTTGCATAATGCGTCGAACGTGAATCGATGCTGTTCGTTGTAAAGCCAAGCCGGTTATTTGCGATAATATGCAATGTACCGCCATTGTGGTAGCCTTCCAGCTTATTGAAGTTAAGCGTCTCGGCAACAATTCCTTCGCCGATGAAAGCGGCGTCGCCGTGAACACAGATCGTAACCGCTTTGGACGGATCCTGCTTAGGCATACCCGGCTTGCTGCGATCCTCTTGTGCAGCCCGCGTGAAGCCTTCGACAACCGGATTAACGAATTCAAGGTGGCTAGGGTTGTTGGCAAGAGTAAGGTTCGCACGAATCGTTTCGCCTTCAATTACAGCCCGGTCTGCGCCTAGATGGTATTTCACGTCGCCAGTCCAGCCATAGTTAAGGCCCATGGATCCTTCCGACGGAATAAGTTCTTTGTTCGGTGCATGGTGGAACTCGGAGAAAATTTTCTCGTACGGCTTGCCCAGCACATGCGCCAGTACGTTTAGACGGCCGCGATGCGCCATACCCATAAGAATATGATTAGCACCGTCATGCGCGACGGCGCGGACGATTTCATCCAGTACCGGTACGAGCATATCTACGCCCTCGATCGAGAAGCGCTTCTGTCCAACGAAAGTACGGTGCAGGAAATTTTCGAAAAACTCTACCTCTAAAAGACGCTCAAGCAGCGCGGAACGCTCTCTTGGCGAAAGCGGCGCTGGGAATGTTCCCGATTCCGCTTGCTTATGAAGCCAATTCCGTTCATTCTCATCATGAATATGTGTAAATTCATATGCAGCCGAACGAGAATAAATTTCTCTCAAGCGGCTTATTGCCTCCCAGCCATTGGAGATCGAAGCAGGCGCATTATCCCAAATGAGCGAAGCAGGAATAGAGGCCAAATCCGCTTGCGTGAGTCCGAATGTTTCAGGCTCAAGCAGCTTAGTGTCCGCTACGGGGCTAAAGCCCAGCGGATCAATATCCGCAGCTAAATGGCCGTATCTGCGTATGTTCAGCATAAGCTTATGCGCAGCGACAACCTTTTTCAACATATTTGAATCAATCGGACCAGGTGCTGCAGTTGATGCAGCCTGTTTCTCGCTTGGCTTTGCCGCGACGCCCGGAGTTACTCCAAGAGATACAGCCGGCGGTGCTCCAAAACGTACAAACAGCTCGCGAACCGTTGCTTCAACAGAATTAGGATCTGTTAAGAAACGTTCGTATTGCTCCTGCACATACCCAAGGTTGGGTCCATAGTAGCTTTGCCAAGGCGAATAATTACGCTCATCATGGTTGCTCATTGCAGAAAATTCCACCCTCTCTATTCATTGCCATCCTATTATTTTCTAAGGCGAAGCTCGTCATACATGCCCGCCAACTTACACTTACCCAAATCGTTTCCCAATTGCTTCTAATTTGCATCGTTAATAACTAATAATGTCCATAACTCTTTTATATTTTAGTACATAGTACGCTCTCCAACCATAATCATATTGGCATCGATATCATCCATTTCAAGCATTGATTGTCGTTCGCGAATATTCTTATTTGCATACACCCTCAAAACGCATCTCCATTTGACTGCGTACGGAGTTTCCTTAGTTTCATTTTCCCTACGATGAGCAGAAGCAAAGGCAGACCGATCATATTAACCGGGAGCGCGACCGGCACCCAGGCCGAGAAAAATTTTCCGGGACAATTGCTGCTGCATTTTGGATAAAACTTCTACTCCGTCCTTGCCTTTGGCCGTAAGTATCAAGACGGACTCCTTGCCTTTCCCCCCGGTTTGCAAACTGCTGGGAATTCCCGTGGGCAGCGCAATCTGAAGCGTTCCTTCGAGCTGCCCGTCCTCCGTGATATCAAGGCCGCTGGCGATGACCAATGCGAGATCATCCGTCTCCCTGCTGTCCCAGCAGCCTGTGACTAATCCCATACAAACGAAAAGAAACAAGCACCGGCCTAGCATTCGGGTCAGCATCATTTTTTTTCCAACTCCATTTTTTGTTTGGCGTATTCTTGCCGCTTTCGCATCACCTGCCAAGGGGCTCTGGCCAATACATCCTCTAATCCGGAGAAATTGACCGGGGCGAGCGGCGTCAAATAAGGGACGCCGAAGGAGCGCAGATTAACCAGATGGATCAATATCGCAATCATGGAGGCACCGACGCCGTACAACCCGAAAGTGCCGGCAGAAATAATCAATGGAAAACGCAGAATGCTGATAGCCTGACTCATCTCCGGGTGCGGGATCAGAAAGGATGCAATCCCAGTCAAGGATACGATGATAATAATGGGGGCGGATATAATCCCAGCCTGAACAGCGGCTTGTCCGATAACAAGCGCCCCGACGATGCTGATCGTCTGACCTACCGGACGAGGAAGACGAACCCCCGCCTCCCGCAGCGCTTCAAAGGTAACCTCCATAATCAGCGTCTCCATAAGTGCCGGAAACGGAACTATTTCACGCGCCGCTGCAAGGCTTAAAGCCAAGCTGGTGGGGAGCATTTCCTGATGAAAAGTCGTAACCGCAACATATATGGACGGCAGGGCCATCGACAAAAAGGCAAACAAATACCGCAGCCATCGAAGCATCGTTGCAAAAATAAATTTCATATAGTAGTCCTCGGCCGTCTGAAACCCGTACCAGATCGTGATGGGTGCAATCAGAGCCATCGGAGATCCGTCAATTAAGACAACGACCTTGCCTTCAATCAGTGAAGCCGTTACCGAATCGGGCCGCTGGGTCGATTGAATGAGCGGAAACGGCGAATAGGGATGATCGCTTATCATTTCTTCGATACCCCGATTTCAGAATGCTATCCATATCGATTCCTAAGATACGCTTCCTTATTTCATCAATCATAGTCTGAGGCGCCATATTACCCATATAAACGATCGCAACATCGGTTTGGGAGACCTCTCCTATGCTTATCCTCTCTATCTTAAGCTGCGGCGAACGGATTCGTTGGCGTATTAAGGCCATATTGATACTGAGTGTCTCGATAAAACCGAGCCGGGGACCGCGGATAACCGCCTCCATATTCGGTTCCTGCAGCTCACGGTGCAATGAATTTTGCACACTGATAGAGAGTGCCTGCCTTGAAGATTCAATGAATAGAAGGGCGTCTCCCTTGACGATCCGCTGAACGAGTTCATTCTGTTTTTCTACTATTTTCGTTTTGCCCATAGGAACCAACCCTGTATTCAACTGCACAACAAGCTGAGAAGGGGGATCAGCGCCAGCAGGGTCCAATGCCAAGAGCGGTCTCAATATCCCTTCTTCCAGCTGTGTGGCGTCAACTATTACGCCCAGGTAGACCAGCATGCAGGGGAAGGAGTCGAATAAATAGAACTTTTTCACGACCAGATCGGTACAATTCAAAAAAATTTGCTCTATGGTTGTTTCATTTTCATTCAAATTGTCGAATAGTTCTGCATTAATTGTCGTTTCAGACTCCGCTATTATTTTCTCTAGCTTAAATCTTCCTTTTTTTCGTTCCATATGGCATCACCTGCCTCAGTTTGTTCAATCGGGTAACGTTTGCGGCCAATTGGATAAAGATTCCCCCGATTAAGATTCCCTGATATTACCGTTTTATTCGAAGTTTCGTTATTCTCGGCTGCCAGCAAAAAGTTAAAAAAATAAACCTCCAGCTATGGAGGTTATCGAAGAAGTATATTTCCCAAGCTGCCTTAGGCATACTGATTTCATATTGAATGAAAATCGTGTAAGTAAAAGAGGGATTGCCAGAGATGTTTTGGAGGGGAATAGCGTTTTTGCTAATCGTAGCTTTGTCGGGTTGGGTTCTCTATGTTGCCGTGTCAACGGGATAAGCAGTTGTCTAGCAAGGAATCGGCTCCCTTTATTAGCAAATACACGTTTTTTTCTTAACGCCCGTCTTGCCCATAGATACGGCCTTCTGGATATAATCACCTGCGGCAGGAACTTTACATGCTGTATGGCCTAAGTCAACATGCACCTTACCGATGCTTGCCGCAGCAGCCTCTGCTTCCTCACGCAGCTCCCCTACATAAATGCCTGTTGAAATGACAAAGCTGTTCATCGTATAACGGACCCGGTTCTTCTCCATGTGGATGGTAGCCTGCACACGCTTCAGCAATGCTCTTATTTCTTCCAAATCCAGCTGCTCGTCCGGCGTGAGCGACACATAATTCGCATAAACACTCCAGCCGCAGGTCGCGACCATTTCCTCGGGAGAATTGATCCATTCCAGCGCCAGCTCATGAGCAAATGGACTTTCGGCAGCAACCCCGGCTACCGTATACTCAGCGACCATGTACCAATTGGATTGCTTGACCCAGTGCTGCAGAGTCTCCTTCGCAATGGTTTTGGGATTGACCGTAAGTCCTGCCAGGTACATCGCATCGCTATTCCCTGATTCGAACAGCTTCAGCGCAAGCTCCTGATCCTTCTTCACATCTTTCACGAGCTTCTTTAAATCGCCGATTTTCACTCCGAAGACCGGCTCCATCGCCCCATGCCGCAGAAAAGTCATTTTCGTTTGTTCGTTCCCCAGACGCTCCAGCTCCTGCATGACTTCTTCATAGGTCATCTCCTTGTCCTCCTTTGAAGTTATACAACCACGCTTGCTGCTTATTTCTTCCCCTTCAGCACTATAGGGCCGATTACGAGCGCCATTATAAGCAGCATTGCCCCCGTAAACATGGATATGCCATAGCTCTGAACCCAATACGGACTATCCTCGACACGCTTGTAAATAAAGCCGCCCATCAAAGGGCCGATAAACCCTGTAATGCCAGTCAACGCGGAAAAAACGGCAATATACATCGGACGCTCCGACTTCGGGGTATCGCCAATAATAAAGTTAAACGCGAGCAGGTTGTACCCCCCAATGCCTATGCCCAGCACGACATGTACCGTGATCAATACGAGAATGGCAGGCAACAGCTCCATCCCCGCCCATAGCAAGCATGAAACAGCAATGATCGGAAGCGCCCATCTAAGCAGCGTGCGCGTCGCATATTTGCTGTTCAAATTGCCCCAGTAATAGTAGCTGAACATCATCACTATCATTTGAACAGTAGTGATGACGGTAACCCATGTATAGTTCAGCTTCACAATATCAAGCATGACGTATGAGAAGAGCGGTACAGCAATATTTTGGATCAAAATAAAGGTCGCGAGAAACAGCGTTGCCAGTAAATAGGCGCGGTCGCGGAGCGGCTTTTGGAGCATTTTCCACTTTGACGATTCAATGGACCGCTCAAGCGGCAGATTAGGATAGCGGTACAACTCAATGCCATTCCATACAGTCGCCACCGCGCAAATGATATATAACACGATAAAACCGGTGGCTTCCGGCAGCTGATTCAAAATTTGACCGCCGATGAGCAAGCACAGACTCGCGACCGCCCAATGTATCGTATTCCGTATGCCAAAATAACGGCCGCGAACTTGAGCAGGCACCATATCGGCAACCAAAGAGGTCCAGAGCACGCCGGCAGACTGCGCGCAAATAAACGATATCGTAAACAGCGTAATATAAGTCGGTACCCAGTAGATTTCCGGCATCCAAAACGGTATTAGCCCTGTTGCCGTCCATAATAAGCGATGGATAAGACTAAATACCATGACATGCAGCCGTCTATTCTCAAACCGGTGCATATAAAATGCGACAATAAGCTGAACCAAGTTGGCAAATGCCGGGATCGCAAGCGCAATGCCGATTGCTTCAGATTTGGCTCCTAAATAAAGGAGGTACGCTGTAAGCAGCGGACCTCCAAGTAAATTCCCAATGATAGTCGCAGGAATACCTTCTATTACAGCAGTATGCAAGCCTCGCCGCTGTGCGGACATTCTCCGTCTAGGCAACAGGATGCCCCTTAACATATAGATCCTCTCCGCTCTTCTTACTCGTGGTGTAAGACCAATTCAATCAATGTTCTAACCATTACACCGGTAGCGCCCTTCGGCTCCCAGCCTCTGCTTGCTTCCAGCCATGCCGTTCCGCCGATATCAAGATGAACCCAAGGCAATTCCTCTGCGAAATGTCCGATAAACAGCCCGCCTGTAATCGTGCCCGCATATCTGCCGCCGCTATTTTTTAAATCGGCTGCGTCGCTCTTGATCTGCTTCTTGTACTCCGGATAGGAAGGCAGCTGCCAAATTCTCTCGCCCGCACGATCAGATGCCTTTTGCACCAGTCTGAATAGATCCTCATTATTCGTCACCGCGCCCGTAGCTTGCGTGCCAAGCGCAACCGATACCGCGCCTGTTAGAGTAGCTACGTCAACTAAACGTGTCGCGCCCCTTGTAATCGCGGTCGTCAAGCCGTCCGCCAGCACCAATCTTCCCTCGGCATCGGTATTTACGATCTCAACCGTATGACCGCTCATCATGCGCAGCACATCTCCAGGTTTAAGCGCACGGTCAGAGGGCATATTCTCAGCTGTCGGAATGACCGCGATGACATTGATCGCAGGCTTCAGCTCCCCGATAACGCGAATGGCTCCGAGCACCGCAGCCGCTCCGCCCATATCCGAGATCATTTCCTGCATCCCGTCCGCCCGTTTTAAGGAAATGCCTCCTGTATCAAACGTAATGCCTTTACCGATCAGTCCCCAAGCCTCTTCGGAATCCGGATTGCCTTTATAGTGAATAACGATCATACGCGGCGGATTTATGCTGCCTTGGCCGACGCCAAGCAAGCCGCCCATCCGCTGTTCTGCCGCGCTCCACTCGTCAATGACTTCAATTTCCAAATCAAGCTCCCGCGCCAGCTCCTCCGCATGATAGGCCAGACGCTCCGGAGTAAGATCATTCCCGGGCAGGTTAGTCAAATCACGGGCTAAGGTAACACCTTCAGCGTACAGCTTCCCTTTTGCTATCCCCTGCTCCCATAATGCGGCGTCTTCTGCCGGTACGGCTGTACCCTGCGGTACAAAAGCAACCTCTTTCAGCGTGAAACGCTCTTTCGGCTCGCGCTTCAGCGGCTGTCGCACATGAAGCGCCAGAAGCAGGCCTTCTGTTAGCGCCTGAGCCGCATGCTCAGCGCCAAGCTCAGCCTGGCCCTCCAGCAAAGCTGAAGGCAGCAGCACTTGAACGGTCTCGGCATGCAGTTTTTTCAAAGCTTTGGCTGCAGCTGCCGCAGCCAGGCGCAGGCCAGACGCTCCGTCTTCTAACTCAAGTCCAACGAAAACGATATGTGCTGCCGGATAAAGTCCCAATGTCGGTAAAATTTCGGTTTGCTCCGGTTCAGCCTTAAATAATCCTTTGGCGTACAGTCCTCTAAGCGCATCATCGATTTGGGGCTGCACGATCGGGCCCGCAGTTCCTCCCGGAATGAGCTCTTTTTTGTTAACGAAACGAATGACTGCATCCGCAACCGCTTGATCTGTACCGCGAACCCCATATGTAAATTGAACACTCATTTGTATTCCCTCGCTCTCGTCATGTATAAACCAGTATATGAATCGATCATATTCGAAAATTATCAACAAGTTTTTCAAACTCATTATATCGGACGTCCGTCTACTTTTCCACGTTTATAATTTAAAAAAGCGAAAAGCTCCCCTCCCGTAATAGGGAGAAGAGCGTTTCGTCATTCTGCTAACGGCAATGTAATGATAAATTCGGTTCCGACACCTGCTTTGCTGTCGACTCGAATCGTTCCGCTATGATTGCGGATGATCCGGTAGCTCACCGATAAACCAAGTCCCGTACCCGCCTGCTTCGTTGTAAAAAAAGGATCGAACAGCCTGCTCATCGTCGCCTTATCCATCCCTTTGCCGTTATCCTTAATTATAATTTCGGCAAATTGGCCATTGCTGCGCGTTATAATATCGATTAGGCCTCTTCGTTCGCTTTGCACCTCTTCAACGGCATCAAGCGAATTTTTAATAATATTCAATATGACCTGCTTCACCTGCTTCACATCGATCGAAACGAGATGCTCTGAACAATAGCATTCCGATTTGATCTCGCAATTCCGCATCAATGCTTCGCTTTCCGTTAGAAGCACGACTTCCTTTATCAAATGATCGATAGAGACCAATTGCTTCATCGGTGCAGATGGCTTAGACGAGTTTAGAAATTCATAAATGATATCGTTGGCTCTGTCGATTTCCGTCAAAATAATACGCGCGTATTCTTCCTTGCCTACTTCCAGCAAATAAGGCCGAAGCAGCTGAATAAAGCCGCGAATGCTCGTTAAGGGGTTGCGAATTTCATGAGCAATAGCAGCAGCAATTTTACCAAGCATGGCAAGCTTATCATTTTGCAATGCCGTCTGTTCAATTTGCTTGTATTCCGATACGTCTTTGACGCTAATTAAAAAATCTCCGTCTAATTGATCACCGTATGTAACCGTAACTAATAGATGTTTGCCATCCTTGTGTTGGAATTCATAGTATCGACTATGCATAAGAAACATTTCTTTGTACAGTCGTAGAATAGTTCGCTTTGTGCTGATTGTAAGCTGCCGATGCCTTAATATTTCTTTTATTGTACAGCCAATTAATGTTTTTCGAGGAATGTCTAACAATTTAGCCATTTGCACATTAATAAACGACAAAATTCCGTCGTTGTCAAATAATGCGATTCCGCTGTCCATGTGCTGTAAAACGTTTTCATATTTATTTTTGACCATTTCAAAGGAACGGTTGGAACGGAACAGCATCTCGCGCATTTCAGTGAATTTCTGATCGGTTGTTCGTTCAGGCTGCAACCGAAAACGACAGGCTACCATGATTTCCATTAAGAAAACGAAGGAACGGTTGTATAATCGTACAGCCTCCTCCGAATCGACATTTGCGGCTAAAGACTGTATGCACTCCTCATGTACGGCAATGATTTCTTCTGGATTTATTCCGTAAAGCTCCTTGCCCAGCTCGTTGGCATGAAATAGTGATACTTCCTTACCACTACGTATGTACTCGGCAAGCGCCGGGAAATAGCGCTTTCGAATGGCCTGCATCATGTACTCCTCCCCGGCAACGTCTCTATAGATAACGGTTACAGTTAATACTAATCATAGGGCGAGTTTACAATCGCTGTCAATCGGAAATCCTGTCGAATTTTGTGCAGCGAATGGGAAAATAGTCATGCCGTTAGCCAATTAAGACTCTAATCACCGCTTGTCTATTTTCCCTCTTTTTTACTTACAAAGCTTACATAGCAGCATTAGTCGTCATTGCTTGGCTCATTTCTGCCATCCTATTTATCCTTATCCTGCTTCGTACCGGATCTTTTATCGTCGCTATTTTTGTCGTCTCCGTTATTATTTTCCCGTCCGCTTTGATCATCATTTCCGCTATCGTCACGGTCATTGCTGCCTTTTATTCGATCATTGTTATCTTGCTTCCAATTGTCTCTCCGATCACGGTCATCGTCGTTGTCATCATCGTTGTCATCATCGTTATTTGAACGATTCCAACTGCTGTCTCTTTGATTATCTTTATTTTTGTTATCCTTCTTAACCTCATTTGACTTATTAGGAGAGTTTGGCTTCATCCATTTTCCCGGAGTTATTGTCGGAAGAATCGTCCAACCTCTATTTTTCCATGGCTTATTAGTCTCTAGCGCTCTATTCACTCCGTTACTAACGGGCTTCTCCGGCTTCTCCGCTTTCACCGGTTTATTAATTTTCGGAGTAGCTGTAGGCTTAGACGAATTCGACTTTTTATCAGCCTTTTGCTTCTTGGCCTTCTCTTCTTGCTCGCGTGCCACAAGCTCCTTCAGCTTCTTCTTGCTCGTATCTTCCGCATTGTCAACGATCGTCTTCACACCGCCAATGGGCTCCGTCACTTTATCAATAGATTGCTGCTTCAGCTGCTCTAATTCGAGCTTATAGCCTTCATCTTTCGCCATCAAATATACAGCCATCTTGCCTGAGGATATGCCGTTCGCGGCTGCTTCCTGACGAACCTCATTCGGCACCGATAATGTTGTAATATTCGCGCTGGCCGCCTCCGCTGCAAGCTGAGCTAATACGCTCCGAAGCTTCTGATCGACTTTTCCCGTCAAAATATTCTCAAAATCGAGTTTAAGTGCGGATTTGTCGTCAATCAGCACGCTGGCAATAAATATATCCTTGTTCGGAGTATCGAGGTAATGTGAGCCTTTAGCCCTCTCCAAAATAGAAGCGGCTACTGTCTCCACACTTACTCCTTTGTAATTAAGCCCTTTAATAATAATCTCGCCGTCCTCATTTAAGGCGCGCAGCTCGCGTACCTTCTCATTCCCGTCTACGCCTAGTTCTACGCTCGGATTAATATCCATGCTCATATAAGCGACGACAGGATGCGCATCGCGCAGCGTGAAGAATAGGAACGGAACGAACAGAAGCAGAACAATAGCTGCAGCGCTGCTATACCTATAATAAGGCTTAAACGCGCGAGGCTTCTTATACTCCTCTTCAAACGTAATCTCTTCACCAATTTGCGGCTTCCCTTGAATAGGAGCTTGCAAGAATTGTCCGTCTGCCGTCATTACAACTGCATGCTGCTTATGAATGCTCATTACGACTCCACGTTTCATTTGCCTGCCTCCTTATTCATATCTAACTGGTCACCGGCTATATTTAAATAATCGTGCATATATGGGTATGTACCCGATATAACGAGTGCGATAGCAATAATATATTTGCGGTTTCGTTCTACCGTTTTGCGGGAAACGCCGCACATGGCAGTTAACTCTTTTACAGCAAGCTTACTCGTTTGCCTTAACGAGTCTAACAAATCTGTTTCGCTTACGAGAGTTTGCGCAATTCCGATCAACAGCCTTCTGGAATCCGCATGTTTGGGAGACTGCTCTACCAGCTCTGCAAATGAGATGCCGAATCGTTCAAGCTCCTGATTAAGCTCGCCGATTTCGTGGCGTCTCTCATCTTCGGTCCGTTTTATTTCAAAGGCTGTAATCGCTTGACTTGTCTCGATGGAATTGTAATGCGGCTGTTCCTCATCCTCAGAATCGAACATGCTGTAAGGTACGACCTGTGAATGCCTTTGCTCTTTTCGGACATGGTCAATAAGCCGACGGCGAATGACGGTTTCAGAAAATCCGATGAACGATTTTCCAGCATGACTGGAGAACTGATTGATCGCTTCGTTAAAAGCTAACAGCGCCACGCTGAATTCATCATCCCGATTCGGATCTATATACCGTTTGCAAAATCGACTTGTTACTTTCATTATATAAGGTTTGTAGTCTGCTATGAACTGCTCACGCAGCAGCTCGTCACCTTGACGAATTCGAGCAACCCATTGTTCGGGAGTGAGCTTCTGCCCATCCTCCGCAGCTTCGGCAGAAGCAGATTTCCGCAGAAAGCGTTTGAACAATACAAGTAACAACCGCTCCACCTCACTATTAGTATGATTCGTTTCTGTATGCCCGGTTTCGGGGGGTACATTATGAGAAGATCTTCATTTTTTCGAAAAAAGAAAAAGCCTCCGAAAAGGAGGCTCACCATTCGTGTTAAAATACTAAACGGATGTACGGCGTTGACGGAGCTTATTCCTTCTGCTGTTCAGCATCCCAAGACGCTTCTTAAGTACAAGCTGCCATTCCGTATCCTCAATCTGCTTAGCGAAGCTAAGCAAATCAAGCGCCATATCAATTTGACTGTGGACGACATCCATTGGATCCTCATTTTCATGATTAACGCAATTTTCAAGCAGCGCCTTGCCTTCTTGCTCCACGTACTCCTGAAAATCAACTTCGGCAGCACCGTCGCCATGCGCATATTCGGCTAATATTTCATATTCGTTTTCAATTAAATAATGAATGTCTACACGGTGACATACCGGACAAAACATAATAGGCACATTATGGATATGAGTACGGAAATGCTTCAGCGTACCTTTTGTTCCAATCATACTAGCTCCACAGCAAAAACTCATTGACGACCCCTCCTAAAGGTTTGCGGTGCAAACCTACATCGTAAGCATCAACTTAGGTTTGCGGAGCAAACCTAGTATTGTCATAAAATATAAGAACGCAAAAATCCAACCTGATACATGCTTATATTTCACCGCGAATCGAGCCTTTGCCGTCAAAGAACGGCATCAGCTGTGTTTGAGCTTTGTGGCTATGTATACCTTATTCGCTCTGCATAGGTGAAATTCCTGCTTAAGCATCACAATATGCGCCTTACGGCCTAAATGATAAAACAAAACCCGCGCCATGAACTGGCGCGGGTTTTGAATAATTCGGAACGAAATATATTATTTCGCTACCAGAGTTTGTTGGCCTGGTTTCCAGTTGATTGGGCAAAGTCCGCCGGATTGCAAAGCTTGCAATACGCGAAGCGTTTCGTCAACGCTGCGGCCTACGTTGTTGTGGTTAACAACTTGGTATTGTACTTCGCCTTCCGGGTTGATGATGAATAGGCCGCGAAGCGCGATACCTTCTTCTTCGATCAATACGCCGTAGTCACGAGCAACGCTTTTCGTGATGTCTGCAGCTAGCGGGAATTCAAGCTGGCCTAGGCCATTATCGTTAACCGGCGTGTTGATCCATGCGCGGTGGCTGTGTTTGCTATCAACGCTGACACCAAGAATTTCAGTGTTCAATTTGCTGAATTCAGCAGCTGCCAAGCTCAAAGCTGTAATTTCAGTTGGGCATACAAATGTGAAATCAAGCGGGTAGAAGAACAATACCAACCATTTGCCTTTGTAATCCGCAAGAGAAGCTGTACCGAAATCTTTACCGTCTCCTGTTGCTGTTTCCATCGTAAAATCCGGGGCCTGGCGGCCTACCAAACGTTCTGCCATAATAGAAAACCTCCTTGACCTATCCATAAATTTTTATTGTTTATGCCACTTCATCTGTGTGACTTACCTAGTAAATAGTATCACTAGTCTAGAATGAAGTCAATATTATAATCAATATTTATTTATAATGATTATAATCTAGAACTTACTTTTTAAGAGCGGCAACGATCAAATCGCCCATCTCCGAAGTTCCGATTGCTTTGCTCTTGTCAACAGCGATATCGCCTGTACGGTGGCCGGCATCAAGCACTTCTTTCACGGCAGCTTCAATTGCCGCTGCAGCTTCGTGATAGCCGAACGTTAGACGGAACATAAGTGCTACAGAAAGAATAGTTGCAATTGGGTTGGAGATGCCTTGACCAGCGATGTCAGGAGCCGAGCCATGCACCGGCTCGTACAAGCCAAAGCTTCCCTCGCCCAGCGAAGCAGACGAAAGCATGCCGATTGAACCAGTCAGCATCGCAGCTTCATCGCTAAGAATATCACCGAACATGTTTTCAGTTACGATTACGTCGAAGCTTGAAGGACGACGAAGCAGCTGCATCGCACAGTTATCGACAAGCACGTGCTCCAGCTCAACCTCTGGATATTCAGGCGCAATCCGGTTAACAACTTCACGCCATAGACGGGATGTTTCAAGAACGTTCGCTTTGTCAACTGAAGCAAGGCGTTTGCCGCGAGTCATCGCGATATCGAATGCTTGGCGAACGATACGCTCAACTTCTTGCACATTGTATACGCAAGTATCAACCGCTTCTTCGCCGCCAGCGCCTTCACGACGGAATTTCTCGCCGAAGTAAATACCGCCAGTCAGCTCGCGGACTACGATCAGATCAGTGCCTTCAAGAACTTCCGGCTTCAATGTCGATGCTTCCTTCAAGCAATCGAACACAGTAGCTGGACGAATGTTCGAGAACAAGCCCAGCGCTTTACGAATGCCGAGCAAGCCTGTTTCCGGGCGAAGCTCCTTCGAGTTGTTGTCCCATTTCGGTCCGCCTACAGCGCCAAGCAATACTGCATCTGCGCCTTTGCAAATGTCAAGCGTCTCTTGCGGCAGCGGAGTTCCTTTCTCGTCGATTGCAATACCGCCGAACAAGCCGTGCTCCGTTTCGAATTTATAACCGTAAAGCTCCTCGGTTTTTTTGAGCACTTTAAGTGCTTCGCCAACAACCTCAGGTCCGATACCGTCGCCGGCAATAACTGCGATTTTTTTTACATCTGACATAATAAAGTAACACTCCTCTTTTTCAATTAAACTTGTCCGTCTAATGTGCCCGGGTAGCCCATCATTCAAACAAACCTATAAACTCATTCTCAGTCTATTATCATTTGTACCATAAATCCCGAACGATTACAAAGATATAAAATCTATTGGCTCTATAGACTGTGTCTATAGAGGTTGCCATTTCGCATACCCGCCCTATTTCACTCTAAATAAAAAGCTCATTGCCTTTTGTTCAAAGGCAATGAGCCGTTCATCAATGAAGGTTAGATCAAGCTCATCTTATCGCGGCGGCCTGGAGACTTGCGTTTTTCGATCAGGCGGTTAAGCGCATCGATATATGCCCGAGCACTTGCTTCAAGGATATCCGTGCTTAGTCCGCGACCTTGCGCAGAAACTTCATCCTGCTTCAGAACAACGTGTACCTCACCCTGTGCATCCTTGCCTTGTGATACGGATTTGATCGAATACTCCTCAAGCTCTACATTCTCCTGCGTAACCTTATCGATAGCATTGTAGATCGCATTCACGGAACCGTTGCCGATTGCCACTTCTTCTGCGACCCCGCCCTCGGCTTTACGAATTCTAACAGAAGCGCTTGGAGTTGATTGATTGCCATAGCTCACCTGAATCGTCTCCAAGGTGAAAACCTCCGGCGTATCAACAAGCTTCTCCTCGAGCAAAGCGAGAATATCCTCATCGCTGACGTTTTTCTTGCGATCAGCCAAATCTTTAAATTTAGCGAACGCAGCGTTAACCGCTTCTTCATCAAGCTCGTAGCCCAGGTCGATCAGCTTCTCGCGGAATGCATGGCGTCCGGAGTGCTTGCCGAGCACAAGCTTTGATTCCTTCAGGCCAATCGTATCCGGTGAAATGATCTCGTAGGTCGTTTTTTCCTTCAGCATGCCATCCTGATGAATGCCGGACTCATGCGCAAACGCATTGGCTCCGACAATCGCTTTATTGCCCGGTACAACCATGCCCGTCAGCTTGCTGACCAAGCGGCTCGTCTTGGCAATTTCTTTCAGGTTCAGCGACGTTTGGGCGCCGAAGTAATCAGGACGTGTTGCAAGCGCCATAGCGATCTCTTCGATAGCTGTATTGCCGGCACGCTCCCCGATTCCATTGATTGTACCCTCGACTTGATCGGCACCGTTCAAAATCGCAGCAAGCGCGTTTGCAGTCGCCATACCGAGATCGTCATGGCAATGCGCGCTAAGCTGAATCGTTTCGATATTCGGTACGTTTTCTTTCAACGTTTTGAAAATATTTCCGAATTCCTGCGGATTCATATAACCGACCGTGTCCGGAATGTTAACGACCGTCGCGCCTGCTTTGATCGCCATATCCGTAACCTCGCATAAGAAATCCAGCTCCGTACGACCAGCGTCCTCAGGCGAAAATTCGATTTTATCAAAATATTGCTTGGCATAGCGAATCGCGCGATCCGCCGTTTCCAGCACCTGCTCCTTCTCCATCCGCAGCTTATGCTTACGGTGAATCGGGCTGGTAGCAAGGAACAAGTGAATACAAGGATCCTGCGCGCCTATAAGCGCTTCGCGAACCGCGTCAATATCCTGCTCGCGCGAACGCGACAGACCAATGATCGTAGCGTTCTTAACCGCGCGCGCAACCGCGTTAACCGCAGCCAGGTCTCCTGGCGAAGCTGCAGGGAAGCCGGCTTCTATACGGTCAACTCCAAGCTTTTCAAGCTGAAGGGCAATCTCTACCTTTTCCTTCGTGTTCAGGTTTACACCTGGAGATTGCTCTCCGTCACGAAGCGTCGTGTCGAAAACATAAATTTTCCGCATTTGTGCAATGCACCTCCGTGAACAGAATGATCCCGGTACGCGCTTGGAGCCGCTGGACGATTCATAATGCCCATCGTCCAGCGATCCGGCGAACCGGGATATTGTCGTTCATTTTAACTGTTATTACTTCTTGATCCAGTGCATCAATTCACGAAGTTGTGCGCCTGTTTGCTCAATCGGGTGAGCAGCTTCGTTACGGCGAGTAGCTGTCAGCATCGCACGGTTCGATTGGTTTTCCAAAATGAAGTCGCGTGCGAAACGGCCGGATTGGATATCTTCCAGAACACGTTTCATTTCTTTCTTCGTTTCTTCTGTAACGATACGAGGACCCGTTACATAGTCACCGTATTCCGCTGTGTTAGAGATAGAATCGCGCATCGACGCCATTCCGCCCTCATACATCATGTCAACGATCAATTTAAGCTCGTGCAAGCACTCGAAATATGCCATTTCTGGAGCGTAGCCAGCTTCAACAAGCGTTTCGAAGCCTGCTTTAACAAGTGCTGTAGCGCCGCCGCAAAGAACGGCTTGCTCACCGAACAAATCTGTTTCTGTTTCTTCTTTGAAAGAAGTTTCAATAACGCCTGCACGCGTACAGCCGATACCTTTCGCATAAGCAAGACCGATTGCTTTAGCATTGCCAGTAGCATCTTGCTCGATTGCAATTAGACCAGGAACGCCGAAGCCCTCTTGGTACGTACGGCGAACCATGTGACCAGGAGATTTAGGAGCTACCAGGAATACATCCGTATCTTTGCTAGGCACGATTTGGCCATAGTGAATGTTGAAGCCGTGGGAGAACATAAGCGCTGCGCCTTTTTTCAGGTTAGGAGCGATTTCTTCATTGTATACTTTTGCTTGTGTTTCGTCAGGAAGCAAAATTTGAACAACGTCAGCCACTTTAGCCGCTTCTGCAACAGTAAGCACTTCAAAGCCGTCTTTTTTAGCTACGTCAGCGGATTTACCCGGACGAAGACCAATAACCACTTTCAAGCCGCTGTCGCGAAGGTTTTGCGCTTGCGCGTGACCTTGGCTGCCATAACCGATAACTGCGATTGTTTTGCCTTGTAGTACGCCTTGATCTGCGTCTTTTTCATAGTACATTGTAACTGCCATTTTAATAATTGCCTCCTTTAATTTAACCCTTTTGAGCGGGTGTTTAAGCAGAGAATGACGCATTAACAGCGGTTCTCCCCTTAAACTCCCGCTCAAAGCGGGATGTTGAAATTTATAATATGAACAACGATTACTTAGCGTTTCCTCGGTTTAGTGCGGTTACTCCAGTACGCGACAGCTCGCGAATGCCGTAAGGCTTAAGCAATTCGACCATTGCGTCGATTTTTTCCGAGTCGCCCACTACTTGTACCATAAGCGTATGAGTTCCGATGTCAACAACGGCTGCGCGGAAAGTTTCAACTACGCCAAGAATTTCCGGACGGGCTGCAGGCTCTGCGTTTACTTTGATAAGCGCAAGCTCGCGCGCAACCATCGGATTGGAGCTTAGATCAATAACCTTGATAACGTCAATCAGCTTGTACAATTGTTTCGTGACTTGCTCGAGCGTATGATCATCACCCGTAGTGACGATGACCATACGCGATAAGCCTGCTTCTTCGCTGGATCCAACCGTAATGCTCTCAATATTAAAGCCGCGGCGTCCGAACAAGCCGGATACGCGCTGCAGAACGCCAGGCTGATCGTTTACAATTACTGCGATCGTGTGCTTTTTCATTCCGCATCCCCCATGATCATTTCATCAATCGTGCTTCCTTGCGCAACCATCGGGTACACGTTCTCTTCTTTGCGAACGACGAACTCAACGACTGCCGGACCAGGATGACGGAGCGCTTCTTCCCACACGGCGCGCGCTTCCTCTTTGTTAGAGGCGCGGAAGCCTTTTACCCCGTAAGCTTCGGCGAGCTTAACAAAGTCCGGGCTGCCGGAGAGATCGATATGGCTGTAGCGGTTGTCATAAATAAGCTCCTGCCATTGGCGAACCATCCCGAGCACCTGGTTATTAATAATAACAACTTTAACCGGAATGTTGTTAATTGCGCAAATCGCTAGCTCCTGCGCGCACATTTGCATACCGCCGTCACCATTGATGGAAACGACAAGGCGATCCGGATTCGCCATTTGAGCGCCAATAGCAGAAGGGAATCCAAAGCCCATCGTGCCTAGACCGCCAGACGTTACCCATGAACGCGGCTTGTTGAATTTGTAATACTGTGCAGCCCACATCTGATGCTGGCCTACGTCAGTCGTTACAATTGCATCGCCGTTCGTCGTTTCGTGGATCAGCTCCACAACCCACTGCGGCTTTAATTCATCTTCGGAATCCGTATAGCTGAACGGATATTGCTCACAGGAGGCTTTGAGCTTCGCACGCCAATCGTCAGCTTTATCCGCACGCTTAGCTTGCTTGTTAACAAGCTGCAGAACAGTCTTCACATCACCGACGATCGGAATGTCCGTTGGCACGTTTTTGCCAATTTCCGCAGGGTCGATATCGATGTGAACGATTTTCGCCAGCGGAGCGAACCCTGACAGCTTGCCGGTAACGCGGTCATCGAAGCGGGCGCCGATGTTAATAAGCAAATCCGCACTTTGAATCGATTTGTTAGCCGTGTAAGTACCGTGCATGCCCGGCATGCCTAGAAATAACTCGTTGCCGCTCGGGAATGCTCCCAAACCAAGCAAGGTCGTCGTGATCGGAATTTGTGTCTTCGTTACGAACTCGTACAGCTCCTCATGCCCGCCGGAGTATACAACTCCGCCGCCGGCTAGAATGAGCGGACGCTCCGCTTGTTCAATCGCCTTAATAAGCTTATCGACTTGATTTTTGTTAGGCGAAACCGTCGGGTTATAGCCGCGGATACTCACATCAGTTACCGGCTTGAACAATGTTTGTGCCGCTGAGATGTCCTTTGGTATATCAATCAATACTGGGCCTTTGCGTCCAGTGTTGGCAATGTGGAATGCTTCATGAATAATGCGCGGCAAATCTTCTACATCACGCACCAAGTAGCTGTGCTTTGTAATTGGCATCGTAATCCCTGTAATATCCGCTTCCTGGAAAGCATCGCTTCCGATCAGGCTGGAGATGACGTTCCCCGTTATAACGACTAACGGAACGGAATCCATGTATGCAGTTGCGATGCCCGTAACCAGGTTTGTTGCACCCGGACCTGAGGTTGCGATACATACGCCTACTTTGCCGCTTGCACGGGCATAGCCGTCAGCTGCATGAATTGCACCTTGCTCGTGACGTGTAAGTACATGATTGAAATCGGGGTTCCCGTGCATCGCGTCGTAAATGTACAACACCGCTCCACCAGGATAGCCGAACACACAATCTACACCCTCAAGCAGCAGACTTCTTAGCAAAATTTCCGAACCTGATATGACCTCGGGCTTGGAGAGCCTTTCCTTCAATTCCTCTTTTGACTTCAGTGTTGTACCTTGCGTTACCATCAGTCATCCTCCTCTCAAAAAAACAAAAAAACCTTTCGCTCCTCACGCTTCTAAACGAAGCAACGAGGGACGAAAGGTATATCTTCCGTGGTACCACCCAAATTCGTTATACATCTCCCGATGTACAACCTCCACAGGTAAGAACGTCGTGCACATACGTCCATACCATTGGCACTGTAACGCTTGCCCTGCGATTTCCCCTATTAGGCAACAGCATAAGTTGTTGCTTTTCAAGGAAACAGCTCCGAGGTGAGCTCGTAGAAAAGGGATTTTGGCGATGGTTGCAGCTGATCCATCCGCTCTCTGATCAAAAGAGCCCTAAGCACTTCGTCCTCATCATTGCTGATTGTGTATTTACCACATGGTGCGTACACCAGTACGTGGTAGATAAGACTTTCCTTATTATATGCCGAGAATCCCGGTTCGTCAAGAACCATGAGCAACTCTTCACACAAATTGTCATAGGCGCACTCCGCGGCCATGACACATATACTATTTTAGCCCCTAAACGGCAAATTCATGCAGCGTTCCAGTGGATTCGGAGCCGCAGAAATGGAATGATGAACATGATTCGAATGTATGTGCCCAGACTAGATGAAGCTGAGGTTGTCCGCCTCATTCGCACCGAGCTTATCCCCCTGTCGCACACGGTACATCAGCACGATGCCCAGACGATTCGCGAGCTTCCGAAGCGATTCCGGCGCGGTGTTACTTATGTAGCATCACTATCCAAAAAAAGCCCACCAATCTCCTTCATTCATTTTGAAGTGATGGGTGAGGTGCTTTATTTAGATATGATGGTCACGCATCCCGATCACCGGAACAGGCAGTGGGGCAGAAAATTAATAGCGCATAGCGAGGCCTATGGCAGGACACAGCACTGCAAGATTGCCAGGCTGTTTGTCGATCAGGTAAATGATAAAGCCCATCAGCTGTACAATAAGCTTGGTTACAATACCGTTCACTACTATCCTGAGCTGCGCTGCTACGAGCTGCTTAAGCCACTTCCCCCGCTATGATCACCTAAACGCCATTAATACCCGTCGAACCCTTGGTTGCCATAACCGCCGCCGTAGACATCATAGCCGTTATAGCCATCGAATCCGCCATAGCCGCCGTCAAAGCCGCCGCCGCAGCATTTGTTAAAATTGTTATTGCAGCAGCCTCCACCGAATCCAAAGAACGGCAGCGTGCCAATGGCTAGAAGATCAAACAAAACGAGTGGCAGTATAGCTTTCGTTTGCACAACCTTGCCTTTGTCTTTGTTGATTGGAGCTACGATCAGTTTATTATTGTGCACCCGAACGAGCTTGCCAGTGACGACAGAGCCGTCTGGAAGCACTGCATAAATGGATTTGCCGACCAGTTTCCGTACTTGTTGTTTGGAAACGTTACCCATGCGAAATCCCTCCTTTCCCTTTGTCCTTCAGCATATTCAGGGAAAGAGGCTATTGTCTGTTTGTTTGCCCTCAGAACTTATAAATGTACGCATACCGCATGATAAATTCATGTAACCTGCTTGTATACGACAAAAAAGGGCTGTCCAAAAGTCATCGGAATGACGAATTGAACAGCCCTATTTATATGTTAACGTCTAAGCGTTAATTTTTTCTTTTGCAATGCCTGCAAGCGAGTTGAACGAAGTGATGTCGTTAACTGCCAGATCAGCAAGGATTTTGCGGTTTACTTCTACGCCCGCAAGCTTCAAGCCGTGCATGAATTTGTTGTACGAAAGTCCGTTAATACGAGCTGCCGCGTTAATACGAACGATCCACAGTCTGCGGATGTCACGTTTTTTGTTGCGACGGTCACGGTAAGCATACATAAGGGACTTACCAACTTGCTCCTTCGCTGTTTTAAACAGACGGTGTTTCGAACCGAAATAACCTTTAGCTAGCTTTAAAATTCTTTTGCGACGACGAGTGCGGACAAATCCGCCTTTAACTCTTGCCATGAGTGGAAACCTCCTGTAGGTTGAATTTGCTTATTTGTTGTAGCTTATTATTACAAGTTGGAAAGGCCTTGCTTCAAACGACGAACGTCGCCAGCAGCCATAAGCGGTTGGCCAGCAAGTACGCGTTTTTGACGACCGGATTTGTGTGAAAGCAAGTGGTTACGGTAAGCTTTGTAACGTTTTACTTTACCAGTTCCAGTAATTTTAAAGCGGTCTTTCAGACTGCTGTGTGTTTTCATCTTAGGCATATCAGTTATCCTCCTTAAAGTTCTTCATCAGTTGTTAGCTGTTGGTTTTGGGTGCCAAAATCATAATCATGCTCCGGCCTTCCAGCTTAGGAGCGCGCTCAACGCTGCATAATTCGGCAACCTCTTTTGAAAGACGATCCAAAATCTTTTGTCCAAGAGCCGCATGAGCAATCTCACGGCCGCGGAATCTTACGGATGCCTTCACTTTATCGCCTTCACCCAGAAACTTGACTACGTTACGGTACTTCGTTTGATAGTCATTTTCATCAATGTTGGCACGGAACCAAACTTCCTTAAGATCAACGATCTTTTGGTTTTTGCGAGCTTCTTTTTCTTTCTTCTGCTGCTCATAACGGAATTTCCCGTAGTCCATGATGCGGCATACCGGCGGCTTAGCCGTCGGAGCGACGTTCACCAGATCCAAGTTAAGCTCAATCGCCATCTGCAATGCGTCGCGAATCGATTTAATTCCAATTTGCTCGCCGTCAGCGCCGACTAAACGTACTTCTCTTGCCCGGATTTCATCATTGATTTGATGTTCTCTGCTAATAGCGTGCCACCTCCAAAAATGGTTTGTTTCATGTTTTTACGCAATAAAAAAATGCGGGTTCGCTCGAACCCGCATCTCATAACCGTACATGTATGTCAGTGCATCATTTCTGCTGAAATAATGGAGTGACCAATCGATTATCGCGAACCAGCCAGCTTTAGCCGAAAGGTGAGAAGCGGGTGCTTCTACTTGTGCGTCATTTAGTTAGTTGAAAATGTTACCGTGTTACTATACCATAGCCCACAAAGCTGTGTCAACAGCTTAGCTGAATATTTTACAAGCGTCTCTTAAGCCCGCCATATTCTATTTGCTCTGCACTTCCTCTATCCGAACGACGCGCGTATGCTGCGTGTGACTCCATGTTTTGTTGTTCTGGGTGAAGAAGGCGTAGAACGTAATCGGCCACCACGAAATAAGGAAAAACGGCAATGTCAGCAGATGCGCATACATTTTCCACGATTTCACACCCTCAAGCATGAGGGCAAGCGGAAATTGAATAACCGAAGCTGCAACGGCAATTACTACCGTCCACCAAGGCAAGTAATTATAAAGCGAATCTAAATAATTAGGCGACGGAATCGCGATATCTACCCATATAATCATCGTCAGTATGAAACCAAGCAATGTATTATACACAGAGATCGTGTAGATAGCCGAATCGAATTTCACAAAGTTACGCTCTTTAATGCTGGCCCACAGCAAAGGGAAAAAGTAGTTGCGCGCTACGTTAAAATGTCCCTGCATCCAACGCAGCCGTTGTCTTGCGGAAGCTTTGAAGGTAACCGGCTTCTCATCGTATACCTTTGCATCGTAGTTCAAGACCGGATAAATATCACGCTGCACGCAGCGCATTGAGAACTCCAAATCCTCAACCAGGCTCGTTGCTCCCCAGCCCATATCTTTAAGGAGCGCAGAGTTAAAGCACATGCCGGTGCCGCCGAGGAAATTGCTCATTTTCAATTTGGTTCTGGATAGCTGCCACAATCTGTTGCAGTACCAGTAAGTGATGCCATAAGCAGCAGTTACCCATGAATCGTCCGGGTTTTTTGTATCTAAATAGCCTTGAATGACCTGATGGCCCTCGCATAAATCATTATTCATCAGCTGCAAGAAATCAGGGTTTACTAAGTTGTCCGCGTCGAACATAACAATCGCATCATATTGGCGAGGCATAGCCCACAGCTCTTTGAGCATCCATTCGATCGCATAGCCTTTACCGCGCAGCAGCTGGTTCGTTCTTTCACACGCATGAACGCCGAGGCTGCGGCTAATATCTGCCGTACCGTCTGTACAGTTATCGCAAATAACAAATATATCGTAGAGTTCTTCTGGATAGTCCATCTTTTTTAAATTTTCGATTAGCGCTCCGACTACTTTCTCTTCGTTGTGAGCTGCGACTAGCACGGCAAACGATTTTTGCGGCGCGTGATGCTTCCGGCTTTTGTTTTTGAACAAGCCGAAAATAGAAATACTGAATTGATAAACCGCGATTAACGCCATTACTACTTGAAACGCAATAAAAACAACACTTAGAACCATGCGGCACTGCCCCCTTGAGACCCCATTTTTTTTGCTTTTTTCAGCATTCGCTCTCGGCTGCTGCAAGCTTTTTATTATATATTTTCTCTTTGTACGAGTGTTTCTCTGCAAACACTCCCGGACCTTTATTGATTCTCCACAGAAACAACTTCTTTGTCAAAAGTTGAATTAGTCTCGATTACGCTTAATCTCGTCAGAAAAACGCTTGCATAGCATATGAATGAATGCATTACCTCCTTTTGCTCCGACTCAGCCTTATTTTCAACCATTTGCTGACTTTTTAGCACTAACGTCCTTATTTACGATAAAATGTGTGAAAATGTTTCTTAGATTGAAGTGCGACTATGTGACGAACAGGTGAACAAGCGGCTCCGTTCCGACACTTTTCGCTATTCCGACATTATCTGCCTTAACGTCTTAAAATATGTCCATTACAGTTTTACCCTACTGCACATTATTAAACAGATCATACAAATCAATATTTATACTTTGCTTACTAAATTTTTTAATAATGGGACATGAAATAGTTTACGCCCAGCAAACAAAAACATGTTAAAATTGAATTTAATGATATAGAAGATTATGTAGGTTTCAATCTTAGCCACCGTTAGGAGGATGACAGCGATGGAACGAATGATAGGCTGGCTGAAGACAAGTGAGCAAAAGATGCTGATTTGGGCAAATCGGAGACCTGCCGGGGGAAAAAGACATCGACTGCTTGGCAAATGGTTAAGCACGGTCACACATATGGGCGGCGCTACCTTTACACTCGCTACCGCCCTTATATATGCGCTACTAGCACCTGCTCCTTGGAGCCTTACTGGCTGGCAATGCTTGACTGCCGTCATCATTAGCCACTTACCCGTTGCAATCGTAAAACGAAAATTCAAGCGGCTTCGACCCTACCAGGCATTGCCTGATGTGAATACGGGCCACAAGCCGCTGATGGACTCTTCCTTTCCATCCGGCCATACTACGGCGATCTTCGCTTGGCTCGTCCCTATTGTGTTGACGAGCAGCATTTGGCTATTAGTGCCGTTAGCAATCATAATCGGAGTATCGGTCGGTTGGTCGAGGATGTACCTTGGCTTACATTATCCGTCCGACGTTGCGGCAGGCGCACTCATCGGAACGGTTACCGCCATCGCGGTCAACTATTCTTGGGTTGGATCTGCAGTAGGATTAAACTAGTTATCGTCATCCCCGGAATCATCCGAACCTGCTTCGATTGCTTCCGCCTCTTCCTTAAGCGACTTCTCCTGCTTCGCTTCGCGGTGCTTCCGCAGCGCCTCGGAGCCGATAACAGCTTCTACGCGATAAATATTTTGCCCTTTTTCCATAAACTTCATCTCATATTCGGTAAACACAAGGTCCTCCCGGGGGCCTTCTTTGTGTAAATGGAGCGAAATATTGCGCATAACTAGCTCCATTTCCGCAAAGCTGTTCAATGAAAACTCAAACAACGATTGCGAATCCGTCTTAAAATGAATTTCACCGCGCTCGTTCAGCAGCTCGATATATTTGGCAACGAGCCTTGGATGCGTAAGTCTCCGGCGCGCATGTTTGGCCTTTGGCCACGGATCGCTAAAGTTAAGATGAACGCGTTCGATCTCCCCCGGCGCAAACATCGTTTCAATGCCTTCGATATTGGCGCGAAGCAGCGCGAGGTTAGGCGGATGAGACTCCCCTTTTTGCTCCCAAATGATGCGTGCTTTCTCGCTCGCACGGCGAATCAGCTCATCATACATGTCAACGCCAATAAAGTTGATGTGCGGATAACGCGCGCTCATCTGACTGATGAACCGGCCCTTGCCCATGCCCAGCTCTACATATATAGGCTGATCGTTGCCGAAAAACTCGCGCCATTTCCCTTTGTGGGGCTCGGCATCGAGAACGACTAGCTCCGGCTGTCCCTCTAAACTTTCGCGAATACCTTTTCTTCCTCTTAAACGCATATGCAGTGATTCCTCCATTTATCGTAGACGATGCAACGAATAGACTAGTCCTTATTGTGCCCAAGAATGTACGCAATGTAAAGAGGAATGGACAAGCATTAGCTGCATACGCCATCCTTTTCGTGGAAATGCTCGTTTTACTCTGAAATTTCCGCAGCGTCTCTATAGAAAAAAGCCGCGGCCAGTTGTATGGCACCGCGGCTTTCATATTAATTTACGCGAGTATTTTAGAGGAGAAGCTGATATGGAATCGGCCCATTCTCTCGCTGATCGCGCTCATAAGATTCGAACAGCACTTCGTTAAGCTTCTTGCGGGCGGAAATTTCTACGCCATGGTTATTGTGAAAACGGACACCCGTAAGCGCCATCAATTCTTTAAGAGTCAGTTCAACAGTAACAGTGTCATCGCCGTGCGGAATTTTGGAAAGGTTATTCATTACTAATCACCTCATCGATTTATTTTAAAGGTATTTCCAGTTAATCGACGTTTCATGAATGCAGGTGCAGATGGGCTATGTCAGGTTTATTTATTGTCTTGTCGCACTTTTAATATAACACTTCATGTAAGGTTACACAAGCCCAATTTAATCCATATCAAAAATATTTTCCAATTAAAGCGATTTCCGAACGTTCTTTATCCAAACGCATAACAAACGTGGCTTTTCCACTCGATTTTCGCTAAAATATAGGGTGTACGTTTTGAAAGAAGGGGAAAATGATGATTGAATTACACACATCACCGCAGCAGCCGATGCTCTGGGGCGATAAACGATTTCATACATGGAATTACGAAATGCGTGAGCAGTTTGGCGGTAAAGTATTCAAGGTGATGCTTGATGCCGGCTTTACTTGCCCGAACCGCGACGGCTCAATCGCAAAGGGCGGCTGTACGTTCTGCAGCGCCCGCGGCTCCGGCGATTTCGCGGGCAGCAGACGGGATGATCTCGTTACGCAGTTCAATAATATACGCGACCGCCAGCATCAGAAATGGCCGGACGCGCAGTACATTGGCTATTTTCAGGCCTATACGAATACGTATGCGCCCGTTGAAGAGCTGCGCGAATATTATGAAGTGATTTTGCAGCAGCCTGGCGTTGTCGGCTTGTCGATCGCTACCCGTCCCGACTGCTTGCCCGATGATGTCGTCGATTATTTGGCTGAGCTGAATGAACGCACCTACCTATGGGTTGAGATGGGCCTTCAGACGGTGCATGAATCAACTTCCGAGCTGATTAACCGTGCCCATGATACTGCCTGCTACGTCGATGCGGTTCGCCGTCTCCGCGAGCGCGGCATTCGCGTATGCGCGCATATCATTTACGGTCTTCCTCAGGAAACGCATGAAATGATGCTCGACACCGGACGTGCCGTTGCCAAAATGGATGTGCAGGGAATCAAAATTCATTTGCTCCACCTCATGCGCAAAACGCCTATGGTGCGCCAGTACGAGGCTGGACTGCTGCGATTCCTCGAGCAGGACGAGTACGTGAATCTGATTGTCGATACGCTTGAGTTTCTGCCGCCGGAGATGATCGTTCACCGGCTTACCGGCGACGCGCCGCGCGATCTGCTGATCGGTCCAATGTGGAGTCTTAAGAAGTGGGAAGTGCTTAACGCTTTCGACGACGAGCTGAAACGGCGGGACACATGGCAGGGCAAACTGTGGCAGCCGGGGGTCTAAGCGGTATGAATGATAAGACGTCTAGAGGAGTTTGGCGGGCAAGCACTGGCAGCTGCTGTCCATCGGCAGCAGCGATTGGGGGTACGGCATGGGCTTTCTCTCTGTGCTGAGCATGGCTCACAAATGGATCGCAGAGCGCACATCAACCGGCGATATCGTCATTGACGCTACCGCTGGCGGAGGCGTCGATACTTATGCGCTGGCGGAGCTCGTTGGGCCAAAAGGCACCGTATACGCCTTCGATATTCAACAGGAGGCGCTGGACCGTACTGAGGAGCGTCTCTCTGCTCTCGCAGGCGACAATAAGCTGCCTGCACTGAAGCTAGTGCTTGAGAATCATGCCCGGATGGCAGAGGAGGTTGATCCATCTGTCATTGGGCAAGTCTCCGCAGTTATGTTCAACCTTGGATATTTGCCGGGAAGCAGCGACCTAACGATCATAACGGAGCCTGCCTCTACGTTAGCCGCACTTGATGCGGCGATTACCGTGCTGCGCCCGGGCGGCATCGTCACTTGCGTCCTTTATCCGGGCCACCCGGGCGGCGCGGAAGAAGCAGCAGCCGTCGAAGCCTGGGCAGCGCAGCTGCCGCAATCGCTGGCACAAGCCGTTATTTACCGCCAGCCGCAGCGGCCGGCGGCTCCATATCTCATCGCATTGGAGAAACGCCCATTGCCAGCTAGTTGACAATGAGCAGGATAACCTAAGCAGCGGATCAAAAGGGCAATTTTTATCGAATGTTATATAGCATCGACCCCATAAACGGACATTTTGGGCCTTAATTCACTAACTGGTGCTCAGTTAAAGCAAAACCAGGAAGATAGCTCCAATTTTTTCCTAATAAATAGGCGGTTCATGTCATTATTTCAGTAATATCGTCCCTTTTCACCGCCGGGAGTTCAGCCTATGCTTGAAAGAGAAAGGAGTAGCTGGACAAATAACAGCACTACATACAAACGATATGGGAGAGATAACCAATGACTGTAAAACCTTATCCGCTACAATTCAAGCCGGAAATGAAAGAACGTATTTGGGGAGGACGCGCACTGGAGGGTTTTGGTCTCGAGCTGCCTGAAGGCTCCATCGGCGAGGGCTGGATGATCGGCGATCATCCGAACGGTACGACGAAAGTCATGAATGGCGAGCTGTCTGGTGTTGGCCTTGATCAAATTCGTGAAACGTATGGTCCAGTTTGGTTCGGTACGCAGGGCTTCTCCGAGAAAAACGGACGTTTCCCGCTTCTTATTAAGCTGCTCGACTGCAATGATGACCTGTCCATCCAAGTGCATCCAACAGACATATATGAAGGACTTCCAGAAGGCGAGCTCGGCAAAACTGAAATGTGGTACATTCTTGACGCCAAGCCCGGCGCAAAAATCATCTATGGCCTGAAGGACGGCGTTGACCGCGACGCGATGGAAGCCGCTATTGCTGAAGGCCGCATTATGGACACGCTGCAAGAGGTATCCGTAGAAGCTGGGGATGCGTTCTACATTCCTGCTGGTACGGTTCACGCGCTCTGCTCCGGCGTTGTTGTAGCCGAGATTCAACAAAACTCAGACACAACGTATCGTTTGCATGACTACGATCGTCCAGGCCTTGACGGTCAATTGCGCGAGCTTCATATCGAAGACTCCCTTAACGTCATCGCCTACAAAGGCGCGGGCGCACAGCGTATGAAAACCGACAACGCGGTTGCTGGTCAATGGCTGACCATCGCTTCTTCCCCTTACTTTATCGTTGAGAAAGGAGTCGTAGCCGCTCCTTGGCAGCTATCCACCTCGCTCGAGAGCTTCGTCATCCTTGTCATCGCTGAAGGCGAAGGCGTATTGAAGTGGGAGGACGGCGAGCAGTCCGTAAAAGCAGGCGAGTGCTTCCTCCTTCCTGCTAACCTTGGCGGCTATGAGCTTTCAGGCAGCATGACGGTTCTTCGCAGCGTTGTTCCCGCTTAATCGAATACCCTATATTTAAATAAAAGAATGCAAAAATAGAAGGGGCGTTCCAAGGTCTTAATCGACCATTGGCACGCCCCTTTATTTTGCCTGCAATCATGATTTATCTTTGCAGTACTTCTCGCTCTGCTTCTATCGACAACGTGAATGGACGCGGCTTCGGCTTGCTGCTGCCCGAATCAAGTGTATACAATACGGCGAGCAGCGTGTGACGCTCGCGTACCACCTCTCCGGTTGCCAGGAATTCCGCAAGATCAAATGGCAGCTTCTCAATAACGGCATGCTTATGAAGCTCCTTCTCCCCGAGCCCTAAAGCAGCGAATTCAGCGGATACATCGTCAGGACGTTCCGCAAGGCGGCGCATCCAGCCGCTCCACACGGTCTTGTCCATCGTAAACTCCCACCAGGTTTTGCGCGGTTTGTAATTATGATTAAGGAAATAATCATATTTCATAAGCCCCAGCACCACGTCGGAATCGAGACGTGAACCGGCGATCGCGAGCACTTCGTCAAATGAAGCGGCAGGCTTCCCAGTCTCCTCCTGCGGCGATGGTAATGAACCGATTGCATTCTTGCCTGAAAGCGGCAGCGATTGAAGAAACGCCCACAGCCGCGAATACAGATCCTCGAGCTGATGTCCGATCTTTTGCCAGCCGCTGCGCTCCCAGAAATCGCCGAACGCTTGGAAGAAATCGAATGGGGACGGAAATACGCGATCGACCAAATAAAGCAGCGTATGATCCATCCGGTGAGCGTTCCAATATTTCTCGAGTACATCCTCAACCCGCTTAATGCGCACGATATCGCCAAATGGCATCAGATCGTTGCCGAGCATTTCATACGGCGATCTATCCATATAAATATAGCCCCATTTGTCCGCTTCGCGGCGGAGACCCGTGCCCCGCAGCATCTTCAGGAAGCCAAGCTGCAGCTCCTCGGGGCGCAGCTCGAATACATCGTTAAACGTTCCGCGGAATGTATCGTAGTTTTCAAGCGGCAGCCCGGCTATCAAATCGAGATGCTGATCGATTTTTTGCGAATTTTTCACCTTCATGACGGTACGAACAAGCTTCATCCAATTTTGACGTCGCTGAACGGCTTCGTTCGTCGGATCATTCGTCGACTGTACGCCGATTTCGAAGCGGAATATACCTGGAGGCGCATTCTCCGCCAAATAGTCTAACACCTCAGGGCGCATAATATCGGCCGTAATTTCGAATTGGAAGACGCAGCCTTGATGGTTTTGGATCAAAAATTCGAATATTTCGAGGGCGTAATCCCGTTTGATATTAAAGGTCCGGTCGACAAATTTAATGAGCTTCGCACCTTTATCGATCAAATACAAAATATCCGACTTCGTCCTCTCCATGTCATAGTACCGAACGCCGACCTCAATGCTGGATAAGCAAAATTGGCAGCTGAACGGACAGCCGCGGCTTGTCTCAAAATAAACGACACGGCTCCCCAGATGAGGAATATCCTCTTCAAAGCGATGCGGGGACGGCAGCTCGTTCAGATTCAGCTTCGGTCGGGGCGGATTAATTAGCACCTCGACACGATCCTCGCGCTGCTTCCGGTAAGCAACCCCGAATACCATATGATATTTGCCGTCGCCTTCGATCTCGGTCAGCAAATGATGGAACGTCTCCTCGCCTTCCCCAATGACGATAAAGTCAACCTCTTGCACCCGTTCCATCCAATAGTCCATATCATAGCTGACTTCCGGGCCGCCGAGAATGATCTTAATTTCGGGCATAATTTTGCGCAGCATATTAATGACCGTAATCGTTTCCTCGATGTTCCAAATGTAGCAGGAGAACCCTACCACGTCAGGCTTGCGCGAAAAAATATCCGATACGATGTTCATGACCGGATCTTTAATTGTATACTCTGCAATATCGATATCGAATCGTTCGCCGCTGAACGCCTTCAAGCATCGCAGCGCCAGTGAAGTGTGTATAAACTTAGCATTTAATGTGGACAGAACCACTTTCATAGCATAACCTCTCTAACGTAAGCTTTTGCTTATGAAGCGCCTTTCCAAAACACTCAGCGCCTATAGCAAGATGCCTTCTATTGTACCGAAAAAATATAAAAAAAAGAAGAGGCATCCCCTGCCATACATCGCTGCAGCAAATGCCTCTTATCATTAATCTCTTATTTTAATATAAAGCTCATCTTTAAGCTGCATATCGATGACCGGATATCGAACGCGCCATTTGTCGCCGCCAAGCGGCGTAACCTCGCCTGCAGCAAAGCCGCGCGGCTCGAAGCCGTAATCGCGCTGGAACGAAATAACGAGCTGGATCTTATCGTCCGGCAGCATCGAGTGGAACTCATAGCCTATGTTGATCGCCCACATCCGAAGCTCCTGCGCTGTCTCGGGCCCGTAATACATATAGAACAGCGGATCAATATCAGCTGTCAGGACGAGCCAGCCTGAAGAATCGCGCTTCGCCTCCCAATTGGTAAACTCAGCCTCGCCCTCCGTTGTTACCAAGGAGGAATATTGCTCCTTGAGCAGCTTCTCAATATCAGTCAGAGGTGCGCCCGCGAGCGTTTCCGGCAGGCTGGAAGGCAAAAACTTCGCGCCCGCAATTTGCCCGCCCGTCACTTCGCTTCTAAGGTTAGCCGCATGGATAACCGATACGGCGAAGTTTAGATGAGCGTTCGTGCCCGAGTAGCCGAGCGTAGTAATGCCGATAAGTTCACCGTACTCGTTAAACAGGGCACCGCCGGAGCTTCCATGATCGATCGGCGCGCTTGTCTGTATGTAGCGAATTCCGTTTTCGTAAGTAATGTTGCTGATCAGTCCGTCTGAGACCGTATTTTGCACCCCTAGCGGACTGCCTATCGCAACGACCTTGCCGCCTTTAAACGAATTTAAACCATAGCCGATCTCAACCGAAGGGATGTTGATCGGCTTTTCTGTTTTGATGATGGCCAGATCCGCATTCTCGTCATAGTTGACTACGCCCGCTATTTTCAGCTCGTCGCCGTTAATCGTAAGCGCCGTTGCGGAGGCTGCGTCAACGATAACGTGATGATTCGTCAAAATCAGGTTGCTGCCAATGACAACGCCGCTGCCCTGTGCGCGATTCGTCATAATCATAACGACGCTTTCGTCAAATTTATCTACAATCTCTTCACTAGTGAACTTAGGTAAATTTTTCTGCTGCTCAAGCCATTTCTCGTACTCTGCTTGCTCGGCGGCCTCTTGCGATGTAATGCGAACCGCGTTAGCGGCGCTGTCCCACTTCACCGTGGCGCGAAGAGATTCAGATATGAAGCGGACAGGAACGAACGTCACGCCTTTGCGGACGACAGCCGGAGCATCGAGCTTGACGGTTTTACTATTAATGACCGCTTCTTTCCTGCCTACTTTAAGAGAAATAGATAAATTGCCTTTACGTCCGATAATCGTCTGTGTCTTGCTCTCCCAGGTTACGGAAGCGCCGAGCGCCGTAAAAATATCGCGCATCGGAACGAACGTCACGCCCTTCTCTGCATAGGCGGCAGCTGAGAGCGAAAGCTTCTTCCCGTCTACGATAACTTGCAATTGCTTAGCCGGAGAAGCGACCGCTTTGCTCGTAACGCTGGCAGCCTCTACGGAACTGCCGCTAAGCCCAGGCAGCGGAGCAAGCAGTAAGCCCGCTATGAGCAAGGGACTGAGCAAAGTCTTAATAAGTTTTGTTTTCACGCAGTAATTTCCTCCAACCTTTTCCATTTTCACCATTTGGTCTGTCTAGCATTTATCCTACCATTCCTTCTGACGCTTTGTCTATGAAATCGGTTTTCAAAGATAGCAGCAGAAAGCCAAATAGAAGATTAGAACTGTTGCCTGCTCTCGTGTTATAGTAGGAGCATTGAATCTAGGAGGTTTTTAAGCATGCACAGGGGGAAAAAGCGCGGAGCTCCTCAATCAAAAGCAGATAAGAGCAAGTCCTATCCGGTTACCGAACCGATGGAGCTGCTTCCATTTCTCATAAAAAACATTTCCGGTGCCGGACGAAACGTCGTGAAATCGATATTGGCGCATGGACAAGTGTCCGTCAGCGGAAAATCGACGACCGCTTACAACTATCCGCTGCAGCCCGGCCAGACCGTGACGGTTGGCAAAGATCGGCCGCAGGAGAAGATTCCGCTGGAAGGGCTCGCGATCATGTTCGAGGATGAGCATATTATCGTCATTAAGAAGGAAGCCGGGCTGCTGTCCATATCTTCGGATGCTGCACCGGAAAATGAAATTACCGCATACCGCCAGCTGATGGCGCATGTGCGGCTAGAAAATACGAAAAACCGGATTTTCGTCGTGCATCGGCTGGATCGCGACACGTCGGGTGTTATGATGTTCGCGAAGAGCGAGGCGGTTCAGCAGCAGCTGCAAAACAGCTGGCAGGATACCGTTCAAGAGCGCATCTATGTCGCCCTCGTTGAAGGAGCGGTTAAGAAGGAGACGGGAACCATCACCTCTTGGCTGAAGGAAAGCAAGACTCTCAAAATGTATTCCAGTTCCTACCCGAATGACGGGCAGCACGCCGTCACGCATTACAAGGTGCTTCGATCGAACAAAAACTTCTCTCTGCTTGAGGTGAATCTAGAGACGGGACGCAAAAATCAGATTCGCGTTCATATGGAGGACATCGGCCATCCTGTGGCCGGCGACAAAAAATACGGCGCCCGCACGCGGATAATCGGCCGACTCGGGCTGCATGCCCGCGTGCTTGCCTTCACGCATCCGGTTACGGGCAAGCTTGTCCGGTTTGAAACCGATATTCCGAAGCTGTTTCTAAAGCCGTTCCATGTAACGGAGTAGTCCAAGCAGGAAAAGCATCGGCCGACTATCATAAAGCGGCCGATGCTTCTATTTACAGACAATAATTCCAACAAACCGGGAGGAACTCTATTATGCCACATCTACTATTTCGCGGAGTGCCGGCAGAGCAGCTTCAAGCCGTTACCCCTGCGCTTGCGGATAAGCTTGCCGCCATTTGCGAATGCGGCACTGACAATTTCACAATGGCTTGCCTGCATACGACCAGCGTATTCGGCAGTCAATCGGAACAATCCGACTTCGCCTTCATTGAGGTAGGCTGGTTCGAGCGCGGACAGCAGGTACGGAACAGCTTCGCGCAGGCTGTCACCGAATGCGTCCGCCGCCTTGGCATATCCGAGATCGAAATCGTGTTTCATGCCTACCGCGAGGACAGCTATTACATCAACGGCGAGCCCGCCATAGGATAACGGCAAACTTACGGTTGAAGCGCCCATACTTTATACAGCATTACGGCCGCTTCCGCACGGGTAGCGGCATCCCGCGGATTCAGATTTCCTTGATTACCCTGAATGATGCCTTTATTCACCATTAGCGATACGCTTTCGCCGGCATAGCTTGATACCTGTGCGGCATCTTTAAACCTGCTCAAATCCGCCGCCTCGGTTGTGCCAAGTTTACCTGCCGCTTTCAGCGCGCGCGCTGTCAGCACCATCATGTCTTGTCTTGTTATGATCGACTTCGGATGAAAAGCATTGCCGCCGCTACCGGTCGCGATGCCGAGCGCCCTCGCTATGGCCAGCTCATCGTAATAATAATCGCCCGGGTTAACGTCATCAAAGCGGCCGTTAACTTCCGCTTTCAATTCAAGCGTTTTAACGAGCAGCAGCATGAAATCTCCCCGGGTCACATAACCGCCGGGATTAAAGGCATTTTTAGACACACCGTTAATAATGCCTCTGGAAGCCAATACTTCAATTTGTTTTTTGGCCCATGGATAACGGCCGAGATCGGGGAACGATGCTTTAACAAAAGCAACGGCATAAATGCTGAAGTGGGTTATCGTAAACTCCACTTTTCCCGTCGCTGCGTTATACCTTCCGTTCCCTACTGGAACCGCTTTACCGGAAGCATCGATATAAAGAGCCGTAATATGCTCCGCATCGTTCAGTTCGTTCGCGGCAGGCGTGTAATCCAAGCTTACCGTTACCGGCACACCTTCGTTATGCCAGTTAATCGGCTTTCCGCCGATCATAACGGAGAAGTCAATGACCGGACGATCGCCAATGAGGCTGCGGGTTTCATCGTTAACGCTGCTTAGCCCGGCTCCGCTTACCGTAAACACAACGGTATCCGAGCCCAGCACATCCACAGCGTGCAGCATATTGCTTGCGAGAGTGACGGTGCCGAGCGGTGTACGGAGCTCAAACTTAGCGTTAACGGTTTCAGAAGAAACATAAGCTGCCGGAAGCTGCGCAGCATAGCCTTCCGCTCCGTCCAGCTTGGACAATTCAATAATAACCTTTTTGTTCCCGTCATCGCCGGCCATCGCAACCTCTAATGCTTGCTGCATCTGCACCGCGCCGATAAGCGCATGCGCTCTGCCGTTTTCGTCTCGTTTCGTTAAAACGAGCAGCTTCCCGTCACCGTTTTCCCTTGTTACCTTTACATTGGATTGCTGCGCCGGGTTCGTTCCTCCATTCGACGGCTGTTCCTCGCCGCCAGCAACGACGGTAACATTCGCTGCCGCTTTATAGCCTCCATAGGTTGCAGTTATGACCGTTGTACCGGCACTTATTCCAGTAACCATTCCTTTCGAATTAACAGTAGCTACCGCAGCATTTGATGATTGATAAGCAGCCTGCGCCGATACATCCGTCATCGGAGCTCCTAACGCGTACACATTTTCCGATACGGTTACAGCATGTACAGCGGTTTGATGGGTTTTGGCTGCATCTAGGCTGTAATCGCGGTCGTCCAGTCGGATTTTCGTAAACTGTTCATTTTTCCAGATGCTCTTTATGTTATAGATTTTCATGGACACAACCCGAACATTGCCGTCAACGGCGTACAGCTCCAGCCCCGTACTTTCCGGATCCGGAAAAATAAGATCGGAAATTACCGCTTTCCCCTCGTTTCCAAACACTTCTACCGACGATGCATCCACAAACAGATGCATCTTGATCCGGTTATTTTCAGGATGCAGCGAGGCTTCGTGCTTTGTCGCGAAATTCGGATGGAAGCCCGTATCTCCGGATTTCGTGCGGTCGACAAAAAGCTCCTTCGCAGCCGTATCGTAACCGATCACGGTCTCTTCCGTTTCCGATTTGCGGACTTTTAACCCGAATTCGGAAGCGTTTCCAAGCTCGAATTCCGCGACAATTTCCATTTTAGTTCCAGAAATATTGCCCGTTATCACGCTGTCCGCATTTACCTCAGCATCGTTCACCTCGGCGATCGGTTCTCTCAATTGCGCTAGCTGTTCTACCGGCTTCTGGATTAAACGGATACCTTCAGGGAACGTTTTCAATTCCAATTCCCGAGGAAGGGACATGCTTCCGCGCCATCCGCCCGTTGGGGTATTGCCCGAATAGCTCCAGTTGCTCATCCAGCCAAGCCATAATCGGCGTCCTTCAGGCGAGGGAGCATCGCTCCACGTTACAGCCGCATAGAAATCGGAGCCCATATCCACCCAATTCAGATCCGCTGCTGAAAGGACAGGCTGATCCGGCGTAAAGGTCTCTCCGTCGAAATTTCCGAGGAAATACATCATCCCCGACCCGCCGGCAGGCGGCAGCGGATCGTTCGGATTCGTGCCGTTGCTGTCGCCAACGCTTAACATTAACACCCATTTCTTCTTCGCCGGATTGCCATCTACCGAAATTTCAAACAAATCCGGACACTCATATATTCCCTTGTGCGAACCTACTGCGTCTTGTCCGAAGGAGCTTGCGTACGTCCAATTTTTCAAATTCGGGGAAGTGTAAAACTCCACCCGGTCTTGAACGGCGAGCGACATGATCCACTTAGAGGTCGGTTCGTGCCAGAACACTTTCGGATCGCGGAAATCCGCATTCGCCGTCGGCAGCAGCACAGGATTTCCGCTGTATTCCGTCCACGTCCTGCCCTTGTCCTTGCTGTACGCTATACTTTGCACCTGATTTTTACCCGGTACGATTTTGTTGTCGGCATGGGTGAAGACGGCAACCAGCCCTGAGCCTTCTTCATCAAAAAAACCGCTCGTATTATTGCGGTCCACTACCGCGCTCCCAGAGAACACAACCCCATTGTCCCCGGGACGCAGAGCGATCGGCAGATGCTCCCAATGGATCAAATCCTTGCTTACCGCGTGCCCCCAAGTCATCGGCCCAAACGTCGGCGCATTGGGGTGATGCTGATAAAATAAGTGGTATTCTCCTTCGTAGTACACCATGCCGTTCGGATCGTTCATCCATGCTTTTTCCGGCGACATATGATACTGCTGTCTATACTTTTCGCCGTAATACGAATCCGGGCTGTTGAGATTGAAATCGTCGACACTGATGTAACCGTACGGCCCCTCGGTTTTCTCGTCGATGATCTTTACATACACCAGCTCCCCGACATACGCGGCAGCGTCCCAGGTTACTTCCCGGTAAATATCCGAATCCGATCCGCTTGCACGGAACAGGATCTCGCCGTCGCCGGCACGGACTAAAGCAGCGTACAGCTTGCCTTGATCCTGTCCTCCCGCAATGAGGAAAGTCACTTTGCCCGTACCCGCAAGCTCGAAGTTTCTGCTTTGAAGCGAACCCGTAGCACCGTCATCCCCTGCAGCTTTGCCATACAAGTGATGAGCGCCTTCCTGCCCAAAACCGGGCGCGCTGCTTACCGCTTGTTTGAAAGCATCGCCTTCCTGCGTCCAGCCGGCCAAGTCCCCGGTTTCGAAACCGTGATTCAGCATGTCAACGAATGGCGTGACCGTACGGAAATCATCCACATTCAAGTGGCCGAAGCCGCCGTCAGATTTGTCCACGATTCGAAAAAATAATTCCTCTCCCGCGTAAGCCGTGGCATCCCAATCCGCCCGGATATATTTCTCGTCTTCATGGCCGGTTGCGGAAAAGAGCACATCGCCCGTGGAATCCTGTACGAGCTGAACCGCCAGCTCCAGCGGTTTATTGCCTCCGCCGATCAGGAAGGTAAGCCTGCCGTCACCGGCTATATGTTTGTCTCCTTCCAAAATAAAGTGGGCAGACTCCAGCGTCCCTTGCCTTCCGTCGCCGCCGCCATGGTAGCCCCACAAATGATAGGTGCCTTCCTTTTGAAACGACTTCGTTCCGTGATACAGGGCCTCGTTCGTCACCACATTGTCAAAAGCGTTCCCTTCTACGACCTGCCAGCCGCGCAAATCCCCGGTTTCGAAGTTCGGATTCAGGATGGTCGATGCAACATAGTAGTTAAAGTCGTCCACATACAACCTGCCGGTCGTTGATTGATCGACAACCTTGAAATAGAGCTGCTCATCCATATAAGGTGACAAGTCCCATTCTACCGTTTCGAAAGCGTTCTTTCCTGAAGAAGCCATCCGCTTTAATTCGATGTTGTCACCAGCCCGATAAAGTGCCACATAAAGATCGGCTTCGTTATCGCCGGCTAGCTTGAAGTTCACTTGTCCCGTTCCCGCAAAGCGGAATATGCTGGATGTTAGCGAGCCCACTCCTTCTATACTGCTTTGCGCGTACACATGACGCTGATAACCGGGGATGACAGCCGTATTGCCTTGTGCAACCGTGAATGCATTACCATCCGCGACCCATCTCTCCAAGCCGTTTCTTTCAAAATCTTCGTTCAACATCGTATAAGAGCCCTTATTCTTATTCTGTACATGAAAATCATCCACATTGATATGTCCAGCCCCGCTGTCGACTACGCGGATAAACAGCTTCTTGCCGAGATAGGCTTCGGCATTCCATACGATCCGTTTGTACCGGTCCGAACCGCTGCCCGTCGCTTTGAAAACCGTTTCCCCCGAATCCTCCCGCACGAGTTCCACATATTGGCCAATAAGATCGTTACTGCCGCCGATCAAAAAGTCAATTTCGCCCGAACCGAAAAGTTTAAAGACCGACGAAGTTAAGGTCCCGCTTCGCTCATCGTCCGCTCCGGCAGAAGCATGGTAGTTTCCGCTATGGCCATAAGCCTGTCCTTCGCTGCTCGCGGCTTCGTTTGAAACCGTAAAGGCTTCTCCTCCTGTAGTCCACCCGTTAAAATCACCTTCCTCGAAGCCTGCATTCACAATGTCGATTTGTTCCGTATTATGGACGTGAAAATCGTCCACATTCACGTGCTGCCAGCCGCCGGCGGCAGCCTTATCTGCGATCCGGATAAATACATGCTCGCCAAGGAAAGCAGATGCATCCCATACAACCCGGTGATAGCCTTCGGTGTCGGCAAAGGATGTATGCGTGCTTTTGATGAGCTCTATCCCATCTGATTCGCGAACCAACGCAACATACTGCGTATCAGCCAAGTTCCCTCCGCCGATTAAGAAATTGATCTCCCCCGTACCCCCTAGTTGAAAATGGGTCGATTCGAGAACTCCTGCTTTAAAGTCGTCTCCCCAAAAGTGATATTCGCCTGCTTTATTGACCGGATCCTTATGCCAGTAAACGACGTCCGAAGTGACACGCCCCGGAGCCTCCCCTTCTGCCACGGTCCAGCCGTCTAAATTTCCCGTCTCAAAACCGGGATTCACGATTTCATAAGTAATGTCGGAAGCTTCTTCCGCAAAGGCAAGGTCATACGGTGCTCCCGGAGCAATAACTCCGGTAAAGGTTAACAACAAAGCCAAAAGGAGTGATACTGACTTATTCGCTTTACTTAATTTACGAATATCCGTAATCATAGAAATGGTATCCCCTATCCTTATAGTTTAGCTCATGAAACCATCCGAAAAATCGTTTAATCGTTTACGTAAACGATTACGTAAACGACGCGACCCTGATGACGATTATTCGCTTATCAGGGTCATTTCTATACGCTGAATCTACTGATCAAATCTTTCATATCGTTAGCGAGCGAAGCAAGCGTATGAGCTGCGGCTGTCATTTCCTGCATCGATGCCATTTGCTCTTCCGCAGCGGCGGACACGCTGACTGTCTGATTGGCGGTTTCCATAGAAATGACTGTGATTTTCTTAATGGCATCTTCCATTTCAGACATGTACATGTGCATCTCTGTTATGGAGTTTACTGCTCCTTCGGTCTCTACGGTCACATCCTGTGCTGACTGCACAATACGCTCGAACGATGTGCCGGCGTGCTCGATCTTCGTTTTTCCGCTGCGAACGGCATCGCGGTTCGAATCCATCTGTTCTTTAGCGAGCCGAACTTCGGATTGCATTTGCGCGATCGTTTCCTGTATGGAATGGCCCGCTTTAGCGGCGTTCTCGGCAAGCGAACGGATTTCCTCCGCAATGACGGTAAAGGCTCTTCCGTGAGCGCCTGCCTGCACGGCAGTGATCCCTGCATTTAACGAGAGTATTCTCGTTTGGGCGACTAATTTCCCAATCAGTTCCATGCTTTCGTCGACCTTTTTGGACTTGGCAGTCAAGGACTCGATAATTTGAGCCGCATTCTGTACCTTCTCGTCCATAATTTGAATTTGGCTAACCGCATTCCTGATCGACTCGTTTCCTTCGATTGCTGTCTGCAGCGTCTTGCGGGACGCTTCTGTAGCGACCGTCATTCGCTCAGCCATGTTTTTCAAGCCCGCGGATGTTTCATCCACCTTACCGCTGGCCTTATTCACCATGTGCGCCTGTTGCTCGCTGCCGGCAGCAACCGACTGGGCTGCTCCCGCAATTTCTTCCGCCGCTTTGGTCGTTTGCTCCGTTCCTGACGTAAGCTGATCCGACGTGCCGGCAACCATCTCAATACCCGACGTTATTTTCTTGATGACTTCGTTAAGCTGCCGGGTCATGAGGTTTAAATTTTGGGCCATGGAGCCGAATTCATCCCGCGACCGGACTTCGATCGAACGGGTTAAATCACCCGAGGCCATGTCGGAGGAAAGCACATTCACCGCCCTTATTTGATTCCTCATATACCTTGCAAACCAATAAATCACGAAAGATACAATAATGAGTGTAATCCCGATAATGATACCGGACTTCATTAGCAGCTGCTTAAGCGGTTCGTACAGCTCCTTGTCAGGAATAACCATCGCGAGCTTCCACCCGGTAACCGGAATGTCCATAAAATAAATCCGGTTCAGGCCGTTTGTATCCTCATAAGTCGCGTAACCGCTTTCTTTTTTGAGCATCGTCTGGCCTGCGTTTGCCAGGCTTGCGTTCGGATCCTGCGATACGTTCATTTTCAACAGCTTTTGCTCATCGCGGTCTGCGATATATGTGCCTTCGCTGTCCACCAGAAATGCTCTGCCGCTTTTGCCTACCTCGGTTGATGATATCATTTTCTGCAAATTTTTCAGGTCGATATTGGCCGTCACTACTCCCCGGAAATTACCGTTAAAATGATAAAAAGGCGCTGTCGTAGTCAGGCACCGCCGACTTGGAGTTTTCATCAAAATACGGCTTCGTCCAAACCACGGATTGATCCGTATCTTTCCCGATAAGGTACCAGCCGCGATTCAAGTAATTATATTCCTTGGTGCTGTAGTCGAGCGTGTACAGCACTTGCCCGTTATAACGGTAAGCGTAGGGTCCGAAATAGTTCACATAGCTTTTGAATTGATTGGCTTCAAACCATACGCCGACCCCGAACGTATCGTTATTGGTCGACAAATACTTCATAATCATATCGATGACCGTTTCCTGCTCAATGTGATCACCCGTTACCTCCATCGCCCTTGCCAGCGTTTGCGGAATTTTTAAATGCGCTGTCAATTCGGTTTGGATATGCTCTGCGGTGGAGCTGAGCTGATAACGCATTTTGTTGTCGATTTCCCTGTTGATCAACGCTTTCGAATTCTGATAAGTAAGAAAGGACAGGACCGCCATCGCGAGTATGATCATTGGCATAATAATTAGCATAATTTTGGAGCGAATGCTTCGTAATGCAAAGGTGCCCATCTGAAAACTTCCCCCTAATGACCAAGCGTAAACGGCTGTCGCCGTCCTCTGGCGGCAATAGCTCGTTTCGCGGTGAAATATAAGCAGGTATAAGGGTGAAACTTATAAATTCTTATATTTTCAAAAATGTCCTCCCCTAACGTCATGCTGGTTCGCAGTACGCGGGAAGGACCTCTGTCTGTTTAGCCGCGGCTGCGTAAACGGTCAAGCAGAACCGCCACAACAATAACCCCGCCCTTTACAATTAATTGCCAATAATAATCTACATTCAATAAGGTCAAACCGTTCGTAAGCACGCCCATAATCAATACGCCGATAATCGTGCCCTGGATCCGT